>CAUWNA010000101.1:0-1598 GCA_963560135.1 uncultured Oscillospiraceae bacterium | reverse complement strand
TGATCCAATGCCTTGGCAAAGAAATAGTTGTGGATAGAAAATCCGAGTTTATCATGCTAGATTAGGAAAACGATGCCTCCATCGGCCAATCAAATCAGCATCAATAATTGCTACTTTCATTCTATCTCTCCTATTGTGCGATACCGCACAACCTATTTATAATACTGGCATACTCTGAAATAAGTGCTTGAGGTGATATTATTCGCATTAAACTACCGAACTGGAATATCCATCCCCAGAATGTAGGGCTGATCTGAACGGCTACAGTGGCTTCACAGGCGGTATCACTGATCCTACGCATCTGGGTGTCCTCACCAAACTTATCGTACACTGCGCCAATCAGACAATTCTCAAATTGAATCGTAATCTCCTGCAGCTGCCCACCGTACATTTTGAATGCCTGCTCGGTGTAGCCACTAATACTATCCCGCAAGGCCAGCGCCTTTTTACAGATGGAATCATCAATGATCTCGACCTTCTCCATTCTATCCACGCAGTAGTTTGCAGTATTATCATGCTTGGCGCTATAGACCATCAAATAATAATTATCTTCATTGAATACCAGCGCAACTGGCTCAACCACATAATGATGCCCCTGCCGCCGGTAAACCTTTTCGCCATTTTCATTCAGATCATAATAGTAGAAAATGACCTTTTTCTGCTGCTGGATCGCATCCTCCAGAAATCCGACATTGTAATAAATTGCTTCGTTGCTATGCTTCCGGGTATTGAAGCAAACCATGTTGTTCTTCATAATATCAGCGCGGTGGCTGCCGCCCAGATCAGCGATCTTATCAATCAGTTCTGCTGTCTTTTTATCAGTAATGAAACTGGCTGCCTGCACCGCATCAATCAATATTTTCAATTCAGGGACGGAGAAACTGCGATCCTCGATATAATAACCTTTTTCCTTGCCTACCCAAGTCCACATGACCTCGTAGCCCTGCTCATTCAGCAAAGCAATATCCTTTGCCAGTGTCCGGCGATCGCATGTTATACCCATGCCAGCCAGCTTAGAGCATACTGCATTTGTCGACAGCGGGTGTTGCCCATCAGTCTCCTGCCGCAGCAATTCCAACAGCTTCAGCAGTTTTATCTTCTGGCAATTATCCTGTGCCATACTCCACCTCCGACAGCGTGAAAAAGTTACAATAACTCAGTAAATAGTATAGCATCAATTAGTACAAATTACAAGTTATGTCCTGTCACTTTTTACGGACAAGTGTCGATTTATTGGTTCGAGTCCAACAGAGGCTACATTTTTCCAAATTCATTGTTGAGCTGTAATTTCGCAAAAGTTACACGGGAATTTACCCCAAAACGCAAAAAAGCAGGAGCCTGTGCAGCCCGATCGGCTGCTCTAGCTCCTGCTGTGTTTCTTATTACCCACAAAACAAGGTGTTTTCTGAACAATATAAAGTAAAAGACCTCTCAAGTCTTGGTAGACTTAAGAGGTTTCTTTTATGGCTCCCCCTGTTGGACTCGAACCAACGACCTGCGGATTAACAGTCCGTCGCTCTACCGACTGAGCTAAGGGGGAATGTTTGTGTTGGCATTACCTATCTTCCCAGGCAGTCGCCCGCCAAGTATTGTCGGCG
>CAUWNA010000100.1:0-1673 GCA_963560135.1 uncultured Oscillospiraceae bacterium | reverse complement strand
GGTAGTCTCGAAATTTTTGTTATTTCGAGTGTCTACTCTAAGGGGACTATATCAGCATCAGGCTGGCGGAAAATTTGATTTGCAGCGTTCGGATTTCGTCAGTTTTCCACGCTGATGGCCCAGATGTTGCGGATCTGGTTTTCCAGCTGCTCATAGCTCCACAGCATTTTGGATCGGACGGCGCTGTTGGGGTCATTTAGGTGGAACAGGCCCTGCTCCACACCGGTGAGCACCACATAGTGGCCGGTGGTTGTGAAATCTCCCGGGCCAAGGGCCAGGATCACCGGCTTGCCGTCTTCCAGGGCAGCGGTGATTTTTCCCTTCACCAGGGGCAGCTCCTGCACCGCCAGGCCCAGCTTCACGCCGCCCTCGCTGATGAGGGTCCAGGAAGAGCCATACCCCTTTTCGTAGTAGCCGTTGCGCTGGGCAAATTTGGCAATCTGCCCCGGGGTCATGTTTTCATCCCCTGTAAGGTAATACCCCACCATAGCCAGGCAGGTAGGGCCGCAGCCGGTGATGCCGATGCAGCTGCTGCCGTATTCGTCATAGCCCCACACTGGGTCCCACTGCAAAAACAGGGGCACGCCCTGGCTGCGGTCATAGCCGCTCAAGTCCGGCTCCTGCTTTTCCCGAAGGGGATAGTTCATCACAAAGTCCCTAGTCTCCGGGTTGCGCTCGTACAGGTCGATGATAAACTGGGGATACTCACCATAGGACAAGTCATGTTCCTCAGCAAAGGCTTTGATTTCCTTCTCCGTCTCGCTGCGCTCCACCCAGTCGAAGGAGATATCCCGGTAAAAATTGTAAAGCGGCTTGGCCCCCATCAGCCCGCCCAGCAGCACCGCCAGAACAACCACCAAAAGAATTAGACTTTTCTTTCCTTTCATATCGGTCACCATCCTTTGTAATGGTGTCATTATATCACAAAAAGTTTAGGAAGTCCTTTTCAGAAGTTTAAGATTTCCTTATATTTACGGCAAGGCGGCCAGTGGCGGCGTGCCGCCGCTGTCAATTGCGAGGCGGCCAGTGGCCGCTGACAATTACGAGCCTGCTACCCTGGCAGTAAACCACCACCTCTGGGTGTCACCCGGTTCGTTACAGCTCAATAGTTTGGAGGAAAGGGAACATACCTTTCGTAGGGCGCTGGCTACCCCCGCCGCCCACGTTGGTTCACCTCTGCACCCACCAAGTTCCACCCCACCCAAGCCTTCCCCCTCGGGGGAAGGTGGCTCGCCGCAGGCGAGACGGATGAGGGGCAGCGAAACGTTCCGAATTGAATGCACCAAAATAAAACGCACCCACGAGCGAAACTCACCCAACTCGGCTCTCCCTCTGGGAGAGTCAAGGAAGCCGCTCCTGCACGTACCAAAACCGCCCCGTTCGGGGCGGTTTCAGATTTTCAAAAAGTGCCTCGCAGAGTTCGCCGCCGTAGCGGCGAATAAAGTCAAATCCATTTTCGACCGGGGCGTGTACCTGGGCGAAAATACTTATCAGGCTGCAAGTGTGGAATTTGTTCGCCACGGGCGGACAAATTATGCACGCAGCAGACTGCAAAAACCTGTCGAAAAGCCCCGTGGGGGATTTTCGACAGTCTAAAACCGCCCCCGTTCGGGGCGGTTTCAGACTGTCGAAAAAGCTCAACAAAGCTAGGCTTTTTCCGTTATCTATGATAT
>CAUWNA010000099.1:0-1772 GCA_963560135.1 uncultured Oscillospiraceae bacterium | reverse complement strand
CGAATCGAGGTGCAGCTATGAGTATCATTGGCAATATCGGCGGGCAGTCTGGCGGGGGATATGGCGCAACGCTTACGGTTGTGTCCCCAGGGCCGGGCAATAAAATAACGCTGTCTAAAGACGGGAAAACCAGGGAGAAAGTAACAGGTGAAAATGGAAAGGCGGTATTTCGTGGCCTTAGTACTGGCACTTGGCACCGGGTTATGCGTAATGACAGCAATCTGCCAGCGGAAATGGATATCAAAATCGTTGCGGATTACGAGGACATTGCTTCCTATTTCAGGGCAACTATTAACGTCACGTATCCCGCAGGTTCTATATGCACGGCGACATGCGGCGAAATTACCCTAACTGCCCCGGATACCAGCGGAACATGGACTTGCATCGTGCCCAATGCGGGCGAGTGGACTGTAACTGCTTCGACAATCGGGGGGGGTAAAACTAAGAGCGTAGTCGTAAAGATTGAATCGGATGGGCAGACAGTGGCCACGACTATAGCTTACGAAGTCGTTCTATATTCCAACGGAACTATTAACGAAATTACCGGCGGTTTTGGTATGGCTGGTGCATCGCTAGATGCCGTCCCTGCGATAAATTATAATGATGGCGGACAAATGCACGTCACGTCCGTAGGGGGCGGAAGCTGCGGAGGAAGCGCATATACAAAAAATAAAATAGATCTTACTGACTACACCGCCTTAAAGTTTGACATTAAGCCAGTGAAGCGTTTCGATTACGTGCGTATAGGTGCGAGTACATCTACCACCGATGCGGGGTTTGTCAGTGAAGTAAGCATTACTGAGAATTCGGGGAGTTATTCAACGTTATCGGTTGATTTGTCAAACGTTAATGGAAATCACCATATTGTGTTCCATTTTGAGAGCGGCTTTTATGGTGAAAAGAACTGTAATGTATATATAAATAATGTCATTTTGGTATAAAACTAAAATGACAGTTGAGGTGATAAATTTGGAAAATCAAGCGATTGCCGACGGCGGGAAACAAAAAAGCGCAACCGTGACCATCACCAGGGATGGGCAGGTTGAGAATGTGGTGTTGGCGTATGAGATCGAGGTTCTTCCGGGAAGTTTTACGTGGCAAAATCACAATAATAATCACGTTTATTCTGAGGGACCTGGCTCTGGACACCATCGAGTTTCTAGCACATGCAATATAAAAAAAGAGGGCATCGACTTGTACATTAATGCATATCGATGCCGAGGTAACAATTATGTACAAACAAAAGAGAAAGTTGATTTGACAGGGTACAAAACAATCGAGGTTGCTGCTTCGAATATGAGCCATCTTAGTGTTGGCATTGATGGATTTACGTCGAGAGCAGCGGCAGATAAGCTAGATGTGTCAAATGTAACCGGCCTCCACACTATATGCGTTGGCTATTTCGAGAATGTCGACAGTAATCATCCGACTGGTGGTGGCTATTCATTTGAGGCTGCAACAACGATTACGAAAGTTAAGGTGGTGTAATTATGAAAATCTACATAGATTCCAACTTCAAATGCCACCTGGCGGACACCGGCGGCCTGACCACTGTGGAGACCGATTTTTTCGTCGGCAAATGCGATGCCTACATCGAGGGCTACCGCTTCGTCCCTGCCGGGCAGACCTGGACACGGGAGGACGGGGTGGAGTTCGCCGGGGAGATGATTGCCCCATGGCAGCCCTGGGAGAAGCTGGATGCTGCGCAGCGGGAGTATGAACGGGCGCAAATCGTCGCATACGAGGCGGCCCTGTCCAAAATCGAAACCGCA
>CAUWNA010000098.1:0-1832 GCA_963560135.1 uncultured Oscillospiraceae bacterium | reverse complement strand
CAGACTGCAAAAACCTGTCGAAAAGCCCCGTGGGGGATTTTCGACAGCCTAAAAAGGGTCGGCTGCACAGCGCAGCCGACCCTTTTATTTTACGAAAACCGACGGCGGATTTCCTCCGCTCCGGTGCACAGGATGGTTTCCCACTCCGGCCCCAGGGCTTGTTCCAGCAGAGCATATTCCGTCAGACTGCCGTGGGGCACGGCCCAGGCTCCGGCATCGGTACCCGGGGCCAGCAGGCCCCCCAGGCTGGCAAACTTTTGGACATTTTCCATGGCGCTGTCCAAAATTGCCGTCACAGCTCCCTGGTCAAACCGATCCCGGCCCCGGAGGTTTCCAATGGTAGAGAGGGTGGGCACCCACACCGTCCCCGCCTGGGCCATAGCCGCCAGGGCATCCCCATCCAGATACGCCCCGTGCTCCACTGAGTCCACCCCAGCCCAAGCCGCCGCCTCCACCGTCCGTGCCCCGTTGGCATGGGCCATGACGGCAAAGCCCTCCTGGTGGGCGATGTGTACCAGCTCCCGGATGGTCTGCTCGTTCAGCCCCTCCTCGGTGAGCACACCGAAACGGTCAAAATCCATCAGGCCGGAAATCATGATCTTCACAAAATCCGCACCCTGCCGCCGTTTTTCTGCCACCAGGGCGGCATATTCCTTCAAGGTTTCATAGCGCTGGCCGATGAAGCCGCCGTAATGCCCCGCCTTGCACAGCGGCGCCAGGGGCGTATGGTAGGTGATCCCATATTCTGGAGCCAGGTCCCTTGCCAGCTTTCCCACACCCCAGCGGTCGCCGCCGTCTCGCAGGTAGCCAAAGCCCAGGGCCTGGTAGGTTTCCAGCTGCTGCCGCACCCAAGCCTCCTGAACGCCGTCCCGGTGCCGGGCGATGGCCTGCCGCCAGTTTTCACCATCCAGCACCATGTGGATGTGGCAATCCCAACGCATGGCAGTTCCCCCTTACACCCGGCCCAGGGCCAGGTCCTGTAGAACCTCTCCCGCCAGAATCAACCCGGCTGCCCCCGGCACATAGGACACGCTGCCGGGAATCTGCCGCTTGCCGATGGCGGCGGCTTCCTCCTCCCAACCGGTGGGGTGCAGGGCCTCCTCCTGGGAGTAGACCACCTTCATGTGCCGGATGCCCCGCTTGCCCAGCTCCCGGCGCATCACCCGGGCCAGGGGACACATGCTGGTTTTGGAAATGTCCGACACCTGGAATGCCGCCGCATCCAGCTTGTTCCCGGTGCCCATGCAGCTGATGATGGGCGTACCCGCTTCCGCTGCCTGCTGGGCCAGGGCCAGCTTGCCGGTGACGGTGTCGATGGCATCAACGATATAATCATACTGGGTAAAGTCAAATTCCCCTGCCGTCTCCGGGGTGTAGAACACCTCATGGGTGCGCACCTGGCACTGGGGGAAAATATCCAGCACCCGCCGCCGGGCAGCTTCCACTTTAGAAAGTCCCAGGGTGGAATGGGTGGCCAGAATCTGGCGGTTCAGATTGGACAGGCTGATGGTGTCGTTGTCAACCAAATCCAGCGCCCCCACGCCCCCTCTGGCCAGGGCCTCCACCACATAGCCGCCTACACCGCCCAGGCCAAAAACAGCCACCCGGGCCTTGTCCAGCCGCTCCATGGCCGTCTCGCCCAGCAGCATCTGGGTGCGGATAAATTGGTTCTGCATAGTGCTCCTCCTTTGCCCTTTGGCAAAATCTTTATACCAGCTTTATTTCTGGCGACGAATCTTTTTCCCTTCTTAATTTCTTTTTCGGTATACTAAATACAAAGAAAGATTAACTATTAAAAGTCAACCCCTAAAATGAGCGGAGGTGGTTTTCAC
>CAUWNA010000097.1:0-2411 GCA_963560135.1 uncultured Oscillospiraceae bacterium | reverse complement strand
CGAAGAACTTTGCACCATACTCCTCACAGGCGATAGCCATGCCGATGGCGTTCTTCGCCATGGCGATAGGGCTGTAGCCCACCAAGCCGTCAAAGCCCAAGCCGGGGATGTGAAGAATATCCGAAGGCTGAAGCGTTACGGAGAATTCCTTATATTTTATAGCTTCGTCCGAGCCACGGTAATAGGTGTAGTACAGCCGACCGTTTTCGTCTCTGTCCACGGACATCTTGTTGGGCATCAGCGGGTACAGAGCAACAATCTCGTTCTTACCGTTGCGGATGATCTGCGCATAGGCGTTGCCCCAGAGGAGCAGATGTGTCATGAGTGTTTCCTGGAACACGAAAGAGCTCATCTCCGGGTTCGGCTCATCGTGGAGCAAGCGGTAGAGCGGATGATCGAGCGCCATTGCCTTGCCACCGCTGTCCGTGTATTTGTATAGGTGCAGCGGAAGCCCCGCCACAGCCTCAGACAGGATGCGGACACAGGAATACACGGCAGTCATCTGCATGGCGGAGCGTTCTGTCACCGCTTTGCCAGAGGTCGTTCCACCGAAGAAAAAGGCGTAGTTGCTGCCCGATGTGCGGTTCTGAGGCTTGTCTCTGGATTTGAAAAGCCCTGAAAAGATACCCACTTAAATCACTCTCCTTCAAAATGAGCAAAAGAAAAGCACCTGCTCATATGAACAGATGCTTTGAATTATTCAGATATTTTGGCTCTTATTTCAATTCGGCATTCCAATTTGAAATAACGGCTCAGTATATGCCTGCTTGTTTCATTTTCTATGATAATCGGTTCTTGCAAAGTTTCCGACTTGAACTGCAAAAACTTTTGATTTTGCTCCGAAAATGCAGTGCTTATTCGCTGAGCAGCCAGTCAATCAAATTCAGTGACTTTATGCCATCATAGGAATTAATGAAACTGCGATCCATAGAAAGCACGATTTTTTCGTAGTTATCCCCAATCATACGTAGCGGACGAAGCTCCCGTTCACGGGTCTCCGCGGAAAGCATACTTTCCGTTACCTGAATATATACCTTGTTGTTCGGCTTTTCCGCAACGAAGTCGACCTCCGTCTCTCCGACCTTCCCGATATATACCCGATAGTCACGGCGCAGCAGTTCCAGAAATACGATATTCTCAATGATATGCCCGCGGTCTGCATCTCGGTAGCCCAGAAGCATATTGCGAAAACCCATGTCGATGATATAGTTCTTTCCAAGAGTTTTGAGCAGCTGCTTTCCTTTTACATCATACCGACCGACAGAGAAGAATACAAACGCATTGCGGAGCATGGAAATATATTTATCCACCGTTTTCCCCGCAATGTTCTTCTGCTTACCGGTTTGAATGTCGCCCTCGTTGGAGAGTACATTTCCGATGCTGTTCGGAGAAGTGATGCTGCCGATATTGGAGCATAAAAACAGCATGATTTTTTGAAGCATGGCTTGATCTGTGCCATTATTGCGCTGCAAAATATCACGCAGCACCACGGTCGAATAGATACCTTCCAGTGCCTGATTGCTTCTCGCTTCGTTGAACTTGTATTCTCTCAGGATCGGCATCCCTCCGAACTGGAGATACTTCTGGAACTTTTCGTCCATTGTCACATCGGTGGCAAACTCGTAGAAGTCCAAAAACTCCTTGAAGGACAGCGGCAGCACCCGTATCTCTACATATCTGCCGGAGAGCAGCGTAGAAAATTCCGTGGACAGCAGATAGGCATTGGAACCCGTGATATAAATGTCTACATCATAATCCAAGCGGAAGGACTCGATTGCTTTTTCCCAATGCTCTACAGTCTGCAGTTCATCGAATATAAGGTAGGTCTTTCCGTCTTTAGCTATCTGCTTGCTGACATAATCATAAAAAGAAAGGTAATTGTTCAGGTCACGGTAACGCAAGGATTCCATGTTCATGTGAACGATCCGGGAATCCGGCACGCCGTTCTCCAACAGATAGTGATGAAACAGATCCAGCAAGGACGATTTTCCGCAGCGGCGAATACCTGTAACGATCTTCACCAGATCCACATCTTTGTTTTGAATCAGCTGATTCAGATATTGGGGGCGGTTGATCAATTCAGCCATAATGCACCTCCTGACTTTCTTGATTCTATTATACCCGAAAAATCAAAAAAGTCAATAGTTTCGGAGATGCAAGTCTGAAACTCTGCTGAATAATAGAGTTTCAGACTTTATTCGACTGATATTTTGGCGATGGGCCTCAAATGAACAACAGCCCACGGCTATCATAGACCGAAGCTCCGTTATCGTTTCCACAGCGGATGGCACGGTCAAGTGCCATGATCGTTGCCACAGCACCATCGATTTTCTCTGTAGACTTCTCCTTGTCCGGTTTGATGTTTCCGGCAGGGTCGGTGCGGATGAAAATGTTGTCCATCATCCAGCGGA
>CAUWNA010000096.1:0-2586 GCA_963560135.1 uncultured Oscillospiraceae bacterium | reverse complement strand
CTTTTGCATATCCTCATATTTTGGCCACAATATGCTCAAAACCCCAGTTCCGCCTAACGCAAAACTGGGGTTTCTCGACGGTCTGCAGCTTCTCCCAAGGGAGAAGCCTTTTCCTAAGAATCGTACCAAGCAAAAGCCCTCCTTGTCTCGTCTAGCGGTGAGGGATTAGAGGTGGGTTAGAGATTGGGCGGGTATGATGGGGGCATCTTAACAAGGAGGTTATGAAACCATGTTAAAACGCATTTTCTCCCTGGCGCTGGCGGGTGTGCTGGTGCTGGGGATGTTCAGCGGCTGTGGAAAAACCACGGTCACCGACCTGAGCCAGGAGCCGACGAAGGAATCTACGGCCAAGGGGCGGTATGTGGAGCAGGAGATGCCCCTGCCGGAGGGCGGGTATGCCCTGGATATGGTGCAGCTGAACGACGGCCGCATCCGGGTGGCAGTGGGAAAGGATGAAGCGACGGTCCTGCTGCATACCACCAATGCGGACGGCACGGAGTGGGAGGACTCCCAGACCCTGCCGGAGGAAATCGGCCAGAGCGGCATCATTGCCAGCAATTTGGCCCTGTCTCCGGATGGTTCGGTGTTCTGTGCCACCTACCAGGAAAACCCGGAGGATAAGACCTATACCCACCACCTGTGGATGGTAGACCCGGAAGGCACGGCCCGGGAGCTGTCCCTGGACGGCATGACCGTAGATCCGGCGGAAGTGCTGCTGGTGACCGGCTGTGACTTTACTGCCGACGGCAAGCTGCAAGCGGTGCGCATGTTTGACGAATTGCTGGAACTGGACAGCCAGAGCAACACCTTTGGCGAAAATCGCAACGACCTGGGCCTGTTCATCATGGGATTGGCCGGTGCCGATGTGGTGCTGACCCGGGATACAGGCTACCGCCTGGGGCAGGACGGCCTGACTCCGCTGGACGGCGTGTTGGCTGAGCAGGTGAGTGAATCCCTGAAACACACCGAGGGCATGCTTCCCAAGGTCAGCTTCTGGGAAAACAGTGACGGCTATCTGTTCTTTACTACCCATGAAGGCCTTTACAGCTATGTGCCTGGCGGCAGTGTTACGGAAATGCTGGTGGATGGGGCCAGAACCTCTCTGGGCGACCCCACGTTCTACCCGACTGCGATTACCGGAAAGCCGGACAACAGCTTCTATGTGCTGGGCGGCAGCAGCGGCGGCGAGGCGATGCTGTATCATTATGTGTATGACCAGGATGCTCCCACCCAGGCCGGCACCCAGCTGCGGCTGTACACCCTGTATGAGGACGAAAATCTGCGGCAGATGGTTTCTCAGTATCAGAAAGCCCATCAGGATGTGTCCATCACCCTGGAAGTGGGCCTGAGCGGTGAGGACGGCATGACGGAAGCCGATGCCGTGCGCACCCTGAACACCCAGATTCTGGCAGGGAAAGGCCCGGATCTGATTCGGCTGGATGGCATGAATCTGGACACCTTCCTGGATAAGGAGCTGCTAATCGACCTGACTCCGGCGCTGAAAGAGCCGCTGCTGAAACAGGTGAGCCACTGCTATGCAAAGGACGGCAAGGTCTGTGCGCTGCCTACCAGCTTTGCCCTTCCGGCTATGTACGGCCCGGGCCACATCGTCAGCCAGATTCACGACCTGGATTCCCTGGTGGCAGCCTTGCAGCAGGCCAAGGAGGAGAACACCAAGACCCAGACGGTAATCAACGGCATCCTGCCGGTGATGATGGCGGACATTTTCTATGACAGCTGCTCTGCCGCTTGGGTGCGGGAGGACGGAACGTTGGACCAGGAAAAGCTGGCTCAGTTCTATGCCGCCATGCAGCAGGTCTACGCAGTGGATGCAGACTACCGTCAGGCCAATGCGGACATGCTGAATCAGTGGATGGCAGAGGGCACGGATTACGTCCCCGGCGACTATACCGGACTCAGCGGCGCTATGATGGTGCTTATGGGTGCCCAGTGCATCACCTCTGGTACGCTGGAAGGCGTGGAGTCTTGGTCCTGGGCGCTGGCCGGTGACGATCAGCTGGAGGGGTATGAAACAGTCCCCGTGAGCTTGCAGGGCAGCGGCGTGTTCCTGCCCAAGCGGATCATGGGCGTGCTGAACACCAGCGCCAACCAGCAGGCGGCTCTGGACTTCATCAGCTACATGCTGAGCCGGGAGGGCCAGGAGACGATCCAGAACGGTTTCCCGGTGAATCAGGCGGTGTTTGACCAGCAGATCGCCGAGGACAAGGTCAGTGAAATGACCATGAGTTCTTCGGATGCAGAGGGCAACTACATAGAAGTGAACGGTGTGTGGCCCGATGAGAGCCGCCGCCAGGAGCTGAAAGGCTGGGTAGACAACCTCACCACCCCGGCGCTGACCAACCGCATCATCCGCCAGATGGTTCTGGACCAGGTGAGCGAGTGCCTCAACGGCAGACTCACCCCGGAGGAAGCTGCCAAGCAGGCGGTGAAAAATCTGAACCTGTATCTGTCTGAATAATCTGAATAAATAGTAAGGCCACTGCCCGAGAAATTGGGCAGTGGCCTTCAGACTGTCGAAAATCCCCCACGGGGCTTTTCGACAGGTTTTTGCAGTCTGCTGCGCGC
>CAUWNA010000095.1:0-2775 GCA_963560135.1 uncultured Oscillospiraceae bacterium | reverse complement strand
GAAGGAATTAAAACAGGGAAAGGGATTTTTGATTGAAATTAAGAAGAAGTAAAATTGTATTCACATAATTAGCAGCAAGATATGAGACTGGAACGATCTGATGCTGAGCTTTTTTTCCGGTTGTGGTTTCCACTGCTGGATTTTGTGAACAGGAAGTACCATGTGTGTCCCGAAGCGGAGACGATAGACCAAGCGAAAGGTGTCGATGCATGCGATGCCAAAGCAATTGCGGACTATTTGTGGTCACACACCGGAGTCATAGAGGAATATCTTGCTGCAGTAGAACTGCCGAAGGAATATGCCCAAATCGTAGCAGGCTGGAAACAATGCAAGCGGGGCAGATATATTTTGGAGCGACATCTGAAAAAGGGTTCGGTGTTTATCTCAGCGGAAGATGGCGAGGTTTATATGGTCAAGGTATGACGGTGAGATCAAACCTTGCTTTTATAGTTTACAGGCTCTTGGCCAGCGTTTTTAATAGGGCTGCCATCTCAGGCGACTTGGTAAGCAACCGCATCAGAAGTTCTTGATCGCTTTCCTGTTCAGCAGGCTGGGGACTTGCAGCTTCTTCGATGGTATGAACATGAAGTCCATCCAGATCTTCCTCTGTCTTATGCCCGGAATAGAAGGCTTCTTCAAAGCGTCTGGCATTCAACCGTCGATCCTCGTCGATGATATGGGAATACACATCTGCAACCATCTTCATCTGTGCGTGTCCAGAATCGCCTTGAACAGATTTCATACCCTTATGGAGCAGCTGAGTTTCCTGTTCAATGAAGCCGAAGTTTTTTCTGCTGCAGAGAAAGAAGCAGAAGAGAATGTTACCGTCGTGGCAGCTCACAAGCGGCACAAGAAGCACGAATATACGCTAGACAACATCCCGGAAGGCATGACCACCAAACAGGTAGAGCACCGCCTTGAGGGTGGGGATCTGGTATGCCCTCAGTGCGGCGATACCATGGCCGAAATTGGAAAGGAAGTTGTGCGGACGCTGGAGATTATCCCTGCTCAGATGGTAGTCCGGGAAGATGTCTACTACACCTACGCCTGCCAGAACTGCAACAAGGAAGATATCGAAACTCCCGTTGTGAAAGCACCCAGGGAGAAGAACATCATTCCCGGAAGCTTTGCCACGCCGGAAGCCATTGCCCATATCATGACCCAGAAATTCGTCATGGGTTCTCCGCTGTACCGGCAGGAACAGGAGATGAACCGGAAAGGTATCCACCTGAGCCGCCAGACCATGTCCAACTGGATCCTGAAAGCAACGGAAGATTACCTGACACCCGTATATGAACAGCTGCACAAAGAGCTTCTTTCAAGAGATGTCCTCCATGCAGATGAAACCACGCTGCAGGTGCTCCATGAGCCGGGAAAGAAGCCACAGACAGACAGCTATATGTGGCTGTACCGGACCAGTGGTGATACGAACAAGCCTATTGTTCTGTATGAATACCAGCCGGGTCGGGGAGCAAAGCATCCGAAA
This sequence comes from uncultured Oscillospiraceae bacterium, assembly GCA_963560135.1. Taxonomy (GTDB): domain Bacteria; phylum Bacillota; class Clostridia; order Oscillospirales; family Oscillospiraceae; genus Faecousia. Next base: position 1,289 of record CAUWNA010000095.1, on the reverse strand, counting down.
GAATTCCTTGCCGGATACAAGGGTTACCTCCATACGGATGGTTATGCCGGATACCATGACCTGGGAGAAGATATTACTGTCGTTGGATGCTGGGCCCATGCCCGGAGAAAGTTCGACGAGGCAGCGAAGTCCTTGCCTAAGGGCAAGGCAAAAGGCAGTTCTGCATCCCAGGGATTAACCTACTGCAACCTTCTTTTCGGAATAGAACAGGAGATTGCGGACAAAACAGCAGAACAACGTTATGCGGAGCGTCTGAAGCAGGCAAAACCTGTTTTAGATGCGATGTTTGCATGGGCAAATTCCAGGACTGCAGCACCGAAGTCTGCACTGGGCAAAGCGTTTACTTACCTGAAAGAGCAGTGGCCTTACCTGACCAATTATTTGAAAGACGGCAGACTGGAGATTTCCAACAACCGGGCAGAAAGAAGCATTAAACCTTTCGTCATAGACCGGAAGAACTTCCTGTTTGCCAACACCCCCAAGGGAGCCTCCGGCAGTGCCGTGATGTTCAGCCTGATCCAGACAGCCATTGAGAATGGTTTGGATCCTTACCGATACCTAACCTGGCTGCTGAAGACAGCAAAAGATGCGGATCTGACGGATGTCCAAGTTGTAAAAAATCTGCTGCCTTGGAATGCTCCGGCAGAGTGTCACACAAAGTGAATAGTAATGGCGCCTCTGAGGTTGATCTCAGGGGCGCCATTGCTTATATTTAGGAGAATTTATAGGGGGCGCCAGTGCTTGTGCTACCTGGAAAACGTGCTCAGAATTGACGCTTACGGAAAACGTGCTCAGAATTGACGCTTACGGAAAACGTGCTCAGAATTGACGCTTACGAATATAAAAATATCAGCGCTCAATAAAAACAATCTATCTATAAAAGGCGAATCAGTTTATTGGCGATACACGAGATACATATTTTATATTTCTTTTACCACTTTGTTGAAGATTAAATGTGTGAAAATATCATCAACTTGTTTTGCAATTTCAGTAGACTTCACGAGTGTTCCTAACTCTATGTTTCCTTCTTGACCGTGATATGATAAGTTGGCAGAAGTGATCAATGTTTTTTCTTGATCCACTGAAATCACTTTGGCGTGTAATGCGGCCATGGAATCGCGTCCACCAGGGAAATCATATATATGAAGGAATCGCCCTTTGTATCGGCAAAGTTTGTCAAAACTTTTCTGAGCACCAATATTATTTACAAAGAACTTGATATAGATGCCTTTTTGACTTTTTTCTATAAGCACATCAAGAAGATCTGCAAAATACCCTGACAATGAGTA
>CAUWNA010000094.1:0-3016 GCA_963560135.1 uncultured Oscillospiraceae bacterium | reverse complement strand
GTGAAAACCACCTCCGCTCATTTTAGGGGTTGACTTTTAATAGTTAATCTTTCTTCAAGATAGGCGCCGCCTCCCGCATGGGTGAATTGCTTCCGTATTCAATTTTCTTCGTATTGGCTCTGTGAACTTTATATCATCGGAAGAAGTTCGGGAGCGCAGGCCCTTGATTCCGCTTCACACGAAATCCAAGGTAACTAGAACATTGGGATCACCTCTTTGTATCTATATAATAGTCCAGGATCGGCCGGTTTGCAAGATGGAAAACACCACAAATAAGTTGGTGATAAACAGTGCAAATGGGAGAACTCCAAAAGATTCTCCGGGAAAGATTGACATAGATATAAAATTATGGTATGCTAATTGTATTGAGGCGGCTGCGAAGGCCGCCTTTTTTCCAGCGGCTGGCTGCTTCCAGAGTTTTTCCCCTCCGGCGGCTGTACAAGCTGGAAAAAATGTGGTAAACTATCGGCAGATTATCCATGCGGCACGGCAGCTGGGCAAGGAGGAAACGACAATGCTCTATAAGGCAAAAAACGGACGCATTCCCTTCCCCGGGACGGATATGGACTATGTTCGCTTCGGAACGGGGAAAAAGACCCTGATTCTGCTGCCGGGGCTGGGGGATGGCCTACGGACCATACACGGCATGGCCATGCCTCTGGCAGCCATGTACCGCATCTTCGCCAAGGAATATACCGTGTTCGCCTTCAGCCGAAAAAACAGAATGCCCCGGGGGTACACCACCCGGGATATGGCCCGGGATCAGCGCCGGGCAATGGAGGCTCTGGGGATTCCCCGGGCGGATGTGGTGGGCATCTCCATGGGCGGCATGATTGCCCAGCATCTGGCAGCGGATGCGCCGGAAATGGTGCGCCGGCTGGTGCTGGTGGCCACCTGCCCCGGACCAAATCCCCAGCTGACGGAAACCATTGATCAGTGGATCGCCTTCGCCCAGCAGGGCGAGCACCGGGAGCTGATGGAGAGCAACTTGCAGCGCATCTACACCCAGCGCTACGCAGACCGAACCAAATGGGCCGTGCCCGTAGCCAGCCGGCTGAGCAAGCCCAAGAGCTACGAGCGCTTCTGCGTGCAGGCCCAGGCCTGCATGAGCCACGACTGCCGCAGCCGGCTGAATATGATTTCCGCCCCCACCTTGGTCATGGGCGGCGAGAAGGACCAGGTGCTGGGCAGCGAAGGCTCCTACCAGCTGGCCCGGGAGATCGCCAATGCCCGGCTGTGGATGTACCCGCAATACGGCCATGGCTTTTATGCCGAAGCTAAGGATTTTCCCCGGCGGGTAATGGGCTTTCTTGTCGAATAACTGCGAAAACATTGGAAATACAGGAGGACAGAGCGTTGAAAACGAAGAAGAAAATGCTGGCCGCCATCTTGCTGGCTGTGCTGGTGTGCGCCGTCATCGGCGGCGTAATTTGGTGCATTACCCATTTTCACTTTGTGGATTTTCATCTGTATCCCAAGGACATGACGGTTCTGGACCTGCGGGGGCAGGAGATCAGCATGGCCCACTACGAAAAGCTCCGGCAGAAGATGCCGGGGACGCTGATTTACTGGGACATCCCCTTCCAGGGGCAGAGTTATCCCCAGGAAACCAAGAGTCTTACCGTCACCACCCTGACTGACGAAGATTTGGCAGTTTTGGCCCACTTCCCGAATTTGGAGCAGGTAGAGGCACAGGACTGTACCGACTACGCCCAGCTAGCCCAGCTGAAGCAGCAGCGGCCGGAGGTGCAGGTGCACTACGGCGTTATTCTGGGCGGCGAATCCTGGTCCAGCGACAGCACCCAGATCGCCCTGGGCGGCATTGCCCAGGGTGAGATGGACGATCTGCCATACCTGCCCCGGCTGGAGCAGGTCTATGTCACCAAAGGCAGCGGCGACAACCTGATGGAATTGCAGCAGTACTGCCATGACAACGGCATCGCCTTCGGCATCCAGGTGGGCGAACAGACCGTGCCGGAGGATATGCAGCAGGTGGAGCTGCTCGCCATACAGCAGGCGGAGCTGCCTCTGCTGAAGCTGCTGACCAATATGAAAACCTTGCGGCTGGTTGACCCCGTGGCCGAGCCGGAGAGCATTCTGGCCCTGGAGCAGACCTACCCCGGTGCTCAAATCAGCTGGGAGTGGGATGTGGGCGGTGTCCGGGTAACCAGCGAGGATACCGAGATCGACCTGTCCAAGGCCACCCTCACCAGCGTGGAGCAGGTGGAGCAGGCCATGTCCTACTTCCCCAAGGCCCAGAAGGTATTCTTGGGTGACTGCGGCCTGGACAATGACGAACTGGCCGCCTACCGGGATCGGGTCCGCCAGGACTACAAGGTGGTGTGGATCGTCCACTGCGGCCCATACCTGCCCACCCGCACCGATGCCACCTCCTTCATGCCCGGCCGGGAAGGCAATGTACCCCGGTTCTGGGACGAGGATACATACAACCTGCGCTACTGCGAGGATATGATCGCCATAGACGTGGGCCACCAGGGTGCTGTGAAAAACATCGACTTTGTGGCTTATATGCCCAATCTGAAATACCTGATCCTGGCTCACACCAATGTCCAGGACATTACCCCCATCAGCAACTGCAAAAATCTGGTATTCCTGGAGCTGGACTGGAGTCCCATCCGGGATTACACGCCCTTGCAGGGCTGCACCGCTCTGGAGGACCTGAACATCGGCCAGAGCGGCGCCGACGTGGAGCCTCTGTTTGAAATGCCCTGGCTGAAAAATGTATGGTGCATCTTCCGGCCGGCCGCTGCCGCCAGACTCGCCACCGCCCTGCCCAACACCCACGTGGTGGCCAGCGGCGATGCCACCGTGGCCAGCGGATGGCGGAACCTGCCCAACTACTTCGCCATGCGGGATGCGCTGGGTATGTACTACATGAAATGGTAATCCCTTCCCCAACATTCAGGACGCACCTGCTGCAAAAGCAGGTGCGTCCTTAGTCTGTCGAAAATCCCCCACGGGGCTTTTCGACAGGTTTTTGCAGTCTGCTGCGCGC
>CAUWNA010000093.1:0-3939 GCA_963560135.1 uncultured Oscillospiraceae bacterium | reverse complement strand
GCAGCAGACTGCAAAAACCTGTCGAAAAGCCCCGTGGGGGATTTTCGACAGTCTGGAGCCCCGCCGAAAGGCGGGGCTTTTCGTATGCCGGTAGAAATGTGGATTCCTCTTTTTGGAGAATGCGGGGTAACTGCAATCGTTAGACAGTTGAGTTTGAATTGTTTTCCAGGAGCATGTGATATTTGCAGCCATATTCAAACATCTGCACCCCGACGATCCGGCTGTATTGGAGCAGCTGGTCGATGAGCTGCTCCACATCGGAGTCCTCCGGTTCTGTCCCCAGACGTTGGCGAAGCCGTGCGTAGGCATCCAGTGCACTTTGGTAGCTTTCGTAGCAAGGTTTCCCTGGTTCAAAGAGATTTTCCACCCAAGGAATGCTGTATTCCGGCAGAACCTGGCCAATGAGACAGTCATAGAAATACTCGCCTAGCTGCTCCGTGGGGGTGTTGCTATTTTCGTGCATAAAAATCCTCCTCCTTGCAGATCATAATGTGATTTTATCTGATTTTCAGATAAAATGCAATATCTCAATTTCAGATATTGTATGGTTTGCATGGTGATGCTATGCGTTATGAGATTTTGAAATACGAAAATATCCGCAGTCTGCGTATTGATAATGGGTATACGCAGAAGCAGATTGCGGCATACTTGGGAATCAGCCAGAATACCTATTCGCAATATGAGCTGGGGGTGCTGAACTACTCAGTGGAAACCCTGGAGAAGCTGGCAGATTTCTATGGTGTCAGCGTGGACTATCTGTTGGGCCGAACCTGTGAAAAAAGGCCCTATCCTCCCAAAGTGGGGCCGTGAAATCTGAGTAGGGAAAGCAAACCTTTCACGGCTCCTTTCCCAGGGATTCTTCACCTATTATATAACAATACGTTATAAAAATCAATATAACATTTCGTTTTGCATATACTGGTGGAAAGCAAAGCGAAATGGGGTGGAGGAATGTACCGGCGCATACGGGATCTGCGAGAGGACCGGGATTTGAAGCAAGGGGATTTGGCAGCATATCTGCGCTGCACACAGGCGTGCTACTCCAATTACGAAAATGGGAAACGGGATATTCCAACGGAGGTGCTCTGCGCTCTTGCGGATTTTTACGGGGTCAGTGTGGATTACCTGCTGGATCGCACCAACGAAAAACGACCTTATCCACCAAAACAGCCGCTGGCTGCTATGGCAAAGATACGGGAAGGGTGATTTGAATATGGAAATTTTTGGCAATCCTAACCAAAAATTTTCGGATGCACAGGGAGATATCCTTCGGACAGACGGGTATATCTAACGAAAATTTGGGTCAAAATCTAATCAATCTGCCAAAAATGGGCGGGGAACTGGGTTTTGTACCCGGTTTTGCTTGACAAAAGCACAAAAGCGTATTACTCTTTAAAGGTACGTGGGAAAAATTTGGAATCGTTTCAACACCGCCGAACTTGCCGGCAGACCCTTGTCCCCCGTGAAAAAATCATAGTTACAGCGGGTTTCCGCTTGAGGAATGGAGAACGGAAAACATGAATCTGAATTGTGAAAACATCCTGAAATGGACCGAGGCACAACTGAAGTACACCTATGACGTCTCCTTGAAGGACGCCACCCCCCAGGAACTGCACGAGGCCCTGGGCCAGGCTGTGATGATGGCCATTTCCGACAACTGGAGCAAGTCCAAAAAGACCCGGATGCCCCAGCGCAAGGCCTACTACATCTCTGCGGAGTACCTGATTGGCCGGTTGGTTTACAGCAACCTGTTCAATCTGGGCATCCTGAACGAGATGAAGGAGCTGTTCGCCCAGCGGGGCGTGGACCTGGCCATCCTGGAGGACATTGAGGACGATGCTCTGGGCAATGGCGGCCTGGGCCGTCTGGCTGCCTGCTTCCTGGACAGCGCCGCTTCCACCAACATCCCTCTGTCCGGCTACGGCCTGCGCTACAAGTTCGGCCTGTTCAAGCAGAGCTTTGACGGCAACGGCAACCAGGTGGAGAAGGCCGACGACTGGACCAAGTTCGGCGATCCCTGGTCCTACCGCCGGTATAACCACACTGTGAAGATTCACTTCCCCGACCACACCGTGCTGGCCGTGCCCTATGATGTGCCCATCATCGGCTACGACACCCAGAACGTGGGCACGCTGCGCCTGTGGCAGTGCGAGGCGGAGGAGGAGCTGAACTTCGACGCTTTCAACAGCCAGGACTACCTGCGGGCACTGGATGCCAAGAACAAGGCCGAGGACATCACCCGTGTCCTGTACCCCAACGACTCTACCTGGGACGGCAAGCGCCTGCGCATCAAGCAGCAGTATGTGCTGTCTTCCGCTTCCCTGCAGGATATGCTGCGCACCTACAAGATTGCCCATGGCAATGATCTGCGCCACTTCGGCGATTACTATGCCGTGCAGCTGAATGATACCCACCCCGCCATGTCCATCCCCGAGCTGATTCGGCTGCTGATGCTGGAGGGCCTGAGCTTCGACGAGGCATTCCAGGTGGCCCAGAAGACCTTCTCTTACACCAACCACACCGTCATGGGCGAGGCTCTGGAAAAGTGGCCTCTGGACCTGATGCGCTCCGTGGTGCCTGAAATTGTGGACATCATCTGCCGCATTGACCAGAAGCTCAAGCGGGAGCATCCGGAGCTGTTCATCATCCGGGACGATGTTGCCCACATGGCAAACCTGTCTGTGTACGTCGGCTCCTATGTCAACGGCGTGGCAGAGATTCACACCCAGATTCTGAAGGACGACTGCTTCCGGGATTGGTATCGTGTGTTCCCTGAGCGGTTCCAGAACAAGACCAACGGCATCACCCCCCGCCGCTGGCTGGGCCTGTGCAACCCCGAGCTGACGGATATGATTCGGGAGCATGTTGGCGGTGACTTCCTGAAGAACCTGGATCTCATCGGCAGCATGAAGGAACACATCACCGACGAGAATGTGATCCGCTTCAACGCCATCAAGCGCCAGAAGAAGGAGCAGCTGTGCCGGGTGATTGCCAAGCACGAGGGTGTCATGCTGAACCCCGACTTTATGTTCGATGTTCAGGTGAAGCGGCTGCACCTGTATAAGCGGCAGCTGATGAACATCCTGTCCATTGTGGACATTTACTTCCGGCTGAAGGAGGGCCGTCTGCCCGACTTCGTGCCCACCGCATTCATCTTCGGCGCCAAGTCCGCCCCCGGCTATGTCGATGCCAAGTCCGTCATCCGCTACATCAACCGGGTGGCCCGGATGATCAACAATGACCCGGCTGTGTCTGACAAGATGAAGGTGGTCTTCGTTCAGAACTACAACTGCTCCTATGCCGAGCATATCATCCCCGCTGCGGACGTGTCCGAGCAGATTTCCCCTGCCGGCACCGAGGCTTCCGGCACCGGCAACATGAAGCTGATGCTCAACGGCGCTGTGACCCTGGGCACCCTGGACGGCGCCAACGTGGAGATCGCCCAGGAGGCCGGCCGGGAGAACGAGTATATCTTCGGCCACACCGTGGATCAGATCAACGCCACCCGTGGCAACTACTATGCCCGTGGCATCTATGACATCAACGCCGACCTGCGCCGGGCCATCAACACCCTGGTGGACGGCACCGTGCCCACGGACGACGGCCTGGCGAACCTGTTCCACTCCCTGCTGGATTGGGGCAACAACTCCGACCAGTACCACCTGCTGCTGGACTACGAGTCCTACCTCCAGGCCAAGCTCCAGGCCAACCGGGACTATGCCGACCGCATGGCCTTCGGCCGCAAGTGCCTGATGAACGTGGCCTCCGCCGCCAAGTTCTCCTCCGACCGGACCATCCGGCAGTACGCCGAGGAAATCTGGCACATCAAGCCCACCCAGTTCTAATGGTTCAAAATCCCCGGCTTCTATACGAAGCCGGGGATTTTTCAGGCTGTCGAAAATCCCCCACGGGGCTTTTCGACAGGTTTTTGCAGTCTGC
>CAUWNA010000092.1:0-4926 GCA_963560135.1 uncultured Oscillospiraceae bacterium | reverse complement strand
GCTTGTTGTCGTTCTTGAACTCGTCGGAGGTCCACCACACGGTGTCCTTGGAGGTCTCGTCCATCACGATGAACTTGTCCTTGGGGGAGCGGCCGGTGTAGATGCCGGTCATGACATTGACGGCGCCCAGCTCGGTCAGCTGGCCCTTCTCAAAGCCTTCCAGAGAGGGGTCCATCTCCGCTTCAAACAGCTCTTCATAGGAGGGATTGTGGATGATCTCGGTGGCACCAGTGATGCCATACTTGCTCAGATCGATCATAGCGTATTACCTCTTTCATTGAGTTTTTATATATATGGAGCGCCCGCATCGGCAAACTGCCGCTGACAGTTTCCCCATATCTTGCAATTCTATATTACACTATCGATAAATAAAAATCAATAACAAAACCGAAAAATTTTTGTGAATGCCGCTTTTTCTCCCTCGTTTTTCCAGCCACCTAAGGTTTGGAAAACAAAACGATATTTTTGTACTGAAAAATGGAAAAATCTATTTACTTTTATCCGGCAATATGCTACTATGTATGCGGTGAAGATTGGGGCTTACCGGCGTTTTTTCCCGATTATTCAGGAAAGAACCCCTAGCCTTTACCAATTTCAATTCCAATTTGTTCGGTTTTAACTGGTCCACTCCGGGCCGGATTAAAATAAAACGGATGGTTCGGCAGTTTTCCGGTTTCTGCTGCGGCAGCGGGGAGCTTTCGGCTGTCTACTCAAATTCATTCTACGGAGGTTACTACATAATGGCTCAAAAAGTTCAGTTTGTGGAGACTGTTCTGCGGGACGCAAACCAGTCTCTCATCGCCACCCGTCTGCCCTATGACAAGTTCGAGCCCATGCTGGAGACCATCGACAAGGTGGGCTACTACGCCATCGAGTGCTGGGGCGGCGCCACCTTCGACGTGTGCCTGCGCTACCTGAACGAGGATCCCTGGGAGCGGCTGCGCAAGATTCGTGCCAAGGTTCCCAACACCAAGCTGCAGATGCTGCTGCGTGGTCAGAACGTGCTGGGTTACTCCCACTACCCCGATGACTACGTCAAGCTCTTCGTCAAGAAGGCTGTCGAGAACGGCATCGACATCATCCGTATCTTTGACGCTCTGAACGACGTGAACAACCTGAAGGTTGCCATGGAGGCCACCGTCAACGCTGGTGCCATCGCTTCCGGCACCATCTCCTACACCACCTCCCCCGTGCACACCCACAAGAAGTACGTGGAGATGGTCAAGGAGCTGAAGGAAATGGGCGCTTCCACCATCTGCATTAAGGATATGGCCGGCATCATGGGTCCCCAGGAGGCTTACGACCTGGTTTCCGCCATTAAGGACGCCGTGCCCGGCATGCCCATCGACCTGCACACCCACTCCACCACCGGTCTGGCCTTCATGACCTACCTGAAGGCTGTAGAAGCCGGCGTGGACATCATCGACACCGCTATCTCCCCCTTCTCCGGCGGCACTTCTCAGCCCGCTACCGAGACCCTGGCCTACGCTCTGCGTCAGCTGGGCTACGAGGTGGACCTGGACGACAAGGCTACCAAGAAGATGGCCGACTACTTCAAGGGCGTTCGGGACGAGTATGTTAAGGACGGCACTCTGATGCCCAAGTCCATGGCTACCGACACCCAGTGCCTGACCTACCAGATCCCCGGCGGTATGCTGTCCAACCTGCTCAGCCAGCTGAAGCAGATGAACGCCCTGGACAAGTTCGACGAGGCCCTCATCGAGACTCCCAAGGTCCGTGCCGACATGGGCTATCCTCCTCTGGTCACCCCCACCTCTCAGATGGTCGGCGTGCAGGCTGTGCGCAACGTGCTGGACGGCCAGCGCTACAAGTCCGTCTCCAAGGAGATCAAGGCTTACTGCCGCGGTGAGTACGGCCGTACTCCCGCCCCCATCAACCCCGAGATTCAGAAGATGATCCTGGGCGACGAGAAGCCCCTGGAGGGCCGTTACGCCGATACCCTGGCTCCCGTGGTGGAGAGCACCCGTCAGAAGCTGGGCGACCTGGCTAAGAGCGACGAAGACGTGCTCAGCTACATCGCCTTCCCCAACCTGGCCGAGAAGTTCCTGGAGGAGCGCAAGGCTAAGGAAGAGAACGTGGCCAGCTACACCATCGTCGAGTGCTAAGGAGGTAACATTATGATGTTAGCTTCTTCCCTGGACAGCATCGGCATCCTGGACGCCGGCATCGTGGCGCTGCTGGGTTATGTCGTGGTGTTCTTCGGTCTGATCCTGCTGATGGGCGTTATCGTCCTCATGGGCAAGGCCTTTATTGCCAAGGATAAGAAGGCTGCTGACAAGGCTGCCAACGCCGGTGCCGCTGTGGCTGCCGTGCCCGTTGCTGCCCCTGCCGCTCCTGCCCAGCCCGTGGCCGCTCCTGGTTCTGCGGGCCACCTGAAACTGTATGATGTGGAACCCAAAATCGCCGCAATGCTCATGGCCATTGTTGCTGACAAGATGGGCAAGCCCCTGAATGAGCTGCGCTTCATTTCCATCAAGGAGGTCAAGTAAATCATGAAGTATAAAGTGACCCTGAACGGCCGCACCTACGAGGTGGAGGTCGAAGCCGGTAAGGCCATGCTGCTGGACGAGTACGCCGCTGTTGCCCCTGCCGCTGTTCCTGCTGCCCCCGTGGCCCCTGTGGCTCCTGTGGCTGCTCCTGCTGCTCCCGCTCCTGCCGGCGCAGCTGTCTCCGGCGGCTCCACCGTGTCCGCCCCCATGCCTGGCAACATCCTGAAGGTCAACGTCTCCGTTGGTCAGATGGTGAAGGAAGGCGACCTCATCTGCGTGCTGGAAGCCATGAAGATGGAAAATGAAATCTACGCTCCCTGCTCCGGCCCCATCACCGCTCTGCCCATCGCGAAGGGCGCTACCGTGGACACCGGCGCTACCCTGGCTGTCATCGGCGGCACCGCAGCTCCCGCTGCTCCCGCTCCCGTGGCCGCTCCTGCTCCCGTGGCTGCTCCCGCCCCGGCTCCTGCTCCCGCTCCCGCAGCTGCTCCCGCCCCTGTGGCCGGTGAGGCTGTCACCGCTCCCATGCCCGGCAACATCCTGAAGGTCAACGTCACCGCTGGCCAGGCTGTTAAGGAAGGCGAGGTCCTGGTGGTTCTGGAAGCTATGAAGATGGAAAACGAGATTATGGCTCCCAAGGCCGGCACGGTTGCCCAGGTCCTGGTCTCCAAGGGCTCTACTGTGGACACCGGTGCCACTCTGGTCGTCCTCGGTTAAGGAGGATGAACCATGGTTAATGTTGGTGAAATCCTGTTAAACCTTTGGGAAAGCTCCGGTTTTAATGCCATTATCACCGGCTTCTTTTCCAACAACGGCTGGCAGAACCTGGTGATGCTGGTCATCGCCTGCGTGCTGCTGTACCTGGCCATTGTCAAGAAGTTCGAGCCGCTGCTGCTGACTGGTATCGCCTTCGGCTGTCTGCTGAGCAACCTGCCCATGGGCGGGCTGTACCACCAGGAGCTGTGGGATGCCTTCATGAATCCGGAAAGTCCCGTTTTCCACAGCTATGGCGAGATCATGCGTGAGGGCGGCCTGCTGGACATCTTCTACATCGGCGTGAAGACCAGCCTGTACCCCTGCCTGATTTTCATGGGCGTTGGCGCCATGACCGACTTCGGTCCTCTGCTGTCTAACCCCAAGAGCCTGCTGCTGGGCGCTGCTGCGCAGCTGGGCGTGTTCGTGGCCTTCTTTGGCGCTGTGTGCATGGGCTTTACCGGCTCCGAGGCTGCCTCCATCGGCATCATCGGCGGCGCTGACGGCCCCACCGCCATCTTCCTGACCACGCAGCTGGCTCCCCACCTGCTGGGCGCCATCGCTGTGGCCGCTTACTCCTACATGGCGCTGATTCCCCTGATTCAGCCCCCCATTATGAACCTGATGACCAGCGCCAAGGATCGCAAGATCAAGATGGTTCAGACCCGTGTGGTCTCCAAGACCGAGAAGATCATCTTTCCCATCGTGGTCACCCTGTTTGTGGCTCTGCTGCTGCCTGACACCGCTCCTCTGATCGGCTGCCTGATGCTGGGCAACCTGTTCAAGGAGACCGGCTGCACTGACCGCCTGTCCGACACCGTGCAGAATGCACTGATGAACATCGTCACCATCCTGCTGTCCACCGCTGTGGGCGCAACCATGGTGGGTTCCTCCTTCCTCACCGCCAGCACCCTGAAGATTGTTGTTCTGGGCGTTGTGGCTTTCGGCATCTCCACCGCCGGCGGTCTGCTGGGCGGCAACCTGATGTGCAAGCTCACCGGCGGCAAGGTCAACCCCCTGATCGGCTCCGCTGGCGTGTCCGCCGTACCCATGGCCGCTCGTGTGTCCAATGTTCAGGGCCAGAAGGCCAACCCCTCCAACTTCCTGCTGATGCACGCCATGGGCCCCAACGTGGCCGGTGTCATCGGCTCCGCCATCGCTGCCGGCTTCCTGCTGAGCGTGTTTGGCTAAGCGAATCGTTAATGCCCCTGGGATTCTTTCCCAGGGGCATTTTTTAACTGCCAAACGCCCTGCTCGTGGCTTGTGGGCAACTTTTTCCCATCTGCTCTTTCTTCCTCACCGCCGGCAAACAAATCCCATACACACCGCCTGATGGGTGTCCTGGTACGCATCCCGGTATGGACTTTGCTCAGCAACTCTGCAATGCTTAGAGCACAGCAATGTACGGATCCCCTCACACCGCATCCCTCCCTATTCTCTGGGTGTGCAAGAATGCCCCAGCCAAATGGCTGGGGCATATCAGCGTGTCAAAAAAGTGCCTTGCAGAGTTCGCCGCCGCAGCGGCGCATAAAGTAAAATCCATTTTCGGCCGGGGCGTGTGATATAGTCCCCTTAGAGTAGACACTCGAAATAACAAAAATTTCGAGGCTACCCTAAGGGGGCTTTTTCATGGCAAGGAAATCACATAAGAACAAGGTTTACA
>CAUWNA010000091.1:0-5954 GCA_963560135.1 uncultured Oscillospiraceae bacterium | reverse complement strand
ATATCATAGATAACGGAAAAAACCTAGCTTTGTTGAGCTTTTTCGACAGTCTGAATCCACCCCTGCTGGGGTGGATTTTTTGCATTTCGATGAGGGTTATTCCGGAATAGAGAGGCAGGTGTGCAGGTCGTTCCATTCTTCATCTGTCAGCTTGGTGTTATCCCCCCAGAAGTCGTGGACGATACCTTGGTCTACAAAGAAGATATGGGTTTGCACAATATTAGCGGGCTGATTGGAGTCGCTGCGGCTGAAATTGGAGCACCAGCCGTTGCTCAAATAACTCATGCTGCCAGAGCAGGTAAGCGCGGGGTCACCGAAAGCGGAAATTCCACTGTTTTCTATCCAATTATAGAACTTGTCTGTGGGGTCGTAGTTCTCAGGCAGGGGATAGAGGGCGATGCCGCCAACAGCTTGACCGCCTTTCTCTATGGTATAGGTTCCGTCATCTTGGGAGAGGAGCGTGTATCCATCAGGGGCGGTGAAATAGGGATAAGTTGTGAAGGGGGCGTTCACTGGGGTGCTTGTGAAGTTGGCGATTGCCTGCTTGGCGGCTTCGGCATCCAGGGAGTGGACGGTTTCTTCGATGGTAAAGGCATTATCTGTGAACACGTTGGCCTGGATGTAGACATTCAGAAATTTGCCGTCCGGAGTAAAAATGAAACTCACAAAGTAGTGGGGCTGCTCGCCTGGGCCATCCTGATAGGGCTGGTCGATGCGCAGCGTGATCGAGGTCTCGTCCTCTGCGGGCAGCGTACCCTGGTAGGAAATGATGGATTCGTCCCACTGGAAGGTGGCAAGCCAAGGCTCCATCCAGTTCTGTTTGGGGACTTCCTGCCATTCCCGGCGGCTGTCGCAGGTGTAGAACTTCCCGTCCTTGCGCAGGCCGCCAAAGCTGGAAGAGCCGCCGCTTTCGGGAACGGTGGTAAGGCTCAGTTGGTCTTTTCCGGCGCTCCAGGTAATGGTCTGACTCTGGTCATTCAGGGCGGTGGAATTGGGGCCGGTTGTGGTATTGTGCTGGGCGCTGTGAATCCGATAGCCGTCGCTGGCTTGGATTTGCTCCAAAATCCCCTTGCACTGGGCTAGTGCTTCGGCCTCGGTAGCCAGACTTTCCTGCTTGGCGGTCAAGTCGGTGACACCTTCGATATAGCAGCTTTTCAGCAGGGTTTCTTGCAGCTTGGCCGGGAGACGCTTATCGTAGAGCCACAGGTCATAGACATCGGTTTCTTTTAGGAAGAAGTAGTGGGTCACGGAGTTGTCCAGTATTTTGCGGCCGTTTTCGTCGGGGATAATGTTGCCGTTTTCATCCCGGTTTGCAGGCATGTCGGGGAAGTAGTTGGCTTCATAGTCTGCATAAGTGGAGCTTGTACCCATAAAGCCGTAGCTTGCATCCAATGCTTCCGGGACACCCAGGGCTGTCAGCCATTCCTCGGAGAAACGGTCGGCTGCTGCGGCGTTTTCCCTGCGCAGGGCCAGACCGCCAACTTCGGCATCCTCTGCATAGAAGCGCTGTTCGCTTCCTTCGGTGCGCATGGACATGCCATCAGGCAGTGCGAAGTGGAATGGGCCCATGGCGCAGCTGGCAGGGCCGGTGGTTTCCTTGGAATCTCCGATGGCAGCTTCGGTGGTGTTTTCGGTGGGATTTACGGCGGTGGTTTCGGCGGGGGTTTCCCCATTGGTCTGGGGATTGACGGCGCAGGCCGTTAAGATGACCACGCAGACCAGTACGCTCAGTACGCTGACCCAAATCTTGGGCTGTTTCCATTTGGACATATTGAGAATCCTTCCTTTCGTATTGCCCTCGCCGAAGGCCAGGGGGGAACCGGCGAGGATGGGTTTTCCTGTGGACAGATGCAGCAGGGCGGCGGCATAATCCGGGCGAATGTGGGGACCAAGCTGGCGGATCACGCCCTCGTCACAGCTCATCTCCATGTCCTTGCCGGCCAGCAGGAAGGCCAGCCAGACCAGGGGATTGAACCAGTGCAGACACAGAGCGCCGTAGGCCAGCAGCTTGAAAATGTGGTCAAAGCGGCGGATGTGGAATCGCTCGTGGGCCAGAATATAGGGCCGCTCCGCCATGGTGACGCTGTGGGGCAGGTAGATTTTGGGCCGGAAAATTCCCAGCACAAAGGGGGTGGGGATGCGCCCGGTGAGATAGATATTGTCATGCAGCAGGGTGGCATAGCGCAAGGCACGCTTCAGCCGCAGATAGCTCAGGAAGCTGACCAACACCATAGCGGCGGCGCCAATGGCCCAGACCCAGGCGGCAATGGCAGCAGGGGAGGGCGCTGCCGGTTTGGCGGCGACGGGAGCCGAGGGCACCGAGGGGGCGCTGGGAATCACCGGGGCAGATGGGGCTGCCGGGGCGGGAAGATAATGAACCTGAGTGGCAAACCCGGTCTGCACCGTCACCTCCGGCTGCACCACTTCCAGCACCGACACCGGGGAGGGCAGGGACACGGGGCACAGCAGCCGGAACAGCACCACCGCCCACAAGGCGTAGGCAAATTTCTTCGGTGCTTTTTTCAGCAGCAGCCGCACGGCCAGCACGCACAGGATCACCACGCTGGCGGTGAGACTCATGTTGAAAATCTGAGAAAATACACTTTTCAAGGCATTCACCTCCGCATATCGTCAATGATTTTTTGCAGCTGTTGGATGTCAGCATCCGCCAGCTTCTTCCGAGAGCCGAAGGCTGCCAGGAAGGCGGGCAGGGAGCCGTCGAACGTCTCCTCCACAAACTGCTCGCTCTGCATGGCGTAAAATTCCTCCCGGCTGATCAGCACCTGGACGGTGCCGCCGTCGTTTTGAAACAGGCCACGGTCACACAGCCGCTTCAAAACGGTGTAGGTGGTGGTGCGCTTCCAGGAAAGGGCTTCCTCTGCCAGCTCGGCCAGGCGGCGGGAGCTGAGCGGGGCATTGCGCCAAATCAAATCGGCAAACCGGGATTCCATTTCCCCCAGATGAATCGCAGGCATGGGACATACCTCCTTTGTTAGATTGTCTAACGCTTGTAGACAAGTGCATTCTACTGCTTATAGACTAGAGTGTCAAGAGGGAAATCCGGGAATTTCACAGTTAATTTACACTTCCTGTGTTGCACAATCCCCGGAGGATTGGTATAATAATACAAAGCTTTTGTGCAATCTACCAGGAGGTGGGAACTATGAAACTGACCATGGATGGATACCCTGTGGAGGCTCAGCCCGGGCAGAGCCTGCTGGAATTGACCCAGGCGCTGAATCTGACGGGCAAGGGGCTGGGTCAGCGGCCGCTGGCGGCGAAAATCGCCGGTGAGGTGTTTACACTGAACTACATCCCTGTGCGAGACACCCAGGGGGACCGGCCCTCTATCCGCCGGGCAATGGCGGCTTCCGACGGCCAGGTGTATCTGCTGCGCTACGGCGATGCGGCGGGGAAGGAGTGCTACATTCGGACGGCTCAGTTTGTGGTATTTCTGGCGCTGCGGCAGCTGTGGCCCCAGGCTAAGGGAAAGATGAACTGCACCCTGGGATCCAGTGTGTTTTTTCAGGTGGAGGGAACGGACGACTTTTCCGCCTCCCGGCTGAAAGCCCAGGTGCAGGCCCTGGTGGAGCAGGACATTCCCTTGGTGCGCCGCCGGGTTCCTTTGGAGGAGGCAATTTGCCGCTATGCGCAGGAGGGCCAGCAGGACAAGGCCCGTCTGCTGAAATGGCGGAATGAGACTTACTTTGATGAATACGCCTATGGAGATTTTGCCGACTATTACTATGGCGAGATGATGCCCTCCACCGGTTATCTCGCGGTGTGGGACATTGTGGCGGCAGACGGCGGCTTTGTCTTCGTCTATCCCGACGACCAGGACCCGGACCGCTGCGCCAAAGTTCCGGCAATGCCCAATTTCTTTAGTGTCTACACAGAGGGAGAGCGCTGGGGCACGCTGATGGAGTGCGAAACCGTGGCAGACCTGAACGACCTCACCACCACCGGCCGGATTCGGGAGCTGATTCGGGTGAATGAGGCGCTCCATGAGAAGCGGTTTTCCCAGGTGGCGGATTTGGTGTGCCAGCGTGGGGCAAAAGCGGTGATGCTGGCCGGCCCCAGCTCCTCCGGCAAGACCACCTCGGCCAACCGCCTGGCCACCCAGCTGCGGGTCTATGGGAAAAAGCCCATTTTGATGAGCCTGGACGACTATTATATTGACCGGGACAAAATCGCCCCCGGCCCCGACGGCAAGCTGGACTTGGAGCACATCAACACCATCGACACCGCCCTGTTCCGCCAGGATATGGCGGCGCTGCTGGCCGGTCAGGAGGTGGCGCTGCCCAGTTTCAACTTCCTCACAGGACGGCGGGAGTGGCGGGGAGACAAGCTGCGGCTGCACCCGGATTCCGTCATCATCGTGGAGGGCCTGCACGGGCTGAATCCTGCCATGCTGCCGGAGAATGTGGACAGGAATCTGATTTTCCGGCTGTATGTCAGCCCCCTGCTGCCGCTAAACCTGGATGACCACAACCGGATTCCCTCCAGCTATCTGCGGCTGCTGCGGCGGATTGTCCGGGATTACGAAACCCGGGGCGCTTCGGTGCAGCACACCATCTCCATGTGGGACAGCGTCCGCCGGGGAGAAAGCCGGTGGATTTTCCCCTACCAGGAAAATGCGGACGTGATCTTCAATTCCTCCACCCTGTACGAGCTGGCGGTGCTGAAAAAGCACATCTACCCCTTGCTCACCGCTGTGGAGCCGGAGGACAGCTGCTATGACGAGGTGCGCAACATCGTCAAGGTGCTCAACTTCGTCCAGGAGGCGGATGTAGACGACGAAATCCCACCCACCAGCCTGGTTCGGGAGTTCATCGGCGGCAATAGCTTTTATCGGTAAGCTTCCCCAAAAGGGAAGTCTTGGAGGAACAATTTGTGAAAAAATTTGCGTACAAAGTGATCACGATAGCAACCCATTTGCCGATGACAACGAAGCAATATGAGAAGATCGCAGAAGAATACGAAGAAAAGTTAAATGCGCTTGGCGAAGAAGGCTGGGAGCTTGTGAACCGTGTGGACGGATTCTTTTTCTTCAAGCAGGTTGTGGAGCAATAGGTTCTTTTTGGTAAAAAGTAAGAGGGACGCTGCAAACGTGCAGCGTCCCTCGCAGACTGTCGAAAAAGCTCAACAAAGCTAGGTTTTTTCCGTTATCTATGATATAATCATCATGGGTGATGAAACATGCTGGAACGCGGAAAAATGGAACGAGGAATATACGAAATCGTGGACACCGAGAGTCTGGTGCCTGCGGAGCATTTGCTGCGCAAAATTGATGCGGCAATCAACTGGAACAAGCTGTATGATATGGTAGAGCCATTGTATTGTGCCGACAATGGCCGACCCAGCATCGACCCGGTTGTGCTGTTCAAAATGGTACTCATTCAGCATCTGTATGGTCTGCCCTCTCTGCGCCGGACAGCGGAAGAAGTACGGGCAAACATCTATTACCGCTGGTTTCTGGGCTACCGGCTGCAAGAAGGAACACCGCATTTCTCCACGATCAGTTATAATTTTAAGCATCGGTTCACTCCTGAAACTGTAAACCAGATTTTCGACTGGATTCTCAGCGAGATTGCAGAAGCCGGGTATCTTTACACCCATACCGTCTTCGTAGATGGCACCCACATCAAAGCCAACGCCAACAACAAGAAAGTGGTCAAAGAAGAGATTGAGGTGGAGGCAAAGCGGTATGCCGAAGAGCTGATGGAGGAAGTGAATGCTGACCGGATCGCCCATGGCAAGAAGCCCTTTGCCACAGAGGAAGAAGAAACAGACGAGAAAGATGACAAGGATCCGCCCTCAACCCCCAGGAAGAAAAGAGACAATACATCCAAAAAGAAGCTGAAAAAGCAGAAAAAGGAAGCCAAAAAGAAAACCGTCACCAAGAGCACCACCGACCCGGATGCCGGAATGTTTGTAAAAGGCGACCACAAGAA
>CAUWNA010000090.1:0-6439 GCA_963560135.1 uncultured Oscillospiraceae bacterium | reverse complement strand
GCAGACTGCAAAAACCTGTCGAAAAGCCCCGTGGGGGATTTTCGACAGCCTGAAACGGAGCTGCCGCAAATGCAGCAGCTCCGCATAGGAGACATGAAATTACGGTTCCAGCAGCTTTTCCAGGGCTGCCAGCTTCAGGCAGGTGCACAGAACCTGCATGGCCTTCTCCAACTCCTCCACCGGGGGCAGGCTGGGGGCAATGCGCAGGTTGGCATCCTCCGGGTCCTGGCCATAGGGATAGGTAGCGCCCGCCTCGGTCATGGTGACACCGGCCTCGTCACACAGCTGCCACACACGCTTGGCCGTGCCGGGCATGCAGAACAGGCTGACGAAGTAGCCGCCCTTGGGGTCGTTCCACCGGGCAAAGCCCAGCGGAGCGATCTCCCGGTTCAGCCAGTCGCTGACCACCTGGAACTTGGGGGCCATGATGGCAGCGTGGGCCGCCATGATTTCCAGAGTGTGGGCCTTATCTTTCAAGAAGCGGACATGGCGCAGCTGGTTGAGCTTGTCATTGGAAATCATCTGCACCCCAAACAGCTTGGTGAAGTAGCGGATGTTGGCCTCGCTGGCCGCCATGCAGCTCATGCCGCCGCCGGCGAAGGTGATTTTGGACGTGGATGCAAATTCATACACCATATCCGGCCGTCCCGCCTGGGCGCACAACGCCAGCATATCCGGGAAGGGCACATACGGCCCTTGAAATTCATGCACACAATAGGCATTGTCCCACATAATGGCAAAATCCGGGGCCGCAGGCTTCAAATTGGCAAAGCGCCGGATGGTTTCCTGGGAATAAATGATGCCGTCGGGGTTGGAGTACTTGGGCACCGTCCAGATGAGCTTCACCTGGGGGTCCTGGACGTACTGCTCCACCAGGTCCATGTCCGGGCCTTCCTCGGTCATGGGAATGGGGATCAGCTCCGCTCCGAAAAACTCGCCGATGCGGAAGTGCCGGTCATAGCCGGGGGACGGGCACAGGAACTTCACCCGTTCCTCCCGGCACCAGGGCCGGGGGCTGTCCTTGAGGCCGTGGCTGTAAGCCCGGGCCACCACGTCAAACATCAGATTCAGGGAGGCCACCCCGCCTACAAACACCTGCTCCGGCCGGCAGTCCAGCACATCCGCCCAGTAAGCCCGGGCGCTGGGCAAGCCTGTCAGTTCTCCATAGTTTCGGGTGTCGATGCCATCGTCAAAGCACTCCTGGGCCGACTGCACTTGGCTTAAAATTCCGCTGACCAAGTCCAGTTGTGCCTGGGAGGGCTTTCCTCTTGCCATATTCAAGTGCAGGCCCTGGGCCTTACAATCTTCAAATGCCGCCTGCACCCGCTGGTGCTCTGCCAGCAACTCCTTCCGGCTCATGCAAGAATAGGGGGTCACATCCATCATCCTTCCCTGATTTTCCTAGGTTTTCTTGCTTTATTATATGCTTAGAAGCAGAAAAATGCAATATCATATTCACCAAAAATTCATTTCAGAGCAGAAAAAGCAAGAAATTGGAGAAATGCACAATTCCTAGCGTAAAAGACAAATGTTTTTACTGCACATTCACGCCTTGCTTTTTCCCGAAAAATTGGCTAGAATTTTACTATATAATGGGAATGAAATGGACATTTCCCTGGTTTTTCCCTGGATTTTTCCATCAAACCTCAGAATTTTGGAAAGGACGTGCGGCAATGAGCGAGATTCTCAATGTCCCGGAGATTTTTGGCAGCGATGTATTCAACGAGGCTACCATGAAGCAACGTCTGCCCTCTCAGGTCTATCTGACTTGGAAGCACTGTGTCAGCACCGGCTCTCCCCTGCCCCTGGAGGCGGCCAACGAGATTGCCGAGGCCATGAAGCTCTGGGCAACCCAAAAGGGTGCCACCCACTACACCCACTGGTTCCAGCCCATGACGGGCATCACCGCCGAGAAGCATGATTCCTTCATCACCCCCACCGGGGACGGCCGGGTGATTATGGAGTTCTCCGGCAAAGAGCTGGTCCGGGGCGAGCCGGATGCCAGTTCCTTCCCCTCCGGCGGTCTGCGGGCTACCTTCGAGGCCCGGGGCTACACCGCCTGGGACCCCACCTCCTGTGCCTTTGTCAAGGACGGCAGCCTGTACATCCCCACCTGCTTCTTCTCCTACACCGGCGAGTCCCTGGACAAGAAGACACCGCTGCTGCGGTCTATGGACGAGGTCAGCCGGGAAGCCGTGCGGATTCTGCGGCTGTTTGGAGATACCCAGACCCAGCGGGTCATTGCCAGCGTGGGTGCGGAGCAGGAGTATTTCCTCCTGCCCAAGGACCTGTACGCCCAGCGGGAGGACCTGCGGCTGACCGGCCGAACCCTCTTCGGCGCTGCGCCCCCCAAGGGCCAGGAGCTGGATGACCACTATTTCGGCACCATCCGCACCCGGGTTTCCTCCTTTATGAAGGACCTGGATGAGCAGCTGTGGCGGCTGGGTATCCTCAGCAAGACCAAGCACAACGAGGGCGCTCCCTGCCAGCATGAGCTGGCCCCCATCTACACCGATGCCAACACC
Source organism: uncultured Oscillospiraceae bacterium (assembly GCA_963560135.1). Classification (GTDB taxonomy): domain Bacteria; phylum Bacillota; class Clostridia; order Oscillospirales; family Oscillospiraceae; genus Faecousia. Next base: position 3,914 of record CAUWNA010000090.1, on the reverse strand, counting down.
GCCTGCGACGATAACCAGCTGATTATGGAGATCATGAAAAAGTGCGCCGCCAAGCACAACCTGGTGTGCCTGCTCCATGAAAAGCCCTTCGCCGGTGTCAACGGCTCCGGCAAGCACAACAACTGGTCTCTGTCCACCGACACCGGCAAGAACCTCTTCAGCCCCGGCAAGACCCCCAGCCAGAACGCCCGGTTCCTGGTGTTCCTGGCGGCCTTCATCGCCGGTGTGGATGAATACCAGGACTTCCTGCGGTGCACCGTGGCCATCGCCGGCAACGACCACCGTCTGGGTGCCGACGAAGCGCCCCCTGCCATTGTCTCCGTCTATCTGGGCGATGAGCTGACCGCCATCATCGACTCCATCATCCAGGGCACCAACTACACCGAGCCGGAGAAGAGCATGCTGCGCATCGGCGTGGACGTGCTGCCCGCCATCCCCAAAGACACCACCGACCGCAACCGCACCAGCCCTCTGGCCTTCACTGGCAACAAGTTTGAGCTGCGGATGCTGGGCTCGTCCCAGTCCATCGCCGGCCCCAACATCGCCCTGAACACCATCATGGCCGAGGAGCTGGGGAAATTTGCAGACATTCTGGAAAAGGCCGAGGACTTTGACGCCACCCTGCAAAAGCTGGTGGGCGATACCCTGACCAAGCACAGCCGCATTATTTTCAGCGGCAACGGTTATAGCCAGGAATGGAAGGAGGAAGCCGCCCGCCGGGGCCTGCACAACCTCCCCTCCACCGCCAAGGCACTGCCCACCTATGTCAGCCCCGAGAACATCGACCTGGTGACCCGCCGGGGCATCTTCACGGAGAACGAATTCCGGGCCAGACACACCATCCACCTGGAAGCCTACAACAAAACCATCGGCATCGAGGCCCGGACCATGATGGACATGGCTCTGCACCAGATTCTCCCCGCTGCCCTGGCCTACTGCCGCAGCCTGTGCGACAGCATCGCCGCCAAGCAGCCCCTGGGTCTGAGCTGCAAGGCCGAGCGCCAGCTGGCCCAGCGGCTGAGCGAAGCCGCCGATGCTCTGTACGACCACGTCCAGACCCTGGGCTTCTCCTTAGATGCCGTGCCCACCGCCCCGGAGCTGGCTGTGGACTATTACCACGACGTGGTAGTCCCCGCCATGGCCGCCCTGCGCCAAGAGGCCGACACCCTGGAAACCCTAACCGACAAATCCTACTGGCCCTACCCCACCTATTCCGATTTGCTGTTCTATTGACTTTTTCCCCCGGTTTTTTGAAAACCGGGGGAAATTTTTATTTTCTTATGTACTATTTTCATAAATGTGCTATAATACACATAAAAGTGCCGCTGCCGCCCCCGCATCAGGAGGCAGCGAATTGGAAAGAGAGATTTGAATTTGAAAATAGAGTATCATGCAGATGACTTTGCCCTATTTTTCAGACAAAGTCAGCGAATTCTGGAATGCTACCACCACGGTCGGCTCAACGGTCTGAGTATTCTGCCGAACAGCGCAGAACTACATCGCTGCCTGACCCTTTTGCCGTCTGGATTGGATGACGGTCAGGGGATTGCCATGACCATTCATCTAAATTTAATTGAGGGAAAAAGCCTGTGCGCTCCTGCGCAGATTCCGCTGCTGGTGGACAAAAGCGGAAACTTAAACGGCAGCTTTGGAAATCTGCTGCTCCATTCCTTCCTGCCTGACCGCCAAGCTTACCGTGCCCAGCTGCGGCTGGAGCTGGCTGCCCAAATCCGGGCGCTGCTGCCGCTTTTCCATGGGCAACCCCTCCGGCTGGACAGCCATGCTCACTACCATATGATTCCCGTGGTATTTGATGCCCTGATGGATGTGCTCCACCAAGAGCAGTGGAAGACCTCCTATATCCGCATACCCAAGGAGCACCCCACCCTGTACCTGCGGCACTGGTTCCGCCTCCATGACATTGCTCCCATCAATTTGGTGAAGGTCGGCATTTTGAACCTGCTGGCTTGGCGAAATGAGAGAAAATACCGCCACGCTCTGGAATCCTTGGATAAAAGTGTCTTCCTTGGTGTGTTCCTCTCCGGGCGAATGTACCGGGAAAATGTGGAAACGCTGCTCCCGGATGCCCGAGCGCTGGCGGACAAAGCTGGGGCTTTCCTGGAAATTCTGGCCCATCCCGGCGGTATTCAGGAGCCGGAAGACATTGCACACCTGACCAACCACAACGACATAGACTTTCTAACCAGCCCCCGGCGAGAAAAAGAAGCCACGCTGTTCTTCCCCGCCGAATAACGCAAGCCGCTCCCTGTCCCAACGGACCAGGAGCGGCTTTGTCTATTATTTGGGCAGTGCCATCAAATCTTGAAATTTAACAACCACATACTCCCCCACCACCTGGATGGAGCCAGCACTGGGCCAAATTGGCATTTCCTTTACAGTGGGATTCTGTGCCAGCATTTCACACTCCTCTTGGGCAGCAAACCCGGTTTCATAGCCGATGTAGTTATCAAACCACGTGGTTTTGCTGTGCCCGGCATTCATCAGGCCCTCGGCGGAGCAGCCAATGATGCCTCCATAGGTTGGTTCCTCATACCACAGCTCATACATTCTGGGATCGTCCAGCTCTCCCAGGAACGCCCAAGTCTTATCCGGCGTATAGCCCGGCGTCATGCGAATCTGGGCCACCAGGCCGCTGAGATAGTTCTCCACCTGCCGGTTGGCGTAGTAGAGCTTCATATAGTTGAAATTGGTATAGTACCCATTATAAAACACTACCAGTGCCGCCAGGGTGCAGATAGTCCTGACGAACCCCTTATGGGGCTTGGGCAGCAGTTCCAGCAGCATCAGCGGTGCGCATCCCACCAGCACAAAGGAATAGATCATAATGGTATAGATAACGCTGTCCGGGCACATAACCATTATGAAGTTCACTGCCAACGGAAACACCAGGCCCATCACCACAAAGAACGCTCCCAGCAGCGGCTTCGGACGGCGGTGCAACAGCAGATAGATGCCCAGCACCAGCGTGGTCCCCACCAGCAGCGTCCACACCAGCTTCATCTGGGTGGTGGAGGTCAGACTGCAATAGTCATGCACCGGGAACAGGGCAGCCGACAGCCAGGCCTGCTTGATCAAAAACGGCAGCTCCCGCAGGGATATCTGTCCCATGGTGCTGACACCCTGGTAGTCCTGCAAGCTTACTGTAAGATGGGAAGAATAGGCGGCCAGAACCACCTTCAGCATCACAAAATAGGCCGCAACTGCCAACAGCAAGGATGCGCAGTACCGCAGGCCGCGGAAAATCAGCGGCTTCAGCTGGGCCTGCTCGTCCAGAGCGTCCCGCATCAGCACCAGCACAAACAAGCTGATGGTCACCGGCGGATACGCCTGGTACAGCCCCATGGACAGTGTCAGCAGCAGCGCCGAAAGCAGCCATCCCCAGCGATTTCGGTCAGCCACCCACGCAGCCAGCACCGACAGCAGCAGTGCCAGGCCATAATAGGGTGCAGTATACCGAAAGGCCATGGTCGCCCCCACCGTCGGGAATGTAGCCATCAGGCAGCCCACCAAAATGGCACAGCCGGTTCGTCTGATTTTCAGCACATCAATCAAAGCAGCGGTACTCAGCGCAATGAACAGCAAAAAAGCCAGTCCATTCACCAGGGGCAGGTTGTAATTCAGGTCAAAGACCACGTCATTAAAGTCCCCCAGCGCACTGAGCAGCCACCGCCCAAACAGGATGCCCACTCCCAGGCCCTTGGGCTGCTGCAAAATATTGTCGTAATTGTGCAGTACGTTCACCAGAGCAAAGCCATGGGTCATCACACCGCAGCACAACGCACTGATCAGGCCAATTCCCTGGGGTGTGCGCAAAAACTTTTGAATTTTCACCGTTCTTCTTCCTTGTATTATAGAGTAGTAGTTTTTAGAGTCCCTCTCCAAGGACTTGTGCT
>CAUWNA010000089.1:0-6719 GCA_963560135.1 uncultured Oscillospiraceae bacterium | reverse complement strand
ATTTGACTTTATTCGCCGCTACGGCGGCGAACTCTGCGAGGCACTTTTTTGACAATCTGAGGACGCATAAAAGCAGGTGCGTCCTAAACTATTCTTAAACTTTGGACGGCTTGACAGCGGTGCAGGGTTGGTTTATAATAATCCCACATTGCAAAAGGAGGCATATGCCCATGAAGAACACCAAGAAGGTCCTGTTCCTGGTCACAGTCGCACTGCTCGTCATCGCATTTGGCGTCAGCGCGTTTATGGTCATCAAGTATATGGTCGATGGCAAGCGGCAGGAAGACCGCTATGACGATTTGCAGTCCATCGTGTTCCAAAACACCACTGCCGGAACGGAGGCTGTCAGCAAACCCACCCAGGCAGCCACCCAGCCCACCCAGGGCGAAGCCACGGAGCCGACCATGATTCCCGGCTATGCAGAAATCTACGCCCAGAATCCCCACACCGTCGGCTGGCTGAAAATCGAAGGCACCAAGCTGAATTACCCCGTCCTGCAAAGCCCGGATCAGCCCAACTTCTATCTGGACCACGACTTTGACGGCAAGTCCAGCAAGGGCGGCGCCATCTACGCCCGGGAAGAATGCGACATCAACAAGCCCAGCGACAACATCACCATGTATGGCCACAACATGGCCAACGGCAGCATGTTCGCCACGCTGAACAACTACACCAGCAAGGACTACTGGGAGAAGAACAAGCTAATCTTCTTCGATACCCTGTACGAGTTCCATACCTACAAGATTTTCGCCGTGTTCAAGACCTCCGCCAACCTGGGCGAGGGCTTCTCCTACCACCAGTTTGAGGATGCCGCCAATCAGCAGGAGTTTGACGACTTTGTCTCCACCTGCAAGAAACTGTCCTTCTACGACACCGGCATCACCCCCAAGTACGGCGACAAGCTGATCTGCCTGTCCACCTGCGAGTACACCCTGGACAACGGCCGACTGGTCGTGGCCGCCGTGCGGATTACCTAATCGAATCTATCAAAAATGGCTGCCTGCGGGCAGCCATTTTTATATCCATATAACCATATACTATGCGCCTATACCAGCCGGCCTTCTTCCAGGGTGAGGATTTGGCTGCATACGGCATCGATGTCCTGCTTGTGGTGGGAGGTGAGGATGATGAGTTTGCCCTCATCCCGGTATTGCAGCAGCAGTTTTCGCAGAAAGTCCACACTGGCTTCATCCAGGGCGTTGAACGGTTCGTCCAGAATCAGGATTTCCGGGTCTTCCATGATTGCCTGGATGATGCCCACTTTCTGCTTCATGCCCAGGGAGTATTTCTTGATTGGCAGCTTGGAATCCGGGTTTAGGGAAAACCGCTTCATCCAGTCCCGGATGGCGTTCTCCGTGGCAATACGGCGAATTTCCGCCAGCATCTTCAAATTTTCCAGGCCGGTAAGATAGGGAATAAACTCCGGCTTTTCGATGAGGATTCCCATGCTTGGTGGGAAATCCAAATCCCGGTGCAGCCGCCTGCCATCCACAGTGATGCTTCCCGCCGTAGGATGAATCAGCCCCGCCAGTTCCCGCAGAAGCATGGTTTTTCCGCTGCCATTTTTGCCCACAACGCCATAAATCGTCCCACTGACAAACGTGCAGGAGATGTTTTCCAACACCGTAACCCCTCGGATGATTTTAGTCAGGGCATCTACTTTTAGTTCCATAATTTCCTCCATTCCCTCTGGTCAAAATAGCTCCTCCCGTCTGGCGGCCATGGCCAGCCCGACGGTCAGAATCAGAAGAAAAACGCCCAACACCACCGGGGCGGCAGTGCCGCCGTACAGCATCCAGGCAAAAATAAGGCGAAGGTCGTCGAATCGTGTGTATTTGTCCAGCAGGGGGAGGATGGAGATCAATTCCAGCGCAAAGAACATATACACCAAAATGCTGGACACGGATGCAAGGGCTTTGATATTGCTCTTTTTCAGCAGCACCACCAAATCGATCATCACCCCAAATCCTAACAGATACCGGATGTAACGCCCCAAAAACAACAGGACATCCCCTTTGGCAAGGGCATTGCCGCCCAATTTTGCCATCGTGCACACCATAGCCAGGGTAAACCAAGCGGTCCAATAGAGCAGACAAAAAATATACATCTGCGCCAACTCCAGAAGCATCCCCCTGAGGCGGCTTTGGGTGCGGGTAACTATTGTGGGGGTAATGGTTTTGCCGATGAGATGCACCCCCGCCAAAAAGATAGGGGTCAGCAAAAAGACCAACGCCTTGTCCGAAAACAGATTGCCCAGCCATGTGGGTCTGTTGTCGGCAAATTGCCACACGCACCCCATCATCCCCAGAAAGGTCAGCAGGCAGGCACCGGCGTAGGGCAGCAATTTTTTATGCAGGATAATCATAGCACATCTCTGCTCCTGTACATCCCCGCCAGCACCGCCAAAGCAGCCGCAGCTGCCAAAATGCCGAAGGCCACCAGCAGGTCGGAAGTTGTGATGCACACCTTTAGCGCACTGGCTGCCAGAGGTTGTATTACAATGGAAATTTCGTATTGCGGCTCCAGTAAGAACGCTTCTGAATAGCTTCCCGCACGAATCAAAAAATAGGGCACCAGAAAGGCAAGATAGACGTTACGGAACTTGCAAGCCATCTGGATGCCAATTACGATCACTGCCATCAGGGCGATGGCCAGCGCATTGATGGCCCCATAGGCTACCTCCATGACCACCGGGCCAAGCTGATACAGCCCATAGGCGAAGGAACCGACCTTGGGAACACAGAAACTATACTGCTCCGTCATAGGCGCATCCAGAGAAAAACAACAGCCTGTTACGATCAAATTCAGAACGAACAGGCAGAAGAAATTGAAGAAAGTTGTGAAAAAGACGGAGCCGACCTTAGACCACAGATACTGCCACCGGCTCCTTCGGGCGATCTTCATGGGAAGCACCGAGGTACTTTGCTCAAAAAAGAAAAGCATTCCCGTGGACAGGACGGGAAAGAGAAACATCAGGGTGCGGTATACAGAATGTCCCCAGCCGGAGGAGTGCATCAGCAGCCAAAACTGAAACTGATTAACACCAACGCTGTGGTCAAAGCTGGAAGAACTAGCATGAGCAAGCCGAACATATATTGGATCCGCTACTGCCAAAATGCCCATGACTAGTAGAGATAGCAACACCAGCTTGCTTTTGTACAGCCTTTTTACATCGGAATAAAAATAGGACACAAAACCACTTCCTTTTTACGGGGCTTGCACAGGGATGAGAAACAAACTGTGCAAGCCCGCCGTTATATCAGTTTGGAGACCAATTTCCTTCTGCGGATGCGGTCGAATCGCTGTAGACGGGATTATCCAGATTCAGCGTAACATCCGTTCCCACCGCCGGCTTGTTTGAATAATTAACATTTGTCGTTCCAAATCTCACTTGCTTATATGGGTCGGAGCAGTTCCGTCCCATAGAATCCTCTGTCCAGGCACACACAGCATCTACACTGGAAGAATTTAGACTAATCCGGAAATAACTGGCATTGCCCTCTTTGCGAATTGTACTCACCTCTACATCTCCCTGATGCGCAGGTAATACTGCGGTAAAAGCTGAGGATGCAGCAAAAACAGTGAGGGTCAAGCTGAACATTAGTAAGCAGGCCAGTGCAATTGTTATTAACTTCCTCTTCATATTCATATTGTTCTCTCCATTCTATTAAAATCTCGATCTGGGTTTATACGGAAAAAGACGCGGCCAAATTTAATAGAACATCGGAAACACCCTTTTTCTTTTATTATAGCGCAATGCTATAAAATAGCAAGAATAAAATAGAAAAATTGTGCACAATGATGGGGTTTTGCATTTGGATATATTTCCGATTCTGCCTGCACAGTATCTGCCGCAGAGCTTCTTTGCCTGTCGCAAAAAGTTCACAAAATCGGTCCAAAATTTTTTCTGCGGATATTGACAATTCCGCCAAAAAGTGCTATTCTTAATTCGGTACTTAAGTACCGATTGAAGCATTGTGCAGTGAGCCACTGCAACGGCAGCTGCATAGATCATCCTGTATGGGCCGATCCACACAAAACGGTAGGCACCAACATATTACAAGGAGTGTATTATCATGGCTTTCAAAACTGACATCGAAATCGCACAGGAAACCCAAATGCAGCACATCCGCGAGGTCGCTAAGACCGCCGGTGTGGACGAAAAGTATCTGGAGCAGTACGGCAACTACAAGGCGAAGGTGGACTACAACATCCTCAACGACATGAAGGATAAGCCCAACGGCAAGCTGATTCTGGTTACCGCCATCAACCCCACCCCCGCTGGCGAGGGCAAAACCACCACTACCGTCGGTCTGGCTGACGGTATGCGCCGCATCGGCAAGAACGTGATGGTCGCTCTGCGTGAGCCCTCCCTGGGCCCCGTGTTCGGCGTCAAGGGCGGCGCTGCCGGCGGCGGCTACGCTCAGGTTGTTCCCATGGAGGACATCAACCTGCACTTCACCGGCGACTTCCACGCCATCGGTGCAGCCAACAACCTGCTGGCTGCGATGCTCGATAACCATATTTACCAGGGCAACGCTCTGGGCATCGACCCCCGTCAGATCACCTGGCGTCGCTGTGTCGATATGAACGACCGTCAGCTGCGCTTCGTGGTGGACGGCCTGGGCGGCAAGGTCAACGGTACCCCCCGTGAGGACGGCTACGACATCACCGTGGCTTCCGAAATCATGGCTGTTCTGTGCCTGGCCTCCGACATTACCGACCTGAAGAACCGTCTGGCTCGCCTGGTGGTTGGCTACACCTACGCCGGCAAGCCCGTTACCGCCGGTGACCTAAACGCTCAGGGCGCTATGGCTGCTCTGCTGAAGGATGCTCTGAAGCCCAACCTGGTTCAGACCCTGGAGCACACCCCTGCCTTCGTTCACGGCGGCCCCTTCGCCAATATCGCCCACGGCTGTAACTCCGTTACCGCTACCAAGATTGCCCTGAAGCTGGGCGATTACGCCATCACCGAGGCTGGCTTCGGTGCTGACCTGGGCGCTGAGAAGTTCCTGGACATCAAGTGCCGCATGGCTGACCTGCATCCTTCCTGCGTGGTCCTGGTTGCCACCGCCCGTGCTCTGAAGTACAACGGCGGCGTGCCCAAGGCTGAGACCAGCAAGGAGAACCTGGAGGCTCTGGAGAAGGGTCTGCCCAACCTGCTGCAGCACGTGGAGAACATCACCAAGGTCTACAAGCTGCCCTGCGTGGTTGCCATCAACCGCTTCCCCACCGACACCGAGGCCGAGCTGAAGCTCATCGAGACCAAGTGCAAGGAGCTGGGTGTCAACGTGGCTCTGTCCGAGGTTTGGGGCAAGGGCGGCGAAGGCGGCATCGAGCTGGCCAAGGAAGTTGTCCGTCTGTGCGAAGAGCCCAACGACTTCACCTTCTCCTATGAGCTGGATCTGCCCATCAAGGACAAGATTGAGGCCATTGTCAAGAAGATCTACCATGGCGACGGCGTGAACTTCACCGCCAATGCCGAGAAGCAGATCAAGGCCCTCACTGAGCTGGGCTACGACAAGCTGCCCATCTGCATGGCCAAGACCCAGTACTCCTTCTCCGACGACCAGACCAAGCTGGGCGCTCCCCGTGGCTTCACCGTCACCGTGCGCAACGTGAAGGTCTCCGCCGGCGCAGGCTTCCTGGTTGCTCTGACCGGTGAGATCATGACCATGCCCGGCCTGCCCAAGGTGCCCGCCGCTGAGCGCATCGACGTGGACGAGACCGGCAAGATCACCGGCCTGTTCTAATCAACTCGTTTCTTCCCCGAAAGCACAGGCGGCCCCCCGCCTGTGCTTTTTCACAGGTACATATGCAGCCCTTCGGCTGCTTCCCGGCGGGGGATTTCTCCCGCCCTATCTTACTGTTTAAGGAGAAAACACAATGGATATGACCCTTGAATCCTGCCGCACCTTTGTGGAGGTGCTGGCCTCCAACGCCCCCGCACCCGGCGGCGGCGGCGCTGCTGCCCTGGTGGGCGCTCTGGGCACTGCACTTGGCAACATGGTCGGCTCTCTGACCGTGGGCAAGAAGCGCTATGCTGACGTGGAAGCGGAAATTCTGGAGCTGAAAGCCAAGTGCGATGCCCTCCAGAAGGAGCTGCTGGACCAGGTAGAGGCCGATGACAAGGGCTTTGTGCCCCTGGCCAAGGCTTACGGCATCCCCAAGGACGACCCCAACCGGGACACCGTTCTGGAAGAAGCCACCATCACCGCCTGCGCCGTGCCCATGCACATCATGGAGCTGTGCTGCCAGGCCATCGACTGCATTGCGGTCTTTGCCGCCAAGGGCAGCCGTCTGGCTGTCTCCGATGCCGGCTGCGGCGCCGTGTGCTGCAAGGCTGCCCTCCAGGCCGCCTCTTTGAATGTGTTCATCAACACCAAGACCCTGAAAAACCGGGATGTGGCTGAGGAGATGAACCAGAAGGCCAACCTGATGCTGAACAAGTACTGCCAGATTGCCGACGACATCTTCGACGAAGTAAAGGCAAGCTTCGGCCAATAAGGCCGCAGGGCGGCCAGCCAATGCGTGTTTGGTGCGGTGGTATTCGTTACTTCCCTGACCCGCTCGGTATCGTTTTTGCGGCGAAACGCTCTCCTTTGAAAAAGGGGCCGCAGGACGGCCAGCCAATGCGTGTTTGGTGCGGATGTAATCGCTCTTGCCCTGACCCGCTCGGTATCGTTTTTGCGGCGAAACGCTCTCCTTTGAAAAAGGGG
>CAUWNA010000088.1:0-7203 GCA_963560135.1 uncultured Oscillospiraceae bacterium | reverse complement strand
GGTAGTCTCGAAATTTTTGTTATTTCGAGTGTCTACTCTAAGGGGACTATATCATATCCGGCGCTGGCGGGATTTTCTATACTTCCTCAAACCGCAGAGTGACCCGGTACTGGCCGCCGATGGTGCAGGTGAACAGGGTCAAATCCCAGTCCCCTTCCTCCATAGCGGCCACGTCGGTGCCCAGCAGAATCTCCTGCTCCAGCAGCCGGTAGGAAAAGCGGCTGCCCTCCATGTCCGTCAGGTACACCCCGTCTCCCGGCTGCAATTCCTTGAGCCGGCCAAAATGGGCGGGGTAATTGTGGGCGGCGATAATCAAATCCCCGGTGTAGGCCGAGCCAAGATAGCGGCAGGGGGCGATCTGAAATCCCTCCTGGCTCCACTGGCTGATAACGGGCAGGGTCAGCCCCAGCTTGGGGATTTCCAAAGTCGCCACATAGCGCTGGCCGTTCAGCTCCTGCTCCGGCATTTCCCGCTGGGGGAACTGGACGTATTCCGGCTGGGTAGGCTGCACCGGGGGACGCTCCGGCTGGGCTGCGGTCAGCGCCTGGACCACCTGGACGCTGGCGGTGTCCGCCTGGTGGTTTTCCCACAGGTTCCACCCCCACAGCCCCAGGGCCAGGGCAATCAGCACCAGGCCCAGCCGGATGCACACTCCGCCTCGCCTCATGCCTCGTCACCTCGGCGGCGAATCAGGCCCACCACCACCAGCAGCAGGCCGCCCATCAGCAGCACCGGGATGGGCCACCACAGCTGCCCGGTCTGGGGCAGCCTCCCCGGGTCCGGGGGCTGGTAGGTGTTGGTGATGGTGTAGACGATCTGGGTGGTGTCCTTGTCGTCCCGCTGGGGCTTGCCCTCGGCGTAGTTGGGAATCGGCTCCTCCCGGACGGTCCAGGTGTGACCGTAGGGCAGGTCCTGCCAGGTGTATTCCCACTTTCCATCCACCGGCAGGGTGATTTTTTCGTAGTCCTCCCCATCCCGGCACAGCCAGATGGTGATGGATTTAGGCCGCTTTCCCCCGGCGTTTTCCTTATCCTCCCAGAATTTCAGCACTTTCAGGGCGGTTTTTGCCGTAACGGACTTGTTCACCACGGACACGTCATAGTCCCAGGCATCCGGGTTTTCCTGGCTTCGTGCAGGCACCATCACCAGAATCGGCTGCTGCTGATACTGCACCGTGTCCTGGGTATGCCAGTCGCTGACGAGCAGGTACAGCGCCAAATCCAAATCGGCAAAGCGCAGCCGCCCTGTTTCATCGGTTTCCCCGGTCCTCGTGGGAGCCAACCCCTGCTGGTCAACGAACGCCAGCAGCTCCTGGGCCAGGGCTTCCCAGCCCGCCTGGTCCAGGTGGTTCAAATCCCCCGCCACCTGGTCAAAGGGCGGCAGCGGTGTCAGATTGCACTGCACATCCGGCAGGGCAATTTTGTACAGCCGGAAGGACGCCCCGGCCATGGGAGTCTCACCAAACCGGGATGTCACCGTCAGGCTTCCGCAGCGGCTTAAGTCGATGTGCTCAATGGCTCTGGCGGGGATGGGCAAGCAGGACAGCACTGCCCCCAGGCACAGACACAGGCACAGAATTTTCCACAGTTTTTTCATAGTATCACCTCAAAATCCGCTACTTTTTCCGTTTTGGAATCAGCAGCACAATCAGCAGCAGCGCCAAAATGGGGCTGGCCACAAAGGGCGCTACCAGAATCGGCTCCAGCTGCATGGCATCGGCGCTGACCCGAACCTCTGCCTTCTGCTCCCCCTCCTGCATGCGGCGGCCCCGCACCAGCAGCCGGTGGCTATTGATGCCGTAAGGCGTGCAGGTGACCAGGGTACACAGATCCTCTCCGGGGACAATCAGCAGTGGCTCCACGTCCTCCGGCTCTACAATCAGAATTTGGTCCACCTGGTAGGTAAGCACCTCGTCCAGCACCCGCAGGGAGAAGGTATCGCCCACCGTCAGCTTATCCAGGTCTGTAAACAGCCGGGCTGAGGGCAGGCCCCGGTGGCCGGAGACAACGCAGTGGCTGCCTTCGCCGCCCACGGGCAGGCTGCTCCAATCCAGATGGCCAATCGCCACCTGAAGCACCGGCTCCGCCGTGCCGTGGTAGACTGGCAGCGACACCCCAATGGCAGGGATTTCGACATAGCCCATGATTCCCTGGCCGGAGATATCCAGCAGCGCCTCATACTGGGCACGCTGCTCCTCAGACAGCAGGAAATGGTTCTCCCGCTCCCCCAGGGACTGGTTATAGTCCCAAGCGGCGTTCCACAGGTCATCGTATTGATGCTGGTCCAGCTTGGCCACGTCCTCGGAATAGCTGGCGATGGCCCGGGAGGAAGTAAAGGAATTCCACCAATCGCTGAACGTCGGATACAGCAGCAAGGACAGCCCCAGAAGCAGGATCAGGACCAGCAATATTGTGGAAAGATGTTTCTTCATAGCGTTCTCCTTGCGGCGTGCCGCCGCTGTCATTTACGAGTCTGATACCCTGGTGGTAGACCCACACCTTAGGGGGTCACCCGGTTCGATGCATGGTGGTAGACGGACGGTTTCAGGCGTGCCGCCGCTGTCATTTCGAGTCTGATACCCTGGTGGTGGACCCACACCTTAGGGGGTCACCCGGGCGGCCAGTGGCCGCTGACAATACGGGTCTGATACCCTGGTAGTAGACCCACGCTATTGGGGGTCACCCGGTTCGTTACAGCTCACTAGTTTGAACAAAGGGAGTGTATCTTGCGTAGGGCGGGGGCATGCTCCCGCCGACCACGTGGGTATATACAATGCGGATTATTAAGAAAAAATGCAGGGAAGGAGGGGCCGAAGCCCCTCCTCGGGTAAATTAGCGAGACATTCTCTTCTTGGTCACCAACAGAACCACAGCACCAATCACCAGCACAGAGCCGATGATGTAGAACATGGTAGTACCCATACCGCCGGTGCTGGGCAGCTCGGTGCCATACTTATTTTCAATCTCCACGGCTGCGCCGGTCTTCTGTCCTTCGGTAGCCTCCCAGCTTCCACCCTGATCGATTTTGTCATTCCCTACCATTTCATTTCCATTTTCCAGCTTCAGCTCCTGACGAGCAGCCAGTTTGTTGAAGCCAGCAGGGGTGGTGCTTTCTTCCAGATAGTAGGCTTTGTTCTTGTCTAGGCCCTGAATAATCACCCGGCCGCCTGTAGCCATCATTTCCTCAACGCCCCTCTCCCCGGATGCTGCGATCCGATAGGTCTTCGGGCTGCCTACGGTGCTATTTGTAATATCCACAACCTGAATGACGTTTCCGCCAGTTTGTGCATCATACAGCTTAAAGCCCGCACCATCCAGCAGGTGGTTGGTCGTACCCGCATCCCCTGTTTTGGCGTAGTACTTCACAATCTCGCCCTTGTATGTATTGACAAATACCGTAGATTCCGCAGATTTTCCGTTACCACCCCAGGTAACCCAAGCGGTGTTGTCATTGGTTTCGGTAGAAATCTCAGCATCCTTATTTAGGGTAGCCTGATATTCGATGACAACGTTGGTAGACCCAATCAAATTATTCTGCCAAGTCTCTGTGAATGTAATTTGGAACGTTTCGCCGGCAGTCAGATCAGTTGTCGTTAAGGTATAGTCCGTACTTGCGGTCAAAGCCTGATCGTTTACTTTCACCGTAATGGTATCCTTTTTCAGCGTCAGACCTGCTTCCATCTTATCGTGGAACACCAGATTTTTAGAACCCTTCTGTGCTGTAACGGTCGCCTGGTAGTACACCGTGTCGCCAATCTGGGCATCAATAGGACCATCACCATACGCCCCATTCGCAACCTTGCGAATCTGCTTTTTCACGGAAGGATCCACGTTCTTCTCGGTAATTTCAGGAGCGGGGTTCGTCGGGGTGGTATCCACGATTGCCAGCGTACCATTGGTGGAGGTAATCAGGTAGTAGCCATTATCCAAGCCGTTAAACGTGATATCCCCGTCCGCATCTGGCATAATATCGTTAGCCGCTGTGTCCTTCGTATTTTCTACAGCCCAAGCCGCTGCTGCGTTGCCAAAAGCCTCCATGCTGGCGGCATCCGTTTTATTTCCATTCCATGTGACCACATTCGAGGAGACGTCCACATAGTCAGCGCCAGGGCCGCCATTGGTAAAGAAATCCTGCCAATCAGCATTTAAGGTGTAACTAAAGTACTCCTGAGTGGCATCCACCGTCAAATCCAGCATCTTGTAGATTTTGTAAGTTTCACCAGCTTTGGCATTCTTCACGGTAATAGAATTCCCACCCGCTGCAAAGGCCGTACCTGCCAAAGCCAGCACCAGGGTCAGTGCCAGCAGGGCGCAGAGCAGTCTTCTTGTTGTTTTCATTTCGCAAATTCCTTTCCTAATAAAATCCGTCTTGGATGCACCTGGATTTCCAAACGTGCGCACCCGATCCTGTCGGGTCCAAGCGCATCAGTTAAGAAAAGTATAGCACTCGTTCACAAATAATTCAAGCTTTGTTCCTCTTTTTCATCATTATTCCGATATAATAATTCTCACGCTTGCACAGTTCCTTGCCTTGTGGTAGAATTTTGTTGAAATCTCACCGAAAAGGAGTTGCAAACCATGGAAGACAATTACGATCAATTGGAGCTCCTGCGCAGAATCGACGAAACCGGCCGCAAACGCCTGCGCCTTGGCCGCATTTGCTGCGCCCTGGCCTTGGCCGCCGTAGTCTTGTTTGCCTGTACCCTGGGTGTGGCATTGCAGCTGGTGCCCCAGGCGCAGCAAGTGCTGGGGCAGGTGGAGCCGGTGCTCCAAAATCTGGAGCAGGCCACAGATCAGCTGGCCAAGCTGGATCTGGAGGGCATGGTGGAGAACGTCAACCAGCTGGTGATCTCCGGGCAGAAAAGTCTGGAGCAGTCCATGGACAAGCTGAACGCCGTGGACTTCGATGCTCTGAACCAGGCCATTCAAGATCTGTCCGCCATCATCGAACCCCTGGCAAAATGGGCCAAAGTGCTGCGCTAGACACCTTGACCCAAAGGGAAATCTATGGTATCTTACAGGTATCCCTATTCTTTAGAAACGAGGTTATGCAACATGAAAGACGCAAACTGCGGTTACTGCATGGGCGGTGACATTCTGGCAGGCTTTGGCATCAAGATTTGCGATTTGAAGGTTTCTCAGCTGATTCTCTTCAAGGAGCAGAGCCACCCCGGCCGGGTCATCGTGGCCTACAAGGATCACGTCAGCGAGCTGGTGGACATCTCCGCTGAGGAGCGGGCTGCTTTCTTCGAGGATGTGGCCACTGCCGCCAATGCCATCCACAAGGTTTTCCATCCCGACAAGGTCAACTACGGCGCCTACGGCGACGGCGGCTGCCACCTGCACTTCCACCTGGTTCCCAAGTACAAGGACCAGTTCGAGTGGGGCACCCCCTTCGCCATGAACCCCGGCAAAACCTACCTCACCGAGGCAGAATACGCCGACATGATCGAAAAAATCAAAGCCGCCCTCTAATGCAGCCAGTGGCCGCTGACAATGCGAGACGGTTACCCTGGCCGTAGACCCACACCGCTGGGGGTCACCCGGGCGGCGTGCCGCCGCTGGCAGTTACGAGCCTGCACCCCTGGCGGTAAACCACCACCTTTGGGGGTCACCCGGTTCGATGCAAGGTGGTAGACGAATGCGTATGTTATACATGTGCGTAGGGCGGGGGCACGCCCCCGCCGACCACGTGCGTTCCATCTCGGCACGCCCCATGTTCCTCCGCACCAAAGCCTTCCCCCTCGGGGGAAGGTGGCCCGGCGAAGCCGGGTCGGATGAGGGGCGGTGAAACCTAACGAAACGGACGCACCTAAACAAAACCCACCCACGAACGAAAAGTACCCAACTTGGCTCTCCCAGAGGGAGAGCTGGCGAAAATCTTTGATTTTCGTCTGAGAGGGCAGCAACGTTATATGTTATGTCCATTAAAAAACGCCCCTCGATTCTGAAAATCGAGGGGCGTTTTCTCATGCCAGCAGGTTGCCCAAATAGAACAGCACCGCCACGTGTGCTGGATAGAAGATGTAAAACAGGTACTTGTACCCCCGGCCTTTCTGACCGTTGTAGCACAGCATCAGCGGCAGGGCAAAAATCTCCATCCACTGATAAGCCTGGTGGAACAGGAACTGATACCAGTCGGTCACGCCCTGGGCAACGCCCATATTCACCATCAGTGCCAGGCTTCCCAAGCAGTACAGGCTGTATCCGATAGCCAGCTTTTTTCGGCTGCCCTTGCAGAAGTACAGCACAATGCCCATCAGCACCGTGATATAGCTGCCCTCGCAGGTAAGAATATTGGGCAGCAATCCGCCTACCATGGTAATGCAGTACTGGTAAGTTTGCTGCGGAAGCACCCTGTACAGCAGCGGCGAAGCTACACCTGTAATCAGGAAAACCATCGCAATGTTGAGCGCCAGATAGGCAAGTACCATCAGCATTTTCTGCCACGGCTTTTCCTTCATCTCCCATAGGTAGATGAACAGGCAGCTTAGGAACAGCGTGGTGAAGACATTATTGATTACCGGCACCACCGGCTGGGCGATGCTCAGATTCAGCACCAAATCCAGCGCCCCCATCAGCACCGAGCACAGGTACATCCGCAGCAGGTACACCCGCCGGTTATGGGTATAATGAAAGCCCCAAACGGTGCAGAAAAAGAAAATCGGCGCACTGATCCGTCCCAGCCAGGTCAGCACAATGGGTGCGCCGGGGAAAAATTCATAAATATGGTCCAGAAACATCAGGGCCAATGCAATTAGCTTTAAGGTTGTTGTACTCATTTCTTACCTCCTGCGGCCAGTGGCCGCATTCTCTATAGCCGCTATGTACCGATACCGGGCGAAACTTGGCTCTCCCCCTGGGAGAGCTGGCGGCGTGCCGCCGCTGTCAATTACGAGCCTGCTGCTCAGGCGGTAAACCACCACCTTTGGGGGTCACCCGGTTCGTTACCGCTCAGTAGTTTGGACAAAAGAGGACTTTCGTAGGGCGGGGGCATGCCCCCGCCGACCACGTGCGTTTTCTCACCGCACCTACCCAGTTCCACTGCCCCAAAGCCTTCCCCCTCGGGGGAAGGTGGCTCGCCGCAGGCGAGACGGATGAGGGGCGCAGCGTAAAAGCTACCACCAGCACCCCCTTGGCTCTCCCCTTGATGCGAATCAATAGTAGAACTCGGAAAAAAAGCGAAAAAAAGATGACAAATAGT
>CAUWNA010000087.1:0-7630 GCA_963560135.1 uncultured Oscillospiraceae bacterium | reverse complement strand
TTACAGTTTGGAAGTAATTTATATCTCACATTTCCGTTTTTATCTAGATACTGGGTGTATCCAAATTTGTCCCATGGTTTAACCACGTAACCGTTAGTAAAGAAAACACGAGCTTTTGTAATTTGGGGCATATTGTTTATGATAACATACCCCCAATGGGTAATATTAGGTCTTTGAATTGTAGAAAAGTTTGGGTCAAAATGTTCTGCAATTTCTTTTGCTACAACATCAATCTCGCTGCACACAGCCTGAATAAGTTTCAAATACTCAACAGAGTAGGTCCGATCATTGTGTCTGTCAAAAGCTACATATTTCTGAGTTTGCTTAAAAGCTTCCTCCAGTTCGAGATAATAGTTCCAGTAACTCGCTACAAATTTTGATATTTCGGAAAGTTCTTTTGCCATTGGGTCTTGTAGATCACATCTTCAAATAGCTGCGCCACCTGATCCATGTATCCTGAATCGTTGGGAGCTGTTCCCTTTCGCCGCACTTGCTCCTTGCAGGCGTTCCAGATGGCCGCCCAGGTCAGGTTGTCTGCCAGTTCGGCCCCCTTCATGCCGACTTCCGTCACCTTTTCGGAGAAGGTTTCCTCCTGCTTGATCAGGCTGGTCAGTCCCCGGGAGATGTTCACATCGTAGAATCCCAGGGCTTTCCAGGCGGCAATGCCGCTGTGCTGCTGCATTTCCTGAATGTTTCTCTGAACCGCCTTGGGCCCCATTTTCATGCCCCGGAGAATAGAATTGGCATCCAGCAGTAATCCCGCCCGGGTCACAGCCAGCGGCTGCTGGATCACCACCCGCAGATTGTAGGCAACCTGCGCCCGGTTGTAAGTGTGCAGCAGTTTCAGGCCCATGGAATCCATGTGGCTTCCCTGTGCTTCCGTGCCGTTGTAGCCCCGCAGGATGTTCAGGATAAAGGTTTCTGCAAATCCCTTCTTTCCGCTGCCGGGCCGCTTTTCCTCGAAGGTGCCGTACACCCGGCTCAGCTCGTCCCGCACAGAGTCCTCCACATCCATGTGGGTCACCAGCTTGCCGTCAACTTCTTCCCGAACTTCGGTCTTCTGCTGGTAGTTGAACCATTTCACCGCATCCAGCACCGGCAAAGCCATGGCGTTGTACTGAGCCATGCTGGCCATGTGGTTGGCGAACACATCGAAGATGTTGTACACGATAATGCGGTTTCTGGCTCCTGGTGTGGTCTCTTTGGTAAAGCCCATGTTCAGCAGGGAGTATAGCCCTGCACCGCCCTTTTCATCGGCTGTGGCCTGTAAGTGCCGGCCATCGGAGTTGATGGGGAAATAGTGTTCCTCTCCAAAGAGTTTTTCTCCGAACCGGGCCATGCTCACATGGTTGCCCCACTGGTCGCCCTGCTCCTGCATAAACCCTTGCAGTTTGTCCGCAACTTCCTTCTGCCGGTCTGTCAATGCTTCTTGAATCCGGGTCACATCCTCGAAGGTGACCTTGTGTCCGGCATCCGATACAGTTTTGCCGTCCTTCTGGAAGGCTGCCACCTGGCTCAGATACTTATCATGCCATCCCAGCTCATTTGCCAGTTCTTTCGCCGTCAGCTTGTTGTTGTGAAGTTCGCCAACGATTTTCCCTGTCCATTGTGCAGGCATACAAAAACTAACCTCCTTTATCTTAATAGTTGACTTTGGTTAGCTTTCGGTGTACAATAAGAGTGCCAACAATCATTGCAACACCGGAAGCCACCAAGACTTGCTCTCCGAAGAAAATAACTTCGGTTAGCCAGTGAGCTTATTGTAGCTTATCAAAGTTATCTTGTCAAGCTATTTGCTCTAACTTCGGTTATCTTCCGCAATTTGCACAAAAAGGAGTTAGAGAATTTATGTTTTATGACACATTCTACGACCTGTGCCAAAAGAAAGGTATCAGCTGCAAGCGAGCCGCTGAGGAAATCGGCTTGAGCAATTCCATCACCACTAAGTGGAAAAAGACCGGAGCAACCCCAAGCGGCGAAACACTGGACAAAGTAGCCTCTTACTTTGGCGTCAGCACTGACTATCTTCTTGGCAACGAATCAGGTATCCCGAATATTTATCTCACGGATTCTCAGCAAAAAATACTCTTTGAAGCATTTACTTCCGCTTGCGATGAACTGCATATAACACAAGGGGAGGCTATCGTACGCTCAAATGTTTCTTACAATTTCTTTCCCAGACTGAAAAATACGACCCTCCATACTGCTAACGAGCAAGATTTGTTAGCTGTTGCTGACTACCTGGGGATAAAGGACGATGTTTCCAGAATTATTACAAATAAGCCGGAGTTCGATAGTTTTACATATGCAATGCACGAGGAATCCAAGGATCTGTCCGAGGACTCAAAGCAAATTCTCTTAAACTTAGCACGGGAGTTGCGTAGATGCGCAATAAACAAAAGAGATGGAAAAACTAAGTAATTTATACGAGTCGCTTCAAAATAGTGGTGTCCTCATATTCGAGAGAAAAATCCCTTTTACGGATGCGTTGATTATCGAAACGGATGGTTTGTACGGTCTTTTCATCGATCGTTCCAAATACGAATCATCCTCAGAGGAATTGGTTTCTGTTGCACACGAAAGTGGCCATATTTTCACCGCATCTTTGCACAGTTTGGAAAATAGGCATAACTTAGTAGAGCAGGATGAGTGTCGGGCAAACCGCTGGGCAATAAAAAAACTACTTCCTTATGACGAACTCATAAAGGCAATGCAAAGCGGATATACAACCAGATATGCCCTTGCCGAATATTTTAATGTTACAGAAAAATTTATTGACATGGCCTATCATTACTACTCCATTGCTCGTGGGCTGTCTTTTCGGTGAATCCACCACTTTCACAAAACAACTCGTTCGAAACATCCTCACATTAGAAATCATGCACAATCAGGAGGTCTATCTATGATGTACCCATTCTTAACCCTAGATGATTCTGCCGAAATCGTCCATTCTGAAATGCGCCCGGATGGAACTGTTCAGGTCTATGTGGAAAAGCCAGATGCAGAAGATTGCTTCCACTCCGGCACCTGCATCATCCCCGGCTACCGCTGGGAGAATGTCAGCGGTTTCACCCCGTCAGAGCTGGGCCGATATGAAGAAGTCATTCGCTCCACGGCCCACTTGATTCTCCAATTTGCTCAGGAAGGGGGCTTCGACAATGCCGCAGGTTTTTAAGATCGGCTCCTACTGGGTTTACTTCTGGTCAAACGAAAATGACCCGCTGGAACCTGTTCATGTCCATGTCTCTCAGGGCGCACCCACTGCCAACGCCACAAAGATTTGGATCACCGCTGCCGGCGGCTGCTTCCTGTGCCATAACAATTCCCAAATTCCCGCCAGAACACTACGGAATATTATGATGATCATCGCCGCCAGAAGCGGTGAAGTTATCCAGAAATGGACATCCTTTTTCGGCAGCGCATCCTTTTATTGCTGACTTTCTTCATTAGAAGAAAACAAAAAACCGCCCCGGTGCTACCAACACCGAAGCGGTTCAAGTGCCCAGTGGTGCTACCAACACCAGCTGAGCGATACAGCAACCTCCCATCCACCACGATAGGGGCAGTCTGCCTATTTATCATAGCAGATTTGTCCCAGAAAGGCAAGGCTTCCTATGGTCAACTGTAAAAAATGCAAGCAGCCACTGCCACCAGATGCCAGATTCTGCCCCAGCTGCGGCGCAAAAATCGTCACAGGGCAAAAGCCAAAGTCCCGTGGAAACGGCACCGGCAGTGTCTATCGTCTGGCCAATGGCACATGGATCGCCGTCAAAATTCTGGACTATGTTATCGACGATGCCGGACACCGTCACAAGCGCCAGGTTTCCCGCAGCGGCTTCAAAACAAAAAAGGAGGCACTGGCTTACCTCCCCCAGCTCACGCCGCCTACGAAGGAAGAGCAGCGCAGCAGCACCACATGGCAGGAGATCTACGAAAAATGGGAACCGACCCACAAAGCCGGGAAGTCCACCATAAACTGCTATCGAGCTGCCAATAAGAAATTTCTTCCTGTTCACAATATCCCCATGCGGGAAATCACTATCGACGATTTGCAGGAATGTATGGATGAAGTGCCGGGAAAGCGAACGCAGGAAAACATGAAAGCCCTTTGCGGTCTGCTCTATAAGTTTGCCATCCCCCGGCATATCGTCACCCTGAATATGGGGCCATACCTGATTGTAGGCGGCTCTGCCGGCCTTGGCAAAGACGGACTTCCGAAAGATGCTGTAGAGAAGATCATGCAGCACATGAAATCCGTCCCTTATGCAGATTATGTAGTTGCCCACTGTTACCTGGGTTTCCGGCCGTCCGAGCTGCTGGATCTACAGATCAGCTCCTACGATGCAAAGCGCAGGGCCTTTGTGGGCGGTGCCAAAACAGAGGCGGGTAAAGACCGAATTGTCCCCATAAACAAAAAAATCCAGCCGATTATCGACCGGCTGGTTGCAAATAAAATTGCAGGTTATGTATTCTGCGAAAAGGACGGCTCCCGAATGTCCATTGCAAAGTACCGCCAAATATTCTATGAGGTTCTGGACGCCTGCGGGATCGATAACCCATCCACGGAAGTAGACGGCGTAAACCGCAAAAAATACACCCCGCACAGCTGCCGACACACATTCGCTTCCCTGATGAAGGATGTCTCCGGTGCCGACAAGGACAAGCTGGCCCTGATTGGTCATACCTCCACCGAAATGCTACGGCACTACCAGGATGTAGATATAGAGGGCCTGCGCAGGATCATCGATGCTATGTAAATAATAAGCAATAGGCATAAGCAATAGATAAGCAATAGCCATCTTAATTGCCCGCCTATTGCTTTTCTATACAAAGAAAAAAGTTCCGATTCTTAAGCATTAAACCTAAAAATCGGAACTTTTGGTCCGAGTGTCGAGATTCGAACTCGAGGCCTCTTGAACCCCATTCAAGCCAATACTCTCAGAACACAGCCTGTACGTATGAATTTGATAGTTTTTTAGTAAATAGAACGCAACGAGAACGCAACGGAAGCGATATCAGGTGGAATATGACTTCTGAAAAAGCCACCTCAATTGAGGTGGCTTTTTGCGTTATATGCGCAATTTCCTCTTGACATACCACGCATTGCGTGGTATAATAAGCACATAAAGCAAAGGGCACAGAAGCCCATAGAAAAGGAGCCACTACCATGAAAAAGAACGATTTTGCAAGCGAGTACCTGAATGAATATGAAGATTCCAATGTAGTTATTACAGCGGTTGATAACTGCAATGACGGGATTGTTGCGTTTAATCTGTCTGACGGCACACATTGGTTTGCCGACGAAAACGACAACTACCAGGTCAGCAAGAGCCTGATTCACCAGACCATCCGTTGGGATGAAAACCATGAGGACTATGTTCGTATCGGCGGCAATGGTCATAAATATAGCATCCCATATATGGCATAATAGGAGGTGCAGGAATGAACTATCAAAAAACAATCGAAGCCATCCTGCTCCTGCCGGAATCCTGCCTAACCTATGACCCAATCGACATCTGCAAAAAACTCCGGGGAGCTGCCCCAGAGTTAGCCCTCCCGAAAGCCCACAGCATGATTTTGAATGGCTTGTGCGATCGCCAGCAGATGCAGGAAATGTCCAATGAATGCAAGGCCGCTGTAGTATCTGCCCTGCGGGAAGCACCGCCAACAATCCGCTCCATCCGCACCACATGGGGATGCACACAGGCCCAGCTTTCTGAGCGGTTCAACATTTCACGCCGCACAGTCGAGGATTGGGATGCTGGCCGCCGGACACCGCCCCCCTATGTCCCGCTGATGATGTTGGAGATTTTAACCGGGCTGGATGTAAAATTCGGATAACGAAAAGCACCCCTCCCGGGTTTGTCCGGGAGGGGTGCTTCTGCATTATTCGTCCAGCAGACCGCTTTCGGTGCGGTCGTCATAGGGGTGCGTGAATGTATCGGGGGCAGGCTCAGGATCTGCGGGCTTGATGATATGTTTACCGCCCTCAATCCACTGTTTGAACAGCTGATGCAGGCCCGTGGATGCCAGGCCGGACAGTGCGCCGGACAGAATCACATCCGGGGTCAGCACGGCCCACTGATTGATCCAGAGGGTGACAACGATGCCGACGATGACCACCACAGAGGGGATGATCTTGTTGTCCACATCCTTGAACCAGTGTTTGAAAATGTAGCCCACCACCAGGCAGATACCCAGGGCTACGGGGTTAATGTAGGTGTTCAGAATTTCCATTTTGTGTTCCTCCTTATGCTTTAGGTCACGACGTCCCATTCCTTAACGTCCTTGGTGATCTCGTCAATGAATGAGTTGCCACCCATAGATTTATATGCCTTATACATCTTGTCGTAATTCTCGGCCTCATATTGCCGAATGGTCTTGCTGTCTTTGTTTCTGTAATAGGTAGACAGCATATGAGCTCGCAGCACACAGCGGATGCCCTTAATCATCCGCCAACCCGATACCACACCGCCAATCACCAGTGTCAGCAGCGACACGATTGCCGTAATGTCTCTGGCAATGGCGGCATAGTTCTGTAACTCATCTACACCCATAGGTATCACCTCCCCTATCTGAACTGATTGACGTATCCCCGATCCCAGCAGCCCACATGGCAGCCCCAGGGATACCGGCCAACCTCTCCGTCCGTCAGATGCCGCATTACCACGACCGTGAGTTTGTCCGGGTCATGGTAATGCAGGTCAACCGCATCGGAGATGGTGTGCAGGGAGTTTTTTGCCGCCCCGGAAACCCGGGAATTGTGTACGGGGCACCGGTAGCCGGAACCGCCAGCCGTTGCGATAGAAAGCGGCTCACCCAGGTCATCCCGGATTGCCTGCGCCAGATCCATAACCCGCTTGCTGATGACGGATTCCGTGCAGCAGCCCTTGCCCTGACAGTGGATCTCGCTTGCCCGGAAGTTCCGGGTGAGCTGCACATCCACCCCACGAGGGATATGATAGCAGCCATCCGCTTGGAGGTACTGCGCTGCATCCTCCATCACCGGCTCCGTTTTATCGCCGGTCCCCTGCCCCACGTCCTCTGCTTGCTCTCTCTCCGGCATTCCATAGGCCACCGCATGGCGCAAGGCCTTTTCCGTAGCCTGACCGGGAATGCCGTCTACTGCCAGCCCGCCGAAGTGCGCCTGGAACTGCCGCACCGCCGCCTGCGTGCCCGGCCCGGTAATGCCATCCACGGGGATGGTGTAGTAGCCCAGATAGGCCAACAGATGCTGGATCTGTTTAACCGTCACGTTATACCACCTCGATTCCATACTTCGCCAAAATCCCCAGAATCTCAGGGGTCAAAAACTTCTTCAACTGGCCGGGTGGCAGCTTTTTCATCTCCTCCGCCACCGCCATCATGTCCGATGCCGTGGCTTCGGTCTGCTGGATTACAATTTTTCGCTTTTTTGCACCTTTCTGCCATGCGTTTGCCATGTCACGTCACCTCCGGCTTCACGTCCAGCAGCGCAAGCGCTGCTTTCATGTCCTGGATATTTGCCACCACAGTATTCGCACGGTCGGAAATGGAAGCACCTGGGACTGCATAGAACGGCGTAGTGGGGGCCGCTGCGGTTTCGATTTTGGACAGGGCCGCCTCGTATGCGACGATTTGCGCCCGTTCA
>CAUWNA010000086.1:0-8041 GCA_963560135.1 uncultured Oscillospiraceae bacterium | reverse complement strand
GGTAATGCCAACACAAAACCTCCTACTTCGGTAGGAGGTTTTTTCTGCTTTTTGCAAAAGTTTTTGAAAATATTCATTGCAGTATTGGAAGCCAACAGCAGCCTTGCACTCCTGAATTGCCGCCGCCCATTGGATTTGCCGGTATTCATCCCGAACAGCAAGGATATCTCCCATTTAATCACCCCATTTTCCAGTTTCTCAAATAGCTGAGGCTCAGCTATTTGAGATTTGGGATATTATCTCATAGGGGCGAGGGAAATACTAGGCGGGGAGTTATTGAGCGCTTACCAAGAAATGGCTTGACCAATTGTGCTTTCTGTGTCAAAATAGAACCATCTTACAAGAGGAGAGAGCCATATATGAAACATTTTTTGATTGTGGTAGACATGCAGAAGGATTTTGTGGACGGATCCCTGGGAACACCGGAGGCGCAGGCCATCGTGGGCAAGGTGATGGACAAAATTCTGGGCTTTGACGGCGAGATTTTTGCCACTTTGGACACTCATCGAGAGAACTATTTGCAGTCTGCTGAGGGCCGTAAGCTGCCGGTTCCCCATTGCATTAAGGGTACTCCGGGCTGGACACTGGAGGATGGTGTGGCTGCGGCCCTGGAGCAGAAAGGGTACACCCCGGTGGAAAAGGTTACCTTCGGATCGGTTTTGCTGCCGAGACTGCTGCACAAGGCTGCGGCAGGGGAGCGCTTCACGGTGGAGCTGGTGGGACTGTGCACGGACATCTGCGTGGTATCCAACGCGCTGATGCTGAAGGCCAATTTCCCGGAGGTGGAGATCACCGTGGACAGCGCTTGCTGCGCCGGAGTCACGCCGGAGAGCCACGAGGCGGCACTTACAACGATGCGCTGCTGTCAGATCAATGTAATGTGAACCGGGATGCTTGATGTTCATCTCACAAAGTGGTAGATAAATATCTAAACTTTTTCTTGACATACATGGAACATGTGCTATACTTCTAGTTAGATAGAAATCTAACTAGGAGGATTTGCGTATGTCTAATAAAGAGCGTAAAAAGTCTAGGGCTGTTTTTCGCAACCGGAACTACCGGCTGCTGGTACTGGCCAACGCCGTCAATCGGTTTGGTGACTCCGTGGATGCCATTGTTTTTACATGGCTAACCTATACGCTAACGCAGCAGGCGGCGTTCAGCGCGCTGGTTTTTGCGGCGAACCGACTGCCCTCCGTGCTGTTGCAGCCCCTTGCCGGGGTGTGGATGGAGCGGCGGCCCAAGCGCCGGGCTATGGTGGTGACGGATATCCTCCGGGGGTTGCTGGTAGGCTATATCCTGCTGCGGCTGCTCACCGGGCTGCCTACGCCGGCGGAGCTGCTGATGTTTACCCTGCTGATTTCTACGGTGGAAGCCTTCCGGCAGCCGGCGGGAAGCGCCATCCTGCCCCAGATCGTGCCGCCGGAGCAGTACACCGATGCGGTTTCCTACCTGTCCGGGGTGGGCAGCGCTTCGGAGCTGGTGGGGACGGGCCTGGGGGCTGTGCTGATTGGCGTTCTGGGCAACGCCGGGGCTATGGCGGTGGATGTGGCCACCTTCTTTCTGTCGGCACTTCTGCTATCAGCCATGACCATTCAGGAGACGCAGGCGGATCGGACGGAGCGTTTTTCTCCGGGGAAAATCCTCCGAGACCTGGGCAGTGGTATTTCTGTGGTAAAACAGAGCCGGGCGCTGTCCTATCTCATGCTGCTGGCTGTGGCGCTGAACGCCCTGCTGACCCCGTTTAACAGCCTGCAAGCGGCGATGACAGGGGAAATCCTCCATGGCGATGCCGGGGTGCTCTCGGTGGTGGGGGTGGGCCTGAGCCTGGGCATGATCGCCGGGGCGGCCCTGTATCCAATTCTCGCAAAGCGAATTTCTGTGGGCAGGCTTCTGATGATGGCCAGTATTTCCCTGAGCGGGATGTATCTGGGCACGGTTGCGGTGGGGCACTGGGCGGCAGCACCGGCGGCGCTGTATGGAGCTATGGGAATCCTCATGCTCGTGGTAGGCTTTGGTGTGGCGATTCTCAACAACTTTAGTGCTGTGCTGATTTTGCAGAAATGTGATAGGGCGTATTTGTCTCGTATCAGCGGCCTGATGGGCAGTCTGGGCAGCGCAGCCACACCAATTATGGCGCTGGTGGTGGCATGTTTGGCCAAGTTTGTTTCTGCCAAGGTTATTTTTGTAGGCTGTGGATTGTTTGTTCTGATCTCCTGTGGGCTGCTGTTCCATCGCAAAACAGTCCCGGAGGAATTTTATAAAAATCAAGAAATCCAATCGGGAGGAATGCAGTGATGATGTTTACGAACCAAGTGCAGTACGTGTGGGAAGCTGTGGCTGTGCTGAACAATGCGGCTTCCGGAAATTTGGAATTGACCCGCAGGGCTGCATATTTTTCAGAAAGCTGCCAAGCCGATTTGCAGCGGCTGACCCAAATCCAGACCGAAGCGGTTCAGGGACTTTCCGAGGTGCAGATCCGTCGCTACTTCCAGCCCCTGAACAGCGGCTGGGACTGCGCTGCGGAATATCTGGGGTGCTTTCACGAAGGTCCCTCTGGGGAAACCCTGGAAGAGGCGGCGCAGCGGTATGACCGGCTGACCCTGGAGCAGCGGTTGCTGGCGGTTTCGGACGGAGGCGAGACAGGAACCCTGGCGGGATTTACGGACTATTTGGGAACGCTGGAACTGGACGATGGCCTTCGGTGGCAGATCCTCACGGCTATGCTCCACCCGGAAGTCCACAAGGACGGGATTTTCGACCTTTTGGCCCATGTTATAGAGAAACTGCGCCGCCATGGGCCGGAGTTGGAGGCGATTTTTGCCCGGAACCGCCAAGCGCTGGCAGACTGGGACCGGGAACACCCCGTCCTGAACCTGTTGAAGGATCCCAATGCCGGCTATCTGCTTCAGGACGATGTGATTCCCCAGGAGCTTACGGTGCTGCTGTTCCACCCCTCCACGTTCCGGGGGCACATCGGCTGCGCCGGGGGACGGACCTGGTTCTACATAGGTGCGTTCATGCTCCACTTTTTGGCGGAGAAGTCCTGCCAGAGCATGCAGAAGCAGGATATTGTGAACTATGGAAAGATTTTCTCCGACGGAAGCAAGCTGGAAATTCTGCGGCTGCTGTCTCAGCGGAGCTGCATCAACCGGGAGCTAGCCCAGGCCCTGGGACTGTCCACGGCCACGATTTCCCACCACATGTCGGTGCTGTCAGAGATGGGGCTGGTGCATACCACCATCTCTGCCAACCGGGTATTGTACGATCTGAACCGGGAGAAACTGACAGAAGTATCCGGTGGAATTTCATCCTATTTGGAGGAGCTGGCGCATGGCTGAGGAGCTTGCGGCACGAGTGCTGAAACAATAGAATTGTTTTCCAGGTAAAAACATGGGGGGATAGACTATGAAAAAGATTTTGCTGGCTGTATTTTGCCTGATGCTGCTCCTAACAGGATGTGGAAAAGAGGCCAAGGCATCCAATTTGGATATTCCGGGCAGCTATACCGTCCCCCAGGGCTGGGTGCTGTCGGAAAAGCATTCTACCGATTCCCAGCTTTTCTACATAGAGGAAGGGCGTGAGGATGACGAAACGCCGGACAACATCTCCGTCCATGTGGGGAAAAACAACTATTCCCTGGAAGAACACCAGCAGTTCCGGGATGCCATCGTTCAGCAGCTTTTGATGCAGCTGGAAGGCGTGGAAGCCCAG
Source organism: uncultured Oscillospiraceae bacterium (assembly GCA_963560135.1). Classification (GTDB taxonomy): domain Bacteria; phylum Bacillota; class Clostridia; order Oscillospirales; family Oscillospiraceae; genus Faecousia. The sequence goes on along the minus strand of CAUWNA010000086.1, from coordinate 4,327 downwards.
CTGAACGGCAGCGGAACGTACACCCAGCAGGGGGAGCTGCTGTACAGCTTCACCATCGACGAGGGCCATGTGGTGACTACGCAATACTACATTGTAAAAGACTACGGCTTCTGCCTGATTCAGCTTACCAATTTCAGCGGTTCGGAAGCAGCCAACCGGGCGGCCCAAGAAATGGCGGACAGCTTTGCCTGGGGGCAGGAGGGATAACCGCATGAAACTGAAGCAGGTGTGGATGTCCCCGGAGACGGGGCGAAAAAGTCACTATGGATATCGCACGGTAGGGGGCATTCTGGGCATCGTGCTGCTGATGATGTTGCTGCTCTTAGGCGGAACGTTCCTATTCCAGCGGATGAAGGTGGCGCAAAAGACGGCCTCGCCCATCCTGGTTCTGGGGGTCTGCGCCCTGGGTATTGGGTTAGTGGGGGCCATGAGCCGCAGGGCCATGCGGGATGCCACCCTCTTTTTCCTGACGGAGGATGACCGGCTGTGGGTTATGGATGCCCGGGGGCTGCCCAGCCATGGGGACGGCTTCCTGGGCTTCGCCCTCAGCTCTATGGAAACCCAGGCGTTTCTGCGCCGCCAGGGGCGTCAGCCCTTTCTTCCCCGAGGTGCGCAGGAAATCCGCTCGGTTATGGGCATCAAGGAGAATCGCGGCCACTACGCCATTCGCTGCCTTATGGATCGGGGCAGCCGGCGGCCGGTTCGGCGCACCTGCTTCCTGATCAAGGGCATTCCCCAGGAGCAGGACCTGCTGTGGCAGCTGGAGCGGCGAAAAGCCTGGGACCCGGAGCCGGTGGAAAACCGAAATCCCCTGTATATCCTGCTGAGCGGTCTGGTTCTGGCCGCCTGCGTGAGCCTGTGCGTGCTGAGCCACCCGTGGGTGGCCCGACTGCCTGGGGAACTCTATTTTCCCTGCATGGGGGCATCGGTGGCGAGTTTTGGCGGGCTGCTCTATTTCCTGCTGCGCCAGCACCGGGGAGAGTAGGGGACAGCGCAGTGGCGGTGCGTTTTTGCTTGTGATAACATTGAAGGGACAGCCCAGTGGGGGCTGTCCCTCAGGCTGTCGAAAATCCCCGACGGGGCTTTTCGACAGTTTTTTGCAGTCTGCTGCGCGCATAATTTGTCCGCCCATGGCGAACAAATTCCACACTTGCAGCCTGAGAAGTATTTTCGCCCAGGTACACGCCCCGGTCGAAAATGGATTTGACTTTATTCGCCGCTGAGGCGGCGAACTCTACGAGGCACTTTTTTGACAATCTGAGGGACAGCCCGGTGGGGGCTGTCCCTGTTACTATTTGGGGCTGGTTCAAGTCCTATGCAAGGAAAAAAGAAGAGACACCTGCGTTGGGTGCTGCCTGGGTGGGGGGACGATATAGGACTCGATGAAATTATGGAGTTGCCGCCATCTAGCTGGCGGCAAGCAAATGCCCGCCGGGCATTTGCATTTAGATGGGTTCGAGTCCTATGCAATCAAAAAAAGAAGAGACATCCAGTTGGGTGGTGCTTGGGTAGGGGACGATATAGGACTCGATTGTATTATGGAGTTGCCGCCGTCTAGCCGGCGGCAAGCAAATGCCCGCCGGGCATTTGCATTGGATGGGTTCGAGTCCTATGCAAGCAAAAAAGAAGAGACACCCAAATGGGTGTCTCTTCTTTTTTGGTGGACGATATAGGACTCGAACCTATATGCTAAGAGGGAAAAAGTCTGTGAATACAATTTGCCTAATTATTGGGCCGATTCGGAGTGGAATGAAGGGATGTACTATGATGGGACGGGGGTGAAAGTGTTCGCCAGTGGTGAACAGGAGCTGACAGCATAGATAGGGGTACTGCACCCTTTTGCCCCAAGAAAAAACAAAAAATTCTCAATGACCGGATAGCAGGGTGTAGGGAACAGTATCGATTAGCACAGATTTCCCTGCGGGGCGCAGCCCTGCGGCCACAAGGTAAGGGTTGTCCATGAGGTTTTCCAAGGGTGTCCATAGGCTTTTCCATGCCCGTCAGGGTGTGGGAAAGCCTGTGGTTAGCCGGCAGGCGGCAGTCTGTGGGAAACCTTGTGGGCATACCCTGAAGAATTTAATTGCTCCTTGTTACAGAAGGGGAGAAAGGAAGGTATACATGGGTAAATCTAAACTTCCGCCGCTGACGCCTGAGCAGCAGCTGGCTGCAAAGAATCGGGAGACGGCTCTGCATTACAAGCTGGTTTGTACTCTTAGCCGGAATCTTCATTGCGATCCGGAGGAGGCGATGCGGCTGATGGAGCTGCCCAAAAGCACCCGCAAGCAGATCTCTGCCAGGCTTGCAAATGAGACTAAGAAAACCTGCCCTGCACCAACTTCCCGGCAAGTTGTCGGGAAGTCCTAAGCTACGGCTGATAGAAAGGCGAAAAAAGACATGAAAGAACCTATATTGAGACAGTGTTTTAATTGACAAATATAAAAATATGTGTTATACTAAAAGCGTCAGGAGGTTGTGCGTATGTCGAAGAAAGTGGAACGCTATTTTTATCCTGCTGTATTCACCTATGAGCCTGGGCAGGAAATCGCCGTGTCCTTCCCGGATTTGGATGTAGCTACCAGCGGCGAGAATGATACCGATGCCCTTATGTCCGCACGGGAGCTGCTGGGCTGTGTCATGTTCGGCCTGGAAGAGGACGGAGAGCCGATCCCTTCCCCCACACCGCTGAACGCTGTGGTCCTGGGGTCGAATGAACGGGCGGTGCTGGTGGATGCCTATATGCCGTCTATCCGCATGGCTCAGAATAACAAGTCCGTCAATCGAACGGTGACCCTTCCGGCCTGGCTGAACGCTGCGGCTTTGGAGAGAAATGTGAATTTCTCTCAGGTGTTGCAGGATGCCTTGAAGAAGCTGATTGGGATTGAATCTGCGTAATACAACTTCCCGACAACTTGTCGGGAAGTTAGAATGAAGAATTGGAGAGCTTTATGGCACTGGAAAATAAAATGGGAATTCAGGATTCGGCGCAGCTTGCACTGGAGGAGGAACGGATCAGCAAAGGTCGGGCTTTGGAGCTGTTTAGCACCGGGGTGATTGATACGCTCAGGCCGGGGAGCTTTGAAGCGCTGGCATTCATTCACCGTTATCTCTTTTCAGACATTTATGCGTTTGCCGGACAGGTTCGGAAGGTGAATTTGGCAAAGGGGAATTTTCGCTTTGCCCCTGCAATGTACCTGATGGCTGCACTGGAGAGCATTGAGAAGATGCCGCAGAGGACTTTTGATGAGATCATCGAAAAATATGTGGAGATGAATGTTGCCCACCCTTTCCGGGAGGGAAATGGGCGGGCAACACGGATATGGCTGGATCTGATGCTGAAAAAGGAGCTTGGGCAGGTAGTGGATTGGAGCAAGGTGGACAAGGACGATTATCTGATGGCTATGGAACGCAGTCCGGTGAAGGATCTGGAACTGAAGGTGATTTTGCAAGCGGCATTAACAGATAGGATCGATGATCGTACTGTCTATATGAAGGGGATCGATGCCAGCTACCACTACGAGGGCTACCAGACCTTTAAGACAGAGGATATGTAACTGGATTCGTCACTTCCCGACAAGTTGTCGGGAAGTGCGGAGTTGTAGCTGAGATGAAACCAGAGGGAGGGCTTGCGTTGGACAAGGAATATTTGCCGGAGGACTTTCCGTATCCACTGAACGAGGATATGGCGGCGGCCTATGCGGCGAAGGAGAAATCTGACTTTGACCCGGATAATTCTGAGTTATACAGGCTCTTGAAAGATGCAGTTTATCAGGTGAAGCTGACGCTGAAATCCCTGAAAATCACGGGATGGGTCGATCCGGTTGAGGCGGAGTCGATAGAAGCGTATTTTTGGGGGCTACTTTTATGACCGACTTACAATTACACTCCTCGATGGTTGAAACTTCTCGACAAGTTGTCGGGAAGTTTCTGCAATTAGGGAAAAAGCAAAAGTGGCCAATTGGTGCCTGTTTATTGGACAGAACCTGTGGTAGCATGGGGGAAACGATGATCCGTGGGAATGTCACAGTACAATGCAGGGGGCGTAGAGAATGATGGAAGTTTTTCAAAAGATCAAAAGAGAATGTCTGGGATTGTCCGCAGTGACGATGATGGCTGGTGCGGAGCTGCTGGGGGTCTGGCAGCTGATCCGGAACATACTGCTTCTTCTGCTGAGGGTTCCGTATGCGGCTATTGGTGGTGTGTCCTTCTTTATCGGGACGCTTTTGGTTCTCTTTTTATTCTGCATAGGGTTTGGCAGCTTCTTTGAATTTTTTACTGGGAAGAGATTTGTCAAGGGGGATTTAACCCTAAAACACAGTTTATGTTCGCA
>CAUWNA010000085.1:0-8201 GCA_963560135.1 uncultured Oscillospiraceae bacterium | reverse complement strand
ATATCATAGATAACGGAAAAAACCTAGCTTTGTTGAGCTTTTTCGACAGTCTGAGAGGGGCATTGCTGCCCCTCTCTCATTACCCTTTACTCAGTATCATCCAGCAGACCATAGCCGCCATCGTTTCTCTTATATACAACAGCAAAGCTTCCCCCATTATCTTCATCTCGGAAAGCAAAGAAGGTGTGATCCAGCAGATTCATCTGCAGCACCGCTTCTTCTCTGGTCATAGGCTTGAAGTAGAACTGTTTGGTGCGCACGATATTCAGGTCTTCCTCCTCCTGGTCCGGGGCGAAGGATGTTTCTTCCTGAACGGTACGGCTAAATGCGCCTTGCTTCAGGCGGCGTGCCAGACGTGTCTTGTTCTTACGGATCTGTCCCTCAATGGTTCCTACCGCTGCATCTATGGAAGCAAACATGTCGGACGTACTCTCGCTTGCCCGGAACCAAGTGCCTGCACCATGAACGGTAAGTTCTACGTTATTGCGGCTTTTCTCCACAGAAAAGACAATGCGTGCTTCCGCATCCTCCTCGAAGAAACGTGCCAGCTTCATAACCTTCTTTTCGGCATAGGCATGGACATTTTCAGGAAGTTTTACTTTCTTTTCACTGAACTGGAATTTCATATGCGGCAGCTCCTTTCGTTTCACCGATCCTTCGGTGTAGGTACAGTATACCACGCCTCTTCAAAAAGCACAAGAGGAAACTGTTTTTTAGACACAAAATCGTGCAATATTTACAAACTGTACAAATCTGCGCCACAATCCAGACATTTATGATTCGTCAGCATCTTCCTCGTCGTCCAAAAGCTCTGCCATGGTCAGGTTATACACCGTTTCCGCTTTCTTTTCAAAGAGCTTACTCAAACGAATCGCTTGGCGCTGATCCGGAGCCAGCAATTCCAGTGTCATCAAGTTTCCCATTTCATCATCCAGCGCCATAATCACGGAAAAGTCTCCGCTCTCCCTGGGAAGAATCTGGGTTTTCACAAAGCTGCTGCGGCGAATCTGCCGATTAAAGCGGTTCACAGCATTTTCAGCCCGCTGCCGCACGGAGAACGCCACAGAGTCCTCTGTCAAAGAACCGTCTGCACGGCCCTTTTCCGTAATCTCATAGCTTTGGTTTTCCAGCTCCCGCAGATGGCCGGAACGGACCATTTCCGGTACGGCGGTGCACACATCAAAATAACTCAGGCAGTCGTCCTGATAGCACAGTTCATAAATCTGCTGTGCGGTCACTGGGTAATTTACCCGAGCCATCACAAACAGAATCAGAACTTTCACGTCCATCATGTCGTGAATAAAGCCAAGTCGCTGCATTTTGCATCACCTCTTACGTTCATTATACAGATTCCCAGTGAAAAATCAAGCACAACTCGCCTCCGCCGGTCATATTCTGGCAGGAAGGAGGAATGCACCTTGCTGCTATATCCCATCGGTTCCACATCCGCTTGCCGCCACGCCGCAGCACTTTTGCAGGCCGGCGGCATCGCCATCACCGACCATCCATCGCCGGAAGTCACCCATTTGCTGCTGGATATCCCCAGCTTTTCCACAGAGGGCTGCCTGCGAAACGGCGAAGCCCTTTCGCCAGTGCTGCAAATGCTTCCGCCACAGATTGTGGTGGTCGGCGGAAAGCTTTCCGATTCCTGTCTTTGCAATTATACCACCATGGATTTGCTGCAAAATCCACTTTACTTGGCTAAAAATGCTGCCATTACGGCCCAATGTGCCCTAAAACTGGCTCTGCCGACAGTAGATACCAATTTCTGCGAAACCCCCGCCTTGGTTATCGGCTGGGGACGGATTGGGACCTGCCTGGCGCAAATGCTGAAAGCCCTGGATTTTCCCGTAACCGTCGCCGCCCGCAGCCCCGCCCATCGAGCGATGCTGGAGGCTCTTGGTTTCCGCGCCGTCGAAATTCCCCAAATCCCGGACCTGCTCCCCCAGATGGGACTGGTATTTAACACCGTTCCCGTTCCCTTGCTGGCTTGTTTGCCAAGCCCCTGCTGCCCGGTCTTTGACCTGGCATCTGCGCCGGGGTTGGATGGTCTGGATGTGGTGACTGCACGAGCCCTTCCCGGAACTATGGCCACCAAGGCCTCCGGCGCACTGATTGCCGAGACAATCCTAGCAAGCTTACCGCATGCCCATTCATCACGCTAAGGAGGTTTTCTACCTATGACCATTGGTTTTGCATTTTGCGGTTCCTTTTGTACATATCATAAGGTATTTCCCGTTCTGGAAGCCCTTTGCCAAACGTATCAGGTAGTTCCCATTCTTTCCCAGGCTAGCTGCACCATCGATAGCCGGTTTGGAACGTCCCAAGAGCATCTGAATACCATTTCTCGTTTCTGTGGCTGTGAACCCATTACCACCGTCGCCCAAGCCGAGCCGATTGGGCCAAAAAAGCTGCTGGATGCCCTGGTGATTGCTCCCTGCACCGGCAACACCCTGGCAAAGTTGGCCCATTCTATCGCCGATACCCCGGTGACTATGGCCGCAAAGAGCCACTTGCGCAACGGCCGCCCCATCGTGGTTGCCGTTTCCACCAACGACGGCCTAGCCGGAGCGGCAGAAAACATCGGCCGACTTTTCGCAAGAAAGCACTACTACTTTGTGCCCATGGGCCAGGATGATGCCATGGGAAAGCCCACGTCCCTAGTGGCTGATTTTACCCAAATTCCCCAAACTTTGGAGAAAGCCCTGACCGGGCAGCAAATCCAGCCCATGCTGCTGAAATAGCGGCCGCTTTCCCTTCCCTTGCATTTTCCATAACCTTCGTATATAATGGTCCATTCAGAACCCCCCACCCAGGTTTCTGAGGATTCCAATGACGAAGGAGACTTCCATGAAACGAACACAACTGCTTGCATGGGCCGGTGCCGCAGCGCTTCTGCTGGCCGGGTGTGCCGCCCCTGCTGATGAGATCCCTGCCACGCAGCCGCCGACGGTCACCCAGGCCGCTTCCATGCCCACCCAGGACCCGGATGCTTACCGGGAGCAGCTTTCCCTGATTTGGGAACAGCGGGAGCTGTGGCGCACCCCCGATGAATACGACGGCTGGTGCTATACCGTCACCGACCTGGACCAGAACGGACAGCTGGAGCTGTTCCGCTCCGAAGATCACGGCACCGGCCACGTGCTCACCACCTACGCCTGGGAAGTCCGGGATAACCAGCTGTGCTCCATCGCCGCCCCTGACGAGCAGCTGGAAGGGCCGAACTTCTGCTCCACTTTCCCCGCTGAGGAAGGGCCGGAGCCGGTGACCGCTTTCTACGATGCTGAAACGGACACCCGGTACTATATCCAGTACCACACATCCCGCACCGATGCGGCAACTTATTTGGAAACCCAATCCGCTGTCAGCCTGAAAGACGGTGTTCTTTCCAGCCAGGTTCTGGCCACCAAGGAAAGTCTCTATTCTGACCAGGGCGTGACCGTCATCTGCCAGAATACAGCCGGTGCGCCCCTTTCGGAGGAAGAATACCAAAACGCCGCCGCTACCCATTTTGCCGCCTTGCAGCCCCAGACCGTGCAAACCCAGTGGCTTACCTGCGTGCCCGCCCAGGAGCTGATCTTCCAGCAGCTGGAAGCCTGTCTCGCCGCTTTTTCCATCGCTTCTTAAAAATACACTGCCCACCCCCGGAATTTTCCGAAGGATGGGCAGTTTTCTAATAATCTTATAGGCGTTCTGCCTCGTCCAGCCAAATCCGGGCGCTGGCATCGCTGGGCATCCGCCAGTCCCCTCTGGGGCCAAGGCCGACCCAGCCCACCCGGGGGCCGTCCGGGGCACAGCTGCGCTTAAACTGCTGGGTAAAGAACCGGCGGTAGAAGCTCTTGAGCCACTTTTTGATAACCCCCTGGTCAAATTCCCCGGCAAAGGCCCGGCAGGCCATGGTGTAAATTTTCTCCGGGCCAAAGCCATAGCGCAGGAAATGATAGAGGAAGAAATCGTGCAGGGCATATGGCCCTACCAGATCCTCCGTCTGCTGGCTGATTTTCCCCTGGGCATCCGGAGGCAGCAGCTCCGGGCTGATGGGCGTGTCCAGAATATCCAGCAGCACCGCACGAGAGGGGGCGAAACCGTCCTCTGCGCTCACCGCCTCCAAAATCCAAGGAATCATGGTCTTGGGAACAGAAGCGTTGACGCTGTACATGCTCATGTGGTCGCCATTGTAGGTGCACCAGCCCAGGGCCAGCTCGCTTAAGTCCCCGGTGCCCACCACAATGCCCCCTACCACGCTGGCGTAATCCATCAGCACCTGGGTACGCTCCCGGGCCTGGGCGTTTTCATAGGTGGCGTTGTGCACCTGGGCATCGTGGCCGATGTCGGCAAAGTGCTGGTTCACCGCATCCTTAATGACAATTTCCTTGCTGGAAATGCCCAGGGTGCGCATCAGCTCCCAGGAGTTCTGGTAGGTTCTCTGAGACGTACCGAAGCAGGGCATGGTCACGCCGTACACATCCGTCACCGGGCGGCCCAGCTGGCGCATGGCTTCCACCGTCACCAGCAGTGCCAGGGTGGAGTCCAGTCCGCCGGAGATACCCACCACCGCATTGGCGCCGATTCCTGCCAGCCGCTGCTTCAGGCCCGTAACCTGAAGCTGGAAAATCTGCCGACAATACGCCCGGCGTGCCTGCTCCTCCTGGGGCAGGAAGGGCTGCCGGTCCACGGGATAGGCCGTGCCGTCGCCACGGAGCTGTCCCTGCCACACCGGCACCGGCTCCAAAACCAGGCCAAAGCGGCTGGCGCAGCGGCGGAAGGTGGCATCCACCCGGCGGTCTGCACGAATTCTGCCCAAATCGCAGTCGCTCACCAGCAGATAGTCACTGGCCGCCGTGCCACTGCTCTGGGCCAGCACCGTTCCGTTTTCCGCAATCAAGCTGTGGCCAGAGAATACCATGTCCGAAGTAGACTCGGTATAACCGGCAGAACAATAGACATACACACACTTAAACCGCTGGCTGTACGGACGAATGCGGCTCTCCCGCCAGGCTTTCTTCCCCGCAAACTCCGGGGAGGCCGACAGGTTGCAAATCACTTCCGCCCCACTCAGGGCCAGCTGGGCAGAGGGCGGCACCGGAGCCAAGAAGTCCTCACAAATTTCAATGCCCACACAGGCGTGGCCAATCTGATAGGTTCCGGCAACGCTCACCGTCAGCTGCTGCCCTGCCAAGGTTACCTGCACCTCGTCTTCCAGGGCCGTAAACCACCGGCTTTCCTGGCACTCGCCGCTGTCCGGCAGGTACTGTTTACCCACCAGCGCCCACAGCTTGCCATCCCGAATCACGGCCGCACAGTTCAGCACGCCAACCCGGCTGCTCACCGGCAGGCCGACCACAGCCGTTATCTGTGGATACTTCTGAGAGCACGCGAGAATCTGCCGTACCCCAGCATCCACCGCCTGATACAGTCGCTCCTGGAAAAACAAATCGCCGCAGCTGTAGCCCGTAAGGGCCAGCTCAGGAAACAGCAGCAAATCCACTTGCTGCTTCTCTGCTTTTTCCAGGAAGGCGCAGATTTCCTGGGCATTATGGGCCACATCTGCCACTTTCACCGCCGGAACCGCCGTTCCGATGCGCATATAATCCAACATGGGAATTCCTCCATTTTTTACGTTCGCCGCCACTAGCGGGTCGCTCTTTCTTGGGATATCATACCACATTCTCTCCCGTTTGCAAAGATGGAAAAATCCCCGGCTGGCCGGAAATTTCCAGCCAGTCGGGGAATGGGTTCTATTTACAGGCCAGCCAGGGCTTTCAGCTCCGGAACCAGGTCCGTCTGCTCCCAGGGTCTGCCGTCCAGGCCGAAGTGGCCATGGGCTGCCGTCTCGGCATAGATGGGCCGGCGCAGATTCAGCTTGCGGATGATGCCGCCGGGGGTCAGGTCGCAAGTCTTGCGCAGCAGCTCGGTGAGCTTCTCATCGCTGACCACGCCGGTGCCGTAGCTGTCCACCCGGACAGAAACCGGCTCTGCCACGCCGATGGCGTAGGCCAGCTGCACCTGCACCTGGCTAGCCAGACCGGCCGCCACCAGGTTCTTAGCCATGTAACGGGCCATATAAGCACCGCTGCGGTCCACCTTGGTGGGGTCCTTGCCGGAGAAAGCGCCGCCGCCGTGGGAGAAATAACCGCCGTAGGTATCCACGATGATTTTCCGTCCGGTCAGGCCGGTGTCGCCATTGGGGCCGCCGATGACAAACTTGCCAGTGGGGTTGATGTGGATATGCTCCACGTCTGCCACGTCAAAGCCGTACTCCGCCAGCACCGGGGCAATCACCTGGCTGCGGATATAGCTGCGCAGCTGGTCCATGGCAAAGGTCTCAGTGTGCATCACGGACACCACCACAGTGTCAATGCCGGTCACATTGCCCTGCTCATCAAAAGCCACGCTGACCTGGGTCTTGCCGTCCGGGCGCAGCTGGTCATTTTCCCGAACGCACTGGGTCAGACGGCGGCACAGGGCACGGCTCAGGGCCACCGGCAGAGGCATCAGCTCCGGGGTCTGGGTGCAGGCACCGCCGAACATCATACCCTGGTCGCCGGCACCGCCCACCTCATCATTGGTACCCAGGGCGATGTCTGCGGACTGGGTGTGGACGTGGCACTGAATCTGAACCGTGTCGGCATCGAAGCCGTCGTCGGGATAGACATAGCCGATCTCCCGAATAGCCTGACGGGCCACGGCAGCGTAATCCACCTGAGCCTTGGTGGTGATTTCGCCGCAGATGATGCACAGGTCGGTGCTGACCATCGTCTCACAGGCCACACGAGAGCCGGGGTCCTGGGCCAGGCAGGCATCCAGGATGGCATCCGAAATGGAGTCGGCTACCTTATCGGGGTGACCATTGGTAACGCATTCCGAAGTAAACAGTCTTTTTTCCATAATAAGTCCTTTCTGTCTGGTACCGCTCGAAGCGGTCATGGTTTCTTGCGCAATATAAAAACGCACACCGAAGACTCGATGTGCGCAGGTATCGAATCCTCATCTTTCGTTGCCGCCGGATTTGGCACCTTGAATACACAGGTTGCCGGGTTTCATCGGGCCGTTCCCTCCACCGCTCTTGATAAGGCTGTATGCAGTTTTCTCCACTATTATACCCGTAATTTTCCAAATGTCAACAGTTTTTTCTCCCCTTTTCTGGAAAAATGTTCACAATTCTTATCTAGACATTTTAGCCATTTGCTGGTAAAATAGAACTATCATTCATATCAGGAGCTGCATACCATGAAAGAACTTCGCAGAAAATTCGAGCTTTGCTGTTACAAAAACCGCAACAAGGGCATCCCCAATCTGATGCTCTACATCGTGCTGGGCAGTGCCGTGGTCTATGTCATGAGCCAGATGAGCGGCAACTATGTGCTGTACAATCTGCTGTGCTTTGACCGCACCGCCATTTTGCACGGCCAAATCTGGCGCCTGCTGACCTACCCGCTGACTTACAGCGCCGGAAACCTGCTGCTCACCGCCATCTCCCTGCTTTGCTACTACTCCCTGGGCCGGGCTATGGAGAATGTGTGGGGCACCTTCAAATTCAATCTGTTTTACCTTACCGGCGTGGTGCTGATGGACATCTACTGTCTGATTTTCGGTGGTCGGGCCAGCGTGACCTACCTGAACCTGAGCCTGTTCCTCAGCTACGCTACCTTGTACCCCGATGCCAACTTCCTGCTGTTTTTCATCATCCCCATCCGAGCCTGGGTCTTTGCCCTGTTTGACCTGGTGCTGGTTTTGCTGGATCTGTTCACCATGCCCTTCCCCTACAACCTGTTCTCGGTGATTTCCCTGGCCAACTACTTCCTGTTCTTCGGCAAGGACGTGCTGAACGTCATCCCCATGTCCTGGCGGGCCAACGCCCGGCGGGTGATGCACCAGAAGCCCAAGCAGCAAAAGCAGGCCAAGGTCATCCACTTTGATGCCGGCTCCTACGAAGCCTCCCACGCCGCCCCCCAGGCCCCCTACACCCACCGCTGCACCGTCTGCGGCCGCACGGATGTGACCAACCCGGAGCTGGAATTCCGCTACTGCTCCCGCTGCAAAGGCTACTACTGCTACTGCCAGGATCACATCAACAACCACACCCACATTCAGTAAGAAATCGAGGGACGCTGCACGTTTGCAGCGTCCCTCTCAGACCGTCGAAAAACCCCAGTTTTGCGTCAGGCGGAACTGGGGTTTTGAGCATATTGTGGCCAAAA
>CAUWNA010000084.1:0-8746 GCA_963560135.1 uncultured Oscillospiraceae bacterium | reverse complement strand
TGCAGCCTGATAAGTATTTTCGCCCAGGTACACGCCCCGGTCGAAAATGGATTTGGCTTTATTCGCCGCTACGGCGGCGAACTCTGCGAGGCACTTTTTTGATATAATAAATCCGAACACCGGCTGTCAGGTGTTCGGATTTTCTTTATAGTCTTTACAGTGTGATGGAGCCTGCGTATTCTCTGGCGATGTCCAGGAAGATTTCCTCGGTGATGGGGGAATCCTTTTGCAGGCAGTGCAGGAACGTGCTCAAAATTCCGCCGGCGTAAAAGGCGGCCATGCCCTTGAGCTTGCCGGGGCAGTCCAGCAGGGCGGGGCAGGCCCGGCGGAGCACCAGGGTGATATCCTCGGTGATTTCCTCCAGCAGAATGCTCAGCAGCAGGGGAAACATGCTGCTGCGGACGATGTTCTGCACCATCTTTTCATGGAGGTGGGAAAACCGCACCAGTTCCTGGCTCATTTGCAGGAAGTATTCTCCGGCACCGCCGTCCATAACATCCGGCGGTAGCTGGTCCCGGAAGGAATCTGCCAGCTCCCGGATGAAGAAGGCAAAAAACTCGTATTTATCCGCAAAATGCTTGTAAAACGTGGTGCGCCGCAGCATGGCACGCTGGCACAGCTCGTTTACCGTAATGTCCTCAAACCGCTTTTCTTCCATCAGGGAAGAAAAGGCGGTTTTTAAGGACAGATAGGTTTTTTGAATCCGCAGGTCCAGGTTCTGCTCCATGGTCGTTCCTCCTGTACTTGGGAAACACTTGCCCGGTGAATGTTCGCTATCTCACAGCGGGGCTGGGATGTCTCTTGCCAATTATGTGGGAAAAGTATATCATTTAATTGTACAAATGTCAATTATGTTGGAGGCGCAGTATGGAAAACATAACCTGTACCTATGTGCTGCAAATGCAGACACCGCTGGGCAGGCGGCGAGGCAGTTTGACACTGCATCTGGCAGAGAATGCCGTCACCGGGACGCTGACCCTGTTCACCCGCACCTGTCCCATCTGCCATGGCATTCGCACCGGCAGGAATTTGTCCTTCCAGGGGCAGCTGCCCACGCTGGCAGGGCCGATGCGCTGCCAGGTTCAAGGCGTATTCCATGAGAACATGCTGCAGCTGGAACTGACCACCCCCCGGGGCACCTACCCCGTGACGGGAATCTTAACACAACAAGGAGGAAGCAATGGTGAAAGCTGAAAAACCAAAGCAGGAAAACGCCATGATGAAGGTCGCTGCCTTCATTGTGGACAAGCGCAATCTGGTATTTCTGCTGCTGGTGATCGGGGTCATTTTTTCCCTGTTTTCCACAAACTGGATCGAGGTGGAAAATGACTTGAAGGCCTATCTGCCGGCAGACTGCGAGACCCGCCAAGGCCTGGATATTATGGAGGCGCAGTTCATCACCTACGGCACGGCCCAGGTGATGGTGGAGAACGTATCCATGGACCAGGCCGATGCAATTTGGAAGGATTTGAAGCAAATTCCCGGTGTGCAGAGCGTGGACTATGACCAGGACGACGATTACCGCAATGTTTCGGCGCTGTATAACATCACCTTTGACTACAGCGAGACGGACCAGGGCTGCCTGGATTCCCTGGAAGAAGTGAAGCAGTACTTAGATGGCCGGGACTACTATGTGTCCACTGCCCTGGGCAATTCCAAAGCTGAGATCATCGACCAGGAGGTCCAAATCATCATGGTTCTGGTGGCGGTGATTGTGGTGGCAGTGCTGCTGCTGACCTCCCAGACCTATGCGGAGGTGCCGGTGCTGCTGCTGACCTTCCTGTCGGCCATGGTGCTGAACCAGGGCACCCAGTTCCTCATGGGCAAAATTTCCTTTGTGTCCAACTCCGTTACCAGCATTTTGCAGCTGGCCCTGTCGCTGGACTATGCGGTGATTCTGTGCAACCGGTACAAAGAGGAGCGGGAGCACCTGCCCATCCGGGAAGCGGTCATTACGGCCCTGAGCAAGGGTATCCCGGAGATTGGCTCCAGCAGCCTGACCACCATCGGCGGTCTGGTGGCCATGATGTTCATGCAGTTCAAAATCGGCCCGGATATGGCCATCTGCCTGATCAAAGCCGTGCTGTTTGCCCTGCTGGCCGTGTTTTTGATCATGCCGGGGCTGCTGATGCTCTTTGGCCCCCTGATGGACAAGACCCGGCACAAAAATTTCGTGCCCAAAATTCCCTTTGTGGGAAAGTTCGCCTACCGCACCCGGTTTCTGATTCCGCCGCTGTTCCTGGTGGCGATGCTGCTGGGCTATCACTATTCCAACAACTGCCCCTATGTCTACGGCTACGGCGACATTCAGACCCCCAAGCTGAACACGGTACAGATTGCCCAGAACAAGATTCGGGACAACTTCGGTGCCACCAACTTTGTGGCTCTGGTGTATCCCAAAACCGACTACGATGTGGAAAAGCAGCTGCTGGAGCGGCTGGACAGCTATGAGGAAGTGGACTACTCCATGGGACTTTCCAACGTGGAGGCCATGGACGGCTACATGCTGGCAGACAAGCTCACGCCCCGGCAGTTTGCTGAGCTGGCAGGACTGGACTATGAGCTGGCAGAGGCTGTTTACGGCGCTTACGCTGCCGACCAGGAGCAGTACGGTCAGATCATCGGCGGACTAAGCAATTACAAAGTGCCCCTGATTGACATGATGCTGTTTGTCTGCGACAAGATAGATGCCGGCATCGTGACACTGGAAGACGACCAGATGGCGGACCTGAAAGAGGCCCAGACCAAAATGGAATCTGCCAAAAATCAGCTGCAAGGACAGGATTACAACCGGGTGCTGGTGTATTTGACCCTGCCGGAGGGCGGCGAAAAGACCTATGCCTTCCTGGACACCATGCGTGCCATTGCCGCAGAGTATTATCCGGCAGAATCGGTGTATGTGGTGGGCAATTCCTCGGTGGAGCAGGATTTTAAGACCTCCTTCGCTACGGATAACCTGGTGATTTCCGTGGTGTCCATCCTGATCGTGCTGGTGGTGCTGCTGTTTACCTTCCAGTCGGCGGGGATGCCCCTGCTGCTGATTCTGGTGATTCAGGGCGCTATTTGGATCAACTTCTCCATCCCGGCCTTCACCGGCTCGCCGCTGTTCTTCATGAGCTATCTGGTGGTCAGCTCCATCCAGATGGGTGCCAACATCGACTACGCCATTGTGATTTCCAGCCGGTATCAGGAGCTGAAAACCAAGATGCCCCACCGGGAGGCCATTATCGAGTCTATGAACTTTGCCTTCCCCACCATTTTGACCTCCGGCAGCATTCTGGCCTGTGCCGGCACGCTGATTGGTATGATGACTTCGGAGGCAGCCATTGTGGGCATCGGCCAGAGCCTGGGCCGCGGCACCATCTTGTCCATTGGACTGGTTATGTTCGTGCTGCCTCAGATTCTGCTGGTGGGCGGAGAAATTGTGGATAAAACTTCCTTCTCCATGCACCACAGCAACCTGCCCAAGATTTCCGGCAGCGGCCACATTCTGGTGGACGGCCTGGTGAAGGGCGAAATTCATGGCTACGTCAACGGCATTTTGCGGGCGGATATTACAGGCGATGTGGATTTGAGCCTGCTGTCCGGCAAGGCCACACAGGAAGGAGCCGAAGAAGATGAAACATAGTATTTTGGCGCTGGTGCTGGCGGCGGCACTGCTGATGAGCTTAGCCGTTCCGGTGGCGGCCCAGGAAACCCAGCCAGAGCAGCAAACTGTGGAGAAAATTGAAATCGGCACCGTGGAGGAGCTGCTGGACTTTGCGGCCAGCTGCACCTTGGATACCTGGTCTCAGAATAAACAAGTGGTGCTGACCCAGGACCTGAGCCTGGAGGGGGTGGACTTCACCCCCATCCCCACCTTTGGCGGCAGCTTTGACGGCCAGGGCCACACCATCAGCGGCCTCTCCATTACGCAGAGTCTGTCCCCTGCGGGCCTGTTCGGCATTTTGCAGCCCTCTGGCAAGGTGGAAAACCTGACGGTGCTGGGCCAGGTCTGCCCCGACGGAGACGGCCTGCGGGTAGGCGGCATTGTGGGCGAAAACTACGGCACGCTGGTCCATTGCAGCTTTTCCGGTACAGTCAAGGGAAAAATCGACACCGGCGGCATCGCCGGAACCAACGACGGCACCTTGCAGGACTGCCAGGCCCAGGGCAGCATCACCGGTAAGAAGCGTACCGGCGGCATTGTGGGCTACAACAGCGGCACGGTCTCCGGAGGCCGCAGCGAGGCACGGATCAATATCGAAAGTGTAGACCCGGCGGTGGATGTGAAGGATCTTCACCTGGATCTGACCATTGACCTGGCCCAGAAGGCAGACCGGGATACCCTGGATGCCCCGTCGGATACCGGCGGCATTGCCGGTTACAGCAGCGGCAGCATTGTAAATTGTATTTACACCGGTTCTGTGGGATATCCCCACATCGGCTATAATTTGGGCGGCATTGTGGGCCGGACCAGCGGATTTATCAGCCAGTGCCGCAACGAAGGCAGCATCACCGGGCGTAAGGATGCCGGCGGCATCGCCGGACAGATCGAGCCCCATATTCAAACGGTGCTGTCCCAGGATTACATTGAAACCCTGAGCAAGCAGTTTGATTCTCTGGGCGGTCTGGTGAGCCAGGCAGGCAGCAACGGGGCCGGATTCGGCGGCCAGGTGCAGTCCTGCGTTCAGGCCATCGGCAGCTATCAGAGCAGCGCGCGGGAGGCGCTGGAGGAGCTGGCCGCCGGAGCAGGGGATGAGGAAATCAACCGGGATGCCCTGTCTCAGCTGGGCAGCGCCGTCCACGGTATGGCAGGCGCTTCCGGCGAGCTGCGGGGAACCATCGGCCAGGGGGTGGACACGCTGGCGGGAGATATCAACAGCATCTCCAACCAAATCGGCGCCATTGCCCGCACCTTTGCCCTGGCAACGGAAGAAGCCCAGAAGGAGATCGTTACCGACATTTCCGATGTGGACTTGGATGATATTTCCGAGGGCCGTGTGGTGGGCTGCATCAACACCGGAACCGTGGAAGCGGACCTGAATGTGGGCGGCATCACCGGCATCATGGGTCTGGAATCCACCGCTGACCCGGAAGACGATGTGGGCGGCAGCAAATTGACCCAAAGAAAGCGCTATGAGCTGAAAGCCATTGTAGAGAACTGCGAGAACCTGGCCACCATTACCGGCAAGCGCAGCTATGTGGGCAGCATCTGCGGACGGATGGAACTGGGTCTGATTATCAATTCCCGGGGCTATGGCAAGGCCATCAGCGAGGATGGCGATTATGTGGGCGGCATTGCGGGCCTGGCCGGCGGTACCATCCGCCAGTGTCTGGCCAAGTGCAGCCTGTCCGGCGGCAGCTATGTGGGCGGCATTGTGGGCAGCGGCATCACCGAGGATTACGGCGGCAACAGCAGCCTGGTCACCGGGTGCTACTCCATGGTGGAAATCCCCCAGGCAAACCAGTATTACGGTGCCATTGCCGGGGCCAATACGGGAACATTTGCAGAAAATTACTTTGTCAGCGATACCCTGGCCGGCATCAACCAGGTGAGCTATCAGGCCCTGGCTGAGCCCATCACCTACGCCCAGCTCAGCCGGGAGGAGATGGTGCCCAGCTCTTTGAAGGTGTTCAATCTATCGTTTGTGGTGGAGGGCAAAACAGTAAAAACCGTGCCGTTCCACTATGGAGAATCCTTTGACTATGATGTTTACCCCAAGCTTCCTCAGAAGGAGGGGTGCTACGCCCGGTGGAGCGATATCGACCTTCAGGACCTGCGTTTTGACACGGTGGTAGAGGCGACCTATTATCCGTTCCTCACGTCGCTTTCCTCGGCCCAGCACCGGGACGGCGATCAGGCCATTGCCTTTGTCCAGGGTAAATTCCAGGAGGGAGATGCCCTGGAGCTAACCCCGGGCACCACAGCCTTTGACGGCGAGGTGGTGGAGCAGTGGAAGATTTCGGTCCCCGCTGACGGTCAGCAGACCCACACCATTCGCTATCTTCCCACCCAGGAGGATGTGCAGGTGTATGTGCTGCGCAGCGGCAGCTGGAGCAAGGTGCCGTTCCAGCAGATGGGCAGCTACCTGGCTTTCAGCGCCGATGGGGCAGAAGTGGAGTTTGCCATTGTGCCCGCCGACGGCGGTACCGGCTCTTGGATTTGGGTCGTGGTGTCGGTGGCAGCTCTGGGCGCTTTGATTGCAGGACTTGTGATGCGGAAAAAGCGGCAGAAATCCGGGAAAAAGAGCCGCTGGCTGCTGGTGGTGCTGGTACTGCTGGCCGTGCTGGTGCTTGTTGGCGCACTGGGGGCCTGGCTGTGCTTCCCCGGCACCAAGGCCGGACAGGGCATGCAGGCCTATGACGTCATCAAAACCTATATGTCCCAGCCCAGGCACAGCCTGAGCTTCCAGGCGGATGCCCAGATGGAGAACAAAACCGTCACCATCAAGGCTCAGATCGATACCATCCCAGTGAAGAGCGGCCACGTCACCTGCATCCGGGAGGGCAGCCGGGCGCTGTACTACTACAACAATGTGGTGTTCCTGGAAAATGGTTCGG
Source organism: uncultured Oscillospiraceae bacterium (assembly GCA_963560135.1). Classification (GTDB taxonomy): domain Bacteria; phylum Bacillota; class Clostridia; order Oscillospirales; family Oscillospiraceae; genus Faecousia. The sequence goes on along the minus strand of CAUWNA010000084.1, from coordinate 2,203 downwards.
CCTTCCAGCTGAACAATTCGGCCCCGGACTATGCCAAGGTGTTGCAGCTGATGCAGGGGGTGTACCAGAAGGCGAAGCTCACTTCGGTGGACAATCTGTTCACCCTGACGGTAGATGGCAGCCAGGCCACCCAGATTCTGAAGCTGCTGATGCCCCAGGCCCAGGCCTTGCTGCCGACGGCCAACAATCTGACGGTGGACATGCGCACCGATGCCGGGGAGCTTTCCCAGCTGCGCTTTACCGCCGCAGGCAACTTGACGGACTCTGTGAAAACACCCTTTGCACTGTCGGCACAGCTGTCGGTGCAGCCGCCCCAGGAGACGCTGACCCTGCCGCCTGCCGTGGAGAAGGCCGTGACCACCGGCGCTTACCAGCCCCAGGAGCTGTACTCCGATGATTTGGTGCGGCTGCTGGAAGCCTGGACCCAGATGAAGAATCAGGACGTGCTCTGCGCCGACGTGACCTTGCAGGCCCAGTGCGGTCCGCTGGATGTAGATGACACCTTCCAGTTCTGTCAGTGGAGCACCCAGGGAACCACGGTGCGGGGCATTCGCCGGGGAGATTTGGCACTGTATGTGACAGACAGCGGCGTTTATGACGAGCATGGCCGTCTGGCTACGGCGGCCGCCGCCAAAACACCGGATATGGCCAAGCTGGCGGACATTGCGCTGGACAACATGGAGCACACCGCCTTCCAGTGCCGCCAGGAGGACGGAAAGAGCATCTACACCTTTACCGTCAATTCCACCGGAATGAAGCAGATTCTGCTGGCGGTATTCCCCCAGGCTCAGGAGCTGAATCTGGGCTATGGCGAGGGAAGCCTGGAAGCCGTCATTGACCAGGGCAAGCTGAGCCAGCTGCGGCTGGGCTGCGGCGGCAGCGGCGCTCTGGCAGGACTGCGTGTGGATATCCAGCTGAGTCTGGAGGCCAATCTTTATGAGCCGGTGCCGGTTCCGGTGCTGCCGGAAGCGGTGCAGAAGGTGATTGCCAGCGAAAGCCAAAAGCAGTAGCCTTTCCCAACGAGCTGCCCCGGATTTTCCGGGGCAGCTTTCTTGGTTTTTCTATGGGAAATCATTGACTTTTCCTGCTGAGTGTGGAATAATAGGTAGGTTAGAATAAAGAAAAATAAAGAGGGGAACCGATTTATGATGCAATCCAGAACACATACCTGCGGCGAGCTGCGTCTGAGCGATGCTGGCAAGACCGTTACCATTGTTGGCTGGCTGGAAAATGTCCGGGAAGTGGGCAGCAACTTCGCTTTCTGCGTGCTGCGGGACTTCTATGGCACGACTCAGGTGGTCATTGAAACCGAAGAGATGATGAAGCGGATCAAGCCCATCAACAAGGAGTCCACCCTGTCCGTCACCGGCGTGGTCCGGGAGCGGGAGAGTAAGAACCCCAAGCTGGCTACCGGCGAAATCGAAGTGGTGCCTCAGACCATCCAGGTGCTGGGCAAGTGCGACCACAACCAGCTGCCCTTTGAAATCAACAAGAGCAAGGATGCCGACGAGAATACCCGTCTGAAGTACCGCTTCCTGGACCTGCGTAACCCGGCGGTCAAGAGCAACATCGTCCTGCGCTGCCAGGTGGTGGCGGAGCTGCGGCGGCTGATGACGGAGAAGGGCTTCCTGGAGATCACCACCCCCATCCTCACCGCTTCCTCCCCGGAGGGCGCTCGGGACTACCTGGTGCCTGCCCGGAACCATCCCGGCAAGTTCTATGCCCTGCCCCAGGCTCCCCAGCAGTTTAAGCAGCTGCTGATGACCTCCGGCTTTGACAAATATTTCCAGATCGCCCCCTGCTTCCGGGACGAGGATGCCCGGGCGGACCGCACCCCCGGCGAATTCTATCAGCTGGATATGGAAATGGCCTTCGCCACCCAGGAGGACGTGCTGTCCACTCTGGAGGATGTGCTGGTGCCGGTGTTCCAGAAGTTCGGCAAGTACAGCCGGGTTTCTTCCGCACCCTTCCGCCATATCCCCTACAACGAGGCCATGGAGCGCTACGGCTCCGACAAGCCGGACCTGCGTATCGATCTGGAAATTCAGGATATCACCGCTGAGGTCCAGGGCTGCGGCTTCGGCCCCTTTGAAAATGCCACTGTCAAGGCTGTGGTGGTGGACAACTTCGCCCAGGCCCGGAAGTGGATCGACAAGCTGCTGGCGGATGTGGAAGTCCAGACCGGCAACAAGGCCTGCTGGGT
>CAUWNA010000083.1:0-8893 GCA_963560135.1 uncultured Oscillospiraceae bacterium | reverse complement strand
ATTTGACTTTATTCGCCGCTGCGGCGGCGAACTCTGCGAGGCACTTTTTTGACAATCTGACGGACAAGCCGGTGAGAAAACTGGACGAAATCTGGATTGCGCCAAGCGAAAAACCTGCCCCGAGGGAAACATCGGGACAGGTTTTGGATTCAGGTTACCGCGCCGAACCGGCCCAAGGGCCAGGCTCGGAAGAGAATTTTGCCCACCAGCTGCTCCTGGCCCACACAGCCCACGGCAGTGTGGCGGGAGTCTACCGAGGTGGCCCGGTGGTCACCCATGCAGAAATAGCGGCTCTCCGGCACCTGATAGGGAAATTCCAGGTCTGTCTGGCCCAGAGATTTTTCCGTCAGATAAGGCTCCGGAAGTGCGGCGCCATCTACAAATACATTGCCGTTTTCGTCTATGTCTACCCACTGCCCCGGACCGGCGATGCAGCGCTTCACCAGGATCTTGTTGCCCAGGTAGAAAGCGACCAAATCACCGGCAGATAAATCCTGGGTCTTGCGGCACACCACAATGTCGCCCTCCTCCAGGGTAGGGGCCATAGAAGCGCCGTAGATTTGCAGCACGGGCATCCACAGCGTGGCTACCAGCACGGCGACGGCTGCCACCACGATCAGCGTGTACAGGGTGCTGCGCAGCACCCGGCTGTATTGGTGGCGGTAATTTTCCCGCTCCAGCTCGGCGGTGAGCTGCTCCACGGTGGGCAGGTCCCGGGAGCGGCTGAATTTTGCTTGTTTCATCGCTGCTCCTCCGCCAGGGCCTTTACGCTGGCCAGATATTGCTGGGCTGCCTTATCCGCCGCCTCAAACACGTCGTTGAGCCGCAGGGCGGCCTCTGCAATGGACCCGGCGCAGGCCAGGTGAATCTGCCGGTCGCTGAGGGCCTGCTGGGCCTGCTCCAGCTGCTGGCGCAGCTTTTGATTTTCTTGTGTCTGGGCGATGAGCATTTCCAGCAGCTGGCTGCGGCTGAGCCGCCTAAGTTCCTTGTCTGTCATGGGCCACCTCCCCATTCTGACGGGCTTAGCCCTCGAACGTCAGAATGTCCTTGTATTTCTCCTTGAACAGGTCATAGACGGCATCCAGAGTCTGCTCGTCCTCCACGGCCAGGTAATTCTCGTGCTCCTGGTCGATGGGCTGGATTTCCAGAATGACGATTTGTCCCTCCTCGTCGTCAGCGGGGGAGAGGATCAGGTACTCCGTGCCCTGGTATTCCAGGCAGTCCAGGTACTCGAAATCCACGTCCTGGCCATTCTCGTCGGTAAGGGTGAGGATGCTGGATTCTTCCTCGGCAAGCAGATTTTCGTTTTCCATAGGAAACCTCCTAAAAGTTTTGTTATATTATAGCCCATGGACAAGGGAAATGCAAGCCGGAAAACGGAAAAAGCCCTGGTGTCTCAGTTGAAATTCCTGGGGGATTATGGTAGAATAACAAAGATTCAACGGGGAAAATCCTGGCTATGGAGAGAAGAGCCTGCAAGGCCCTGCGCATTGGTCTTGCACAGAGAAGGAAAGAAAAAATCCATATCGAATAGGGGAATGCACCTATGAAAAAACAAGCGTTATCCGCCCTGCTGGCGCTGAGCCTGCTGCTGGGCGGCTGTGTAAACAAACCGGCAGTCCCGGACCAGACCACTGCGCCCCAGGTTACACAGGCACTGGCCACCCTGCCCACCCAGCCCCCGGCCACCGTGCCGCCGGACGGCAATCCCGAGGATGTTACCTGCAAGGGAAGCTACACTGGTCAGCCTGCGCCGGAGCAGGTGGCGGCTGTGATGGGGAAAAAGCAGCTGACCAACGGCCAGCTCAGCGCCTTCTATTGGGCAGCGGCTGCGGCTTGGCAGCAGTCCGGCCAGGAGCCAAGCCCGGACTTTTCGGCGCCGCTGGACACCCAGCTGTGCCCGGTAGATGCTGGGTGCACCACCTGGCAGCAGTTTTTCCTGAAGCAGGCACTGGATGCCTGGCACACCAGCCAAGCGCTGGCAGCCCGGTGCTATGGCGGCGGCATCCCGGCAGAGGAAGCCTACAAGCCCAATCTGGAAAATTATGAGAAGTACATGACCGAGATGCCGGCCACCAAGGTTCTGTATCACTATGGAGAGTTTCATCTGAATTCCATGCACCAGGCCTATCTGGATGGCTTGCCCCAGCAGCTGGACACGCTGGCCCAGGCGGCGGGACTGCAAAATCGCCAGGAGCTGGCCCAGGTGGGCTTCGGCACGTCCGCTCAGGATCTGGAAGCCTTCGCCCACGATTATAACGAAGGCTACATGTGCTTTACGAACCTATTGTACACCCTGGAAAAGCCGGACCAGGAACTGGCCCCCACGGATGGGGTGGACATCCGCTATGTGCTGCTGGTGCCCCAAGGGCAGGTGGCGGCAGACGGCCAGGTAACGGCTGACGAGGAAGCCTGGCTTGCCTGTGAGGAAGAGGCCCAGAAGCTGCTGGAAACGTGGATGGCCGGTCATTGGGTGACCGACGGCACGTTTGCGGAGCTTGCCAATAAAAATTCTCAAGACCCGGGAACGGCTCCGGACGGCGGTGCTCTGCGGAATCTGCACCAGGGGCAGCTGGTGGAGCCGCTGGACAGCTGGTGCTTCAGTCCTGCCCGCCAGCCGGGGGACACAGGCATTCTGCGCAGCCCTTGGGGTGTGCATCTGATGTACTACACCGGCCCCACGGCAGCGCCGAAGGTGACCGGGGAGCAGATGGCCCAGCTGCTGGAATCCGTGCGGGAGGAATCTCCCATGCAGGTGGATTATTCTGCCATTGTCCTGCCTGAGGCAACGCCCTTGGTAAGCTTGGGGGATATTCTATACCCGGATGTGGCCCATGAGCGGTTCCCGGAGGTGCCGCTGTATTTGCAGCAGGACTATGCCGGTACCATGTTCGGCGGTTTCAAGCTGGCCACCAACGGCTGCGGCATTACCTCCATGGCGATGGTCGCCAGCTACTTTACAGACCAGGAGCTGACCCCGCCAACCATGTGCGCCCGCTATGGACGTTACAGCTTCTCCAACGGCACGGACGGCATGATTTTTATTAACGAGCCGCCGGTCATGGGCTTCTTCCTCCGGGAGAAAACCTACGAGCCGACGATTGCTTACCAGGCCCTTGAGGATGGACATCTGGTGATTTCCCTCCAGCATAAGGGCTACTGGACCCGGGGCGGCCACTACATCGTGGTGGAAAAGCTGAATGAGGACGGCACGGTTCAAGTCCGGGATTCCAACATTTACAACTACGGCGTAGACGGCCGGGTGAAAACCCACCTGGAGGACCGGCACAGCTGGAAATCCATCACCAGCTCCGGCTCTGCCTACTGGATTTTTGAGCACAAGCTCACCCGCCCCAGCGCCTGCACCCGCTGCGGCCAAGGGGAGGGGATTGTCCGAAATCTGCTGCAAGAGGACTATATCTGCCAAAAATGCCGCCCGGCCCTGGCCCGGCGGGATGCCTACCTGGCTTAGTGCCGAATAATCTCGCCTAGAAACAGAAAATATGCCGTTCTGCATGAAAAACCACTCCTGACCCAACATCAGGAGTGGTTTTCTTGTTAAAATTGCACCGCCTCGGCGCTTTTTAGCTGCAAGTGTGGAATTCGTTCGCCAGCGGCGAACAAATTCTGCACGCAGTATCAGCAACGGTTAACCCCCAATGGGTGGACTGCTGCGCTTTGGGTGATTATCCCTCCGGAATGGTGATCTGCACCTTGAGGGTCTGCTGATCGTACAGTTCGGCCAATTCTCCCGGACGGTGGCGGTACACAAAGAAACGGAAGTTGTAGCTGCCCGGCTCCAGCGTACCCAGTTGGGCGGTCCAGTCTACAGGGAACGTGGTTTGACCGTCCGGCCGGATGGTTCTGTTTGCTTCCATGGCTTCTTCCTGGGAGGGGTATTGGTAAGCCTTTGTGGGGGTTACTGCTTCCCAACCGGCACTGGTTTTCCGGTAGGCCGTCCAGAAGGTGCTGAGGAACAGTTCTCCGTCGGTCTCCCGACCATTTTGGGTGATGTGCAGCTGCATTCCGCTGGGGGTGACAGAGTCAGCCTTGACCGTCAGACCCCAGTCCAGATTGGCGACGGAAAAATATCCCTCGTCATCTCTTTGCAGCAGCTTGATATTGCGAAAATCCTGCTCCCGATTGGTAAACAGGATGCACCGGTACAGGAACTGACCCTCTCTTTCCGAGAGGTACAGGCTGTCTACCACCGATACCTGAAAATCCCCATAGTCGTAGACAAAGCGGCTCAGGCCGTAGTGGGTATGAACAACCTGCATCTGGCAGACCTCCCGGCGGGCGTCCGCTTCCAGCTGAGCCAGGATGGCTTCGGGGGTGACGGCACCGGTTTCGATGGCCTGGGTCAGTTCCAGCCGATTCCCGCCGCCGATGGACACAAAGCTCTGGCAGCCCTCATCGCTGACCACGGCATACTCTTGATAGCCCTTGCGGTAGGGACTGGGGCAGTAGGGGGCGTACGCCTGGGCAGGTTCTGCTTCTTCTACAAAGAATTGCAGCTGCTGTGCCGAAGTAGGTTCTGGGACGGCAGGGGATGCCGGTGCGTTGCCGCAGCCTGCCAGCAGGGTCAGTGCAAGCAGCAGACTAAAAATTTGGAAAATCCTTGGAACAATATGATTTCTGGACATTTTGGACTCCTTTCAATGATGAATAGGTTGAAAAGCTACCTCCAAGCAATTTGAGGGATAGACTTCTGTAATTGCTTGTTTCCTCAATTTACCTGTTCATTGGATTCACCTCAATACCATTATACAAATATAATAACATAGAGAATTATTTAAGTCAATCGATAAAGTGCTGCATTTTTCGGCAGATACAAATACAATTTGATGCTTATGTTTTAGACTCACTCGGATATTCGGTCAAAAACGTTAATTTGCCACGATTGCAGTTTTTAACATGAATATCGTGGATTGGGAACGTAGCGTTGTTTGCAGATAGCATCCGATAAACAAAAACCACTCCTGACCCAACATCAGGAGTGGTTTTTTTGTTAAAATTGCACCGCCTCGGCGCTTTTTAGCTGCAATTGGAGCTTGTCCGCAATCAGGGCGATGAACTCGGAATTGGTGGGCTTGCCCTTGGTGTTGGATACCGTGTAGCCGAAGAAGCGCTGCAAGGTGTCCAGATCCCCTCGGTCCCAGGCCACTTCGATGGCGTGGCGAATGGCCCGCTCCACCCGGCTGGGGGTGGTCTGGAAGGTTTTGGCCACCTGAGGATAGAGCACCTTGGTGATGGCGTTGATTACATCCATGTCGTTGACGGCAATGATGATGGCTTCCCGCAGATATTGATAGCCCTTGATGTGGGCCGGGACGCCGATTTCGTGGATGATGCTTGTGACCATGGCTTCAATGCTGTTTTTATCCGGACGGCGGAAGTCCAGGCATCGCAGGGTCTCCCCACCCCGGATTTCTTCCAGCCGCTCTACCAAAGATTCCATGTCACAGGGCTTCAGCATCAGATACCGCACCCCTAGGCCGGCGGCTGCGGCTGATACGTACTCTGTTACGAAAACAGAGGTGGCCACCGTGACTGGCCGCCGCTCCGATAGACCTTTGAGAATGCTCAGCCCATCTTTCCTGGGCAGCATGAGATCCAGCACCAATATTTCCGGTTTCGTCTGCTCGATCATGCGAAGGGCCTGTTCCCCATCATTGGCCGTCCCCACAACCTGAAAACCAGCGGCCCGCTGCAATGCTGCGGCAAGGTCCGCGCAGAACTCCTCGGAACTGTCGGCGATGAATACAGTTGACGTGTGTTCCATAGATTCCTCTCCTGTCATGAAAGATTCTCCCCGCCCTCGGAGAAAGGCCCGTGGGCGACAAATTAAGAATACCACGAAGCGCCTAGATTTGCAAGGTGGAAAGTGAAGTTTCGCTCGCCTTAAAGCTGGATATTTCCACATTTTTCTGGAAAAAATCTCTATTTTTGTAAAAATTCGACAGGAATCGACAAAGGGTGCTTCCCGGTTGACGGAAGCAGCGGCAGGGTGTAAAATGGATCTATTCCCCGTTCGGGGACTGAAAACATGTGATTTTACCACAGGAGGATAAGATTATGGATCATCATACCCAGGCGCTGCGGGCCTTTCTGGACCAAGCCCACAGTGTCTACCACGCCCAGCAGGGCCTTGTGCAGCAGCTGAAGGCGGCGGGATTTCAGCCCCTGCAGGAGCAGGAAACCTGGCAGATTGCCCCCGGCGGCCGCTACTATGTCACCCGGGGAGATGCGGCAGTGATGGCATTCCGGGTGCCCCAGGGTGCGCCCACCGGATTTATGATGAGCGCCAGCCACCTGGACCGCCCCTGCTTTAAGGTAAAGGAGAACGGGGAGCTGACCGGCACCTATACCCGCCTGGCGGTGGAGCGCTACGGCGGCATGATTCTCTCCACTTGGCTGGATCGCCCTCTGTCCATTGCCGGCCGGGTGGCGGTGCAGACGGAGCAGGGAATTCGTACCCAGCTGGTGGACATTGACCGAGATTTGCTGCTGATTCCCAATGTGGCCATCCACATGAACCGGCAAGTCAATGACGGATATAAGTGGAATCCGGCAGTGGATCTGCTGCCTCTGCTGGGAGGCAAGGAGGCAGCCGGACGTTTGGAGGCCATGCTGGAGGAGCAGGCCGGGGGCAAGATCCTGGGCCGGGATCTGTATCTGTATATTCGCCAGAAGAGCAGCGTCTGGGGTGTCAACCAGGAGTATCTGTCCAGCGCCGCACTGGACGATTTGGAGTGCGCCTGGGCCTGCACCCAGGGCTTCCTGGAGGCGGCGGACAGCCAGGCTATTTCGGTGCTGTGCCTGTTCGACAGCGAGGAGGTTGGGTCCGGCAGTGTCCAGGGCGCCGGCTCTACGCTGCTGGCGGATACCCTGCACAGAATCTGCCAGGCAGGCGGCTGGGATCTGCGGCAGCTGCTGGCCCAGTCGTTCCTGGTGTCGGCGGACAATGCCCACGCCCTGCACCCCAACCATCCTGAATTTTCCGATGCGGCCAATGCACCGGTCATGGGCGGCGGCGTGGTGATCAAGCACAACGCTTCCATGAGCTACTGCACCGACGGCGTGGCGGCGGGGCTGTTCCGCAGCATTTGCCAGCGGGCAGAGGCGGCCACCCAGAGCTACTACAACCGGGCGGATCTGCCGGGCGGCTCTACTTTGGGCCACATCTCTCTGGCCCATGTCAGTGTGCCCACGGTGGATATTGGCCTGGCGCAGCTGGCGATGCACAGCAGCTTTGAGACCGGCGCAATCAGCGATATTGAGGCGCTGGTGAAGGCTATGACGGCCTTGTACAGCACCGCTTTGGAGGTGCGTGGCCAGGAATATATTCTGCGCTGAGGTGAATGTGCCCAAATTCGAGGGGAAAAAACTGTAAGAACCCACCATTGCGCCAAACTGTGAAACATGTTATCATATCCATATCCAGGTGGATTCTGCCTACTCCACATAATAGGCAGCGTCTGCTAAATTAAAGGAGGATAACCCCGTTGGACGCACGGTGCGGCAGTGTGGAGACCTGTCGTAATGCTGCCGGGATATGACCGCTTGGCAGTGAGGGCACATGCGAAATGGTAGGTGTGCCTGGCGTCAAAGAAGTATGGCAAGTTTGACCCTGAAGAACGTAAAGAAGATTTACCCCTACAGCGGCGACGATGCAAAGAAGAAAAAGAAGAAGGGCGAGCCCGAGAAGAAGACCAACCTGCAAATCACCGACAAGGGTGTTGTTGCGGTTCAGGAATTCAACCTGGAGATTGCGGACAAGGAATTCATCGTCCTGGTCGGCCCCTCCGGCTGTGGTAAGTCCACCACTCTGCGTATGATCGCCGGCCTGGAAGAGATTTCCGAGGGCGAGCTGTACATCGGCGACCGCCTGGTCAACGACGTGGCCCCCAAGGACCGGGACATCGCCATGGTTTTCCAGAACTACGCCCTGTATCCCCATATGACCGTCTATGAGAACATGGCTTTCGCTCTGAAGCTGCGCCATACTCCCAAGGACGAAATCGACAAGAAGGTCAAGGAAGCTGCTGAGATCCTGGACATCACCCAGTACCTGGGCCGTAAGCCCAAGGCGCTGTCCGGCGGTCAGCGTCAGCGTGTGGCCATCGGCCGTGCCATCGTGCGTGCGCCTCAGGTCATGCTGATGGACGAGCCTCTGTCCAACCTGGATGCCAAGCTGCGTAACCAGATGCGTGCAGAGATCATCAAGCTGCGTGAGCGTATCAACACCACCTTCATCTACGTTACCCACGACCAGACCGAGGCTATGACCCTGGGCGACCGGATCGTCATCATGAAGGACGGCTTCATCCAGCAGATCGGCACTCCTCAGGAGGTCTTCAACCATCCGTACAACCTGTTCGTCGCTACCTTCATCGGTACGCCTCAGATGAACATGTTCGACAACGCCAAGCTGGTGAAGGAGAACGGCAAGTACGTGGTGAAGCTGGACTGCCTGAGCGTGGAGCTGTCCGAGGAGAAGCAGAAGAAGCTGGCTGCCAACAATGTGGCTGAGCAGGATGTTGTTCTGGGCGTTCGTCCCGAGCACATCGAGCTGGGCGCTGGCATCCAGGGCAAGGTGGACGTGTCCGAAATGATGGGCTCCACCGTGCACCTGCACGTCACTGCTATGGGCCGGGATGTGGTTCTGGTGGTGTCCACCATGAACATGACCGGCGCCGAAGTGGCTGCCCTGTCCAATGGCTCTACCGTCAACTTCAACTTCCCCGGCCACGTGTGCCACGTCTTCTCCAAGGAGACCGGCATCAACCTGGAAGCTTAAGCTGTACAATCATCAAAGCCCCGCCGAAAGGCGGGGCTTCAGATTGTCAAAAAAGTGCCTCGCAGAGTTCGCCGCCGTAGCGGCGAATAA
>CAUWNA010000082.1:0-9054 GCA_963560135.1 uncultured Oscillospiraceae bacterium | reverse complement strand
GCAGACTGCAAAAACCTGTCGAAAAGCCCCGTGGGGGATTTTCGACAGCCTAAAACAGGTTTTTCATGCCCTTCTCCCCTATTTCAGAAGCTTGTTTAGATAATTCAGCACCCGCTTTTTGTCTGCCGACCAGGCCGGTGCAAGCAAGTCCGCCTTGGCTCCGTCGCCGGTGATGCGGTGCACCGTCACACGGGGCGGCACTTGCGCCAGGCAGGCTTGCAGCCACTGGCCGTATTCCTCCAGGGAAAGGCAGCGGACCTTCCCGGCTGCATACTCCCGGGCCAAATCCGTCCCTTTCAGCACATGCAGCAGGTGAAACTTCACCCCGTCCGTCCCGGCCTCCACGGCATAGCGGGTGGTTTCGGCGGCCATTTGGGCATTCTCCCCCGGCAGCCCCAGGATGATGTGGGTCACCACCTCCACCCCGGCTGCCTTTAGGGCCTGAACGCGGTCCCAGTACACCCCATTGGCATAGCCCCGGCGGATGTAAGCGATGCTTTCCGGGTGGATGGTTTGCAGGCCCAGCTCCACGGACACCGGCTTGATGGCATTCAGCCGCTGTAACAGCGCCACCTTTTCCGGCTCTAAGCAATCCGGCCGGGTGCCGATGGCCAAACCCACAATCCACTCCGGGGCTATGGCCTGGGTAAAACGCCGCTCCAGCACCTCCACCGGGGCATAGGTATTGGTAAAGGACTGGAAATAGGCAATATACCGATTCCCCTTGAACTTTCCCTCCACCCGGGCCTTGGCCTTTTCCAATTGGGCGGCCACATCCGGCTCCCAGCTCTGGGCGAAGGCTCCGCTGCCGTCTCCGGCGCAGAAAATGCACCCGCCGGTGCCCAGGGTCCCATCCCGGTTGGGGCAGGTAAAGCCGCCGTCCAGGGCCAGCTTATACACCTTCCCGCCGAAAATCTCTTGATAGTGCTGATTGGCACTGCGATACATGAAAACCACCTCTAAAGACGAAGGGCCGCTGCAACTTGTGCAGCGGCCCCATTTTGTAACGATCCGTTAAACGCCGGAATTTAGTTCATGGCGTTTTCCAGCATTTCCTCCGGCAGACGATTCTCCGGAGTAGCGCCGGGCTGATAATCCCGGTAGGCCATCAGGCCGGAACCGGCGGGAATCAGCTTACCGATCAGCACGTTCTCCTTCAGACCCACCAGGTGGTCCACCTTGCCCTTGATGGCGGCATCGGTCAGAACCTTCGTGGTCTCCTGGAAGGAGGCGGCGGACAGGAAGGAGTCGGTGGCCAGAGCGGCCTTGGTGATACCCAGCAGCATGGCGCTGGCCTCAGCCTTCCGCAGCTCGGTTTCGCCGGCATCGATGCGGCGCTGGACCTCAGCATTGGCATCCTCCAGCTCGAAGGTGTCCACAGTGCTGCCGGTGAGCAGGCTGGTGTCGCCCGGATCTTCGATGCGCACCTTGCGCATCATCTGACGGATGATGACCTCAATGTGCTTATCGTTGATTTCTACGCCCTGCTGGCGGTACACCGCCTGGACGGACTGCACCAGGTAATCCTGAACAGCCTCCACGCCGGAGATCCGCAGCACGTCCTGGGGATACAGCGCACCGTCGGTGATGGGCTCACCCTTCTGCACCACCTTGCCGTGGGAAACCTTCAGGCCCACGGAGTAAGGCACTTGGTAGACCTTCACCTCGCCGTCGTCTGCGGTAACGGTGATGTTACGCAGGGCGCTGCGGCGGGTATCGTCGATGTTGACCACACCGGTGATTTCGGAGATCTGTGCCATCTTCTTGGGACGGCGGGCCTCAAACAGTTCTTCAACTCGAGGCAGACCCTGGGTGATATCGTCACCGGCAACGCCGCCGGAGTGGAAGGTACGCATGGTCAGCTGAGTACCAGGCTCACCGATGGACTGTGCAGCGATGATACCGACGGCTTCGCCCAGGTCCACTTCCTTGGAAGTAGCCAGGTTCATGCCGTAGCACTTGGCGCACACGCCCACACGGGCCTGACAGCCCAGAATGGTGCGGATATAAATCTTGTCGATGCCTGCCTTCTCGAACTTCTCGGCATCCTCCGGCATCATCATCACGTCCTTGGAGTGCAGCAGCTCGCCGGTGACGGGATGCAGCACATCGTGGACGGGATAACGGCCCCGGATGCGGTTGCCGAAGGTATCGATGATGTCGCCGTTCTTGTCGTACACAGCGCCAACCCAGATGCCATGCTCGGTGCCGCAGTTGTGCTCCCGGATGATCACATCCTGGGAAACGTCAACCATTCGACGGGTCAGGTAACCGGAGTCAGCGGTACGCAGAGCGGTATCGGTCATGCCCTTACGAGCGCCTCTGGAGGAGATGAAGTACTCCAGAACAGACAGACCTTCACGGAAGTTTGCCTTAACAGGAATCTCGATGGTACGGCCAGCGGTATCGGCCATCAAGCCACGCATACCGGCCAGCTGACGAATCTGAGCCATAGAACCACGTGCGCCGGAGTCCGCCATCATGTAGATGGGGTTGAACTCGTCCAGGTTGCCCTGCAGGGCATCGGTGACGTCCTTGGTGGTCTTTTCCCACTGCTGCACCACCAGGCGATAACGCTCGTCGTTGGTGATGAAGCCCTGGCGGTAGAAGTTTTCAATCTCCACCACCTTGCCCTCGGCCTGTCTCACCAATTCATACTTGATTTCAGGCACTTCCATATCCGCAATGGACACGGAAATAGCGCCCTTGGTGGAGTACTTATAGCCCAAGGCCTTGATTTTATCCAGCATCTCGGTGGCAATGGTGAAACCATGCCGGCGGATGCACTTGTCGATAATCTTACCCAGCTGCTTCTTGCCAACCAGGAAGCCGATTTCCAGATCGAACTCATGGCCAGGCTCGCTGCGGTCCACAAAGCCCAGATCCTGAGGAATCGGCTCGTTGTAGATCAAGCGGCCCACGGTGGCATCGATGATGCGGTATTCCATCTGGCCGTCGATTTCCTTGCCGTAGCGCACCCGAATGGGCGCGTGCAGACCGATATTGCCATCGGCGTAGGCGGCAATGGCCTCCTCGGGAGAGGAGTAGGAATGGACCGGGCGGAACTTCGCCTGGGCCTTGCCCTCCTTCTTGGCCTGCTTGTTGGCAGCCAGGAACTCGTCGGCATCCACCACCTGTCCTGCGGGCAGGTCGGTTTCACCGGCATCGGTGACAAACACCGTCTCAGAGCCCTTTTCTGCCTTGCCCAGACGGGTGTAGGTCAGATAGTAGGCACCCAGAATCATATCCTGGGTCGGCACGGTAACGGGCTTGCCGTCCTGAGGACGCAGCAGGTTGTTGGCAGAGAGCATCAGCATTCTGGCTTCCGCCTGGGCCTCCGGAGACAGGGGCACGTGAATAGCCATCTGGTCGCCGTCGAAGTCAGCGTTAAATGCGGTACAGCACAGAGGGTGCAGCTTCAGGGCACGGCCCTCCACCAGCACCGGCTCAAAAGCCTGGATGCCCAGACGGTGCAGGGTAGGTGCACGGTTCAGCATCACGGGACGGTCCTTGATGATTTCGTCCAGAGCATCCCAAACCTCGGTCTTGCCCTTGTCGATCATCTTCTTAGCGGACTTGATGTTGTTGGCCAGGCCGTCGGAAACCAGCTTCTTCATCACGAAGGGCCGGAACAGCTCAATGGCCATTTCCTTGGGCACGCCGCACTGGTACAGCTTCAGCTCAGGGCCGACGACGATAACGCTTCGGCCAGAGTAGTCAACACGCTTACCCAGCAGGTTCTGACGGAAGCGGCCCTGCTTACCCTTCAGCATATCGGACAGGGACTTCAGAGCACGGTTGTTGGCGCCGGTGACGGCACGGCCACGGCGGCCGTTGTCGATCAGGGCATCCACAGCCTCCTGGAGCATCCGCTTTTCGTTGCGGATGATGATGTCAGGTGCATGCAGCTGCACCAGCCGCTTCAGACGGTTGTTCCGGTTGATGACCCGGCGATACAGGTCGTTCAGGTCGGAGGTAGCGAACCGGCCGCCGTCCAGCTGAATCATGGGACGGATATCCGGGGGAATCACCGGCAGCACGTCCATAATCATCCAGCTGGGCTTGTTGCCGGACTCCCGGAAGGCTTCCACCACTTCCAGGCGCTTGACGATGCGCAGCTTCTTCTGAGCGGAAGCGTTCTTCAGCTCCTCCCGCAGCTGCACGGACAGCTTCTCCAGGTCGATCTGCTCCAGCAGGGTCTTGACAGCCTCTGCGCCCATGCCGGCCTTGAAGTCGTCCTCGTACTTCTCCCGCATATCCCGGTACTCCTTCTCGGTGAGCACCTGGTTCATGGCCAGGGGTGCATCACCGGGATCGGTCACGATATAGGCGGCGAAGTAGAGCACCTTCTCCAGCACCTTGGGGGAGATATCCAGAATCAGACCCATCCGGGAAGGGATGCCCTTGAAGTACCAGATGTGGCTGCACGGAGCGGCCAGCTCAATGTGGCCCATCCGCTCCCGGCGGACCTTGGCCTTGGTGACCTCCACGCCGCAGCGGTCGCAGATTTTGCCCTTGTACTTGATTTTCTTATATTTACCGCAGTGGCACTCCCAGTCCTTGGTGGGTCCGAAGATCCGCTCACAGTACAGGCCGTCCCGCTCGGGTTTCAGGGTACGATAGTTGATGGTTTCCGGCTTTTTGACCTCGCCATAGGACCACTGGCGGATCATTTCCGGGGATGCAATGCCAATTTTAATGGCATCAAAGGTGGCATCTGCCATGGTTGGGCCTCCTTATTCTTCGTTGTCGGCATCCTGCATGTCGCCGAACACGTCCATAATATCCTCCGGGCCGTCCTCGTCGATGATGAAGCCAGCCTCCAGCACCTCATCGGTGGAACCGACGACAACGTCGTTCTCGCTGTCGGCGGTGTAGACCACCTCATCCTCGTCGTCATCCTCACGCAGCTCGATTTCGTTGCCGTTCTCGTCCAGCACCCGGATATCCAGGCACAGTGCCTGCAGTTCCTTCACCAGAACCTTGAAAGACTCCGGCACGCCGGGCTTGGGGATGTTGGCGCCCTTGACGATGGCCTCGTAGGTCTTGACACGACCGGTGACATCGTCGGACTTGACGGTCAGAATCTCCTGCAGGGTATAGGCAGCGCCGTAAGCTTCCAGCGCCCAGACTTCCATTTCGCCGAAACGCTGACCGCCGAACTGGGCCTTACCACCCAGAGGCTGCTGGGTAACCAGAGCGTACGGACCAGTGGAACGAGCGTGGATCTTATCATCGACCAGATGGTGCAGCTTCAGATAGTAGGGGTAGCCAACGGTGACCAGGTTGTCGAAGGGCTCGCCGGTACGGCCGTCGTACAGAATGGTCTTGCCATCCTCCCGCAGGCCAGCCAGCTTCAGGGTCTCTCGGATGTCCTTCTCGTTGGCGCCGTCGAAGACGGGGGTGGCAACCTTCCAGCCCAGTGCCCGGGCAGCGTAGCCCAGGTGGACCTCCAGCACCTGTCCGATGTTCATACGGGAAGGCACGCCCAGGGGGTTCAGCACCACGTCCAGCGGAGTGCCGTCGGGCAGGAAGGGCATATCCTCCTCCGGCAGAACCCGGGAGACAACGCCCTTGTTACCGTGACGACCGGCCATCTTATCGCCCACGGAAATCTTACGCTTCTGGGCAATATAGACACGGACGGACTTGGTAACGCCAGCAGGCAGGTCATCGGAGTTCTCCTTGGTGAACACCTTCACGTCCACCACGATGCCGCTTTCGCCATGGGGCACCTTGAGGGAGGTGTCCCGGACCTCTCTGGCCTTTTCGCCGAAGATCGCCCGCAGCAGCCGCTCTTCCGGAGTCAGCTCGGTTTCGCCCTTGGGGGTAACCTTACCCACCAGGTAATCACCGGAGCGAACCTCGGCACCAATGCGGATGATGCCGTTTTCGTCCAGATCTTTCAGGGTGTCCTCACCCACGTTGGGGATATCCCGGGTGATTTCCTCGGGTCCCAGCTTGGTATCCCGGGCTTCAGTCTCGTGCTCCTCGATGTGGATGGAGGTGAACACGTCCTCCCGGACCAGACGCTCGTTCAGCAGAATGGCGTCCTCGTAGTTGTAGCCTTCCCAGGTGACGAAGCCAATGAGCACGTTCTTGCCCAGGGCCACTTCGCCGCCGGAGCAGGAAGGACCGTCGGCAATGATCTGCTCGGTGTTCACCCGCTCGCCAACCACCACGATGGGCCGCTGGTTGATGCAGGTGCCGGCGTTGCTCCGGGCGAACTTGGTCAGCCGGTGGGTAACGGTCTGAGCATCGTCGTACTTGACGGTGATGCTGTCGGCGCTCACAGCGGTGACGGTGCCGGGGCCTTTGGCCTTGATGCAGACCTCGGAGTCCAGAGCAGCCTTGTGCTCAATGCCGGTGGCAACCACAGGCGGCTCGGTGGTCAGCAGAGGCACAGCCTGCCGCTGCATGTTGGCGCCCATCAAAGCACGGTTGGCATCGTCGTTCTGCAGGAAGGGAATGAAGGAAGTGGCGATGGAGATCATCATCCGGGGAGACACGTCGATATAATCGATGACCTCCCGGTCCACTTCGATAATTTCATTGCGGTGACGGCAGGTGATACGCTGGTTGGCCAGGCAGCCGTTCTCGTCCAGCGGCTCGTTGGCCTGTCCGATATAGAAGTCGTCCTCTACGTCGGCGGTCATATACTCCACGTCGGTGGTGACCCGGCCGGTGGCCTTGTCCACCTTGCGGTAGGGAGCCTCCACGAAGCCGTACTCGTTGATCCGAGCAAAGGTAGCCAGGTAGTTGATCAGGCCGATGTTGGGACCTTCGGGGGTCTCAATGGGGCACATACGGCCATAGTGGGTGTAGTGAATGTCTCGCACATCGAAGGAAGCCCGGTCACGGCTCAGACCGCCGGGGCCCAGAGCGGACAGACGGCGCTTGTGGGTCAGTTCCGCCAAGGGGTTATTCTGGTCCATGAACTGAGACAGGGGGCTGGAACCGAAGAATTCCTTGATGACAGCGGTGACAGGCCGGATGTTGATCAGGCTCTGGGGGGTGACGGTATCCAGATCCTGGACGGTCATGCGCTCCCGGATCACCCGGTCCAGACGGGAGAAACCAATCCGGAACTGGTTCTGCAGCAGCTCGCCCACGCAGCGCAGGCGGCGGTTGCCCAGGTGGTCAATGTCATCGGGGGTGCCGATGCCCATAGCCACGCAGTTGAGGTAGTTGATGGAGGCCATGATATCTTCCACCGTGATGTGGTTGGGAATCAGGTCGGTCATCCGGTCGGCAATGGCACGCTTCCAGCCGTCGGGGCTGACGGTCTCCAGCATTTCCCGCAGCACAGGGAAGTAAACTTTCTCGGTGATGCCGTATTCCTTGGGATCAAAGTCCACGAAGCCAGCCATGTCCACCATGTTGTTGGAGAACACCTTCACGGTGGCATCGCCCACCTTCAGCACAGCCTCGTTGACACCCTTGGCACTCAGCTCGTGAGCCTGGGCACGGGTGATGAAGTCACCGGGCATCACCAGGATCTCGCCAGTCATGGGATCGGCAATAGGCTCTGCGGCCTCCTGGCCGGACAGACGGCTCCAAATGTCCATCTTCTTATTGAACTTGTAGCGGCCCACCTTGCTGACGTCGTAGCGATGGGGGTCGAACAGCAGGCCCTCCAAATGGGCCGTGGCGGTCTCCACCGTGGGAGGCTCACCGGGACGCAGACGGCGGTAGATTTCCAGCAGAGACTCTTCTCTGGTCTTGCAGGTATCCTTCTCCAGGGTGGCAAGAATCCGCTCGTCATCGCCGAACATAGCCTTGATCTGGTCATCCGTCTGCACGCCCAAAGCCCGAATCAGGCAGGTAATAGGCAGCTTCCGGTTCTTGTCGATACGAACCCAGAAAACATTGGCGTTATCGGTCTCGTATTCCAGCCAAGCACCACGGTAAGGAATCACCGTAGCGGTGTAGGTGTGCTGGTCAGCCTTGTCCACCTCGTGGCCGTAATACATGCCAGGGCTGCGGACGATCTGAGAGATGATAACACGTTCAGCACCGTTGATGACGAAGGTGCCACCGTTGGTCATCACGGGGAAATCACCCATGAAGATCTCTTGCTCTTTGATTTCATTGGTCTCGGTGTTGCGCAGCCGCACCCGGACCTTGATGGGCTTGGCGTAGGTGGCATCCCGCTCCCGGCACTCCTCAATGGTGTACTTTGCCTTCTCTTCCATGGTGTAATCCAGGAAGGAAAGCTCCAGCTTGCCAGAGAAGTCGGTGATGGTGCCGACATCCCGGAAAACCTCCCGCAGTCCCGTCTCCAGGAACCACTGATAGGAATCCTTCTGGATCTTCAGCATGTTGGGGATTTCCAGGATTTCTTCATACTTCGCGTAGGATTTACGCATGGTCTTGCCGAACATTACGTCCTTGACCATTGCCATATGGATCATCACAGCCTTTCTACCGAATAGTGTGTTGCTTACAATACGCTCGGAGCGGTTGTCAATTCTAAGCAATCTTTCCCTTGACAGCCGCCCCATCCTGTGGTAAAATGACCATAACAGGATGAGAATCCAGAAATGGGCATACTATCACAGTATGGATAATCATTATATCATTCCTATCAGGGAATGTCAAGGAACGTTTTCCACAAAACCAAGGCTTTCGCCTTGGTTTTTTTGTCTTTTTTCGGCAATCTTCTCCCCCGCCCCATCCTTTGCCGGACAATTCTCCTACCAAGTGCTCAAAGCGTCTAGCAGCAGGCAGCAAAAAATACCCCCAGTCCGAAGACTGGGGGTATCTTCAAATCAACGCATAAACGCAGTCGAGATTATTCGGCAACCTCGGTGACAACACCGGAACCGACGGTACGGCCGCCCTCGCGGATAGCGAAACGCAGACCCTGCTCGATAGCAATGGGAGTGATCAGCTCAACATCCATGACGACGTTATCGCCGGGCATGCACATCTCAGTGCCCTCGGGCAGCGTGATGATGCCGGTCACGTCGGTGGTACGGAAGAAGAACTGGGGACGATAGTTGTTGAAGAAGGGAGTATGACGGCCGCCTTCTTCCTTGGACAGGACGTAAA
>CAUWNA010000081.1:0-9088 GCA_963560135.1 uncultured Oscillospiraceae bacterium | reverse complement strand
GCACAAGTCCTTGGAGAGGGACTCTAAAAACTACTACTCTATAATACAAGGAGTGATATTCTATGAAACATACCCACTGTGACAAGATGATTCTGGCGGTGCTCCAGGGAGACGAGTTCCGGGATGCCATCGCCCAGCTCAACGAGCACGGCTTCTACGCCACGGTTATCCACTCCGCCGGCGGTTTCCTGCGCAAGCAGAGCGTGACCATTATGATTGGTCTGAACCACGAGCACTTGGAAGAGGCCCTGAATATCCTCAGGCGCTTTGGCAAGCGGGTAGAAACCGAGTATCAGCCCGTCCCCATGACCGGCGGCACCCCGGTTTTCACCGGTGAAACCGTCCCCGTGTCGGTATGCAAGGGCGGCGTGGTCCTGTTTGTGCTGGACGTAGCCCAAAACGAGCAGTACTAAGCCCCGATTTCTTTTTCCATAATCATCCAAAAAGCGGCCAAGGAGGATTCCTTGGCCGCTTTCTCATAGCGTTTTTCATGCGCCTTTTGCGCCGCAACAGCCGCCGGGCTATTTCAGCAAAGACTTGGATCAGTCTTCCAATCTGCGGATGTTGGCACCCAGTGCGGTAAGCTTCTGCACCAAGTTTTCGTAGCCCCGCTCAATAAAGTGGATATGCTCGACATAGGTGGTGCCTTCTGCTGCCAAACCTGCAATCACCAGGGCTGCGCCCGCCCGCAGGTCATGGGCGCACACCGTCGCCCCCCGAAGCTTCTCCACGCCTGTGACCGTAGCCGTCTTGCCATTGATGCGGATATTGGCGCCCATGCTCTCCAGTTCCGTGCAGTAGCCGAAGAACCGGGTTTCATAGACACTCTCCGTCAAGCGGCTGACACCCCCGGCCAGGGCCATGCACACACACACTTGCGCCTGCATATCCGTGGGGAAACCGGGATAAGGGCGGGTCTTTACCGTGGTATGCCGCAGCCGCCCTGAGCTGATAACGCGAATGGCATCATCATAGTTGATGATTTTCGCACCCATCTCCTGGAGCTTGTTGGTGATGCACTCCATGTGCTTGGGAATCACGTTGCGCACCAGCACATTGCCGCCGGCTGCCGTCACCGCCGCCATGTATGTACCCGCCTCAATCTGGTCGGGGATGATGGCATAGGTGCCGCCACGCAGGGCGTTGACCCCTCGAATTTTCACCGTATCCGTACCGGCGCCGGTAATCCGAGCGCCCATGGTATTCAGGAAGTTCGCCAAGTCCACAATATGCGGCTCTTTGGCTGCATTTTCGATGATGGTTTGACCGGGAATCAGGGTTGCCGCCAGCATCAGGTTCACCGTCGCACCCACGGAGGCCATATCCAGGCAAATCCGTCCGCCCCGCAGGCCTTCTTCTCCCGGGGTCAGCGCCACGTACTGCTCCGCCTCGTCCACCTCAGCCCCCAGGGCCAGGAAGCCCTTGATGTGCTGATCGATGGGGCGGGAGGCAAAATTGCAACCGCCGGGCAGGGCCACATGGGCTCTGCCAAACCGGCCCAGCAGCGCACCCATCAGGTAGTAGCTGGCCCGCATTTTCATAACCATATCGGCATCCGGCTCGGAGCACTGGACTTGGGAGCAGTCAATCTCCACAACGCCCTCCTCCGGGGATTCAATTTTTGCACCCATCTGGTGGAGGATTCCCGTCAGAATCCGTACATCCGAGATGTTTGGCACATTCTCAATCCGGCACTTTCCGCTGACCAGCAGCGTTGCCGGCAAAATTGCCACAGCTGCGTTCTTCGCACCACTGATGGTAACTGTGCCGTTCAGCGGTGTTCCACCGTTGATTTCATATCTGGCCAAGGAATATCCTCTCCTTGTGATGAATTCAGTCTTATCGGTTTTTCCCGGCTGTCTCCCCTTGGATGGGCGCACACCTATGAAAAACCATACTCGTTGCCGCATATGGGCAATGGTAATTGTACCACAGAAACCATCTTATGTAAAGACCCATTTCCCGGCTTACCGCCGCAGGCCCTTGGGATAGTGATTTTTCAGCACTCTGCCGTCTCCCTTTCCCCAGCCGATGCTGTACGGACCCGCCTGCACCAGGCACCAGCCGGTGCACTGGGAGCTGACCACATCTCCATGGAGATAGGCCGCCATCTCCGGGGATTCCGGTGGATAACTCTGGACATTTGCACAAGTAGACAGCCACAGAGCCAGAGCATGTGCCGGCTCAAAGCGGTCCTTTTTCACCGTGCCCAGCTCCAAACCCGGCCGCAGCACCCGCAGACCGGAGAGTTTCGGCAGCTCCGGCGGTGCCCAGTACAGCTGCTGGCCGAAGGCCACCGCCTTTCCTTCCGGCAGGCAGATGCCCAGTTCTTTGGCGAAACGCTGCCACTGCTGGGGCAGGGGCTGCCCCGGCTCCTGCGTCGGCAGTTCCGCTTCCTCCCCACCTTCTTTGCGCAGGACAGCGGCAAAGTGGCCCTCTCCCAGCAGCTTGTGGGGCCAGAGCCGGAAGCTGCCATTCTCTCCCGGGGCAAACCAGGGCGCTTCCACCGTCTCCGGGTGAAACTGGGGGTGCTCCGCCAGGAAGGCCGCCACGGCCTGCTCGTTTTCCTCCGGAGCAAAGGTACAGGTGGAGTACACCAGCCGTCCGCCGGGCCGCAGCAGCTGGGAAGCCCAGTGGAGGATCTCCCCCTGACGGCGGGCGCACATTTCCACAGTCTCCTGGCTCCAATCCGTCACAGCAGCTTCCTCCTTGCGGAACATGCCCTCTCCGGAGCAGGGGGCATCCACCAAAACCCGGTCGAAGAAGCCCGGCAGCCGCTGGGCCAGGGTGCGCACCTCCTCGTTGGTGACCAGGGCGTTGGCCACCCCCATCCGCTCGATGTTCCGGGACAGGATTTTTGCCCGCTTGGGGCTCCATTCGTTGCACAGCAGGAAGCCCCGGCCCCCCATCCGTCCGGCAATCTGGGTGCTTTTGCCCCCGGGGGCCGCACACAGGTCGCACACCCGTTCCCCGGGCTGGGGGTCCAGCAGCGCCACCGGGGCCATGGCACTGGCTTCCTGTAAGTAGTATACGCCCGCCTCGTGATAAACGTGCAGTCCCGGCCGGGAATCCGGGTCATAGTAAACGCCCGCCGGCTCCCAGGGCACCGGCGCTCCGGCAAAAGCCAGACTGGGCCGCTCCCCCTTCAGGGGATTGAACCGCAGCGCCACCGCCCGGGGCCGCTGCAAGCTCTCCAAAAACGCACCGTACTCCCCGCCCAGCTGGCGCTCCATCCGTTTGCAAAATTCCTCTGGCAGCATGGGGCTACCTCCCTTCGTTTTCTACAAAAAGTATACCACAGCACTGGGCATTTTTCAACACCGGCCTCGCCAGCGCAGAAAGAAGGAGCTGTTTTGCAACAGCCCCTTCTAGAGATGGATGAACTTAGTTCTGGTTGACGGTTTCGATGAACCGGGCGAAAGCAGCCTGGCCCTGGGTGTCGTTTTTGTACACACCGGCATCTTCCAGCACGGCGGCAAAGACCTTGCCGGTCTCCTGCAGGAGGATTTCCAGGGCGTTGTCCTGGGTGAAGGTATACTGCTGCTTCAGCTCCTGCACCCACTGGGCGTGCTTGCCCAGCACCGGGTCGGCGGCGATGTCGTCCCCCGCCACAATGGCCTGGGCCAAATCCGCCAGCTCCTGCTTCAGTCGGCTGGGCAGCACCGCCAGGCCCATGACCTCGATCAGGCCGATGTTTTCCTTCTTGATGTGGTGCTTGTCTGCATGGGGGTGGAACACGCCCAGCGGATGCTCCTCCGTGGTGATGTTGCACCGCAGCACCAAATCCAGCTCATACAGATCCCCTCTGCGCCGGGCAATGGGGGTAATGGTGTTGTGAGGCTCGCCATCGGTGAAGGCCAGCACACCCACCTGCTCGTCGGAGTAGCCCCGCCATGCGGTGAGGATCTTATCCGCCAGGTCGGCAAGGCGAGCCGGGTCCTCGCCGTCCAGGCGAATGACGCTCATGGGCCAGTTGACGATGCCTGCCTGAATGTCCTCAAACCCGGCAAAGCGCACCGTCTCCCGGATGGCCGCCTGCTCCATGGCGAAGCAGTAGTGACCGCCCTGGAAGTGCTCATGGCTGAGGATGGAGCCGCCCACAATGGGCAGGTCGGCATTGGAGCCGACAAAGTAGTGGGGGAACACCCGCACGAAGTCCAGCAGCTTCTGGAAGGCGGACTTGTCGATCTTCATGGGCACATGCTGGGAATTGAAGACGATGCAGTGCTCATTGTAGTAGACATAGGGGGAGTATTGCAGGCACCAGGGCTCGCCGCAGATTTCAATGGGGACAATGCGGTGGTTGGCCCGGGCAGGATGGTTCATCCGGCCGGCGTAGCCCTCATTCTCCCGGCACAGCTGGCACTTGGGGTAGGCCGTCTGGGGGGCATTCTTGGCAGCGGCAATGGCCTTGGGGTCCTTCTCCGGCTTGGACAGATTGATGGTGATGTCCATGGGGCCGTAGGCGCTTTCGTACTTCCAGCGCATATCCTTCTTAATGCGGTAGCGGCGGATGTAGTCGGTGTCACAGCTGAATTGGTAGTACCAGTCGGTGGCCTCCACCGGGGAAGCGGCATACTTTTCCCGGAAAGTGCGGATGACTTCCCGGGGCATGGGGGTCAGAGCGCCCATGATTCGGGTGTCGAAAATATCCCGGGCGGTGATGTTGTCCTCACACAGGCCCTTTTCCACGGCGTAGTCCAGAATTCCCGCCAGGATCTCTTCCAAATCCTCGCTTTGCAGCTCCTGAGACGGCTCGTAGTCGTCCTTGCCCAGCAGGTCCAGCAGCCGGTTGGTCAGCACCTGGTGGTCCACAGGCTCTGCAAGGCCGTGGTTCATGGCATAGGACACCAGGGAATCGATGTAGGTTTCAATTTTCATAAACAGATTACACCTCGTTTTGTTTTTTCTCTTAGGCTTCCACGGTCATTTCCACGCCGCCCTGGGGACGGATGGACAGCACGTGGCAAGCGCCCTGGCCCAGCACCGCATCCAGCCCGGCCCGGAAAGATTCCAGAATGTCAAAGGGCACGAATGCCTGAACCGTACCGGCAAAGCCGCCGCCGTGGACCCGGTAAGCGCCCCGGCCGTTCAGGTAATGCTCACACAGCGCCAGAGAAATGGCCACATCCTGGTGCTCCTTGTAGCCCGCAGGAATCACGTTCTGCAAGTACATGTAGGAGCTGTGCCCGCTTTCCTTCACCAGGGCCAGGAAGGTTTCAAAATCCCCGTTCTTCAGCGCCGCCACCTGCTGGGGCACCCGGGCATTTTCCTGATAGAAGTGGATGGCCCGCATCACGGCCCGGTCGCCGCAGGTCTTGCGCAGCTGGGGGATAGCAGCAAAGAAATCGGCCTCCGGGATCTGGGTGAGCACCTCTTTGCCAAAGTGGGCGCAGATGGATCTCAGCTCCCCGGGGATGGCAGCGTACTCGTCGGTGAGGTCTGCATGGCTGGCCTGGCTGTCGATGATGCACAGGGCATGGCCGCAGGCGGCAAAATCAAAGTTCACCGGCTCAATCACCGGGTTTTCCTTGTCAAAGAAGTCGATGGTCACCAGATTGCCCACGGCGGAAGCCATCTGATCCATCAGTCCGCAGGGCTTTCCGAAGAAGACGTTCTCAGCATACTGGCCAATCATAGCCAGCTCCGGCTGGGTGGCCTTGCCGTCAAAGAACAGACCGTTGACAATGGCGCCGATGAGCACCTCGTAGGCAGCCGAGGAGCTCAGTCCAGAACCGGGGAGAACCGTGGACTCGCAGTAAGCATCAAAGCCGCTGACCTGGCAGCCCATCTGGACAAACCGAGCCACCACACCCCGAATCAGCGCCGGGGTGGAGTTGATCTCCGCCGCCACAGGCTCCAGCTGGTCCAAATCCACCTGGCTCATGGGATATCCCTTGGAGAGAATGCGGATGGTCCGGGTCCCATTGACCCGCACAGCCGCCCGGGTGTCCAGATTCACCGCCGCTGCCAGCACACGGCCCCGCTGGTGGTCGGTGTGGTTGCCGCCGATTTCCGTCCGTCCAGGGGCGGAAAAATACCGCTGGGGCTGAGTACCAAAGGCCGCCTGGAATCCATCGTCCAGAACCTTTTTCTCCTGCTGGGTAAGAATAAGCTGCTTCATAACATACCTCCCAAATTCGGCCCGCAGGCGCAGACCGTCCTTGCCGCAGCGCTGCGGCAGCTACTGTATTACAGTTCCTATTATACAGGATTCCTCTCAAAATGGAAGAGCCTTTTCCCTTTTATTTTTCCCAATTCCGCCTTTGGCATCAGCGATAGAAATTCCGCAGTTTTTCTTCGGAAGTACGTTGCATTTTTCCGCAGTCCATGATACCATAGAAGAAAAATTTACACAGCAAAGGAGCAAATACCATGTTTTATAAAAACGCCCGTATTTTCACCTCTGACTTCCGCTTTCAGACTGGTGCCTTTGAAGTTGTAGACGGCAAGTTCGGTCAGGTCCTGCCCTTGGATGTGCCCGAAGATGCCATCGACCTCCACGGCGCCACGGTCATCCCCGGTCTGGTGGATGTCCACAGCCACGGCAACTCCGGCGCCGACTTCTCCGACGGCGATTATGAGGGACTGAAGCAGATGGCCCGCTACTATGCCCAGTGCGGTGTCACATCCTTCGCCCCCGCCTCCATGACGCTTCCTTACGACGTTTTGGAGAAGGCTTTTGCCACGGCCAAGCAGCTGCGGGACGAAGCCCCTGCCGGTCACGCCCGGCTTATGGGCATTCAAATGGAAGGCCCCTACTTCTCCTTCAAAAAGCGGGGCGCACAGAACCCCGACTACCTGAAGGAGCCGGATTTTGAGGGCTTCCAGAAGCTGTACAACGACTGCGACGGCCTGGTGCGCATTGTGGACGTGGCCCCGGAGCTGCCCGGCGCCGCGGAGTTTATTGCCAAGGCCAGCAAGCTGTGCACCGTTTCCATCGCCCACACCGACTCCGACTACGACCACGCCAAAACTGCCGTGGATGCCGGTGTCACCCATCTGACCCACCTGTACAATGCCATGCCCGGCATTCACCATCGCAATCCCGGCGTCATCCCCGCCGCCGTGGAGAGCAGCCATGTCCAGGCCGAAATCATCTGTGACGGCCAGCATATCCATCCTGCCTCCGTCCGTCTGGCCTTTACCATGTTCAAAGACCGGATGATCCTGGTGTCCGACTCCGGCCGCTGCGCCGGTCTGCCTGACGGCAGCCAGTTCGAGCTGGGCGGCCAGGATGCCTGGCTGCGGGATGGTGTGGCCCGCCTGGCCGACGGCACCATCGCCTGTTCCGCTGCCAACCTGTGGCAGTGCCTGACCAACGTGCTGGCCTGGGGCATTCCCGAGGCTGAGGCCGTCCGGGCCGCCACCTATAACCCCGCCAAGGCTCTGGGTGCCCAGGATCGCATCGGAACCATTGCGCCGGGTATGCTGGCAGACTTCCTGGTCTGCACCGACGGCTACACCGCCAAGCGTGTCTTCCTGGGCGGAGAGGAACTGGCATAATTCGCAGAAAAATCTGCACAGAGGGGGCTGATGGGTGCATCGCCCCCTCTGCTTGCGTTTGAATTTATCGATTTTGCAAAATATAGAGAGGATTTTATGCTGCAACGTTACATCGGCGACCGGGCGTTCTACCGCCGGGTCTTTGGGGTGGCCATCCCCATCATTATTCAAAATGGCATCACCAACTTTGTCTCTCTGCTGGACAATGTGATGGTTGGCCAGGTGGGCACCATTCCCATGAGCGGCGTGTCCATTGTCAATGGCCTGCTGTTCGTGTTCAACCTGTGCATCTTCGGGGCCAGCTCCGGCGCCGGTATTTTCACCGCCCAGTTCCACGGCTCCGGGGATGAAGAAGGCGTGCGCCACACCTTCCGCTTCAAAGTGCTCATCTGTCTGGCCCTGACCCTGCTGGGCGGTCTGGTATTCCGGATGGGCGGCGATTTCTTCATCGGTCTGTACCTGACTGGTGAGGGCGATGCCGCCACAGCTTCCGGGGCGCTGCATTACGGCCTGGGCTATTTGTCCGTGATGTTCTGGGGCTTCCTGCCCTTCGCTCTGACCAACGCCTATTCCAGCACCCTCCGGGAAACCGGTCAGACCCTGGTGCCCATGGTGGGCGGCGTGGCTGCGGTGCTGGTAAACCTGTGCCTTAACTACGTGCTGATTTTCGGCCACTTCGGCGCTCCCAAGATGGGCGTAGAGGGCGCAGCCCTCGCAACCGTCATCTCCCGGTACGTGGAGCTGGCCATCGTCGCCGGCTGGACCCACCTGCACAAAGACCGCAACGGCTTCATTGTGGGCGCATACCGCTCTGCCTATATTCCCGCCAAGCTGCTGAAGGTCATCACCATCAAGGGCATGCCCCTGCTGATGAACGAATTCCTGTGGGCCACCGGCATGGCCGTGATGCAGCAGTGCTACTCCACCTGCGGCCTGGATGTGGTGCCTGCCATGAATATTTCCAGCACCCTGTTCAACCTGTCCAGCGTGGTGTACCTGTCCATGGGCAACGCCGTGGGCATCATCATGGGCCAGATGCTGGGGGCCGGTCATAAAGAGCACGACGTACGGGACTCCAACCGCAAGCTGGTAGCCGTATCCGTAGCCTCCGGCCTGGCGTTCGGCGCCCTGATGATTCTCGGCTCCCGGCTGTTCCCCCAGATCTACAACACCACCGAGCCGGTGCGGGCGCTGGCAAGCGCCCTGATCTGCATCAGCGCCTTTATGATGCCCTTTAACTCCTACACCAACGCCACCTACTTCACCCTCCGTTCCGGCGGCCAGACCATGGTCACCTTCCTGTTTGACAGCTGCTTCGTCTGGGTGTGCTGCGTGCCCCTGGCCTTCTGCCTGAGCCGCTTCGCCCACCTGCCCATCCTGCCCCTGTACGCCATCTGCCAGGGCACGGACCTTATTAAGTGCGCCATCGGCGCTTACATGCTCAAGCAGGGCAAATGGATTCAGAACCTAACCGTTTAATTTGATATTGTACAAAAAATCCCGAGCAATCGGAAAGATTGCCCGGGATTTCAGACCGTCGAGAAACCCCAGTTTTGCGTCAGGCGGAACTGGGGTTTTGAGC
>CAUWNA010000080.1:0-9949 GCA_963560135.1 uncultured Oscillospiraceae bacterium | reverse complement strand
AATTTGTCCGCCCATGGCGAACAAATTCCACACTTGCAGCCTGATAAGTATTTTCGCCCAGGTACACGCCCCGGTCGAAAATGGATTTGACTTTATTCGCCGCTACGGCGGCGAACTCTGCGAGGCACTTTTTTGACAATCTGAAAGGAGCAGGCAAACGCCTGCTCCTTAGCTTTTTTCAAACCGTTCTTGCCCACTCCGTCACCAGCAGACCGGGGATGGCCCAGATGAGCTGGTAAAGCAGGATGTTGATGGGGGTCAGCAGCGCGGTGTTGCCCAGGATGGCCAGCACCAGCATGATCACCAGACCCAGAATGCCGCTGACCATGTGCAAAATCACGCCCAGTCGGGTAGCCGTGCGTACCGCCCGTGCACCGGTAACGGCGTAGGCGGCGCTGACCAGCTCCTCCCGGGTGGTAATCGCCAGCACCCGGGCCTCCGGGGCGGGCTGCACCTTGCGCAGCTGCTCCACCACCTCCCGCTCCGGGAAGGCAATGCGCTTGGTCTTTACCTCAAACTTGGCCCGCAGGAAGCTTTCGGTGAGCATAAAGTCGCCGCACAGCATCATGGGGGTGAGCTTGGGATAGGTGCACAGGGTCACAAGGCCTGCCGCTGCCGAGCGCATCTTAGCATAGGCAATGGCATACACAGCGCACAGCTGGCCGTCCATGGCGGCGTACACCGCCTGGCTAACCATGGTCCCCTCGGGGATCTCCACGCCCATGTCCTGCATAAAGTTCAGGCTGCCCAGCAGCACCGGCTCGCCGCCGACCTCGCCGCCGATTCCACCGCCGCCGTAATTGCGGAAGTTTTCCACCGGACTGGGCTGGACATTGCGGCTGTTCATCAGCTGCTGGAACACCGGCACCAGACCGCCGCCGGAGCAGCTGATCAGAGAGGCCGTGGCGCTGACCACTTCATCCGGGTCCCGGTCGCCATAGAATTTTACCCCGTTGAGCTTGGTGCTGCCCTGGGGGAACAGGTCGTCATCCTCCAGGGGGAAGATGGCCTTGCCGCACAGGCCCTTCACACCGGCCCAGCCGCACAGCACCGTTCCCACCATATGCAGCCGCTGCTCCAAAATGGCCATAGGCCGGGTAACGCTGACGAAGAAGCTGGCGGGAACCGCCACCAGCAGGCTGGTAGCGAAGATTTGCAGGGCCATGCTCATGCCGTGGGACAGACCCGCCAGCACCGCAATGCACACGCAGGCCAGCAGCGCCATACCGGCATAAATGCTCTGCACCAGCTGGGGGCCGGAAACCTTATCGTAGGTTTCCATAAAGTCCTCCACCTCAGCCTCGGTGCGCTGCAGAGCCTCCTGGCCCTGGTAGAAATCCGGTGTACGGACGATGCCATGAAGCCGGACGGCCTTGCGCATGGTGTCCATCTGGGCCATTTCCGTATTATGGCGCTGGGATCTTGCCCACAGAGCCATGGTCATCTCCACGCTGAACGCTGCACAGCAGGGTACCCGCAGCTCCATCAAGCACAGCACTGCATCGGCCATGCAGGCGATGAAGGTAATGGTCAGCAGGGTATTCACCCCGAAGCGGCCCTTAAACAGCTCCACAACGCTGTCCACCAGCAGGCCGCTGCCCATCAGGGCGGAAATCATCATCGCCAGCACCTGGCTGAAAATCACCAGCCGCAGCCGATTCTCCGGAATCAAGCCCATGGCGAACATGGCCGTCACACCGGTGCAGATCAGTACCAGCACCACATTGACCAAAATCGCCAGCTGAAGCTTGCCCATGCCCATTTCCGCCAGCTCGTAATACCGCTTTTCCGGGCCGGAGACCAGCTTCTTTTTCAGCTCCCGCAGCCGGGACCGGGGGGTAAAGACAATGGGCGCCGGGATGAAGGTTTCCTCCACCGCAGCGGAAGGCTCCACCGTCTTCTCCGTCTGGATCATCTCTGCCTTGATATCCGCTATGGCCTGGTCCAGCTGCTCGTCGGTAATGGGCGCAAAGCGAACCGTGTCGCCCTCTAAGGCAGGCTCTTTCTTCTCGTCCTCTGCCTCCTCGGAAGCGGCTTCCCCTTCCTCAATTGGGGCATCTTCGGTTTCTTCCTGCAAAACCTGGGGCGTTTCTTCCAACGCCTGGAGCTCAACCGGCTCCTTTTCCGTCTTTGCAGGGGTGTCCTCCGTCTCCTCCGACAGGTCCAGGCCATCCAGCAGCTTATCCAAGTCCACGGAATCCTGGGGCTCCTCCAAGTTCAGTTCCAGCTCCGGCAGTTCCTTGGGCAGCTTGCCAAAATCCGTATCCTCCGGGCTGCCCGCTTCTTCGGCAGACGGCTCCTGATGAAACTCGTTGAGAATGTCCTCCAGGTCAAACTCAGACACTTCTTCCAATTCGGTGTTCTTTTCATCCATATTGGGTTTCCTCCTGGTCAAATACGCTGACGCACCGCCTCATACAGTAAAATCGACGCAGCGGCAGATGCGTTCAGGGAGCTAATGCGGCCTCTCATGGGGATGGATACCATGACGTCGCAATTTTTGCGGACAAGCTGGCTCATGCCGTCACCTTCATTGCCGATGACAATGGCAGCAGGGCCGGACAGGTCTGCCTGATACATGGGGATGGAGCCTTCGGCAGCAGTGCCGAATACCCACACGCCCTTTTCCTTCAGCTCCGCAATAGCGGCGCTGATGTTGGTCACTCTCGCCACCTTCATATACTCCACCGCACCGGCAGATGCCTTAGCCACAGTGGCCGTCAGGCCCACACTGCGGCGCTTGGGAATAATCACACCGTGGGCACCGGCGCACTCAGCGCTTCGCAGAATGGCACCCAGGTTGTGGGGATCGGAAAGCTCGTCGCAGATGACCACCAGCGGGGCCTCCCCCCGGGCAGCAGCCTCGGCCAGAATATCGTCGATGGTGCAGTAATCATGGGCAGCAGCCAGTGCAATGATGCCCTGGTGGGAACGAGTGAAGGACATGGCATCCAGCTTCCGCCGGTCCACGCTCACCACCACAGCCCCAGCCTCTTTGGCCTGGGCTGCCAGGCGCTGCAAGCCCCGGTCCGTATCGCCGGAGGCCACAAACACCTTATCAATGGTGCGGCCGCTTTTCAGAGCCTCCTGAACGGCATTGCGGCCCTCCAGCTGGCCCTCCACTTCCTCCACGACCCGCTCCTGAGGCCCACGGCCCGGGCGGCGGCGGTCTGCGTCCCCACGCTGGGGGCGGCGGTTTTCATTCATAATGTCAACTCCATAACTTCAAAATCAGATTGCTACCTATGGGAATAGATGGTGTTATTATACCAGCACCCAGGCAAATTCTCAACTCTTTTTTTCGCAAACCCCGCTGACAGGCCGATTTTGCCGGAAATTCACAGAAAGTTTACGCACAGGACCAGTTTCCTTCGTTGCTTACCAGGAAAAAATGTGCTATGATGAGGAAAATGTTAACAACAAGGAGGCAAGAGGACTATGGACCCCAATCGTGGAAACGACCCCAACAACCAAAAGCCCGGCGGCAACCGGCCCAAGGGCAGTTATTTTACACCCCTGATGATTGCGCTGATTCTGGTGCTGCTGTTCAGCTGGGTGATGAACACCGTAGAAAAAAGCCAGTACACCGAGACAACCTGGAGCGACTTCATCGCTGCCAAGGATGCCGGGCAGCTGGCTGAGGTGGAGATTCGCTATGACCGCATTCTCTACATGACCAAGGAGGAATCCCAGAAAGACCCCTCCCGGCAGAAAGCCTGCTTCACCGGCGTGCCCGCCGGCGGCGACCTGATGGCCCTGGCCACAGAGCTGGAAGCCAAGGGTGCCAAGGTCAACAGCCCCATCGTGGAGGACAACTCCGTGATCATGATGGTGATTTCCTACGCCATTATGATTGGCGGTATGTTCCTGCTGATGAACATGCTCACCAAGCGCATGAGCGGTGACGGCATGATGGGCGGCCTGGGCAAGAGCAAGGCCAAGGTCTACATGGAAAAGCAAACCGGTGTCACCTTTAAGGATGTGGCCGGCCAGGACGAAGCCAAGGAATCCTTGCAGGAGATTATCGACTTCCTGCATAACCCCCAAAAGTACACCGAAATCGGTGCCAAGCTGCCCAAGGGCGCTCTGCTGGTAGGCTCCCCCGGCACCGGCAAGACCCTGCTTGCCAAGGCAGTGGCCGGTGAGGCCGACGTGCCCTTCTTCTCCATTTCCGGCTCGGACTTTGTGGAGATGTTCGTGGGTATGGGCGCCAGCCGGGTCCGGGACCTGTTCCAGCAGGCGGCCAAGGTTGCCCCCTGCATCATCTTCATTGACGAAATCGATGCCGTGGGCCGCTCCCGTGACAACCGCTACGGCTCCAACTCTGAGCAGGAGCAGACCCTGAACCAGCTGCTCAGCGAAATCGACGGCTTTGAATCCTCCAAGGGCATCGTGTGCCTGGCCGCCACCAACCGGCCGGAGATTCTGGACAAGGCCCTGCTGCGGCCCGGCCGTTTTGACCGCCGGATCATCGTGGACCGTCCCAACCTCCAGGGTCGTCTGGACACTCTGAAAGTCCACACCCGGAAGATTCGTCTGGCCGAGGACGTGGACCTGCGGAAAATTGCCCAGGCTACTGCCGGTGCAGTGGGTGCAGATTTGGCCAACCTGGTCAACGAGGCCGCCCTGCGGGCCGTGCGCCATGGCCGTCAGGCGGTGAACCAAGAGGACCTGCTGGTATCCTTTGAAACCGTCATTGCCGGTACGGAGAAGAAAAACACCGTGCTCACCGACATGGAAAAGCGGCTGGTGGCTTATCACGAGGTGGGCCACGCCCTGGTGGCCGCTCTGGAAAAGCATTCCCAGCCGGTATCCAAAATCACCATCGTGCCCCACACCTCCGGCGCACTGGGCTACACCATGCAGATGCCGGAGGAGGAAAAGTTCCTGTCCACTGCTGACGAGCTGCGCACCGAGCTGCGCACCCTGGTCGGCGGCCGTGCCGCTGAGCAGGTGGTCTTCGGTATTCAGACCACCGGCGCTGCCAACGACATCCAGCGGGCCACCGCCCTGGCCCGGAACATGGTCACCCAATACGGCATGAGTGAGAAATTCGGCCTCATGTCCACCGCTTCGGTGCAGAACCAGTATCTGGACGGCCAGGCCTATATGGACTGCGCCCAGACCACCGCCGCTGAGGTGGATGCGGAAGTCAAGTCCATTCTGGATGCCGCCTACGCCGATGCCAAGCGAATTCTCACCGAGAACCGGTCCCTGCTGGACGAGGTCAGCGAGTTCCTGCTGGTGAAGGAAACCATCACCGGCGACGAGCTGATGGCCTATGTCAACGCAGACAAAAACCGTCTGCCGGAAGCCGGCCAGCAGCCGGAATCCTCCGGTGAGCAGCCTGCTGCGGAATAACCCAACACCCCCAGGTCCGTTTCACTGCGGACCTGGGTTTTTGTTTCCCCGGATTCACGATTTCGTAACTTCTCAGGCAGTTGCATACAACTGTCTGATTTTCAGGCAGAGTCACCAAGCTGTCCGTGGAAAGGCGAGGCTATTCTGGTTATACTGTGGGTGTAAATTAAAAACAAGGAGGAACCCCGATATGTATTATTCCAGCGGTAACTATGAAGCCTTTGCCCACCCCCGCAAGCCCGAGGGCGTGGACCAGAAGACAGCCCATATTATCGGCACCGGCCTGGCGCCCCTCACCGCCGCCTGCTATCTGGTGCGAGACGGCCAAATGCCCGGAAATCACATCCACATTTACGAGAAAGAGCCGATTCCCGGCGGCGCCTGCGACGGCTACGAGTACCCCGGCCTGGGCTATGTGATGCGGGGCGGACGGGAGATGGACAACCACTTTGAAGTCATGTGGGATCTGTTCCGCTCCATTCCCTCCATCGAAACCGAGGGTGTCAGCGTGCTGGACGAGTACTACTGGCTGAATAAGAAGGACCCCAACTACTCCCTGTGCCGGGCTACGGTCCGCCAGGGTGAGGATGCCCACACCGACGGCAAGTTTGGCCTGTCCGACAAGGGTGCCATGGAAATCATGCGCCTGTTCTTCACCCCGGACGAAGCGCTGTACAACAAGCGCATTACGGAGTTCTTTGATGACGAGGTGCTGAATTCCAACTTCTGGCTGTACTGGCGCACCATGTTCGCTTTTGAGAACTGGCACAGCGCTCTGGAGATGAAGCGCTACATCAAGCGCTATATCCACCACGTAGGCGGCCTGCCGGACTTCAAGGCCCTGCGCTTTACCCGCTACAATCAGTACGAGTCCATGATTCTGCCTATGGTCAAGTATCTGGAAAGCTTCGGTGTCCAGTTCCACTATAATACCAAGGTGGTCAGCGTAGACTTCGACATCCGTCCCGGCCGGAAGATGGCCAAGGTTCTGGAGCTTGAAGAAAACGGCCAGAGCCGCCAAGTCCCCCTGACGGAGCAGGATCTGGTGTTTATCACCCCCGGCGGCTGTGTGGAGAACTCCTCCATGGGCTCTCAGACCACCCCCGCCAAGTTTGACCCGGAGCTGCGCCCCGGCGGCGGCTGGGATATGTGGCGGCGGATTGCAGCCCAAGACCCTGCATTCGGCAACCCCGATAAGTTCTGCTCCACCCCAGAGGAATCCAACTGGATGAGCGCCACAGTCACCACCCTGGACCAGAAGATCATCCCCTATATCCAGAAAATCTGCAAGCGGGACCCCTTCAGCGGCGGCGTGGTCACCGGCGGCATCGTCACGGTGAAGGATTCCGGCTGGCTGATGAGCTGGACCATCAACCGCCAGCCCCAGTTCCGCACCCAGCCCAAGGACCAGTGCGTGGTTTGGGTATACGGCCTGTTCACCGACAAGCCCGGCAACTTCGTGAAAAAGCCTATGCGTGCATGTACCGGCCAGGAAATCTGCATGGAGTGGCTGTACCACCTGGGTGTTCCCGTGGACCAGATTGAGGAGCTGGCTGCCCACAGCGCCAACACCGTGCCGGTAATGATGCCCTATATCACCGCCTTCTTCATGCCCCGTCAGGCCGGCGACCGCCCCGACGTGGTGCCCCAGGATGCTGTGAACTTTGCCTTCCTGGGCCAGTTTGCCGAGACAGAGCGGGACACCATCTTCACCACCGAGTATTCCATGCGCACCGGTATGGAGGCCGTCTACACCCTGCTGGACATCGACCGGGGCGTGCCGGAGGTCTGGGGCAGCACCTATGACATCCGGGACCTGCTGAACGCCACCATCCAGCTGCGGGACGGCAAGCCGCTGACCGATATGGATCTGGGCTTCAAGGAGCGGATGGTTGTGAAAAAGCTGCTGGAGAAAATCAAAGGAACCGACATTGAAAAGCTGCTGAAGCAGTATCACGTTATCGAATAACCCCTTTCCGGGGCCGGAACAATCCGGCCCCGGAATTTTTTCCTTTCTACGCAGGCTGCGGCAGCGGGATTTTGTCCCGGATGTATGTGCTCCCGCGTTCCTGCCTGATTGCACCCATTTCCGGTAAAACTCTGGTTTTTTCCTGAAAAAATCGGAATTGTTAAAAAATCCTCTTGCTTTTTTCCGCTCGTTATGTTACTCTAACATAACTTTCTGCGCCATTTGGCGCACAACCGCAAGCACAGGCTTCGCCGGTTATCTGCCATAAGAAAAGAGGATGTCTTCAATGAACAAAATGGAACTGATTGCAGCCGCTGCTGAGGATGCCGGGCTGACCAAGAAAGATACGGAGCGGGTTCTGAACGCCGCCATCGATGCCATCACCGCCGCCCTGGTCCGGGGCGAGAAGGTCCAGCTGTCCGGCTTCGGCACCTTCGAGACGAAGGACCGCCAGGCTCGCATGGGCCGCAACCCCCACACCAAGGAGCCCATCCAGATTCCCGCCACCCGGGTTCCCTCCTTCAACGCCAGCAAGGCTCTGAAGGACGTTGTGGCGAAGTAAGCCTATGCGGCTGGATAAGTTTCTGAAAGTTTCCCGGCTGATCAAGCGCCGCACGGTAGCCAACGAAGCCTGCGACAATGGCCGCATCAGCGTCAATGGCCGCATCGTCAAGGCCAGCTACGACGTGAAAGTAGGCGACAAGCTGGAAATCGCCCTGGGCAGCCGCACCGTTGCGGTGGAAGTGCTGGAAGTGGCTGACAACGTCCGCAAGGACGATGCCGCCGGCATGTACCGGGAGCTGTAAGACAAAAATATGTGCGCAGTGGAAGCAGCCGCTGCGCACATTTTCTTTTGCAAGTGCGGTGCAGCTGTGGAGTGGAGGTTTCGCCGTTCCTCAGCCGCCCCGGGGGAAGGGTTTTGGGGCTACCTCCACGTAAGCAACCAGGGGACTGCTAAGGTAAACTCACGT
The DNA here is from genome assembly GCA_963560135.1 of uncultured Oscillospiraceae bacterium. Classification (GTDB taxonomy): domain Bacteria; phylum Bacillota; class Clostridia; order Oscillospirales; family Oscillospiraceae; genus Faecousia. Next base: position 1,648 of record CAUWNA010000080.1, on the reverse strand, counting down.
GGTCGGCGGGGGCATGCCCCCGCCCTACAAAAGCGACGTTCCCTTTGTTCAAACCATTGAGCCATAACGAACCGGGTGTCCCCCAATGGTGTGCGTCTACCACCAGGGTAACAGGCTCGCCATTGACAGCGGCGGCACGCCGCCCGCCCATTTTGTCCAAAATTTTTTACTGACTTTGTCACCTTTTTCCTGTCTCAATTGTATGATAGGTGAAAGGCCTTTTCAAATCAAACAGAATCGAGGGTGCACCTATGCGGATTCCCACGGAGACTCTGGTTCGGCGTTACCAGCAGAACCTGTATGCAGCGGCGTTCAGTGCCTGCCGCTGTGCTCAGGATGCAGAGGATGCCGTCCAGGAAACATTTCTAAAAAATCACACCACCGCCAAGGAATTTGAATCGGAGCAGCATATCAAAGCCTGGCTGCTGCGGGTGGCCATTAACCACGGCAAGAACGCCGCCCACAGCTTCTGGCGCAGGAACGCCCAGCCCCTGGAGGACTACATAAACACCCTGACGTTCCAGGAGCCCCAGGACCGCCAGGTGCTGGAGGCCGTTCTGGCCCTGCCGGAAAAATACCGGCTGGTCATTCACCTATACTACTACGAGGACAATTCCCTGGCCCAAATCAGCACCATCCTGGGCATCACCCAGGCCGCCGCCAAGCAGCGGCTCAGCCGGGGCCGGAAACTGCTGAAATCTACACTCATGGAGGAATGGAACGATGACGAATAAGGATCGATACAAGCAGGCGTGTTCTGCACTTCATCCCTCCAAGACCATTACATTGGAGGAAATTCCCATGAAACATACGACTCATAAAGTTATGCGGCCCATCGCCGCTGTAGTCGCCACCATCGTGCTGCTTTGCGGCTGTGTTACAGTGGCCTACGCCGCCGACGTTGGCGGCATCCGCACCACCATCCAGTCCTGGTTCCGGGGAGAAACCGCCGACATGGACGTGGTGGAAAAAGCTCCCGGCGAATACGAGTTCCAGATCCACCAGAACGGCCAGACCCACACCGTGGGCGGCGGCGGTGTGGAATATGACCTATTCGGCAACGAAAAGTCCCTGTCTGCTGAGGATGCAGCCCAATCCCTGTCGGAAATGATTTGCCAGGAAGATGACGGCACCATCTGGCTGTATTACAAGTCCTACGCCATTGATATCACCCAGCACATGACAAAAAACGGCTGCAAACTGCTGCTGGATGATAACGGGCAAAAGCAATATTTCGATGTCTCCCCCGTAGAAAACGGCGGCTGCGGTTACTCCCGCAGTCCCAATACGCCAAACTGGGGCGAGGACCCGGCAGATTATATCCCCATCAACTAAAAAACGAGGGACTGCAAATGCAGTCCCTCACAGGCTGTCGAAAATCCCCTACGGGGCTTTTCGACAGGTTTTTGCAGTCTGCTGCGCGCATAATTTGTCCGCCTGTGGCGAACAAATTCCACACTTGCAGCCTGATAAGTATTTTCGCCCAGGTACACGCCCCGGTCGAAAATGGATTTGACTTTATTCGCCGCTGCGGCGGCGAACTCTGCGAGGCACTTTTTTGACAAGCTGCGAGGGACTGCAAATGCAGTCCCTCACAGACTGTCGAAAAAGCTCAACAAAGCTAGGTTTTTTCCGTTATCTATGATAT
>CAUWNA010000079.1:0-11879 GCA_963560135.1 uncultured Oscillospiraceae bacterium | reverse complement strand
CGGGCCATGCACAGGTACATGCCGACCTCAGCGCACTCGCCCTGGAAGTTGGCCATCAGCTGCTCGAAGATGAACTTCTTGTCTTCCTCAGAGATGTCGGGGTTGTTCTTCACGGTCTTGCCGTAAACGCCGTACTCGTGCTCGGCAGCCAGCTTGCCCTCTTCCATGACCTTGAACTTGGAACCGTCAACCTTGCACACGGGGCACTTGAAGCCCTCAGGGATGGACTCGCCTTCGTAAACGTAACCACAGACGGGGCAGACAAACTTCTTCATAAATTCGTTCCTCCAAAATTTTAATTTTTGTGTTGGTATTGCTGGCGGGGCTGGCCCGCCGGGGGTATGGACTTACTGGCCTTGACAGCGGCTGCACAGCCCAGTAAAGGTAAGCTGGCAGGCGTCCACCTGACAGCCCAGACAGTCTTCCGCATCCTTTCTAAGGGAAAGGGGCGGTTCCAACTGGGGCAGGTCTACCACACAGTCGCAGCCGGTGCAGATGAAATGAACATGGGGACGGGTGTCGGCGTCAAACCGTTCCACACCATTCACCGTGCCCAAACTCTGAATCAGCCCCTGGCTCTTGAACCGGGCCAGGTTGCGATAGACCGTCGCCAGAGAGATGTCCGGGTGTTCCTGCTGAAGCAGGTCATAGACCATCTCCGCAGAAGGGTGGGCGTGGGTCTGCCGCAGACACTGCAAAATGGCATTGCGCTTCTTAAACTGCTTAGCGGCGGCTTCCATGGGCATCCTCCTGTTTTATTTGCGAGTGATTCTCACTTACAAACTGAGTATACCACGGCGGCCGTTCTTTGTCAAGAAGAAAATGCGAATTATTTGCAAATAGCTTGTAAAGGGAACGAGAAGGCTCAGCAGGCGGACTCTTTGACTACGGCGATGCCGTCTACCAGGTTGGCCATTTCCAGGGTGCCCTCAATGGCCATCTGCCGCTCCATCAGGTCGGTGAGGATGACCACACCGTCCTTGCACTCAATGCGCATGACGTTCTTCATGGCAATGGTTTCCGGGGTTAGGGTGTTCTTATATACAGTAGAAAGACACATAGCGATTTCTCCTTACTGATTTTCCAGGCTGGCCAGAATCACGCTCAGGCGCATATTGCCCTTTTCAAAGTCGGACACGGCGGCCATGACCTGCTCGTAAGCGGTGTGGTTGCCAATCTTGTCCAGCTGACCGGCCAGGTCTGCCAGCTCCTTGGCGTGGGCGGCGTTGTGGCCCACCATGTACTTCATCAGAGCGGTCAGCTCCTCCATGGGGGTGTGCTCGCACTGGCTCTGGCAGCTGCCGCAGCTGCCGGCGCAGCCGTGGCTGTGGGTGTGAGCCTCGCCCTCGGCGTGGAGGTGGTCGTGGCCATGGGGATGCTCGTGGGGATGAGCATGGGGATGGGTGTGCTCATGGGTGTGAGTCACGCCGTCGTGGGTGTGCTCGTGGGTATGGGCATGGACGTGCTCGCCGCCCATGGTATGGTCGTCATGAATGTGCATAGGAAAATCCTCCTTTGGTTTTCTTTTATTATAGCCCGAGAGCAGAGTTCTGTCAAAACATTTATTTCTGGAAAATATCCCCCGGTGGGGCTTGCACAGCGGAAGAAACCGGAGTATAATGGACAAACTTGAGTAAAAGAAAGAAGGTGCCGCTTATGGCAGATACGGAACACCAGCATGAACATGCGCACGAACATGACCACGAGCATGACCATGCGTATCTCCACGCCCACGGCATTGCCCATTCCCACGCCCATGTTCACGAGAACCAGAAAGCGGTGCTCAACCGCCTGTCCCGGGCCATTGGCCATTTGGAGAAGGTTCGCCGGATGGTGGAGGAAGGCTACGACTGCTCCGAGGTATTGGTGCAGCTGGCAGCGGTGCGCTCCGCCCTGGACAACACCGGCAAGGTGATTCTGAAAGATCACATGCGCCACTGCATGGTGGATGCCGTCGCCGCCGGAGACCAAGAGGCCATTGATGACCTCTGCCAAGCCATCGACAAATTCATGAAATAAGCAGGCGGCCAGTGGCCGCTGACAATTCGAGCCTGTTACCCTGGTGGTAGACCCACGCCGTCGGGGGTCACCCGGTTCGATACAGCTCAATAATTTGGACAAAGTGAACATACCTTTCGTAGGGCGGGGGCACGCCCCCGCCGCCCACGTGGGTTTCCCCCTGCACCTACCAAGTTCTACCGCACCAAAACCTTCCCCCATCGGGGGAAGCCTAACCCGAACGACCATGTTCAGAAAGCCTTCTCCCTGCGGAGGGGGCTTTTTGCCTTTTTCTCTTGCTTTTGTCGGCGGTTTATATTAAAATAGACCCAGATACGACTGCCGGCCGGGGTTTCGGCTGGCTGGCAAATAGAAAGGAAATGTGTTATGTCTACCATTCAGGTTTTGAAACCGAAATTTCACATTGAAGAATGCCTGGAGCAGGTGCGCCAGTGTCTGGAAAAGGGCTGGACCGGCTCCGGCTATAAGACTGCCGAGTTTGAGCAGAAGTGGATGGAATACACCGGCCATCCCCACGCCTGCTACCTTAACTCCAACACCTCCGGCCTGCACCTGGCTATGAACATCCTCAAGCGCCGCTACGGCTGGCAGGACGGGGACGAGGTCATCACCACCCCCATCACCTTTGTGGCCACCAACCACGCCATTCTGTACGAAAATCTGATGCCCCGGTTTGCCGATGTGGACGAGTACCTGTGCCTGGACCCCAAGGACGTGGAGGCAAAAATCAACGACAAGACCCGAGCTGTGATTTTCGTGGGCTACGGCGGCCGGGTGGGCCAGTTGGAAGCCATCATCGCCCTGTGCAAGAAGCACGGCCTGCGGCTGATTCTGGATGCGGCCCACATGGCGGGCACCCGGGTCAACGGCGTGACCCCCGGCACCTGGGACGGCGTGGACGTAACGGTTTACTCCTATCAGGCGGTGAAGAACCTGCCCACCGGAGACAGCGGCATGATCTGCTTTGCCGACGGGGAGCTGGACGGGGAATGCCGGAAGGTTTCCTGGATGGGCATCAACAAGGATACCTACGCCCGCACCGGCAGCGAGGGCACTTACAAGTGGAACTACGGCGTGGACTATGTGGGCTTTAAGTACAACGGCAACGCCATTATGGCAGGCATTGCACTGGCCCAGCTGCCCTACCTGGACGAGGAAAACGCCCGCCGCCGGGAAATCGCCGCCATGTACGATGCTGCTTTTGCCCAGAATCCAAACATCCACATCATCCGTGCCAACTACCCGGAGGAATGCTCCTACCACATCTATGAAATTGCCGTGCCCGACCGGGAGGGACTGCTGGCGGAGCTGGCGAAGCACGACATTTACGGCGGTGTCCACTACCGGGACAACACTGAGTTCTCCATGTATCGCTACGCCCAGGGCACCTGCCCCAAGGCCCACAAGATCACCCAGCACATCATCACCATGCCCCTGCACATGTATCTGACCGACGAAGACGTGGCGACCATTGCCAAGATCGTCAACGAGTTTGTACGCTGATAAAAAGTGTTGCTGCCATTGTGACAATTAAGAAAGCTGCTGCCCTATACAGGGGCGGCAGCTTTTCGTTACTTTTCTGCCGGATACCGGCCGTAGAGCCGGGTGAGGGCGGCGATTTTTTTGGCCAGGGCGGGGCTGTCGAAGCCGGTTTCTGCCCGCCAGGTCCAGTTGGCGCTGGACAGGGTGCCGGGGAAATTCATCCGGGCCTCCTTGCCCAGTTCCAGATAGTCCTGCATCTGCACCACGCACAGCCGGGATACGGAGCCCATGGCGCCCCGAATCATGCCCCAGGTGTAGCCCTCCTCCTGGTTTAGACCCAGGTAGGCTTTGGCATAGGCCACATCCTCCGCAGCAGCTTCCTGGAACCACTGCACCAGGGTCACATTGTCATGGGTGCCGGTGTAGCACACGGAATCCACCGGGTACAGGTGGGGCAGGTAGTCGCTTTCCTCCCGGGAGTCGAAGGCAAATTCCATCACCTTCATGCCGGGATAGCCGGAGTCCAGCTGAAGCTGGCGGACCTGGGGGGTGACGAAGCCCAAATCCTCGGCGATAAATTCCAGCTGGGGCATGGCCTGCTGCACGGTGCGCACGAAGTCCATGCCCGGGCCTGGAACCCACTGACCATTCCGGGCGGTGGTATCCCCGGCGGGCACGGCCCAGTAGCTTTCAAAGCCCCGGAAGTGGTCCAGCCGCACCACATCGTACATCCGGGCAGCGGCCTGGAGCCGTCCAATCCACCAGCGGTAGCCGCTGTCCGCCATGGCCTGCCAGTCATACAGGGGATTGCCCCACAGCTGGCCGTCGGCGGAGAAGGAATCCGGGGGACACCCGGCCACGCGCTTGGGACGGCGGTCGGTATCCAGCTGGAACAGCTGGGGGTTGGCCCACACGTCGGCGGAATCCAGGGGGACGTAAATGGGCACGTCACCGATGATGCGCACGCCCTTTTCCCGGGCGTACTGCCGCAGGGCCTTCCACTGCCGGTCGAACAGGTACTGCTGGAAGAAGTAATCTTCTATCTTCTGGGAAAGGGCCTGGCGCTGGGTTTGCAGAGCCTGACTCTGGCGCAGCCGCAGCTCCTGGGGCCAGTCCAGCCAGGGCTTGCTGTCGAATTTTTCCTTCAGGGCCATAAACAGGCCGTAGTCTTCCAGCCAATAGCGGTTTTCCTCCACAAAACGGCGGTAGTCGTCGTCAGGCCGGAACCGGCTCCGGGCCAGGGCCAGCAGCGGCCCCCGGTGGCGGTACTGGGCGCCGAAGTCCACCCGGCCGGGGTTGCTGCCCCAGTCCGGGGCGGAAACCTCCTGGGCGGTGAGCAGCCCCTGCTCCACCAGCTGGTCCAGGTCGATCAAGTAGGGATTTCCCGCCCAGGCGCTGAAGGACTGGTAGGGGGAATCGGCGTAGCCGGTGGGGGACAGGGGCAGAATCTGCCAATAGGACTGCCCCGCCGCCTGCAAAAAGTCCACGAATTGGTAAGCCTGCCGGCCCATGGTGCCGATGCCGTAGGGGCCGGGCAGGGAGGTAATGTGCATCAAAATGCCGCTTTCACGCATGGTTAAAAATCTCCTTGTGTGGGAATTTGCCGGATGCTCTCCCGGCGTTGGATGCCGAAGGGAACCGTCTCGTGGCAGGCCGGAGCGCCGCTTTCCAGGGCATCCAGCAAAATGGCGACGCTGCGGGCCGCCAGCTGCTCCACCGACTGGCTCACGGTGGCCAGCTTTGGCACCAGATAGTCACCCAGAGGCAGCCCATCCAGGCCCATTACGGAAATATCCTCCGGCACTCGCAGACCGTGGTCCCGCAGGGCACGGATGGCCCCGATGGCTATGACGTCTGCCATGGCAAACACCGCTGTGAACTGCCGCCCGGCATCCAGTAGCTCCTGCACTGCCTGGTAGCCGTCCTGGTAGGAGTAGCGCACGTCCCGGAAGTCCTGCTCCGGGTCGAAGGGCAGGCCCTGCTGCTGCAAGGCCTGCATACAACCCTCATAGCGCAGACGGCTGATGTCAGACACCCGGCAGTCGCCGCCGATGATGGCAATGTGCCGGTGGCCCAGGGAAATCAGAGTTTCCACAGCCGTCCGGGCGGCCTGGGTATCGTCGGTGGTGACGCTGGATAGATTGCCATAGGGCAGCTGGGAAGCATCGTTGGTGACCACCACGCAGGGCACGTCAATGGCGGAAAAATCCCGGAGGAAATTCTGGTTGGAGCCGCCCAGGAATAGAACGCCCAGGGGCTTGCGCTCCCGGCACAGCTGCACCGCCCGGGCCACCTCGTTGCTGTCTTCGTCCAGATAGTCCACCATCAGCTGGTAACGGGTTTGGGCGATGAGAGACTGGATGGATTCCAGCATTTCGCCGAACAGCTCGTTGCCAATGCCCTTGACCACCACCAGAATGGAGTTGGAGTGGCTCTGCTTGAGCTGCTTGGCGTTGAGGTTCAGCTGAAAGCCGCTCTCCTGGGCGGCGGCTAGAATAGCCCGGCGGGCTTTCTCGCTGACGTTGGGATGGTTGTTGAGGGCACGGGAGACGGTACCCACAGCGTAGCCGGTTTTGGCCGCAAGGTCCTTGATGGTCATAGCGCTACCTCGTTTCTATGGGAAGTGGGGGAATAAGATATGGGGAGGGCGCAGCCCTCCCCACGGCATTTATCCCTTGACAGCGCCGGCAGCAACACCCTTGATGATGTGCTTCTGGCAGAACATATACACCACGATGATGGGAGCGATGCTCAGCATGATCACCGCCATGGTGGCGCCCAGGTCCACGGTGCCGTAGCTTCCCTTGAGGTACTGCACCAGGATGGGGATGGTCATATACTTGGTGCGGTCCAGCACCAGATAGGGGAGCAGATAGTCGTTCCACACCCACATCAGCTCCAGGATGCCCACGCTGATCAGGGTAGGCTTGAGCATGGGCAGCACCACATTGAAGTAGGTGCGCAGAGGGCCGCAGCCGTCGATAGCCGCCGCTTCCTCGATCTCCTTGGGCAGTCCCTTGACGAAGCCCAGGAACATGAAGATGGCAAGACCTGCACCAAAGCCCAGGTAGATAATGGGAATGGTGAAGGGGGTGTTCAGCTTCAGCTGGTCAGCGGTGAAGGTCAGGGTGAACATCACCATCTGGAAGGGGACGATCATGGAGAACAGGCACAGATAGTAGAAGATGCGGGAGAACAGGCTGTCCACCCGGGCGATGTACCAGGCGCTCATGGAGCAGAACACCAGGATCAGCGCCACCGAAGCCACGGTGATGAACAGGCTGTAGAAAGCGGCCTTGAAGAAGGGGTAGTTGCCGAAGGTCATGCCCTTGATGAAGTTGTCCAGGCCCACAAAGGACTCGGCGTTGGGCAGAGCAAAGGGGTCCAGGTTGACATAGGCATTGGACTTGAAGGAGTTGATGAGCACCTCGAAAATGGGCACCAGCCACAGAATGGACAGCACCGCAAAGATGCAGGTCATCACCTTGCTCAAGGTGGAATAGGTCTGCTGCTTTTTCATTACTGCTCAACCTCCTTCCGGCGGGTAGCGGCCTGCTGGGCGATGGCCAGCACAGCCACCAGGATGAAGAAGATGACTGCCTTGCTCTGAGCCACGCCGTGCCAGTTTTTGTTGATGTTGTAGGTGGAATAGATGTTCAGGGCCAGCAGCTCGGTCATGTTGATCTTGGCGCCGTTCTCCAGCACGGAGGGCATGCCGCCGGTCAGGGCCAGGTTCTGGTCAAAGAGCTTGAAGGAGTTGGTCAGGGTCAGGAAGGTACAGGTGGTGATGGAGGGCATCACGTTGGGGATGATCACCTGGAACAGGGTCTGGCTGCCGGTAGCGCCGTCGATGCGGGCGGCTTCCAGCATATCCTCCGACAGGGATTGCAGCCCGGCGATGTAAATGATCATCATGTAGCCGATCTGCTGCCAGGCCACCAGAATCACCAGGCCCCAGAAGCCATAGGTGCTGTTGGCGGTGAGGTAGGTGCCGTAGCCCTTGAGGATGCCGTCGAAAATCATGCTCCAAATATAGCCCAGCACCACGCCGCCAATCAGGTTGGGCATGAAGAACACGGTGCGGAACAGGTTGGAGCCGCGCATTTTCTGGGTCAGGGCGTAGGCGATGACGAAGGCGATGATGTTGATCAGGATAATGGACACCACCGCAAAGGCTGCGGTGTTCCAGAAGGCGTGGGCAAAGCCGGCATCCTGGAAGACTTTCATATAGTTGCTGATGCCCACCCAACGGGCATCTCTGGGGGTATTGAACTTGCAGAAGGACAGGTAAATGCCTTGCAGGAAGGGCCACACAAAGCCAATGAAAAAGGCCAGGAAGGTGGGTAGGATGAACACCGGCGCCAGCCGCCGCAGGGGCTTTTGCACCAGGTTGACAGATTTTTTCTGTTTTGCCAAAGAAATTCCCTCGCTTTCAATGCAATCTTCTTGTCTTCTGAGCAAGACGAAACCGCCCGCCTGGGGGCAGCGGCTTTGCCCTGCTCAGAATGCCGCCGAGAATGAAGTTTGTCTAAGAATTTGAGGGCGGGCGAAGCCGCCCGCCCTCAAAGGTTTTGCGATTTACGATGGATTAGCCGTTGGCCATGTTGTACTCGTAAGCCCAGCCGTCCACGAAAGCCTTTTCCACTTCGGCCCAGTTGGCATCGGTGGGATCAGCGGAGTAAGCAGCCAGAGCGGTGACAACGGTAGCTCTCCAAGCATCCACGTTGGGAGTGTGGTTGAAGGCCCAGGACACGACATACTTGCCGTCCTCGATCATCTTGGAGCCGTCAGCCAGGAACACGTTGGAGGAAGCGGGGGCAGCCTTGAAGGGCAGAGCGCCCAGGGTGTCCACCATCTTCTGAGCAGCCACCTTGTCGGTGACCAGCCAGTACAGGAAGTCCAGGGAAGCCTTCTGGTCAGCCTCGGAAACCTGGGAGTTCACAGCCCAGCAGTTCTCGGTGCCGGAAGCCAGAGCGGCCTTCTCTTCGCCTTCCACGCCGCAGTAGATGGGCAGCATGGTCAGATCCTCGGGCTTCATACCAGCCTCGATCAGGCCAGCGTACTCCCAAGTACCGTTCTGATAGAACGCAGCCTTGCCCTCGGTGAACATGGCCTTGGACTCGTCGTTGGTGGCGGTGGACAGGGCCTTGGCATCAGCGGAGGTGTCGGTGATGTACAGGTCCCAGATCTGACGGAAGTTGTCCATGTAGGTGCCCTTGATTTCAGCGGGCTGCTCGGTCACGCCGTCGTCACGGAACTCGTAGAACAGGGGCATGTTGGCCAGGTGGCCGGAGAACCGCCAGCTGGAGGAGCCGTCCAGGCCGGAGGAGGAGAAGGCGTCGAAGCCCAGGGTAGCAGCGTTGGCGTGGATGTCGTCAGCCACGGCCTTCAGGGAAGCGAAGTCCTTGATCTCGTCCACGGAGTGGCCAGCCTTTTCCAGCAGGGCCTTGTTGGTGATGATGCCGAAGGACTCGTAGCAGTGGCCGATGGCCTTCAGCTCGCCAGATTCGTTGTAGAGGTTGAAGTCATTGGTGGTCAGCTCACCGGCCAGAGGGGTGCCGGTCAGGTCCAGGGCGTACTCGTCCCAGTCCTTCAGGCCGGCCAAGTTGCCGATGTTGTAGATGGTGGGAGCTTCGCTCTTGGCCATCTCAGCGGTCAGGGTATCGGAGTAGGTGCCGGAAGCGGCGGTGACGACCTTCACAGGCACGCCGGTCTGCTCGGTGTACAGAGCGGCCAGCTCCTGCATGGCGGCATCAGCCTCGGGCTTGAAGTTCAGGTAGTAGACACGGCCTTCGCCGGCGGGGGCAGCGGCCTGAGTCTCGGCGGGAGCCTGAGTCTCGGCAGGAGCCTGGGCTTCGGGAGCTGTGGTCTCAGCAGGGGTGTTGTTGCCGCCGCAGGCAGCCAGACCCAGCACCATGACCATAGCAAGCAGCATGGCAATCAGCTTTTTCATATGTTTTCCTCCTAAGTATTCGATTCCCCATTTGGGAACCGTGATTTGGAAACGATTCCAACCGTTCCATGAATTGAGTATAGCGCACAATTCACAAAAATGCAACCGCAATTTGTCGACTTTTTGAAAGTTCTGCATCTTCCACAAGGAAGGACCTTCCAATTTGGTGAAAATCTCCATGAGTCGTGCTGCGGTTCGCTGGAGGCATGGATTCCCTGGAAGGTGCATAGGGATTCAGAAGATGGCAACAGCATAAAATGTCAGATTTTGGAAGAAAAGGGTATATTTTGCAGAAAAGTTCGATATTTAATTGAAAAATGTGGAATATACCTAATTACATTGACAAAAAGTTTGAAATATGCTATTCTGTTACCAGACCGAAGGCGGTACCAACGGCCGTGGCGCTGTCTTCGGGGAACCCATCCTAAGGAGGATATTGTTACCCATGAACACAACTTTTTTGAAGCGAATTGCCGCCGGTGCGCTGGCAATGATGCTGTCTATGGCGGCGCTGCCCCTTTCTGCGGCGGCCCAGGAGGAGCCGGTGGCTTTGAAAGAAACTGACGTGACCCTGGACCAGACGGAATTTACCTATACCGGCAGCGAGATTCGTCCCAATGTCACCGTTCGCTCCGGCGAGAATCTGCTGACTCTGGACACCCACTACACCCTGGAGCTGCGGGACAATGTGGAGGTAGGTCAGGGCCTGGTGGTGGTCACCGGGGTGGAAACTGCGGGCTACACCGGCACGGTGGAGCACCCCTTCACCATCGTCCCCGCCGAAGCGGAGCCTGTGGAGATCCAGGGCACGGATGTGTGGATGGACGGAACTGACTTCCCCTACACAGGAAAGCCCATCACCCCGGCAATCACCGTCACCGTCGAGGGCAAGACCCTGGTGCAGGACACGGACTATACCGTTACCTATCGGAACAATGTAGAGCCGGGCACGGCAGAGGCTGTGGTGCAGGGCATGGGCGACTACACCGGCACGGTGGAAATGCCCTTTACCATCCAGCAGCCCCAGGAGCCGGAGCAGCCCCCGGTAGAGCTGACCAAGGAGCATGTCTCCCTGGAGGGCAGCCGGTTCCCCTACACGGGAAAGCCCATCACCCCGGCAGTCACCGTCACCGCAGACGGCAAGACCCTGACCGAGGGCAGCGACTACACCCTGACCTACCAGGACAACGAGAAGCCGGGTGCGGCCACCGTCACGGTGGAGGGCAAGGGCGGCTATACCGGCAAGGTCACGCTGAACTTTACCATTTTTGAGCTGCCCAAAATCACCAAGGGCGACGGCGTGACTTGGCGGCAGAAGAGCAACAAGGATTTGTCCTTCACCACCAACCAGACCGAGCGGCCCACAGCCGTGCAGGTGGACGGCAAGAAGCTGTCCGAGGGAGACTACACCGTCAAGGGCGAGGTGGTCACCCTGAAAGCCGGTCTGCTGAGCAAGCTGGCGCTGGGCAAGCACACCCTCACCCTGACCTACGCCGATGGGGAGGCCAAGGCTTCCTTCCAGGTGGTAAAGCCCCAGTCTACGGATAACCCTGCCACCGGCGACGGCATCCACCTGTGGACGGCGGTGCTGTTCATTTCTGCAACAGCCAGCATCGGTCTGGGCTGGGCCTGGAAAAAGCAGCTGCTGTAACCAAAAACCGCTCTCCGTAGAAAAACGGAGAGCGGAATTTTTTGCTTTTTTATAGGATGTCTAAGTAAAAGCCGCCCAGCGCCGGGTCGCTGAACTGGGCCATCAGCTGTTCGGGGGTCTGGCGCACGGGAGTGCTCAGGGTGAGAAAATAGTGGCGGTTTTCGTCTCCGGCGGCGCTGACATCCGGGTGGATCTCCTCGACGGCAATGCCATCCTTGCGCAGCAGGGTCAGAAATTGACCCAGGGGAATGGCAGGCGTTAGGGTGAGGTATACGTCAAAATGCCGGGCTTTTCGCCGCATGCGCCCTTCCAGCCAGGAGAGCACCGTCAGCGTAGCGAAAACGGCCACAGTGCCCAGCACCGCAGCTTGGTAAAAGCCCACGCCGCTGGCAAGTCCCACCGCAGCGGCAGCCCACAGTCCGGCGGCGGTGGTAAGGCCACGGATTTGGTTGTGCCGGGTGACCACAATGGTGCCTGCCCCCAGAAAGCCAATGCCGCTGACCACCTGCGCCCCCATGCGCACCGGATCCGTGCCGCCAAAGACTTGGCAGATATATAGGTTGGTGAGCATAATCAGGCAGGCGCCTACGCACACCAGCATATGGGTTCTGAGTCCGGCAGGGCGCTGCTTTAGACCCCGCTCCATGCCAAGAATGCCGCCTAGCAGCAGCGCAATGGCAATGCGCACGGCAACGTGAATCAGGGAAATTTCCATGGTTGTTCCTTGTATTATAGAGTAGTAGTTTTTAGAGTCCCTCTCCAAGGACTTGTGCT
>CAUWNA010000078.1:0-13533 GCA_963560135.1 uncultured Oscillospiraceae bacterium | reverse complement strand
GTTTGGCCACAATATGCTCAAAACCCCAGTTCCGCCTGACGCAAAACTGGGGTTTTTCGACGGTCTGAATCCACCCCAGCAGGGGTGGATTTTTTGAATCTTCCTTACACGAAGAACTGGAACAGGCAGAAGGCTGCGTAGATGCACAGCAGGGTGATGCCCTGCCAGCGGCCCAGCTTCTTCTTGGTCAGAGCGGGGATGCACAGCAGACCCATGACGATCAGCATCAGGGGAATGTCCAGCACCAGGGAAGCGTTGTGGCCAAACAGCATCTTGCCCACGGGCACCTCGAAGGGAGCCAGGCTCACGGCCACACCGGACACCAGCACCAGGTTGAACACGTTGGCGCCGATGACGTTGCCGATACCCAGGGAGGCACGGCCCTTCTTCAGGGAGGTGATGGTGGTGACCAGCTCCGGCAGGCTGGTGCCCAGAGCCACGAAGGTCAGGGCGATCACAGTCTCGGGCACGCCCAGCTTCTCAGCGATGATGGTGCCATGGGTAACCAGCAGGTTTGCGCCCACAGCGATAACGGCAGCGCCAACCACCAGCAGGACCAGCTCCTGCCACAGCTGACGGGGCTTGCTGCTCTCCTCTTCCTCGGCATCCTCAGCAGCAGCTTCGGGGTTCTTCAGGCCGTTGCGGACGTTCAGGAAGGTGTAGGTGACAAAGATTGCCAGCATCACAAAGCCCATCCAGCGGGGGAACTCGCCCAGGATGTAGGCAGCCAGGCAGTACAGAGCCGCAGAGCCAAAGAAGAACAGCACAGGCATCTTCATGGTCTTGACATTCACCGGGCCGGGATTGCAGGCCACGGAGATGGCAGCGATCAGAGCGGTGTTGCAGATGATGGAACCGATGGCATTGCCATAAGCCATAGCGCCCTGGCCCTGAAGGGCACCAGTAGCAGAAACCATGACCTCCGGCAGAGTGGTGCCGATGGAAACCACAGTGGCACCCACCACGATATCCGGCAGATGGAACCGGGTAGCGAGACCGGTGGCGCCGTCAACGAACCAGTCGCCGCCCTTAATCAGCAGTACCAGGCCCACAGCAAACAGCAGTACAGAAATAAGCATTGGGGACTCTCCTTCATGTTGTATTATTTTACAGCGTTTCCGCCAAAAATACAAAAAATACGCCCGCACATCCATGTGGAAGCCGCAGGCCCAGTCGATGCCAATACCGATAAGGCAAATGGAATGCCAAAGTACGTCACCGAAAATCTTAGTCAATTCTTTACTTTCAACATCGGATAATTTATCACGATTCCAGGAAAAAGTCAATACTTGACGAGAAAATCCTTGGAAATTTTCCAGATTTTCTTCTCCTATTGTGACGGCATTTCCATTGCAAAAATGATACCATTCTCCTGTACACCTTGTTTCCCTTCCACGTCCACATCACAGGAGGTTGCTCCCATGAAGAAATTCACCGCCGATTTGCTTGCCGCTGCTTTTTTCGGTCTCATTCTGCCAAGTCTTCTGGTTCAGGCCGCTGCCGTGCTGCTGCCCCAGTCTGCTGCGCCCGCCATTGCTGCCACCGAAACCACCGCCCCTACCCAGCCGTCACCGGTCCGGGTTTCGCTGCCCGTACAAATCCGCACCCCCTCCGGTCAGGTACTGACCCAGGATTTAGACACCTATCTAATCGGCGTTGTGCTGGCGGAAATGCCCGCTGACTTCGAGGCGGAGGCCCTGAAAGCCCAGGCCGTGGCCGCCCGGACCTATGCCCGGAAGGCCGGGGATACCGGCGGCAAGCACGGCGACGGTAGCATCTGCACCCAAAGCATCTGCTGTCAGGCCTACATAGCCCCGGAGGATTACTTGTCCCAAGGCGGCACCCCCCAGGGCCTGGATGCTGTCACCCAAGCCGTTCTGGACACCAGCGGCTTGGTGCTGACCTATGATGAGGCCTTGATTGAAGCCACCTACTTTTCCTGCTCCGGCGGCCGTACCGAGGATGCAGTAGCGGTTTGGGGCGCAGACTTTCCCTATTTGCAGGCGGTGGACAGCCCCGGCGAGGAAAAAGCCCTCCACTACCAAGACCAATTCACCTTCTCCCCGGAACAGTTTGCCCAGGCCCTGGATATCGCCCCCGACGGCGATGCCGCTTCCTGGTTTCAAAATGTCCAGTTTACTTCCGGGGGCGGTATCGCCTCCATGGACATCGCCGGGCGGCCTTTCACCGGGGTGCAGCTGCGCAAAGCACTGGGACTTCCCTCCACCCGGTTTTCCATCCAGGCGGATTCTACCGGCATTCACGTCACCACCAACGGCTACGGCCACCGGGTGGGCATGAGCCAGTACGGCGCTGATGCCATGGCCCTCACCGGCAGCACCTTCCGACAGATTCTGGCCCACTATTATCCCGGCACCCAGCTGACTCTGCTGGAACAGGAATCTTGACAAATTCCGCCTTCCCTGCTATACTATACTTAGCAATACTAAATGCCTAGCACAGAAAGGAGCACCATGGAAGACCGGTTTGAACAGCAGCTGAAAAAGGGCGTGCTGGAAATGCTGGTGCTGGAGCTCATCTGCCGCCAGCCCAGCTATGGCTACAAGCTCATCACCCAGCTGAAGCAGATGTCCCAGGAGCGCTTCCAGCTGAAGGAGGGGACTCTGTATCCCATTTTGTACCGGCTGGAAGACGAAGGGCTGATCGCCGCCAGCTGGAGCCAGCGGGAGGGCCGCACCGCCTCCAAGAAAATCTACACCGCTACCGACGCCGGACGTTTGGAAGCCCGCCGCCGCCAGCAAATCTGGCAGGACTTTTCCCAAACCGTCACCGCATTTTACCAGGAAGGGGAACACCATGACTGAAAAAGAGAAAACCATGAAGCGCTACACCAACGCCATTGAGCGGCGGCTGAACCTGCCCCTGGCGCTGAAAGGCCGGGTCATGAACGACTTTATAAGCTCCATTCAGGCCCGCCGGGAGGCCGGACAGAGCGACGAGGAAATTTACCAGGCCCTGGGCACGCCCAAGCAGGCCGCTGCCGAGCTAAACGCCCAAATGCGAGACTACACCTACCGCAAAAGCCCCTGGCGGTTCGCCTTTGCCGCCGTAGCCATTGTCGCTGGCTGCAAGCTGCTGTGGCCGGTGGTGGTGAGTATCTTCGTTTGGCTCTACACCGGGTATCTGACCCTGACCACTGACGGCTTTGCCAGCAGCATTGCCATTATCGGCGGTGCCGACGGCCCCACGGCTGTTTTCGTCACCGCCCCCAGCTGGCTGGAGCCTGTCGCCGCCCTGGTTCTGCTGGCCGTGGGCGGGATTGGCTGGTATCTGCTGGGCCATCTCAAGAAAAAACCGTGATTTGCAAAAGCGCCGTCTCCCGGCTGGGCCAGGGGACGGCGCTTCAATTATAGCTTTTTCACCATTTGCATTTCCCAAAACTGCATACCTAGAAACGTATACGCAATTTCCTCCATCTCTTCAAACCCAAGCTCCCTATACATGCTGCGGGCAATTTGATTATCCAGCGAGACACTGAGAAATAGCTTCTCCGCCTGATGGGTTTTCCTCATATACTCGCAAAACGCCGCTGCCGCCTGCTTTCCACACCCTTTCCCCTGAAACTGCTTTCCGATCATAAACCGGCTCATCGACCAGCCGGGAAAGGAATCGTCGTAATCATACAGCACAAAGCCCACCATCGTCTCCCCCTGGTAGATGCCCAGAGGGTACAGGCCCTCTTCATAGGCCGCTTCCACCAGTGACTGCTTGTTGTCCGCCACAAAATTAACCTGTGATGCATCCACCGTCAAGGTCATGCAATCCCAGTAATTGGATGCGTCAATTTTCCGAAACTCCATAGCTTCCTCCCTGTTTTCATGCTTGCATTCTGCCATGTCCAAAGTATACCACACCCGCCCAGCCGCTGCAAGGGCTGTTCTGTTTGTCCCGACCCTGCATAGGATGTTCCATACATCAGTTCATTTTGAGGTGGTACCTATGGAACAAACGGCAAATCAAATTCTCCTGCGGGGAACCCTGGGCGATGCCCCTCGGTTCTCCCATGAAAACCACGCCCAGCGGTTTTTCCGCTTCACCCTGGAAGTACCCCGGCTGTCGGGGACGGTGGACGTGCTGCCGGTGGTGGCCCCGGAAGGGGTGCTGCAAGCCGCCGAACTCACCGCCGGCTCCATGCTGGCCATAACCGGCCAGGTTCGCTCCCACAACGTCCGCAGCGACGGGCAGCGGCATCTGATGATTTTTGTCTATCCTCAGCAAATCCTCTGCGAGGATGGCCCGCCCCAAAACGAAGTGAGCTTGGACGGAATCCTCTGCCGCCAGCCCACCTTCCGCCGGACACCCCTTGGCCGGGAAATCTGCGACTGTCTGCTGGCCGTGCCCCGGGCCTTCCAGCGGGCGGACTACCTGCCCTGCATCCTCTGGGGCCGCACCGCCCAGGAGATTTCCCGCTGCGCCTGCAAGGACCGGCTGCACATCCAGGGCCGGCTCCAAAGCCGTCCCTACACCAAGCTCACCGAGGACGGCCCTCAGCAGCGGATTGCTTACGAAATTTCCGCCCTCAGCGCCCAGGTGACGGAAGAAGAATAAGCCTTGCAACCCGTCGGGTTTTGTAGTATATTGGGCGTATCTATACGGAAGGAATGACCCAATATGACCCAGACCGTCCATCAAATCATCGACCTGCTGAAAGAGCGCTACCCTGATGCCCTGTGCGCCCTGCACTATACCAAAGACTACGAGCTGATGATTGCCGTGCGGCTGTCTGCCCAGTGCACCGATGCCCGGGTGAATCTGGTGACCCCGGCGCTGTTCGCCGCTTACCCCACCCTGGAAGCCATGGCCGGGGCAGACATTGGCCAGGTGGAGCAGCTGGTGCGCACCTGCGGCTTTTACAAGCACAAGGCCCGGGACATTGTCCTGGGCTGCCAAATGCTGCTGACGGACTTCGGCGGCAAGGTCCCCGGCACCATGGAGCAGCTGCTGCGCCTTCCCGGCGTGGGCCGCAAAACCGCCAATCTGCTGCTGGGAGACCTGTACGCCGTCCCGGGCAGCGTGGTCTGCGACACCCACTGCATCCGCATCTGCGGCCGCCTGGGCCTCACCGACGGCACCAAGGACCCGGAAAAGGCAGAGCGGCAGCTCCGTGCCATCCTCCCCCCGGAGGAGAGCAACGACTTCTGCCACCGCATCGTCCTGTTCGGCCGGGACTGCTGCACCGCCCGCAATCCCCAGTGCGGCAGCTGCCCCCTGAGAATGCTGTGCAAGAGCTTTACACCGCAGGAATAAAAGGAGTGCATACGTTATGAAAGCACAAAAGCCAGGATTCCCCCTAAAAATCGGAGTATTTTCCTCTTCCTCCCCCATTTCCGCCACTGTCCCCGTGCGGTATCAGCGGGGAAAAGAATTTTTGCAGAGCAAAGGCATCGAAGTGGTGGATGGAAGCCTCTATGGCCGGCAGGACCACTACCGCTCCGGCAGCATCCGCCAGCGGGCAGAGGAATTTAACCAGCTGCTTTACCGGGAGGATATTCCCATCCTCATGGCCGCCATCGGCGGAAACAACACCAACTCCATCCTGCCCTACATCGACTACGACTACCTGAAAGCCCATCCTAAGGTCATCATCGGATACTCCGACACCACGGCCCTGCTGCTGGGAATCTATGCCAAAACCGGCCTGGTGACGTTCTACGGCCCGGCGCTGGCATCCTCCTTCGGGGAATTTCCGCCCTTTGTGGAAGAAACCTTCCGCTATTTCCAACAAGTGGTGCTGGAGGGGCATATCCCCTACTCCTGCCCGATACCGGTGCAGTGGACGGATGAGATGATTCCCTGGGCTGCGCAAAACCGCAGCAAAACCGGCCGGGACAACCAGTGGCTGTGTGTCCAGCCCGGTGTGTGCCAAGGACGGCTCCTAGGCGGCAATCTGAACACCATGGAGGGCATCTTCGGCACGGCCTATATGCCCCAAATCCAGCCCGGAGACATTCTGCTGATTGAAGATTCCCTGAAAGATGCCAGCACCATTGAGCGCAGCTTCTCTATGCTGAAGCTGGCTGGGGTGTTCGACCGTATCGGCGGCATTGTGCTGGGCAAACACGAGCTGTTTGACGACTGCGGCACCGGGCGCAAGCCTTATGAAATTCTGCTGGAAGTGCTGGACGGAAACCCACTGCCCATTCTGGCCGATTTCGACTGCTGCCACACCCATCCCATGCTGACACTCCCCATTGGCTGCCAGGCCCGGCTGGACGCCCAGCAAAAGGCCCTGACCATTCTGGAATCCCCATTTGCCTGAATACCGCCCCCCTTGTCCGCATAGTCTGTGGACAAGGGGGGATTGTTTTGCCCATGTTTTATTCTGCCCTGCTGCTGACCGGGGTGAATCTGCTGCTGCGGCTGGTGGGGACCAGCTTTCAGGTTTATCTGTCTGCCGCCCTGGGGCCTGCGGGGGTGGGGCTGCTTCAGCTGACCCTCTCGGTGGGAAATCTGGCCCTGGTGGCAGGCATGGCCGGTGTCCGCACCGCCAGCATGTATCTGACCGCCGAAGAACTGGGCAGAAGACAGCCCGGAAACATATCCTGGGTGCTCTCCGGCTGCTTTCAGTACAGCATCCTGTTCAGCACCGGCGCTACCCTGGTGCTGTACATCCTCGCCCCTTGGCTGGCCCGCAATTGGATCGGAGATTTGCAGGCACTGGGTGCTTTGCGGCTGTTTGCCGGTTTCCTGCCGGTGAGCTGCTTGTGCGGGGTGATGACCGGCTATTTCACCGGGGCCGGGCGTATTGGCACGCTGGCGGCGGTAGAGGTTGCTGAGCAGGGGTGCACCATGGCTGCCACCGTGCTGGCCCTGGCTCTGTGGGCCGGTGGGGATGCCGCCCGGGCCTGCCAAAGCGTGGTGCTGGGCAGCGGCTGCGGCGCTGTCTTTACCCTGCTGACCTTAAGCGTTCTGCGGCGCAGACAGGCCGCCCTGGCAGGGCCGCCCATTCCCATCCGTCCCCGGCTGCTCCGGGCCGCTCTGCCTCTGGCCCTGGCGGACATTCTCCGCTCCGGTATCGGCACTGCGGAAAATCTGTTGGTTCCCAAGCGGCTGGGGCTGTGCGCCAGAATTCAAGACCCAATGGCCGCTTTCGGAATTCTTAGCGGCATGGTATTTCCGGTGGTGATGTTTCCTGCCAGCCTGCTCTTTGGCCTGGCGGAGCTGCTGATTCCGGAACTGGCCCGGTGTGCCGCCGCCGGAAGTCAGCGGCGCATCCGCTATCTGGTGAAGCGAAGCCTGAAGGCCACCCTGCTCTATGCCCTGGTCTTTTCCGGGCTTCTCTATCTGCTGGCGGTTCCCCTGTGCCAGGGGCTGTTTCGCAATGCCCAGGCCGGGGCACTGCTGCAAGGCTACGCCCTGCTGGTGCCCATGCTCTACTGCGATGCCATCATCGACGCCATGACCAAGGGGCTGGGACAGCAGCGCAGCTGTGTTCGCTATAATATCCTCTCCTCTGCCCTGGACGTGGTGCTGCTGTACTGGCTGCTGCCTAAGTACGGCATGAGCGGCTACTTTGTCAGCTTTTTGATCAGCCACGCCCTCAACTTCCTGCTGAGCCTGCGGCGGCTGCTGACCATTACCCGGCAGCGCATTCCCTGGCAAATTCCCGCAATTTCTCTGGCAGCGGCCCTGGCCGCCGGGTTTGGCGGCAGTCAATTTGCAAGCCCAGTCAGCCGCAGTGCCGTGTATCTGGCCCTGCTGGGCAGTCTGCTGTGCCTGTGTCAGATTTTGGGCCAGGAGGATATCCGCTGGCTGCGGGGGCTGCTGGCAGGGTCATCCCGGCGCAAATAGGCAGAAAAAGCCCTTCCAACCGCCGTTGCAGTTGGAAGGGCTTCCTATTTCGTTATTACAGCGCCTTCAGCACCGCCAGGAGGAACCGCCAGGTTCGTTCCACAGAAGCGATTTCCAGCCGCTCCCGGGTGGTGTGCACATCGTACATCTGCGGTCCGATGCTGACACTGTCCAAATCAGGAATCTTCTCGCTGAACAAGCCGCACTCCAAACCGGCGTGGAGGGCAATCACCTGGGGCTCCAGGCCGAACAGCTCAGTATACACCCGCACCATCACCTGGCGCAGGGGAGAATCCTTCTTAAACTCCCAAGCGGGGTATTCGCCGGACTGGCTGTACGTGCCGTCAAACATGGCCGCCAAAGCGCTCAGCTGCTCCTGAAGCGCCAGGCGCTCCGTGTTGACACTGCTGCGCACGGAACTGGTAGCCGTGAAGCGGTCGCCCAGCTTGGCAATGCCCAAATTCAGGCTGGTCTGCACCAGGCCCTCGATATCCTTGCTCATGGCCTGGATGCCGTTTGGATGGCCGCTGAGCAGACCAATCACCCGGCTGGTGGACTGGGTGGACAGAGCATTGCCGCCCAGAGCATCCACATCGAACGCCTGCACCACAGCATCCGGCTCGTCATAATCCCGGCGAACTTCTTCCTGAAGCTCCTGGGCAATGGTGTTGATCCGCTCCAAATGGATGCCCATAGCCACCACGGTAGCCTGGCAGGAGCGAGGAATGGCGTTGTCCTTGTTGCCGCCGGCCAAAGTGGTCAGGCACAGGGGCATCAGCTTTTCAATACGGCTGAGGAACTCACCCATGATTTTGTTGGCATTGGCCCGATTCTTGTCGATTTCCGTGCCGGAGTGGCCGCCCTGGAGGCCGTCCACCATCAGTCTCACACAGGGGCCGTACACAGCCCGGCGCTCCACCGGCAGGGTGATGACACTGGTAGCGCCACCGGCGCAGGAGACGGTAAACACACCCTCCCCCTCGGAATCCAGGTTGATGAGGCGGCGTCCCTTCAGCATAGACAAATCGATGGCCGCAGCGCCCAGCAAGCCGATTTCCTCATCGCTGGTAATCACCACTTCCAGCGGCGGATGGGCGATGGTCTTGTCCGCCAGCACCGCCAGGGCCAGGGCCACAGCAATGCCGTTGTCCGCGCCCAAGGTGGTTCCCTTGGCAAACACCATCTGGCCATCGTGGGTCACATCCAGGCCCTGGGTAGCCATATCGATGGCGCAGTCCCCATCCTTCTCGCAGACCATGTCCATATGTCCCTGCAAAATCACCGGCTCGTGGTTTTCCATGCCGCAGGTTCCCTTTGCAAAGAGAATCACATTGTCCGCCTCATCCTGTATATAGCGCAGGCCCTGCTCCTTGGCGAAGCGGACCAGGTAATCCGAAATTTCCTTTGTATTACGAGACCCGTGGGGGATGCCGCAGATCTCCTCAAAATACCCAAACACCGAGGCCGGCTCCAGTCCAGCCAGTTTCTTGCTTTCCATAGCAGACACTCCTTCATCCATGTTGTTGTGCTTATTCTATCATAGCCACCGGGAAAAATCTACCCAAACTCACAGCCAAAACCAACCAGGAATTTGGTGCTCTCGGTCACTGTTTTTCCCATCAATCCAGCAAAAATTTCTTCATTCTTTGCAAATCCGTGTTTAGAATCCGTGTTTCATCCACACCGATTTCCTCCAGCAGCTGCCGTGCCAGAGTAAAATCACCCACCGCATCCGGATCGTGAGCATCGGTATTTACCAAAATATCCACACCATACGCCATGCACAGCGGCAGCATTTTCCGATAGTTTTCCCGACACCCCGGGCGCAGATAGGGCTTTCTCAGGGAACTGTTGTTCACTTCCAGCGCCGTAGCAGTAGCCTTCGCCCCCTGTACCAAAGCCCCATAGTCCAGCGGGAAATGATCATCGTCCGGGTGGGAAACCAGCCGGACCTTGGGATTCTCCATGGCCCGCAGAAGGTTGTCCGTATTTTTCACCAGTCCTTGATTTTCATAGCACGGGCCGTGAATCCCCACAATGGCATAATCCAAGAAGTTCAGGTGCCGCTGGTCCAGTGACAAAATTCCGTCTGCCAGCAGGTTGACCTCGCTTCCGTAAAGCATCTGCACGCCATACAGCATCCGAGGCGCATCCTGCAAATTGCGAAAATACACCGGGTCCACCGTGCCCGGAATGCCGGGGGCGTGCTCCGTAACCCCAAGAAGCGCCAGACCACGCTGGGCCGCTGCCGCCGCCATCTCCCGGATGGTGCCGTAGGCATGGCCGCTCATCAGCGAATGGGTGTGTACATCTCCAACAAATGGCTTCATATACGTTCCTTTCCGTGCACCATCATCACCGGCTGCACTTTTTTCATCTTAGCATCTATCCTATCCCAAAAAGCCTGCCAATGCAACCGTTTTTCCGAAAATACTTCCTTTTTCCTACAATACCGTCCAAACGTACAAAAAATCCGTCCCAGTTTTCACCAGGACGGATTTTTTTACGATTACACCAGGCTCAGAGCCAGCGTCAGCACAACCCAGGCAATGGCGATCCACTTGGTGGAGGACGCCAGCATGTGATCCAGATTGCCCTTCTTATTCTTATTCAGATAAGATTCAGAAGCACCGGTCAGCGCACCGGACAGACCAGCCTCCTTGCCAGTCTGACCCAGCACCACCAGAATCAGTGCCAGGCTGCACAGAGCCTCCAAAACGATCAGAACCATCTTAAAAGCACCCACGAAATAACCTCCCTCCGCCTAATTCGCAGACAGCGAATGGAAAATGATCCTGCGATACTGCGGACCTCATAATAGCTCATACAGTATAGCATATGGTTGATGCAAATGCAAGCATTTGCATCAATTTTTTTGTCTTTTCGTACGCAAATCTTACTTCTGCACCCAGTTGCCGGTGGCCAGGCAGTTGAGATAGCTCTCAATGAAGGGGTCCAGAGCGCCATCCATAACGGCGTTGACGTTGGAAGTCTCGCAGCCAGTACGGGTATCCTTCACCAGGGTATAGGGCATGAACACATAGTTGCGGATCTGGCTGCCCCACTCGATCTTCTGCTGCACGCCCTTGATATCAGAAATCTTGTCCAGGTGCTCCCGTTCCTTGATTTCCACCAGCTTGCTGCGCAGCATCCGCAGACAGGTTTCCTTGTTCTGGAACTGGCTCCGCTCGGTCTGGCAGGACACCACAATGCCGGTGGCCTTGTGGATCAAACGCACAGCCGAGGAGGTCTTGTTGATGTGCTGGCCGCCGGCACCGGAGGAACGGAAGACCTGCATCTCATAGTCCTCCGGGCGGATCTCCACATCCTGGCTGTCGTCTTCGATATCAGGAATAACCTCGATGGCGGAGAAAGAGGTCTGCCGCCGGGCATTGGCATCAAAGGGGGACACCCGCACCAGACGATGCACGCCGTTCTCACCCTTCAGGAAGCCGTAAGCATTCTCACCCTCGATCAGGATGTCCGCAGACTTCAGGCCGGCTTCATCCCCTTCCTGATAGTCCATAATCTTATAGGTATAGCCGTGGCGCTCCGCCCAGCGGGTATACATCCGGTAGAGCATCTGGCACCAGTCCTGGGCCTCGGTACCGCCGGCACCGGCGTGGAAGCTCATCAGAGCGTTGTTCTTATCATAGTGTCCCGTCAGCAGGGTTTCCAGGCGACAGGTCTCCATGCCCTCTGCCAGCTGCTCGAAGCCCTCTTTCAGCTCCTCCAGCATGGAGTCGTCGTCCTCTTCCTCTGCCATCTCGCAGATGGTCATCAGGTCATCCCAGGCGGACAGCATCTTCTCATACCGCTCCACCTTGGACTCGGTCTGCTTTGCCTTCACAACCACCTTCTGG
Source organism: uncultured Oscillospiraceae bacterium (assembly GCA_963560135.1). Lineage (GTDB taxonomy): Bacteria > Bacillota > Clostridia > Oscillospirales > Oscillospiraceae > Faecousia. Next base: position 1,858 of record CAUWNA010000078.1, on the reverse strand, counting down.
CTTTTTTCAGGGTCATCCCAAAAGCCAGGGGCCTCCTGCATGGCGTGCAGCCGCTCCAATTCGTTGCGCAGGCCGTCCAGGTTCAAAGAATCTGCCAGTCCCTCCAGTGCCGGGCGGCAGTCATTCAGCTTCTGCTTGTAAACATCAAATTCCAAATTCATATACAAAACCGCTCATTTCGTCAAAATTCAAAGGCTCATGTTGCCACAAGCCGCTATTCACGCATTATATGCACGTATATTATATCACCCTTGTCAAGAGGTTTTTCCCACTTTCCCCCTAGTTTTCCAGAACTGCCCAACAATTTCTTTGCACAAGCCGGCGCAAATTTACTCCGCCTCCGACTGCGCACGCTGGCGGTATTCACTGGGCGCAAAGCCTGTCCATAGCCGAAAACTTTTGGAAAAGTAGCTCATCTCCTGAAACCCGCACTGGGCTGCAATGTCGCTGACCTTCCAGTCAGTTTTTTCCAGAAGAATAGCCGCCCGCTGAAGCCGCAGCTTCTTTACATATTGAATGGGCGTGGTGTTGACCATGGTACGAAAGCACCGCAGGCACTCGCTTTCGCTGAGCCCGGCGCTGGCCGCAATGGCCGCCCCGGTCAACTCGTCCGCCAGATGCTCGTCAATATATTGCAGCATTTTCTTGATCCGTTCCATGTCCCGCAGCAGCTTTTCCGGCGGCGGTGTCTGCCTCTGCTGGCTGTTCTGCCATACCAGAAATACCAGCCCCGACAGCTGCCCCCGCACCAGAAACTCGTATCCCGGTTCCCGATCCCGGAAGCCTTCCCAGGCCGTCACAATGGTTTCCAGCGCCCGGGTATGCCATGGCATACTGCCGTCCAGGTGGAACCACCGGGCCGCCCGATCGTTTACCAGCGGACGCAGATATTTCTCCCAGAAGATACTCTCCACGCCGCCCACCAAGCGGGGATGAAATACCAGGGTGCGCAGCACACATTTTTTCCCATCCGCCGACCAGGCACTGTGAAGCACACCGGCATTGAGGAAAACACCCTCCCCCTGGGAGATGATGTGCTTTTGGCCGTCAATGACCAGCATAGCCGTGCCCTTTTCCACCACCACAGCCTCCAATTCCTCATGCCAATGCCAGGGAATTCCGTGGCGAACCAGGGTCTCATGGTACCAACCCACGGGAAATAGCGGCGTTCCATGCTGACGCAATTCTCGGCGCTGCTGGTTGATGATCGCGCCATAATTCATAGGTTTTCCCCCTTGTTTGGCGATTTTGTCATAGTGATTTGGTGATTCTATTGTAACACTCCGCCCAATTTGTGGATATAATTATAGCAGCGGTTGGGAGAGATTGCAACCCGCCATTGAAATTTGTGAAGGAGATTCTCCCAGTCCTCACAATCGTCATTCGTACGCCGCCGGTTTCTTCACCGGCAGCCTCGCAGCTTAGATGGAATTTCAGCTGTGAACACTACGTACAAGGAGGTTTTTTATATGATGAAGTTTTTTCTGATTCCCGATAAGGAGGAGTTTCTCCGCCGTGTCCGGGCCAGCTCCGGCGATGTGCTGCTGCACCTGCCTGATGGCTCTCAGTGCAGCCTGAAAAGCGACCGCACCGCCATCAACTTTTTCCGGCTGATGGACGTGGGCAAGAACGGAATCGACCTGAGCTTTTCTCAGCTGTCTGATACCTCTCGGTTCATGCAGTACATGATGGAAGCCGCCGCAGTATAACCGACGCAACACAATCCCGGGTAACGGAGCCAAGCTCCCATTCCCTGCGGATTGTGGATTTTTTTGCAAAAAAGCAGAAGGCTTTCCGCCTTCTGCTCAGACTGTCGAAAAAGCTCAACAAAGCTAGGTTTTTTCCGTTATCTATGATA
>CAUWNA010000077.1:0-14319 GCA_963560135.1 uncultured Oscillospiraceae bacterium | reverse complement strand
TCGACAAGCTGCTGGCGGATGTGGAAGTCCAGACCGGCAACAAGGCCTGCTGGGTGAAGGTGGACGAAAACGGTGCTCTCACCGGCGGCGTGTCCAAGTTCCTCACGGAGAAGACCCAGGCGCTGACGGAGAAGCTGAACCTGAAGCCCGGCAGCTTCGTGTGCATGGCCGCCGGCAAGAAGGCTGCGGCTCAGAAAACCGCCGGTGTCATCCGCACCCTGCTGGGCAAGCGGGTCCCCGGCCACTTCGACGAGGAGCAGTACGCTCTGTGCTGGATCGTGGACTTCCCCATGTACGAAATCGGTGAGGAATCCGGCCAGCTGGAATTCTGCCACAACCCCTTCTCCATGCCCCAGGGCGGCCTGAAGGCTCTGGAAGAGGCTGAGGGCGACACCGAGAAGCTGCTGGCCATCAATGCCGACCAGTACGACCTGGTGTGCAACGGCTACGAGTCCGCCTCCGGCGCTGTGCGCAACCACGACCCGGAGATCATGGTCAAGGCCTTCCAGATGGTGGGCCTGGGCGAGGAGGACGTGAAGGCCAAGTTCCCCGCCATGTACAACGCCTTTACCTACGGCGCACCCCCTCATGCCGGTGCGGCCCCCGGTGTGGACCGTCTGATCATGCTGCTGACCGGCGAGGAGTCCATCCGGGAGGTTATCACCTTCCCCATGAACAAGAATGCCCAGGATCTGATGATGGGCGCTCCCACCGCCGTGGACAAGAGCCAGCTGGATACGGTGCACATCGCCCTGCTGGAAGAAGAATAAGCCTTTGCCCCGCTGGAAATTTTTCCCAGCGGGGCAATTTGTAAATTATTTGCCGGAACGGCGCAACCAAAGGGGAAATTTGTCGAGTATTGCAGTAAGAAGGGAGGCGCACCTATGGATGACAGTGAAATTGTGGAGCTTTACTGGCAGCGAAATGAGGATGCTATAGATAAAACCCAGGAAAAGTACGACCATTACTTAACAAAAATTGCCTACAACATTTTGGCCAACCGGGAGGACAGCCGGGAGAGCGTCAACGATACCTACCTTGCCGCCTGGAATTCCATGCCGCCCCACCGGCCGGGAATTTTGTCGGCGTATCTGGCCAAACTCACCCGGCGGATTTCCATTGACCGCTTCCGCTACCGCACCCGGGAGAAGCGGCAGGGGTCGGAGTATGCCCTGTCTCTGACGGAGCTGGAGGAGTGCGTCAGCGCCGGGGACACTACCCAGGAGCTGGTCAGCGCCAAAATGCTGGCCAATGCCATTGCTGTCTATCTGCGGCTGCAAAGCCGGCAGGCCCGGACGGTGTTTCTGGCCCGGTACTACTTCCTGGATTCCATACGGGAAATCGCCATCAGCTGCGGCATCAGTGAAAGCGCCGTCAAAAGCCTGCTCCACAGGACCCGGGTGGGTCTGCGGGAGTATCTGAAAAAGGAGGGATTCGACCTATGACAGCAGAACAGCTACACGATGCCATCGGCCTGCTTCCAGCGGATTTGGTGGCCCAGGCGGATGCTGCCCGGCAGCAGAAAAGAAAACAGCCCTGGAAAAAAGCGGCAATTTTTGCCGCCTGCTTCTGCCTGGTGGCAGCCACGGCGCTGACCTTTGGCAAGGCCCCGGTGGAGGAAGCTGCAGACGAAGCCGCTCCCCGGGAACCGATGCTGTCCATGGCCGCCCCGGCAACGGGGACGCTGGAGAAGCGGCAGGAGAACGGGCTGTCCCTGCCTGGGGTCTGGTGCGTTCAGGCCCAGCCGGAGAACGCCCAGGCGGACATGGCCCCCAAGGCGGTGCTGGTTTCCCGGATGGAGGAGCTGGAAGACTGCCGAAATCAGTGGGCCGGATTCTACGGCCAGGGAGTTTTGCAGGAAGCCTTTTCCGGGTATGATGAAGCCTGGTTTGCCCAGCGGCAGCTGTACCTGCTGCCGGTGGATGCGGGGCAGAGCCTAAGCACGGAGCAGGTGGAGCTGACGGAAAACGGCTGGGAACTCACCCTCCGGGGAAATCCCGGCACGACCCATTGGCTGGTGCTGGTGGAGCTGGAAACAGGCAGCCTGACGGAAAGCAGCCAGGTGATTATTCACTGGAAAGCGGAATAAATACAGCGGCCAGCCCAAAATCCGGGCTGGTCGCAAGTTTTTGAAGAAAACCCATGTCCTTGCGAGGAGCAAAGCGGCGTGTATTATGCCGAAGGAGCCTGGACATAGTACTGGGCCTGGGCGTTCCACAGCTGGGAATATTTTCCAGTTTCGTCCGCCAGCAGGTCCTGGTGGGTGCCTTGCTGAATAACGGAGCCGTTGGCAAAGACGGCGATTTCGTCGCAGAATTTGCAGCTGGACAGCCGGTGGCTGATGTACAGGACGGTTTTGCCCTTGGCGATGTCGTCGAATTTGGAATAGATTTCCGCCTCTGCAATGGGATCCAGGGCGGCAGTAGGCTCATCCAGGATGATGAACGGGGCATTTTTGTACAGGGCACGGGCGATGGCGATTTTCTGGGCCTCGCCGCCGGAGACCTCCACGCCGTCCTGGGTCAGGTCCTTGTAAAGCATGGTGTCCAGACCCTTTTCCATGGTGCCCAGGCGGTCGCCGAACCCGGCATCCACCAGGGCCTGCTGCACCCGCTGGCGGTCATAGTCCAGGCTGCCGGCCACGTTGGCACCCAGGGGCTGGCAGATCAGCTGGAAGTCCTGGAACACCACGGAGAAAATGCGCATGTAATCATCATAGCGGTATTTGCGGATGTCGATGCCGTTGAGGAGGATCTGCCCCTCCTGGGGGTCATACAGCCGGCACAGCAGCTTGATGAAGGTGGTCTTGCCGCTGCCGTTTTCGCCGACGATGGCCAGCCGCTTGCCGATTTGAAACTTCATGTTCACATGGCGCAGCGCCCACAGGTCAGAGCCGGGATAGCGGAAGGACACGTCCCGGAACTCCACCTCGTAGTGGCCGTCGGTGCGCTTCTCGGTGGTGAGGCTGCCCTGGTACATGGCGTTGGGAATGTCCAAAAAATCGTAGATGGTCTTCATAAAGCTGCCGTTGGTGCGCATGTGGCCGCCGATTTCCAGCAGGCCGGACACATTCACCGCCAGCTTGGTGACGGCGCTGACATACTGGGTCACGCTGCCGATGCCGAAGGCACCGCCCAGGGCTTTCAGGCACACGAACCCATACACCACGCCGGACAGCACGGCGGGCATGGCCTCAGAAACGCCTGCGTACAGGCCCATGGTGGTATGCAGCAGCTTGTCGAAATGGGAGCCGACACCGAAGATATTCTGCCGGCTGTAGCGGTCCGCCATGGCGGCCTGGCCATACATCCGCATGTCTGCGGCGTTTTCCACATTCTCGGTAATGGAGCAGGAAAAGTGGTGGAATACCCGGTTGCCGAACCGGGATTCCTCTGCCAGGTCGCTCCACTGGGTATTGACTTTGTTGGCAAAGACTGGGCCTAGGAAGGTGACGGCGGCCAGCACCGCCAGCAGCACCAGCAGGAACAGGGGATTGTTGAGCACCGTCAAAGCCCCGGCACTTTGGGGCACCTTCAGGGTAAACAGGCTCACCGTCAGGGCGGCGGCGCTGAGGATGCCCACGATGGATTCCACGATTTTGCTCAGATAGATGTTGATGTAGCGGAAGCCAAAGCCGCCCCAGTTTTCGCTCTGCTGGATCTGGGTGTACAGGTCCCGGGTTTCCTGGCTGTCGGAATCGGAAAAGTCCATGCTCAGGAACTTGTCGGCGTACAGCAGGTTATACTGCCGGTAAAACAGGTCTTCTTTCACGCTTTTCCACCGCTCCAGCAGGAATTTCACCAGGCTCACACCGGCGGTGACGGACACGATGAGCACCACCCACCGGCCCAGCACCTCCACACGGCGGGCGGAGGCCAGCTCGTTGATCAGCTGGGCCGACAGCCAAATGGCGGCATAGGGAGAAAGGGCGCTGACGGCGCTGTAAAGAATGGTGGAGGCCAGGAATCCGGGCGCTACCCGGTTTACATCCTTGGCAGCCCGCAGATGCAGGGAAATGGTTTGATGCATGGTCATCTGGTCAGTTTTCTTCATGGGGATCTCCTCCTTCCCGGTAGTACCGGCTCTGCACTTCAAACAGCTGGGCATAGGCACCCTGCTTTTGAAGTAGGGACTGGTGGGTGCCCTCCTCCACAATGCGGCCGTCGGCAACAAAGATGATGCGGTCGCAGAAGCGGGTGGAGGCCAGGCGGTGGGAAATGAACACCGAGGTTTTGCCTGCGGTCATGTCGCTGTATTTCTGATAGATGTCGTTTTCTGCAATGGGGTCCAGGGCGGCGGTAGGTTCGTCCAGCACCAGAATGGGGCCGTCCTTATAGAGGGCTCTTGCCAGCATCAGCCGCTGGGTCTGTCCGCCGGAGAGCAGCACACCGTCCAGATAGACCTCCCGGCCAATGTGGGTGTCCAGCCCCTGGGGGTATTTGGCCACCGCTTCGGTCAGCCCCGCCTGCTCTAAGCAGGTGTTGACCCGGTCCAGGTCGATGTTGTCAACGGACTGGGCCACGCACTGGGCAATGGTGGTATCCAGCACCAGATACTTCTGGAACACGGCGGAGAACAGCTCGTAATACTGCGGGCGGTTAAAGGTGCGGATGTCCTGGCCGTTTAGCAGCACCCGGCCCTCGCAGGGGTCATAGAAGCCGCACAGCAGCTTCACCAGGGTGGTTTTGCCGGCGCCGTTCAGGCCCACAATGGCCAGCTTTTCCCCGGGATGGATGGTCAGGTTCACGTTTTCCAGAATGTTCTTCTGGGTGCCGGGGTAGCGGAAGGTGACGTTTTCCAGGGTCAGCTGGTAGGCATCTGCCTTGGGAGGCTGGGCGCCGCCCTCCAGCTGGAACGGCTCCGGGAAGTGGAGGTATTCCTGGATCTGGGACAGGGCAATGCTCTCCCGGTGCAGCTGGGAAAACTCCGACAAAATGCCGGTGACCCAGTCGGAAAAGCCGCTGATGGCGGTGAAGTACAGCAGAAACTCCGATGCGGGAAGCCCCTGGTCCAGCACCTGCCAGATGAGCACGGCGTAGGCGATGCCGTTGCGCAGCAGGGTCATGGCCACGTCCAACACATTGGCCCAGACATACACCTTCTCCCGGCGCACCAGGAAAGCGGACAGGGTTTTCAGCGCCTTGGCTTGCAGCTCCCGGAGCCAGGTGCCCAGGCCGAAGATCCGCACATCCTTGGCAAATTCCAGGCTGCGGGGCTTGGCAAGGAAGTAGCTTAGCTCCTTTTCGCACTGCTCCTTCTCCTCCCGGTGGCGGTACTCCCACTCGTGGATGTACCGGGAGACGAAGAAGCCCAGGGCGGAGGTGACCACCACCACGCCGATCAGGGGCAGGTTCTGGCCGGAAAGCAGCAGCAGGTACACGCAGAAGCCGGCCACATTGGTCAGCAGCTGGGTCAGGGTGGTCCAGATGTGCTCACCGGGGGCGGCATTGCTGTTCGTGGCGTTTTCCGCCTGGACCTTCATCTTCTGGAACTTGGGGTCCCGGGTGTTGGGGTAAGAGGTGCAGCAGGCTTTGTGCACCATCATGCGGATGAGGGCCGAGCGGGTATCCACCTCGCCGGGCAGCCGGTTTTCCCGGAGATAGGAGCTTAGTCCCGTCATCAGAAACAGCAGCCCGGAGAAAAGGCCGATGGTCAGCAGCAGCTCCAAAACGGAGGCGCCCTTCTCCACCTGGGCCAGGATCTGGGGGGTTACATACAGCTGGGCCAGATTCAGCCCCACCTGAGCGGCGGCAATGGCCAGGCACAGGAAGATGACCCGCTTGTGGGTCTGCCAGGCCAGCTTTGTCATAAATAAGACGTTGTTGAGTATGCCGTATTTGGGCTTTTCGTTTGTTTTCATGGTATCATCTCCTCGTGAGCATATCTTAGCACAAAAAATCGTCCCCGGAACATTCTGGGGACGAATTGCTTGATTTGGGTGACGAACTGCAAAAGCTATACCTGGGGAATGAGGATTTCCGTGGTGAAGGCCCCATCCTCGGAGTTGCGGCTTAAGTAGCCGTCCAGCCGCTGGACAATGGTGTCCATGCGCACCAGGCCGAAGCCGTGGCCCTCGCCCTTGGTGGTGCCAAACACCTGGCCCGTCTTTTTCATCTTTTTGCTGGAGGTGAAATTGGTGAAGGAGATGTACAGCTGGGTACCCTTCATGTCCATGTACACCCGGATGAGCCGCTGGTCCTCCGGCAGGGACTGGCTGGCCTCGATGGCGTTGTCGAAGAGGTTTCCCAGAATGCAGCACAGATCCAGCTCCGACATGCTCAGCTTCACCGGGATGTGTGCATCGCAGTGGACGGTGATGGACTTGGACCGGGCCAGGGAAATTTTGCTGTTCAAAATGGCATCGGCCATGGGATTGCCGGTTTTCACCACGGTGTCCAGGGTGTTTAGATCCGTGTCCAGCTCGTCCAAGTACCGGCGCAGGGCCTCTAAGTCGCCGTTGGAGGTGAGTACCTTCATGGTCTGGATGTGGTTGCGGTAGTCATGCCGCCAGGCCCGCATCTGGCGGTACATATTCTCCACTTCCTGATAGTGGGTTTCAATCAGCTCCCGCTGATAGGCGGCAATGCGCTTGTCGATTTGTTTGGAAAACAGGGACATAGGGGCCTCCTTACGTATGCTGAATGATTGCCCGGTTCAGCGGCTCGTAAGCGCCCCGGGGCAGGGGCAGCACCGTCCCGTCGGACAGGCGCAGTTCCGTCTTGGTGACCCGCTGGATGTATTTCAGATTCACGATCATGCTGCGGCCCACCCGGCAGAACCGGCTGTCCAGCTCTTTTTCAAAGTCCGCCAGGGTGTGCTTGACGGTATAATCCGCCTTGGCGTGGATGGTGACATAGTTCTGGTGGACATCCAGGTAGCGGATTTCGTAAAAGGGCAGCCGCACCAGCTCGCCATAGGCTTCCAGATTCAGGCAGCGCTCCTCCTGGCGGCGCTTTTCCAGGGCACGGTCCAGCACCGTCAGCAGCTTCTGCCGGTTCACCGGCTTCATCAGATAGTGCAGCGCTGCCACCTCGTAGCCCTCCATAATGTAATCGGAGTAGCCGGTGATGAACACGATCTGCACCGCCTCGTTGTGCGCACGCACCTGCTTGGCCATGGTGACGCCGTCCATGGCTCCCATTTCGATGTCCAACAGCAGAAGGTCCCAGTCCTTGTCCTGGGCATACTGAAACAGAAACCGCTCCGCAGAGGAAAACACCGCCGCTTCCAAGGCAAGCCCCCGCTGGTCTGCCCAGCAGGTCAAAATCTCCCGAACAAACGCCCCATCCTGGGCACTGTCATCCACAATCGCCGCCCGATAGACCATGGCTGCACCTTCTTTCGCACTAGGATAAACCCATTATAATCCATTTTCCCCACCGATGCAAGGTCTGACAGGACGGCGTGGGTGAAAAAACCGCTTTTACGCTGCACTCCGCATCCGTCAGATACAATAAAACCCCGGAGCAGATGAACAATCTGCTCCGGGGGTGTCGAATATGGAATTTACGGCCGGAAGCCTTCAAAAATGGGCAGCCAGCCCTCGGCTTTGGCGGTGTCGTATTCGGCCTGAGTTTTCAGGGTCCAGCTGACACCCTGGGCTTTCCACAGCTTGCGGCAAAGCTGGCAGCTGGGGGTGGTCTGCCGGTGGGAGAAGCGGTAGGCGATGAAGTCCGGCACGCCCATAAAATTGCACAGGTAGTGGCTCAGCATGAATTTCAGCCCGCCGGGCAGGTCGCTGCGCTCATGGAGAAAATTCTCCGCCAGCTGGCCCCGGATGATGTCCGGGCGGTTTTTCTTCAGCCAGTGCAGGCAGCGGGGGTCGAAGGACTCCATGCAGAATACGCCGGAATAGGTTTTCAGCATATCGCAGGCGGCCTGGGCCAGAGCGGCGTGGTTACCGCCCTCCGGCTTCAGCTCGATGATCAAAGGGGCCTTGCCGTTGAACAGGGTGAGCACGTCCATGAATTCCGGGATGGTCTGCTCCGTGCCCTCTAAGTGGTAGCGCTGCAAATCCTGGGTGGTCAAATCCTCGATTCGTCCGGCCTGGCCGGTGGTGCGGTTGAGCAGAGAGTCGTGCATTACCGCCAGGTTGCCGTCTTTCAGCAGGTGGATGTCCAGCTCAATGCCATAGCCGGCATCCAGGGCGGCCTGGAAGGCGGCCATACTGTTCTCCGGCACGCCGTTTCCGTGGAGGCCCCGGTGGGCATAGGACCAGTTCAGCAGGTCCTTCATGCCGGGGTGGTTCCGGCGGCAGCGAATGGCCAGCAGGTAGAGCAGGACCAAAATCAGCAGAAGTTGCAGCATACGATCAATTCCTTTTCTATAAAATGGGAACGCCTTTTAATCTGCGATGTCAAAGGCTTCCAGCCCCCGCTTGGGGGTGATTTTGTTGTCGCCATGGCGGACAAAGTGCATGGTGACAAAGGAGGCGAACACGAACAGGGCGGCATAGGGGAAGAGAACCTTGTAGTCCACATGCTCCAGCAGCCATCCGGCCACAATGGGGGTGGCAATCTGGGCGGTCATGGAGAAGGTGTAGTAAAGGCCGGTAAACTTGCCCACTTCGCTGCCCTTGCACATCTCCACCACCATGGGCAGGCTGTTGACATTGATGGAGGCCCAGGCCACACCCACCAGCACGAACAGCACGTACAAAATGGGAGAGAAGTGGTCGCTGAGCATGGTGTAAAGGAATGCGGCGAAGAAGCTGCCCGACAGCAGCAGGGTTCCGAAGCGGATGGTCTTTCGGCGGCCGATTTTGCTGGCCACACTGCCCACAGGGATGTAGCTGATGATGGCGCCGGCGGTGGCGATGGTCAGGCAGGTGTTGGCCTGGCCCAGGGTCATGCCCCAGCTCTTGGCGGCATAGACGGAGAACCAGGTGCTCACGCCATTATAGCCAATGAACCACAGGGCGATGGACACCAGCAAAAACACCAGGCTTTTGCGCACTGCCGGAGGCAGGGCCTCCCCGGACTTCGGCACCAGGTCCTCCTGGGGGTTGGCTTTTTCATACGCCTGCTGCTGGCGCACCAGCTCCGGCTCGTTGACACACAGCATCACCACCACCAGAGAAAGCAGCATCACGCCGCCCACAATGGCAAACAGGGGGAAATAGGACACGTACACATCCCCGGAGGTTTTGTACAGGAAGGTGGTAATCAGCAGATACAAAATGCCGCCCAGGGCGCCCATGAGATTGATGATGGCGTTGGCCTTGCTTCGCAGGGGCTTGGGGGTGACATCGGGCATCAACGCCACGGCGCTGCTGCGGTAGGTGCCCATGGCAATCAGCAGCGCACCCAGGCACACAACAAACACCGGGACCTGCCAAGCGGCGGGAGCGGTATGGTAGCTGTCGGTAAGCAGCGGCAGTGTCATCATCAGCGCCACGGCGCAGAGCGTTCCGAAGAAAATGAAGGGCCTGCGCCGCCCGAAGCGGCTGGTGCATTTGTCCGACAGGCCGCCGAACAGGGGCAGCAGAAACAGCGCCAGCACATTGTCCGCCGCCATCACCAGGCCGGACAGGCTTTCGCCGATGTGGAAGGTTTCCGTAAGGATTTTGGGGATCAAATTGTCGTACATCTGCCAAAATGCACAGATAGAGAAGAAGGCAAAGCCGACGAGAATCGTGCGCTTGGTATTGAGTTTCATGGCAATATGGTTCCTTTCCTGTTGTGATGCAGGCCGCATTTTGCGGGGGTGGATCTCTCCCGGATTCTAAAAATCATTATACAGCCTGTGTTGTGGAAAGTCCAGAGATAATCGGGTTTTTCCCGGGAAAATGCAAAAAAATGGATTGTTAAGAAAACGTAAATTTTACCCGTTATGCGGGGAAACGACTTGCAGATTTACGGCAAGATGGTATAATATTTATGTAAAGTGAGGCGAGGACTATGAAAAAGCTATTGTTTATTTTGAATCCGGTTGCCGGGCAGAAGAAGGCCAACAAATATCTTCCGGAAATTTTGCAGATATTCAGCCAAGGCGGCTATGAGGTCATTACCTACATCACGGATAGCCAGGGCAGTGCCACCCGGGCTGTGAAAAACCTGGGGCCGGAGGCAGATCGGATCGTCTGCTGCGGCGGCGACGGCACCCTCAGCGAGACGGTGACGGGGTTGATTCAAAGCGGATTGGACGTGCCCCTGGGCTATATCCCGGCAGGCACCACCAACGATTTTGCATCCAGCCTGGGCATTTCCAGCAATCCGCTGCAGGCGGCCCGGGATATTCAGGAGGGTGAGCCGGTTCCCTATGACGTGGGACAGTTTGGCTCACGGTATTTCTCCTATGTGGCATCCTTCGGCGCTTTCACCAAGGCCAGCTACATCATTCCCCAGAATATCAAAAATGCACTGGGCCATACCGCTTATGTGCTGGGGGGAATTTCGGAAATTTCCCAGATTCGCCGGGAGCATATCCGCATGGAAATTGACGGACAGCCCCTGGAGGACGATTTTCTGTTTGGCGCCATTTGTAACTCCACCTCCATTGGCGGCATCCTCACTCTGGACCCCAAGCAGGTGGACATGGGCGACGGATTGTTTGAGGTGCTGCTGGTTCGCTCGGCACAGAATTTCGAGGAAATCAGCGAGTGCATCCGGGCAGTGCAGAGCCAGAAGTATAACTGCGGTATGATTACGTTCCGCAGTGCCCGACATATCAAAATCTGGGCCAGCCCCGACATGCCCTGGACTCTGGACGGCGAGCGGGAGGAGGGCCACGACGTGGTCGAGGTGGAAAACCTGCACCACGCCATCCGGCTCCTGCGCAGAAAGGCGGAGGCATGATTTTATCCACACTGTGCTACATCACCCAGGGACAGCAGGTGCTGATGCTCCACCGGGTGAAGAAGAAAAACGACGTTAACAAGGATAAGTGGATCGGCATCGGCGGCAAATTCCTGCCGGAGGAAAGCCCGGAGGAATGCCTGCTTCGGGAGGCTCAGGAGGAGACAGGATTGACCCTCACCAGCTGGCGCTGCCGGGGTATTGTCACCTTCCTCAACGACTGCTGCGAGGGCGAATACATGTTCCTGTTCACCGCCGACGGCTTCACCGGCGAGATAAAGGAGTGCGACGAGGGAGATTTGCAGTGGGTGCCTCGTGACTTTCTTAACCGGCTGCCTAAGTGGGAGGGAGACCAAATTTTCCTGGACCTGCTGTGGCAGGACGCTCCTTTCTTCCTGCTGACCCTGCGCTACCACGGCGACACCCTGCAAGAAGCCGTACTCAACGGGGAGAAAATTCGATAACGTAACGTGCCGCTGTGGATGTTCACAGCGGCACGTTTGTTGTGGGGAAAAAATTGACAATGGACAGCTGAAAAATTCGGATGAAAAAAGCTTCCCTCTCGGGGAAGCTGGCAAAAATCTTTGATTTTTGACTGATGCGGGGTGGAAACGTTGGATTTTTTGCGCTGGTGGTAGCTTTTACGCTGTGCCCCTCATCCGTCACGGCTTACGCCGTGCCACCTCCCCCCCGAGGGGGGAGGCTTTGGTGCGGTGGAACTCGGTAAGTGCAGAGGTAAACGCACGTGGGCGGCGGGGGCGTGCCCCCGCCCTACGAAAGGTACGTCCCTTTTATCCCAAACTACTGCGCTGTAACGAACCGGGTGACACCCAATGGTGTGGGTTTATCGCCAGGGTAACGGGCTCGAATTGACTGCGGCGGCACGCCTAACAAAACGTCCGTCCACCACTCTGTATCGAACCGGGTGACCCCCAAAGGTGGTGGTCTACCACCAGGGTAACAGGCTCGCATTGACAGCGGCGGCACGCCGCCTAAGCCGCTAGTAGGCGAAGGATTGGATGTCTTGGGCTAGGATGTGGCAGGCGGATTCCAGGTCTTGGGCACGGAGGGCTTCCAGGAGGAGGCGATGGTGGCGCATGTCCTCGGCGGTGAGAACTTGCTGGCGCTTGTCCCAGTAATATTGCACATAGGCCCGCTTTAGGGTTTCCAGCGCCTGGGTCAGCTGCTGGGTGGCATAGCGGTTTCCTGCCAGACGGATCAGCTCTAAATGGAAGGCGGCGTTGTGCTCCCAGTGGCTCCACAAATCTCCGGCTTTCTCCGGGTTGCAGCAGGTTTCGTCCAGCTTCGTCAGCCGCAGGATGTGCCGCGGGGTGATGGTGCCGAAGCACCGGCGCAGACAGCCGGTTTCCAGAATGTAGCGGTATTCCAAAATGTCGGTAATGGTGCTGCGCTCCACCCGGAGGATCTCATAGCCGCACCGGGGAATGCTGCGGACGATCTGCCGCTGGCACAGGGCCACCAGGGCCTCCCGCACCGTGGTTTTGCTGCACCCGTAGGCTTCAATCAGCGCCCGCTCCGTGAGGATCTGGCCGGGCTGATAGGTGTGGTTGAAGATGTCATCCACAATGGCATCGCAGACTTGGGATGAAATGCTTTGCTTCATGGGCTTCCCGCCTTTCTAAAGATAACACCATTTTACACAAAATTTCAAATCCTGTCAATTTCTTCTTGCATTCTGGTATGATTACTGGTATGATTAGCTTAGATGCAAATGAGTTTGCGATAGGAGTGGATTTTCATGGATATGGAAACTATCAACAACTGTATTACGGTGCTGAATGAAGAACTGATGCCGGCGCTGGGCTGCACGGAGCCGATTGCCGTGGCCTATGCCGCCGCCAAGGCCCGGCAGGTTCTAGAGCAGGAGCCGGAGGGCTTGACGGTGTATTGCAGCGGCAACATCATCAAAAACGTGAAATCCGTTACCGTGCCCAATTCCAACGGCCTGCGGGGCATCGATGCGGCAGCTACCCTGGGCTGCGTCGGCGGCAATCCCCAGCGGCAGCTGGAGGTGCTGGACGGCATCCAGCCGGAGCACATCCAAAAAACCCAGCAGCTATTGCAGCAGGGTTTCTGCCAGGTGAAATTTGCCACCGGCGTGGACAAGCTCTACATCCGGGTGGAGGCGGTGTGCCAGGGGGCATCCGCCATGGTGACCATCCAGGGCCACCACACCAACATTACCGACGTGGTGAAGGACGGCCAGGTCCTGTTCCACCACGACTTTGTCAACGAGTCCAGCGCCACCCGGAAGGGAGACCGCAGCGTTCTGACGGTCCGCTCCATTTTGGAATTTGCGGATGCCGTGGACCCGGCCCGGCTGGAACCGATCCTGTCCCAGCAGATCGCCTGCAATATGCGCATTGCCCAGCAGGGCATGGACACCCGCTACGGTGCCGGCGTGGCCCGGGCCATGCTGGACGACGGGTGCAATACCTCGGTGTACACCCTGGCCAGCGCCATGGCGGCGGCGGCTTCCGAAGCCCGGATGGCGGGATGCTCCCTGCCGGTGGTCATCAATTCCGGCAGCGGCAACCAGGGCATTACCGTATCCGTGCCGGTGATCGTCTATGCCCGTGCCCAGCACTATTCGGAGGAAAAGCTGTACCGGGCGCTGGCGGTGAGCAATCTGGTGTCCATCCACCTGAAATACTACATTGGGGACCTGTCCGCCTTCTGCGGAGCGGTGACGGCAGCCTGCGGCGCCGGTGCGGCCCTGGCTTATCTGGACGGGGGAGACTATGGGGTGGCGGCGGATACCATTTCCAACACCCTGGCTTGTGTCAGCGGCATTTTCTGCGACGGCGCCAAGCCCTCCTGCGCTGCCAAGGTGACGGCGGCCCTGAATGCGGCGTTCCTGGCTTTCCGCATGGCCCGGAAGCACCGGGCCTACAACCCCGGCGAAGGCGTGGTGGGCCAGGATGTGGAGCAGACCATCCACGGCGTGGGCCTCATCGGCCGAGAGGGCATGGACGAAACCGACCAGCATATTCTGAAATTGCTGCTGCAAAGTAATTGACCTGACAGACGTTGTATTTTGAAGATATCCATGATACAATAACAGAAAAACATCAACACTGCGCTGGGAAAGGCTGGGATTGGGATGTTTTACAAATTGCTGCTGGGATTTGTGGTGGTAGCGCTGCTGCTGACGATGGTCACCGGAAATGTTGCGGTGCCGCTGGTGCTGGGCGTGGTGTTTGTAGTGGGCGTGGGGGTGCTGGAATACCTGGGGGAATCGGATTCCGGGAGCACGGATAATTCTAAGCGTTCTGAAGATTCTGAGGATATCCAGCCGAGAAGATCCTGCCGCTGTCCCTACTGCGGTAGCCCCATTCAAATCAAGGGAAACCGCTGGGAATGCGGCTACTGCGGCGACTGCGGGGATCTGTCCTCCCTGCGGCGGTAAATGTGGATAAAATGAGGAGCAGCCCGGCGGGCTGCTCCTTTCAGGCTGTCGAAAATCCCCCACGGGGCTTTTCGACAGGTTTTTGCAGTCTGC
>CAUWNA010000076.1:0-15729 GCA_963560135.1 uncultured Oscillospiraceae bacterium | reverse complement strand
TGAAAACCACCTCCGCTCATTTTAGGGGTTGACTTTTAATAGTTAATCTTTCTCTCCATTATATCCTTATGATTTCTACCACAACATAATATCGCACTGCGCAGAAAAAGTCAACATCCCCGGCATGCAGCAGGGACGTTGACTTTTGCAATCTATTTTGGCAAATGCACCGTAAAAGTCGTTACCTCGTGTTCGCTGGTCAGCTCTATGCTGCCGCCGTGGAGTTGGACGATGCGCTTGACGATGGCCAGGCCCACGCCGTTTCCCTTTGTTACGCGGGACTCATCCGCCTGGTAGAACTTATTGAAGATTTTATCCTGCTTTTCCAGAGGGATTTCGCTGCCGGTGTTGGTGATGGACACTGCCAAGCCGGCGTTCTCCGGCTGGATCGTTACCCGGACGGTGTGGCCCTCCGGGGCGAATTTGATGGCGTTATCCAGTAGATTGATCCACACCTGCTTTAATAGCTCCTGATTGGCCTGAATCTGGTATTCCCCCAGCTCCAGCTGCAAGTCCAGGTTTTTCTGCTCCCACTCCCGTTCCAGCAGCAAAATGCAGCCCCGCAGCTGCTCCGACAGGTTGTAAGCCGCCACATCGGTGAGGATGGTCTGGTTTTCCACCTTGGTCAAATTCAGCACGTTGGTAGCCATGTAGCTCAAACGCATGGATTCCTCCTCCATGATGCGCAGGTATTCCGCCTGCTCCGGCTGGGGCAAATTTCCCCAGCGCAGCAGTTTGGCAAAGCCGGCAATGGACACGATGGGGGTTTTGAACTCGTGGGAGAAGTTATTGACAAAGTCCGAGCGCAGCAGCTCCGTATTTTCCAGCTGCTGGGCCAAAGTATTGAAGCTCTCTGCCGCCGCCACAAAGGTGCGGCTTTTTTTCATCACCGGGCCGACCTGGATTCGGGCTGCAAAATCGCCCCGGGCCAGCCGGTTCATGCTGCTGATGAGATTCCGCACTGGGCGCAGCAGCACAGCCACCGCCCCCAAGGAAATCAAAATGCCCAAAATCAAACTGACCACAAAATGGATGATAATCAGCTTCCACGTCACCTGAGAAAAGCTGCCCGTCAGCGTGAAAATCCCGCCATGAATCAGCACAAACACAATCAGCGCCGAAATGGTGGCATTGACCGCCAGTGCGCCAAAGACCACCACGGTCAGCAGGGGCAGCATCCCTAAGCGCACTTCTCGTTTTCCGATTTTCACAGGTGTTTCACCGCCTTATATCCAAGTCCCCGAACGGAGACAATTTCAAATTCCGGCCAACCCTCAAACCGCTTGCGCAGGCGGCCAATATGCACCGTCACCGTCTCCCAGCCCGTCTCGCTGTCTGCGCCCCAGATTTCATCCATCAGCTGGATGCGGGTGAAAATCTTACCGGGATAAGACAGCAGCTTATACAGCAGAAGAAATTCCTTCTGGGGCAGCTCCTGGGTCTGGCCCTTGCGGGTCACCGTCAGGGAGTCGTAATCCAGCACCACATCCCCCACCACAATGCGCCGCTCACTGGCGATCCGTGCCCGGCGCAGCAGGGCCTTGATCCGGAGGAGCATTTCCTCCTCGTCAATGGGCTTCGTCATATAGTCATCCGTGCCCACCAGGAAGCCCTGCTTCTTGTCCTCCGGTAGCTGCTTGGCCGAAACCATGAGGATTGGCAGATTGTCATTGCTCTCCCGGAGGGTTCTGGTAAAGGCATACCCATCCATATTGGGCATCATTACGTCCAGAACCACCAGGTCTACGTGATGATCGTCCATAACCGCCAGCGCCTGGACCCCGTCCTGGGCCGTCAGCACCGAATAGTTGGCCGCCTCCAGAACCGCCTGAAACAGCATCCGGGTATTTTTATCATCGTCAACCACCAAAATCTGAAACACGTTCCGTCACCTCGCCCCCATATCATACAAACCAATTCTAAACTGAAACGAAACAAGCGGCGTGCCGCCGCTGTCAATTCGAGCCTGTTGCCCTGGTGGTAAAACACCACCTTTGGGGGCCACCCGATTCGTTACCGCTCAGAAAACGGATGGGCACGCCACATATGCGTAGGGCGGGGGCATGCCCCCGCCGACCACGTTGGTTTCTCTGGCCCCCTCAATTTCCACTACACCCCGCTTGGCTCTCCCTCTGATGCGAATCAATAGTTGAAAAACAACAAAAGTGCAGAAAATGCCAAGGACGAATAGATATGTGTCAGCAGTCCTTGGTAGGAGCGGACATAGCGGGCGGTTTGGATGTCGGTTCGGGCGTTGAGCCAATTGAAGTATATCTCGATTGGCTGCCGGATACCGCATTTATCTAACACTTTGCACTATTTGTCATCTTTTTTCGCTTTTTTCCCGGTTTCTACTATTGATTCGCATCCTCTGGGAGAGCTGTCACCGCAGGTGACTGAGAGGGGCGGCCAGTGGCCGCTGTCAATTCGAGACTGTTACCCTGGTGATAAACCACCACCATTGGGGGTCACCCGATTCGTTACCGCTCAGAAAACGGATGGGCACGCCACATATGCGTAGGGCGGGGGCATGCCCCCGCCGACCACGTTGGTTTCTCTGGCACCAGCCAAGTTGGGGCCGGTTCAACACAAGAAAGACCCTCTCCGTCTCGCCTGACGGCGATCCACCTCTCCCAGAGGGAGAGCCAAGGGCAGTCCCCTCGACACCACTCTCGTCAATACATTTTAGTTCTTCAAACTTTGCAGCGGTGCAGGAATGCGGCCGCCACGGGCCACAAACAGCTCGCTGGATTTGTCGTGGACCGGCATTACCGGGGCGCTGCCCAGCAGGCCGCCCATTTCCACCCGGTCGCCCACCACCTTGCCAGGGGCCGGGATGATGCGCACGGCGGTGGTCTTGGTGTTCACCATGCCGATGGCGGCTTCGTCTGCGATAATGGCGGAGATGGTAGCCGCAGAGGTATCCCCCGGCACGGCAATCATATCCAAGCCCACGGAGCACACACAGGTCATAGCTTCCAGCTTGTCCAGCACCAGGGTACCGCCCTCAGCGGCGGCAATCATGCCTTCGTCCTCCGACACCGGAATGAACGCACCGGACAGGCCGCCCACGTGGTTGGAAGCCATCACGCCGCCCTTTTTCACGGCATCGTTCAGCAGTGCCAGCGCCGCCGTCGTGCCGTGGGTACCGCAGACCTCCAGGCCCATTTCCTCCAGGATTCGGGCCACGCTGTCCCCCACCGCCGGAGTAGGGGCCAAGCTCAAGTCCACAATTCCGAAGGGAACCCCCAGACGGCGGGACGCCTCCTGGCCCACCAGCTGACCCATGCGGGTAATCTGGAACGCAGTCTTTTTGATAGTCTCCGCCACCACGTCAAAGGGCTGACCCTTGACGCTCTGCAAGGCGTGGTAGACAACGCCAGGGCCGGAAACGCCCACGTTCAGCACGCACTCCGGCTCGCCCACGCCGTGGAACGCCCCCGCCATGAAGGGGTTGTCCTCCACCGCATTGGCGAACACCACCACCTTGGCGCAGCCCAAGCCGTCGTTATCCGCCGTAATTTCGGCTGTCTGCTTGATGATGCGGCCCATCTCTGCCACAGCATCCATGTTGATGCCCGCTTTGGTGGAACCCACGTTGACACTGGAGCAAACCCGTTCCGTGGCCTTCATGGCCTCGGGAATGGAGCGAATCAGCTTCCAGTCACTGTCGGTGCAGCCCTTCTGCACCAGTGCGGAAAAGCCGCCGATGAAGTTCACGCCGCAGGTTGCCGCTGCTGCATCCAACGTCTTTGCAATGTCCACATAGCTATCCGTCTGGCAGGCTGCCGCCACCAGGGAGATGGGGGTGACGGAAATTCGCTTATTCACAATGGGAATGCCGAATTCCTTCTCAATCTCCTCGCCGACGCGGACCAAATCCTTGGCCCGGGTGGTGATTTTCCGATAGATTTTTTCGCAGCAGACCCGCAAATCCGGGTCGCAGCAGTCCAGCAGGCTGATGCCCATGGTAATGGTGCGGATATCCAGATGCCGCTTGTCAATCATATCCTGGGTGGCCAGGATGTCCTTTTGATTCATCATGGTGTCACCTCAGATGCGATGCATGGCTTCAAAAATGTCTTCCCGCTGAACCCGGATGGACAGCCCCATGTCCTTGCCCAGCTGCTCCATTTTGCTCACCAGCTGCGCCAGCGGCAGGGTGCACTGGTCCACTTGGGTAACCATCATCATGGTGAAATACCCCTGCATAACGGTCTGGCTGATGTCCAGCACATTCACATTGTACTCTGCCAGCGCCGTGCAGACACCGGCCATAATGCCCACCCGGTCCTTACCGACCACGGTTACAATCGCTTTCATTCCCGTTTTCCTCCCTGTTACACTTCGTAGTCTGCCGCCACCCGGCTGTCCAGCAGGTGGAAGAAGTGGGTTTTGGCCTCCTGGTGCAGGGGATGGACAGCGTACTCCTCCAGAGCCTGCTTGCTCTCAAACTCGGAATACAGGGCATAGTCCATACCATTGTAGGCCTGGCGAATCTCCATTTTCAGCAGGCCCGGAATCCGGCCCACCAGCGGCTCCAGAACAGATGCAATCAGCTTCACGGCCTGGGTCTTGTCCACACCCTCCCGGAAGGTATACAATACAATGTGCTTGACCATAATGGTTCCTCCAATCAAAATTCCTGAAATTTCCATGAAAAAACCGGGGCTGTGCCCAGTCCCGGTTTTTGTGGTTTTCTTACTCGGCGTCCTCGCCGTCCTCCAGCAGGGCACGGATGGACAGGGAGATGCGCTTGTTCTCGGCATCCACGTCGGTGATCTTCACCTTCACGTCCTGACCCTCGGACAGAACATCCTCGGGCTTACCGATGCGGCGGTCCGCAATCTGGGAAATGTGAATCAGGCCGTCCACGCCGGGCAGAATCTCAGCGAAAGCGCCGAAGGTCATCAGCTTGACGATCTTGGCGTCCACCACGTCACCCACAGCGTAGTTGGACATGAACTGGTTCCAGGGGTTCATCTCAGCAGTCTTGTAGCCCAGAGAAATCTTGTGCTTCTCGGGGTCGAAGGAGATGACGTACACATCGATCTCGTCGCCAACCTTCACCACGTCTGCGGGAGTCTTGATCCGGTTCCAGCTCAGCTCGGACACGTGCACCATGCCGTCCACGCCGCCGATGTCCACGAAAGCGCCATAGGAAGTCAGGGACTTCACAACGCCGTGGTACTGCTTGCCGTTCTCGATCTCGGCCCAGATCTTCTCCTGAGCAGCCTTGCGGGCCTCGGAGGTCACGGCACGGATAGAGCCGATGACACGACGGCGGGCACGGTTGACCTCGGTAATCTTCATCTGGACAGTCTTGCCCACCATGCCGGCCATGTCGCCGCCCTTGGCGATGCCGGACTGGGAAGCGGGGATGAACACGCGGATGCCCTTGACATTAGCCACCAGGCCGCCCTTGTTCTCCTCGGTGATGGTGCCTTCGACAGTGGTCTTGTCTTCCACCCAGGCAGCCATGTCGTCCCAAACCTTCAGGCCGTCCAGCTTCTTCTTGGACAGCTGCACGGTGCCCTCCTGGTCGTTGACACGAACCACGAAGACCTCGATTTCGTCGCCCACCTTCAGGATATCCTCAGGCTTCACGGAAGGATCGTTGCTGACTTCATCATAGGGGATGTAGCCGGCGTGCTTGGTGCCCAGGTCCACCTGGACTTCGGTGTTACCGATGCCGGTAACGGTGCCAACGACCTTATCTCCTGTATTTAAAGTCTTGATGGACTGCTCGAGAAGTTCAGCGAAGCTCTCCTCCTGCACAGTCTCAACATTGGTAATTTCGCTCATAGTCTTATTGACCTCCTTTATAATCCACGCCGGTGTGGACGCACCGGCCGTGATTCCAACATCGCTGACACTGCGAAAATCCTCCGGGACCAGCTCCGAGGCATTGTCCACCAAAAAGACCTTGCCGCAGTGTTCTCGGCAAATCATGGCGAGCCGGCCTGTGTTGGAACTACTGGGGTCTCCTACAACGACCATTGCCTGACAGACTTCACTTAAGAATGCTGCTTCGCTTTGCCTATACTCAGTTGCTCTACATATTGTATCAAAAAACTTCAAGTTAGTAAACTGTTTTTTTGCAAAATCAACGCACGATTTCCACAAAGATTCTGTTAAAGTCGTCTGAGAAACCATACAAATTGACGAATCGCAGGGATTGTCCTGGGTAGCTGCCCAGTTTTTCAGCGCTTCCAGGCTCTCAAATACCTGGCAGTGGCTGCACCAGCCCGCGATGCCCTCCACCTCGGGGTGAGACGGCGTGCCGATGATGACGGGCAGCGCCCCTTCCTCCTCCGCCCGGCTCACCAGGCCGTGAATCCGCTTGACAAAGGGGCAGGTGGCATCGATGATCTCCACGCCCCGCCCTTCCAGCTGCTCGTACACCTGCCGGGCCACGCCGTGGGAGCGGATGATCACCGTCTGCCCAGGCTCTGCCTGCTCCGGCGAATCGATGACCTCCACGCCCAGAGCACGGAATTTGTCCACCACATGGCGGTTGTGGATGATGGGGCCGAGCGTGACCACCTGCTTGCCGGCTTTCGCCGTCTTTTCCACCAGCTCCACCGCCCGGCTGACACCGAAGCAGAATCCGGCGCTTTTGGCTACCTTGACGCTCATACGCCCACCTTCTGGCGGACAATGTCCCGAATGGTAGAAACCACCTGCTCCAGGGTCATGTCGCTGGTGTCCACCTTGATGCTGTCCCGGGTCATTTTCAGGGGTGCCACCTGGCGGTGGGTGTCCTGGTAGTCCCGCTGCTGGATTTCCTTGAGCACCATCTCATAGTTTGCCTTCTGGCCCTTGGCTTTCAGCTCCTGGGTGCGGCGCTGGGCACGGACCTCCGGGGAGGCCGTCAGGAAAATCTTCACCGTGGCCTTGGGCAGCACCACCGAGCCAATGTCCCGGCCGTCCATGATTACGTCGTACTCCTGGGCCACATCCCGCTGCATGTCCAGCAGCATTTCCCGGACGATGGCGTGGGCGGAGATGATGCTGGCCTTCTGGCCAATCTCCTGGGTGCGGATGTCGTCGGTGACGTCCATGCCGTTCATCAGCATGTGCTGCAAGCCCTCTTCATCGTAAAAAAGCCCCACCGTCAGCTCGTCAATGTAGCGCTGGATGCCGTCGATATCCTTGGGGGCCACGCCCCACAGGTCGAAAAAGTAGGCAACGGTGCGGTAAATCGCCCCAGTGTCCACATAGTGATACCCCAGCTCCGCCGCCAGCTTCCGGGCAATGGTGGATTTTCCGGCCCCGGCGGGGCCGTCAATGGCAATGGAAATATGTTTGGCCATGTTATCTCCCTCTTTCTGTCAAAATTCGCATCATATCCACACAAACTTCCCCTTTTTCTACATCCGTGTTGGAATATTCATACAGATCAATGCGGCACAACCTAAAGCCATGCTTTTTATAAAATGCTATCGCCGGAGCATTGCAACTCTGGGTTTCCAAAATGACCCCACGGCAGGCTTTCAGACTTTCTGCCCAGCCCACCACGGCTTCCAGCAGTTGGCCGCCGATCCCCTTTCCCCGATGCTCCGGGAACACAAGGATATTGCTCAGGCGAAATAGTTGATGCCAGGGCTCTACGCTTCCTTCTGCCACACCCAGCAGGGTTTCTCCATCAAATGCCCCCAGTGCCACAGGTGCTTCCAGCCAGTCACCAAACAGGATGTCCGTGAATCCTTTTTCCATCGGGGCTTCCAGTTCCCGACTGCGCAGATAAAATCCATTTTCCTGGCAAACCACATCATAAACCATTTGGGTCGTATAGGAAAACTTCAACAAAAAGCCTTGGTATTGCTCCCGATCCAGCCAGCGAAGTTCCATTCAGCGCTTCTCCTGCCGCAGCTGCGCCAAGGCCGCCGCTTCTTTTTCCAGCACCTGGGAGGCCGTCAGGCCCAGCTTGGCACCGGCTTCCTCCGGCGTCAGGGGCTTGCCCCCATCCAGGCCGAAGCGCAGGCTCAGCAGCTTGGCATCTGCCTCACTCAGGCCGGACAGCAGGTCGCCGATGCGCTGGCGCATCTGGAACAGGGCCGTGTCCTCCACCGCCTGTTCCGCTTCCTCCGGCTCGTCCTCCTGAGGACTCTGCGCCCGGGCCAGCTGCTGGGCCTCCGCCAGCATCTGCCGGACGGTGGCCGCCTCCTCCACATTCATGTGCAGCTCCAGAGCGATTTCCTCCAAGGTGGGATTCCGGCCCAAATCCGACAGCAGACGGCTGTCCACCTGGCGGTAGTCTTCCAGCGCCCGGCGCATTTTCTGTCCCACGCCATTGGCGCCCGCCTGCATGGTCACAGCCCGGGCCAGATAGAACCGAATCCACCGGTCCCGGTGAGCGGCATAGTCGCCGCCGTGGTAGCTGCACACCGCCTGCCACAGCCCCAAGCTGCCCTCCTGAATCAAATCCAGCAGCAGCACCCCGTAACCCACGTGCTCCTGGGCCAGCTGGATCACCCGGCTTAAGCCCAGATTGGTCAGCGCCTGCTGGGCCTGGGCATCTCCCTGGCCGCTGCGCTGAGCCAGCTGCACCTCGTCCCCAAAGGCCGGGGTCTGGGCCACTTCCTCTAAGTACAGCCGCAGCGGGTCCGTTTCCTCCAAATCCTCCGGGCGCAGGCCGTTGGATACCAGCTCCTGCTCCCGGCGCAGACGCACCGCTGCTTCCCCGATGCCGCCGGGCTTGGGCAGGTCCGAAATATCCAGCACCATGGCCCCAGTCTCCAGGTCCTGCAGGGCCTCTTCCAGCTCCTGCTCCCCCTCTGCCAGGGCCAGTACCCGGGCAGCGGAGACCACATCTCCCATTTGCAGCCCCCGGCGATAGCCCTCCCAGGGGCTGATGTCGAAGGCGAACTCCAAATCATTCATTGAGAAATTCCTCCAATCCCAGGCTGGCTCCGCTTTTTTGCAGAACGCCAATGGCCTGGTTTTCGATTTGCCGCACCCGCTCCTTGGAGATGCCCAGCAGCTTGCCGATTTCCTCCAGGGAGTAGCAGGTGCCGTCCTCCATGCCGAAACGCAGCCGCAGCACCCGCTGCTGCCGTTCATTCAGGGTGGACAGCAGCCGGTCCATGGTCTGTTCCAGCTCCTGGCGCACCAACTCCTGATAGGGCTGGGGTGCCTGAGCATCTTCCAGCAGGGTTCCCAGGGTGCTGTCGGCCTCCTCCCCGGCGGGCACGTCCAGGGAGCACACGTCCGGGGTCAGCTGCATCAGCTGGCGGACCTTGTCCTCCGGGATGCCGCTGCACTGGGCAATCTGATCCAGTGTCGGCTCTTGGCCCAGTTCCTGGGTCAGGGCCTTGCGCACCGATTCCACCTTGCGCATCCGCTCTGCGGTATGCAGCGGCACCCGGATTGGGCCTGCGTGGTTCAGCAGGCACCGGGTCACCCCCTGGCGAATCCACTTGGTGGCGTAGGTGGAGAAGCGATTGTCCATGGTATAGTCAAATTTTCTTGCCGCCGCCAGCAGGCCGATGCTCCCCTCCTGAATCAGATCCAACAGGGCCACACCCCGTCCGGCATACTCCCGGGCGATGGATACCACCAGCCGCAGATTGGAATTGACCATCTGCCGGATGGCATCCTCGTCTCCGGCGGCGCACCGCTGGGCCAGCTCCCGCTCCTGCTGAGGGGTGAGCCGGGGGTAGCGGCGGATTTCACTTAAGAATTGGCGCACGTCCTCCTCCCCGGTGCTCAGGGGGACGGCGGTCTGCCCATCATCTTGCTGTGTCATGGCTTAAATCCTTTGCTTTTCAACAGGTTATCCCGCAGGGCCATCAGGTCCTCTTTTGTTTTGGCGCTGCCTGCCTGATATTCCCGGCAGATGGTTTGTATGCAGTCATCCAACGCCTGCTCGCTCACCGGGCCGGACTGGCGCTGGACGATGCCCGCAATGTGGGACATCTGCTCCGGGTCTAAATCCGTCAGGGTGGCAACGCTCACTTCCAGCCCCTGGCTGTGGCGCTGGCGCAGCTGGTCAAACACCTGCCCCAGCAGCTCCGAGGAAAACATTTCCCTGCTCAGCGCCCCGGTTTTATCCAGCAGGGCCGGCTCCCGCAGGCACTGGCTCAGCACCATTTCCTCCGCCACGGCGGAGCGGACATTGTCATAGCGGATGCTCCGGCTTTTTGGCTGCAAATTCTTCACCGGGGACAAGTCCACCTTCTCCTGCTTCTTTTTCTGCTGGTAGAGCCGCCGCTTGTGGGCCCGCTCCACCTCCATATTCATGGCTTCCAGGCTGATTTTCGCCACTTCCGCCACCCGTCCGGCATAGACCTCCCGCTGCACGGCGCTGCCCAGAGTGCCCACCAGCTCCGCAGACTCCTGCAAATAGTGAACCTTCTGCTCGTCGTCGTTCAGGTCGTACTTGCGCAAAATCGCCGCCAGCTGGTATTCCACCCGATTGGCGGATTCCTCCAGCAGCAGCTTGAAGCGGTCTGCGCCGAACTTTTTCAGAAATTCGTCCGGGTCCTTGGCGCCCCGCATTTGCAGCACCTTCACCTGCAAGCCGGCCTTCTCCAAAATGGGAATGGCCCGCTGGGTGGCGTTCTGTCCGGCGTTGTCGCCGTCATAGATCAGCACCACCTGGCTGGTGTAGCGAGAAAGCAGGTTGGCCCCGTCCTCGGTCAGCGCCGTACCCAGGGAAGCCACGGCGCAGTCAAAGCCATACTGATGCAGGGCAATGGCATCCATATAGCCCTCCACCAGAATCATGTAATTTAGTTTCGTCTTTTTCGCTATATTCAGCGCAAACAAGTTTTTTCGCTTGTTAAAAATCAGCGTTTCCGGGGAGTTTAAGTATTTTGCGGCATTGTCGTCCTGCTTCATGATCCGGCCGCCGAAGCCGATGACGTTGCCCCGCACATCGATGATTGGGAACATCAGCCGGTCCCGGAAGCGGTCGTAGAGGTTGCCGTTTTTCTTGCCCACCGTCACAAGGCCGGAGTCTCGCAGCTCCTGGTCGGTGTAGCCCTTACGGCGGAGCATATCCACCAGGGCGCTCCAGCTGTCCGGGGCATAGCCGATGCCGAACTTGGTAAGCACCGCCTTGGGCATTCCCCGGCCGTAGGCGTATTCCAGCGCCGCCGCCCCTGCGGGGGCATAGAGCTGGGCGTGGTAGAACCGGGCGGCCTCCTTGTGCAGCGCCCACAGCCGCTCCTGCTGGCGGTAGCGGGACTGGTACTGCTCGTCCTCCGGCACCTCCATCCCCGCCCGTTTGGCCAAGGCCCGGACGGCATCGGGGTAGCTTAAGCCCTCAATTTCCATCATAAAGTGAATCACGCCGCCGCCCTTGTGGCAGCCGAAGCAGTAGAACATGCCCTTATCCGGAGCTACGGAAAAGGATGGGGTCTTTTCCCCATGGAATGGGCACAGGCCGAACAGGTTGGAGCCGGACCGTTTCAGGCTCACATACTGTCCCACCACATCTTCAATTGGATTGCGGGCCACCAGCTCGTCCAAAAACGCTGCCGGAAATGCCATAGACTCCCCTCCCATGCGCAGCTGTCTGCGCCGTTATTTTCTTCATCCGCAACAGAAAGCCCGAACGAACATCAGGCAATCCATCCAACAAAACTGTGCGCGCACTTATCCCCGCACATGCCATCCCGACGGGATAAACAGCCGGGTGTAGGTGTCCACCGCATAGTTGTCGGTCATACCGGCGATGTAATCGCACACCGTCCGCTCCATGCCGTCGAAGCTCAGCTGAGGCTGGAAATCCTCCGGCAATGCCTCCGGGTGGGCGCAGTAGTATTCAAAAAGCCGCTTGAGCATATCCTTGGCCTTCCGCTCCTCCCCCTTGGCCACCGGGTTTCGGTACACCCGCTGGAACATGAAGCTGCGCAGATCCTTCAGCGCCTGCTCCACCTGGGGCGACAGGCAGATCTGCCCCGCCTCCCGGGAGACCAGGATGATGTCGGTCACCAGGGTGTTGATCCGGGTGCTGTGGGTAGCGCCCAAAACCTGGGTAACGGAACGAGGAATGTCCTCATTGGTGAGGATTCCTGCCCGGATGGCATCGTCAATGTCATGATTGACATAGGCAATCTGGTCGGAGCGGCGCACCACCTGCCCTTCCAGGGTGTCCGGCCACGCCGGGCCGGTGTGCCGCAGGATGCCCTGGCGCACCTCCTGGGTCAGGTTCAGTCCCTGGCCGTCCTTTTCCAGCACATCCACCACCCGCAGGCTCTGCTCGTTGTGCAAAAACGGCCGGCCCCAGCACTCGCTGAGGGCAGACTCCCCGGCGTGGCCGAACGGAGTGTGTCCCAAATCATGGCCCATGGCAATGGCCTCGGCCAAATCCTCGTTCAGCCCCAGCGCCCGGGCAACGGTGCCGGCAATCCGGCAGACTTCCAGCGTGTGGGTCATCCGGGTGCGGTAATGGTCTCCCTCCGGACGGAGAAAGACCTGGGTCTTGTGCATCAGGCGGCGAAACGCCTTGCTGTGCACAATTCGGTCAATGTCATGCTGATAGCAGGTACGCACATCCTCCGCCTCCGGCACTTCCGGCCGAGGGCGGCCCTGGGAGCTGTCAGCAAATGCCGCCAGCGGATTCAGCCGCTTGTGTTCCAGGCGCTCCAATTCTTCCCGTACCGTCATGGTTCCCACCCCGTATTTTCAAAATTGATGCTTTTTATTCCGGTATATCCACCGGGAAAGCCCGGTATTCCTGGGCCACTTCCATGGCCTCCACCGTGCCGCTGGTCAGGTCCGTCAGCGTTTCCAGGAAGGGCTGAGTCTGCCCCTGGGGCAGCAGCACTTCCAGCTCCACCTCAGCGCCGAAATCCGTCTGCCGCACCAGGCCGCCAAAGGCGGCAATTTCCAGCTTCACCCGCTCGTAAAAGGGGTAAGGACAGGGCAGATACAGCACCGTCCACACCCGTTTCATGGACTTTCCCGCCGCATCCACGGCGATTTTCGCCCCTTTGGTATAGGCCCGCACCAAACCGCCGGCCCCCAGCAAAATGCCGCCAAAGTATCTCGTCACCACGCACACTGCATTGGACAGCCCCTCCCGCTGCAGCACTTGCAGCATGGGCATTCCGGCGGTGCCCCCCGGCTCTCCATCATCGGAGAACCGAACCGGCCCGTCCTGAATCACGTACGCCCAGCAGTTATGGGTGGCATCATAGTATTTTTTCTTCATCTCCTGGATTTTTTCCAGGGCTTCTGCCTCCGTTTCCACCGGCCAGAGTCGGCCAATGAACCGAGACTTTTTCTCCACAAATTCCCCTTCCCCGAATTGGGTGGGGACCAAATATTCTACCAAGGCTCACTGCCCTCCCACCACATACTGGCGCAGCCGTCCCAGCAGGATGCTGTCCACAATGGCCTCCACCTGGATGCCCTCTGGGGTATAGTCCACGCTCAGCACCCGGGCGTTATCATGGAGGGTCTCCACCAGGCCGCCCTGGGCATAGGGCAGCAGCAGCTGCACCTGGTGCCGGGCCTGGTCCAGAGCCTTCTCAATGGCGGCAAGCAGGCCGTCCATATTGATGCCCTTTTTGGCGGAGATGGCCACAATGTTCTTGCCCCGGGGGATTTCATCCGTATAGACCAAATCCGCCTTGTTGTAGCATTTCAGCACCGGGGTACCGGGCCGGGCCAGCTGGGAAATCAGCTTCTCCACCACGGCAATGTGCTGCTCCAGGTAGGGGTCGGAGGCATCGATGACATGCAGCAGCAAGTCCGCATACTCCAGCTCCTCCAGAGTCGCCCGGAAGGCATTCACCAGATGGTGGGGCAGCTTGGAGATAAAGCCCACCGTATCCGACAAGATCACATCCAGGTTGTCCGACACCGTCAGCAGCCGGGAGGTTGTATCCAACGTGTCAAACAGCCGGTCGTTGGCAGGGATTCCCGCTCCGGTGAGTTGGTTGAGCAGGGTGGATTTGCCGGAGTTGGTGTAGCCCACAATGGCCACCACCGGGATGGCGTTCTTCATCCGCCGCTCCCGCTGCACCGAGCGCACCTTGCGCACCTGTTCCAGCTCCCCTTCCAGCCGGTCGATCCGCTCCCGGATGTGGCGGCGGTCGGATTCCAGCTTGGTTTCGCCTGGGCCACGGGTGCCGATGCCGCCGCCCTGGCGGCTCAGGCTGGCGCCCATGCCGGAGAGTCTGGGCAGCAGATACTTATACTGGGCCAGCTCCACCTGAAGGCGGCCCTCCTTGGTTTTCGCCCGCTGGGCGAAGATGTCCAGGATCAGGGCGCTGCGGTCCAGCACCGTCACGCCGATCAGTTCCTCCAAGGCCCGGATGTTTCCGGGGGACAGCTCGTTGTCAAAAATCACCATGGTGGAAGCGGTGGCCTCCACCAGCTGGCGAACCTCCATGGCCTTGCCCTCGCCGATGAAGCTGTGAGGGTCTGGCGTATGGCGGTTTTGCAGCACCTTTCCGGTGCAGATGCCGCCGGCCGTTTGCAGCAGTTCCTCCAACTCCCGCAGGGATTCATCGTCCGCTGTCTGCTCCTGTTTGAAGCAGTCGGCGTTCAATCCCACCAGCACTGCCCGTTCCTGGACAGCTTGTTCCATTGTCAGTTCCGTCATATCCATAGCCCCTCCTCGTTTGCAAAAAGCACTTTTTTACATTATACCACATTTACCCCCCAGGGGACAACCTATTTCCCGGGGAAAATTATGAACAAAAAGAAAAATCCGCACCACGAAAACCGTAGTGCGGATGTTTGCCGTCTTACTTCAGGCCAAAACGCTTGTTGAACCGATCAACACGTCCACCGGTGTCAACCAGCTTCTGCTTGCCGGTATAGAAAGGGTGGCACTTGGAGCAGATCTCAACACGAATGTCCTTCTTGGTAGAACCAGTGGTAAAGACATTGCCGCAGGCACAGCGGATGGTGGTCTGTTCGTAATTGGGATGGATACCTTCCTTCATTTCGTTCACCTCTTTCTTATCAGGTAAGGGCAGTAGTGCCCTATTAATCTTTAATCGCCCGGATATCATAGCACATCCTTACGGAAAATGCAAGCATTATTTTTTCTTTTTTTCAAAAATCTCGGTTTCGTCCCAGAATCGGTCATTCAGGGTCAGCCCCAGCACCTGGCTGATGCCGATGCACAGACCGATGGTGGGGTTGTAATCCCCCCTTTTCGATGGCGTTGATGGTCTGCCGGGATACCCCCAGCCGGTCCGCCAGCCCCTGCTGGGACAGCCCCGCCGCCGCCCGGGCCTGCTTCATGGCATCGTTTTTTCCCATGCCTTATTCCTTTTCCTGCCAAACAACAGCGGTGACGGCTCGATCACCTCAGATTGGGCCTGGGAAAAAAACTGGTAATAGACCATCCCTCCCAATGGTTCAAGCCCCGTTGGTTGTGACAAAAAAGCCGACAGCAAAATGTTGTCGGCTTTTGGCAGGGGCACAAGGACTTGCTGCATTTTCTGCTCTGCAGAAAATCAAGGTGTCGCCGTCGTCCAGCCGCCGGCGAACAACACCCCGCCGGGGTGTTGCATCCAATGGTTCAAGTCCTGTTGGCTGCGACAAAAAAGTCCAACAGCAAATGCTGTTGGACTTTTGGCAGGGGCACAAGGACTTGAACCCTGAGCCTACGGTTTTGGAGACCGCCGCTCTACCAATTGAGCTATACCCCTATATATGCAAGGCGAAGGCCTGAATAAACTGGTGGGCCTTCAGGGATTCGAACCCGGGACGATCCGGTTATGAGCCGGAGGCTCTAACCAACTGAGCTAAAGGCCC
>CAUWNA010000075.1:0-17205 GCA_963560135.1 uncultured Oscillospiraceae bacterium | reverse complement strand
TCTCCTTCTACACCCAGGGCGAGTTCACCGACCTGTGCGCCGGCCCCCACCTGGACCACACCGGCCGGGTCAAGCACAACGGCTTCAAGCTCACCAAGTCCTGCGGCGCTTACTGGCGGGGCGATTCCAACCGCAAAATGCTCCAGCGTATTTACGGCATCGCCTTCCCCAGCAAGGACCAGCTGGATGAGTACCTGAAAAAACAGGAGGAAGCCCTGAAGCGGGACCACAACAAGCTGGGCCGGGAACTGGACTACTTCACCACCGTGGACGTCATCGGCCAGGGCCTGCCGGTCATGCTGCCCAACGGCGCTCGGGCAATTCAGCTTTTGCAGCGTTGGATTGAGGATGAGGAGCAGAAGCGTGGCTACATCCTCACCAAGACCCCGCTGATGGCCAAGTCTGACCTGTACAAGATTTCCGGCCACTGGGACCACTACCTGGACGGCATGTTCGTGCTGGGTGACCCCCATGACGAGAGCAAGGAATGCTTCGCCCTGCGGCCCATGACCTGCCCGTTCCAGTACCAGGTCTATCTGAGCAAGGCCCGCTCCTACCGGGACCTGCCCCTGCGCTACGGCGAAACCTCCACCCTGTTCCGCAACGAGGATTCCGGCGAAATGCACGGCCTGATTCGGGTGCGCCAGTTCACCATCTCCGAAGGCCACCTGGTTCTCCGCCCTGACCAGCTGGAGGAGGAATTCCGGGGCTGCCTGGACCTGGCCAACTACTGCCTGGAAACCCTGGGCCTGAAAGAGGACTGCTCCTTCCGGTTCAGCCAGTGGGACCCTGCCAAGGCCGGTGTTAAGTACGAAGGCACTGCCGAGCAGTGGGAGCTGGCCCAGAACACCATGAAGACCATTCTGGACCACCTGGGCGTCCACTACACCGTGGGCATTGACGAGGCCGCCTTCTACGGCCCCAAGCTGGACATCCAGATCAAGAACGTCTTCGGCAAGGAAGATACCCTCATCACCATCCAGATCGATATGCTGCTGGCCCAGAAGTTCGGCATGGAGTATGTGGACTCCGACGGCCAGAAGAAGACCCCCTATATCATCCACCGCACCTCCATGGGCTGCTACGAGCGGACCCTGGCCCTGCTGATTGAGAAGTACGCCGGCGCACTGCCCCTGTGGCTCATGGGCACCCAGGTGAAGGTCATGCCCATTACCGACCGTGCTCACGAGTATGCCAAGAACCTGGTAGAGGATTTGAAGAATGTGGGCATCCGTGCCGAGGGCGACCTGCGCAGCGAAAAGCTGGGCTACAAGATCCGGGAAGCCCAGATGCAGAAGATCCCCTACATGCTGGTGGTTGGCGACCGGGATATGGAAAACGGCACCGTGTCCGTGCGCACCCGCAAGGGCGACGACCTGGGCGCCATGACTCCTGCCGAGTTTACCGCCAAGTGCCTGATGGAAATTGCCAGCAAGAGCAAGGAAGTTTAAGTTTTTCTTACAACGCAAGCCGCCGTATCCCGGCGGCTTGTTTTTATGGGGAACTTGTGATAGAATGATGGAAATTCTGTCGCATCTTCCGGCAGTGTCCATTCTTTTCCACCGAATGGGGGTATTGTATGAAACAACTTTTCACCTTTCTCGGCCCTTGGCGCATAGGGGCGCTGGTGCTCTGCGCTCTGCTTTCCGGCCTGGGGCTGTTCCTGAAATTCGGCATTCCCGGCTACAGCTTTTCCTCCCTGGTCTGCTTCTGCCTGGTGGCGCTGATCCTCTTTTATGCCTTCTTCCCC
Organism: uncultured Oscillospiraceae bacterium; assembly: GCA_963560135.1. GTDB lineage: Bacteria > Bacillota > Clostridia > Oscillospirales > Oscillospiraceae > Faecousia. The sequence goes on along the minus strand of CAUWNA010000075.1, from coordinate 15,455 downwards.
CTGGTAGGGCTGAAATTCCCGGCGTTTGCCAAGGTCGTCACCACCGCAGTCACGGTCTGTGTCGTCATGGGGCTGCTGGTGGTGGGCATTACCGAGGGCATCATCATCGCCGCCAGCTTCGGCTCTCCTAAGGAGCCGGTGGAGTATGTGGTGGTGCTGGGGGCCAAGGTCAATCCCGACGGCCCCTCCGTGTCCCTGTGGGACCGCATCTGCGCCGCCTATACCTATTTGGACACCCATCCCAGCGTCACCGCCGTCCTTTCCGGCGGCCGGGGCACAGACGAGCCGATTACCGAAGCCCAGTGCATGTACCGGGAGCTGGTGGAGCTGGGCATCGACCCCCACCGGCTGATTTTGGAGGAGGAAGCCACCTCCACCTGGGAAAATTTGAATTTCTCCCTGAATCTCATTGAAGAACAGACAGGCCGCCGGCCGGAAAAGCTGGGGGTGCTCTCCAGCGAATATCACCTGTTCCGGGCCAGCCTGTTTGCCAAAAAATGCGGCGTAGAATTTGTGGGCATCCCTGCCCAGACCAGCCGCTGGGGCCAGCGCATCAACCACTTCCTCCGGGAGGTGGCCGGTGTGTGGCACTATTTACTGCTAGGAGGACAATACCATGAACCGTAACTACGCCGAATACGCCTGGGAGCAGGCCCAGGCCCTGCTGGCCATCGACTCTCCCTCCGGCTTCACCAGCCGGGCGGCCCAGTGGCTGCAAAATGCCTTCACTCAGCTGGGCTTTGCCGCCAGCATCACCACCAAGGGCGGCATTCTGGTGGATTTTGGCGGCGCTGACGAAGCAGGCGGCCTGCTGCTGGAAGCCCACACCGACACCCTTGGCGGCATGGTCTGCCAAATCAAAGGCTCCGGCCGTCTTCAGCTGACCAAAATCGGCGGCATGCAGGCAGAAAACGGCGAAGCGGAAAACGTCCGCATCTACACCCGGGAGGGGAAAATTTACGAGGGCACCTTGCAGCTGTGCAACGCCTCCGTCCATGTCAACGGCGGCTACAGCGAAGCCAAGCGGAACTTTGATACCACGGAAGTGGTGCTGGACGAGAACGTTTCCTCTGCCGAGGACGTGCGCAAGCTGGGCATTGAAGTGGGGGATTTCGTCTGCTTCGAGCCTCGCACCCGGCGCACCGCCTCCGGCTATCTCAAGAGCCGCTTCCTGGATGACAAGCTCAGCGTAGGCATTCTGCTGGGCTTTGCCAAGTACCTGGCGGACAACGCCATCGCCCTGCCCCGGCGCACCTATGCCCACATCACCGTTTACGAAGAGGTTGGCCACGGCGGCGCTGCCTCCGTCCCCGCCGGGGTGACGGAAGCCATCAGCGTGGACATGGGCTGTGTCGGCGACGGGCTGCAATGCACCGAGCGCCAGGTCAGCATCTGCGCCAAGGATTCCGGCGGCCCCTACAGCTACGACGTGGTGGGCAAGCTGATCGCCGCCGCCAAATCCACCGGCGCTGACTACGCCGTGGATGTCTATCCCCACTACGGCTCCGACGTGGAGGCCACCCTAAGCGCCGGAAACGACCTGCGCCACGGTCTCATCGGTCCCGGTGTCTACGCCAGCCACGGCTACGAGCGCAGCCACATGGACGGCGTGTACAACACCCTGCTGGTGCTCAAGGGCTACCTGGGGGTATAAAATCAGGCTGTCAAAGGCCATTGCAAGAAACAACAAGCCTCAATCGAAAAATCCCCAGCTGCGGCTGGGGATTTTTCCTTCCTGCGCACATTTGTTCTTGACAGGCGGTCTATTGTTCTGTTATACTGGACACGGATGGTAAATAATATTTCACGGTGCCATCCCGGAGAGATATAAGGAGGTATTTTTATGGCATACTGCAAAAACTGCGGCGCTCCCATTGATGACAAGGCTGTTATCTGCCCGTCCTGCGGCGTTCCCCAGACCACAGCCAGCCCCGACAGCGGCGGCTTCGGCTGGGGTGTACTGGGCTGCTGCATTCCCATTGTCGGTCTGGTTCTTTTCCTGGTCTGGAAGGACACCAAGCCCAACAGCGCCAAGGCTGCCGGCATCGGCGCTCTGGTATCCGTGGGCGCTACGGTCTTAATGTACTTCCTGCTGGGGGTCATGGGCGCAATGGCCTATTAACCCTTGCAGGCGTGGCTTTACAAGTGGCTGCCTATTTTCTTTGGCTGCCACTGCCGGGATGACCGTTCCTTTCACTGGCATGGCCGGAAATTCCCCATCTGCGCCCGGTGCACCGGGGAACTGGTGGGGATGCTCCTGGCCGCTGCCGGTGCCTTCTGGCAGCGGTACTGCTGATTCCTCTGGTGGCAGACGGATTTATTCAGCTGCTTACCCCCTACGAAAGCACCAATCCCCGCCGCTTTGTCACCGGGCTGGCCTTTGGCTATGGGTTTCTGGCGCTGTTTCTCTACTCCTGTCTGGCTGCCTACCGCTTCGGCTATAGCCTCACCCACTAACCTGATTTGTTCAAAATGCGAAGAATCCCAGTTTTGCCGCAGCAAAACTGGGATTCTTTCTTTTAATCGTAGAGGATTCTGGCGGAGAAAATCCGCTCGTCCTTGCCATCGGGGCTTTGCCGGTGGGCATCCACCTGGAGGCAGTCCTCCTCCAAAAAGTCCCACTGCATGGACAGCTCCTGGCCCTCCCGGGCCTCGCTGAGATAGCAGACGGTAAATTCCTTGGGGGTATGCCGGGCATGGAAGGGGCTGGGCAGCAAGTCGTCCACCCAATCCAGGTACTTGGTATTGTTCATGTGTCCGTTGCGGTCCAGGTCCGTGAAGCACACGCTGCGGCTTTTGCGGCTGCCCAGGGTCTTGGCAATCACCCCGGTGGGCGTGGCCAGCTCATTGCCCCGGAGGGTGCCCGCCACCACGATGCCGCTCTTTCCGGGCAGAATCATGTTCCGGGTATCCAAATCCATCAGCACCCACAGGCTGATGGAGCGGAAGCACTCCTGGCCGTCGGCATCATAAGCCACCATACTCCGGGGATAAGCCACCCGGGTGGTGGGCATGGGCCACGTCTCAATGTGCAGTGTCTCGCCCTGCTGGGGCATCCGGGTGATCTGCACCCGGTGCCGGGTCACGGCCCAGAACAGCCGCCGCTGGGCCAGCGTATCATAGTCCAGCGCCAGTTCCATGCAGTGGCTGCCTGCAATTTCCTGGGCAAAATAAAGGATCATCGACGGCCGCAGCCGCCCATAGCGGTCCACATGCACGTCCGAAATGGTAAAATCCTGCTGATAAATCGGTTCCATATACTATCTCCTTAAGCGGCGGCCAGTGGCCGCTGACAATGCGAGTCTGCTACCCTGGCGGTAGACCACCACCCTTGGCTCTCCCCATGATGCGAATCAATAGTAGAAACCGGAAAAAAAGCGAAAAAAGATGACAAATAGTGCAAAGTGTTAGATAAATGCGGTATCCGGCAGCCAATCGAGATATACTTCAATTGGCTCAACGCCCGAACCGACATCCAAACCGCCCGCTATGTCCGCTCCTACCAAGGACTGCTGACACATATCTATTCGTCCTTGGCATTTTCTGCACTTTTGTTGTTTTTCAACTATTGATTCGCATCCATGGGAGAGCTGTCACCGAAGGTGACTGAGAGGGCCACGGCCTTCGTTGCGCTACAGGGGAAAGGCCCTCTCCGACTCGCCTAACGGCGAGCCACCTCTCCTAAAGGGAGAGGCAAGGGCCTGGGCCGATGCCGCAATTGGCAATCGTCAATTGCCCTATTCTTATTCAAAGAAGTTTTTCAGGTTATCAATAAACTTCTTCCGCTTAGGCGACACCTCCATAGTGCCGTCCAGCTGGCGGAGCAGGTCTTTCTGCTCCCGGGTCAGGTGGGTGGGGGTTTCCACCACCACGGTGAAGCGGTGGTCGCCACGGCGGCGGGCGTTGCCCACCTCCGGGATGCCCTTATCCCGCAGCACGAACTCCCGGCCGGTCTGGGTCCCCTCGGGAATCTCGTATTTCACCTTGCCGTCCAAAGTAGGCACTTCGATTTCCGCACCCAGGGCCGCCTGGGTGAAGGAAATGGGCACTTCGCACAGCACGTCGTAGTCCTGGCGGGTGAAGATCGGGTGGCGCTTGATGGAGATTTCCACCAGCAAATCGCCGTTGACACCGCCGTTGGAGCCGACACAGCCCTCGCCCCGGACCCGGACACTCTGGCCTGCATCCACGCCGGCAGGGATTTTCACCTTCACCCGGTTGGTGCGGCGGACCTTGCCCTTGCCCTTACAGGTGTTGCAGGGTGTCTTGATCACCTTGCCCCGGCCGTTACAGCCCGGGCAGGTGGTGCTGGACTGCATCTGCATGCCCATGAAATTCTGCACCGTGCGAACCTGACCCGTGCCGCGGCACTGTTGGCAGGTTTCAATCACGCCGTCGGCAGAGCCGGTACCCTTACAGGCGGCGCAGTTTTCGATCCGCTGGGCTGCCACTTCCTTCTCGCAGCCGAAGGCCGCTTCTTCAAAGGTCAGCTCCAGCCGGGTCATCACATTTTCGCCTCGGCGGGGTGCGGACTGAGCCGAACCTCTGCGGCTGCCGCCGCCGAAGAACTCGCCGAAAATGTCACCCAAATCGCCAAAGTCTCCGAAGCCGCCAAATCCGCCGCCATAGCCGCCCTGGCCGCCGGCAAAGTTGGGGTCTACCCCGGCAAAGCCGAACTGGTCATAGCGCTGGCGCTTGTCCGAATCGGACAGCACCTCGTAGGCTTCGCCCACTTCCTTGAATTTTTCTTCCGCCGCCTTGTCTCCCGGGTTGCGGTCGGGATGGTATTTCATAGCCGCCTTGCGGTAGGCCTTTTTAATTTCTTCCGGGCTGGCATCCTTCTGAATCCCCAGCACCTCATAATAGTCACGTTTGTTTTCTGCCATATTCCTTCACCTCATATTCCCTTGACAATTGGCAGTTGACCGTGGACACGCCTTCCGGGCGGCCCGGGGATGACCATTTGTCCATGGTCAACTGCCAACTCTCCTGCCGGCTGCTTTTCCCATCCCCCAAAAGGATGATAACGCTCTGAAAGGGGCGGCGTTTCGCCGCCCCTTTGGGTTTATCTGTTAGTCCACGCTCTCGTAGTCGGCATCCACCACGCCGTCGTCGCCGGGCTGCTGGTAGTTACCGCCAGCCTGGGCGCCGCCGTCCTGGGGAGCGGCCTGCTGATACAGCTTCTCGCTGACCTTGTAGAAAGCCTGCTGGACAGCCTCGGTAGCGGCCTTGATGGCCTCGATGTCGGTGCCCTTGTTGACTTCCTTCAGCTTGTCGATTGCGCTCTGGATCTCTGCCTTCTCGGAAGCATCGATCTTGTCGCCCAGCTCGCCCAGAGTCTTCTCGGTCTGGTAGATGGTCTGGTCGGCTGCGTTGTGGGTGTCCACCTCGTCCTTGCGGGCCTTGTCCTCGGCAGCGTACTGCTCAGCTTCCTTCACGGCCTTGTCGATGTCCTCCTGGCTCAGGTTGGTGGAGGCGGTGATGGAGATCTGCTGCTCCTTGCCGGTGCCCAGGTCCTTAGCGGAGACCTTCACAATGCCGTTGGCATCGATGTCGAAGGTGACCTCAATCTGGGGCACGCCACGGGGAGCCGGAGCGATGCCGGACAGCTGGAAGCGGCCCAGGGTTTTGTTGTAGGCAGCCATTTCCCGCTCGCCCTGGAGGACATGCACCTCAACGGAGGTCTGGCCGTCTGCGGCGGTGGAGAAGATCTGGCTCTTGTGGGTGGGGATGGTGGTGTTGCGGTCGATCAGGCGGGTGAACACGCCGCCCATGGTCTCAATACCCAGAGACAGCGGGGTCACGTCCAGCAGCAGGATGTCCTGCACATCGCCGGTGAGCACGCCGCCCTGAATGGCAGCGCCCACGGCCACGCACTCGTCGGGGTTGATGCCCTTGAAGCCTTCCTTGCCGGTGATGCCCTTCACGGCCTCCTGCACGGCAGGGATACGGGTGGAGCCGCCAACCAGCAGCACCTTATGCAGGTCGGAAGCGGACAGGCCGGCATCGGACATGGCCTGACGGACAGGCTTCATGGTCCGCTCCACCAGGTCAGCGGTCAGCTCGTTGAACTTGGCCCGGGTCAGGGTCACGTCCAGGTGCTTGGGGCCGGTGGCATCGGCGGTGATATAGGGCAGGTTGATGTTGGTGGTGGTCACGCCGGACAGCTCGATCTTGGCCTTCTCGGCAGCTTCCTTCAGCCGCTGCATGGCGACCTTGTCGGAAGCCAGGTTGATGCCCTCAGCCTTCTTGAACTCTTCCACCAGGTAATCCATGATCCGCTGGTCGAAGTCGTCGCCGCCCAGACGGGTGTCACCGGCGGTAGCCAGCACCTCGATGATGCCGTCGCCGATGTCCAGGATGGACACGTCGAAGGTGCCGCCGCCCAGGTCGTAGACCATGATCTTCTGCTCCGTCTCCTTGTCCAGGCCATAAGCCAGGGCAGCAGCGGTGGGCTCGTTGATGATACGCTTCACATCCAGGCCGGCAATCTTACCAGCGTCCTTGGTAGCCTGGCGCTGAGCATCGGAGAAGTAAGCGGGCACGGTGATGACGGCCTCGCTGACGCTCTGGCCCAGGTAAGCCTCTGCATCGGCCTTCAGCTTTTGCAGGATCATAGCGCTGATTTCCTGGGGGGTGTAGCCCTTGCCGTCGATGGTGACGTGGTAGTTCTCGCCCATGTGGCGCTTGATGGAAGCCACGGTGCGGTCAGCGTTGGTGACAGCCTGGCGCTTAGCCACCTGACCCACCATACGCTCGCCGGTCTTGGAGAAGGCCACGACGGACGGAGTGGTGCGGGTGCCCTCAGCGTTGGCGATAACAACAGGCTCGCCGCCTTCCAGAACGGCTACACAGGAATTGGTAGTACCAAGGTCAATACCGATAATCTTAGACATAATGATTTCCTCCTATTATATTCCAGAAAAATGTTTACAAGTTTTATAGGCTGTAAGATGGGCCGGTTTCCGGCTGCATCTTCTGTCTTCTTTTTAGTTGGCCACCTGGACCATGGCGAAGCGGACCACCTTATCGCCGATTTTGAAGCCCTTCTGGAAAACCTGGGCGATCACATTTTCTCCCAGTTCTTCATTTTCCAGGTGCATCACGGCGTTGTGGATGTTGGGGTCGAAGCTCTCTCCCACCTGACCAAAAATTTCCACACCCAGCCCGGTGAGGATCTTCACAAGCTCGTTCATGGTCATCTCCACGCCCTTTTTGTAGGCGGCATCCTCGGTGGGCTGGTTCAGCGCCCGCTCCAGATTGTCGTACACGGGAAGCATCTTCTCCACAGCGTCGGCCTTGCCGTTGCCGTAGGAGGCTTCCTTTTCTTTGATGGTGCGCTTGCGGAAGTTGTCGAACTCAGCGGCCACCCGCAGGTGGGCATCCCGCTCGGCGTTGTACTTTTCCTCCCAGGGGTTGACCTCCGGGGTCTGAACCTCGGCAGCTTCCTGGGTTTCCTCCACAGCCTCGGCAGGAGCTGCCTGCTCCGGGTCCAGGGGCTGCTGCTGTTTGGTTTCCTTTTTTGCCACGTCTATATCCTCCATGCAATTCTATTCATTCTTCGGCTCTTCTCCGGCAGCACCGGGAAGCTGGGGCTGTTCCGGCTTGGCGAACAGCTTGCTCAGGCTCTCTGCAAAGTAGCTTAACCGGGCGGTCACTTTGGCGTAGTCCATTCTGGTGGGACCGACCACACCGATCATACCCTGCATGCCCTCGCCAATATCGAACTTGGTCATCACCACGGAGGTGTCCTTCAGTTCGTCGGCCACATTCTCCGGTCCGACAATCACCCGGGTGCCGTTGGTGTTTTCCATCACCGCAGGCAGGTTGCACAGGGCTTCCTCATCAATGGTAGCCAGCACCCGCTGGGCTTTGTCCACATCCCGGTATTCGGGAAGACCCAGCAGCCGGGCTTGGCCCGCCACAGCCATGTTGGGAGAACATTGGCTTTTCAGCGTTTCCTGAACGAAGTCCAGAACCACCGGCACCAAGGGCGCTGCCTTTCCGGCAGAAGCCATCACCTTTTCCATCCGGGAAGCGGTCAGCTCCTCCAGCGGAAGTTCCGTCAGAGAAGCGTTGAGCACGGCGCTGAGCAGTTTCAGATCTCCGTCCTCCAGCTCCAGGGGAAGCTTGATGACCTTGTTCACCGCATGGTCATCCGAGAGCATCAGCACCAGCACGATGCTGCCCTTTCCTGCAAGAATCAGCTCAAAGTGGCTGACGCAGGCGCTGCCGCACCGAGCGGCGGCGGTAATGGCCGGCAGGTTGGTGGCCTGGGAAACCAGTTTTGCCACCTTTTCCACCATTTTGTCCACCCGCTGCATTTTTTCCTCGATGGCACTGTTGATGGACTTGGTTTCGTCCATGCTCAGCCGGTAGTCCAGCATCAGCTCATCTACATACAGCCGGTAGCCTGCGGCGGAGGGAATCCGTCCGGCGCTGGTATGGGGCTGCTCCAAATAGCCCATGGCCGTCAGGTCGGCCATTTCATTGCGGATGGTGGCAGAGGAGTAGTTCATGTCCGGCAGGGCGGTAATGGCCTTGGAGCCAACAGGCTCGGCGGTGCGGATATACAGGTCCACCACACTGCGCAGGACCTTCTTCTTCCGCTCGGACAATTCCATGAAATACCCCCTTCGGACGTTGTGTTCTTATTAGCACTCCATATCCTTGAGTGCTAAGCACACTATACCAGAGAGTGCTAAAAAAGTCAATGGGTGGTTTTTGAATTATTTTTGAACTTTTTCTTGCGGCAGGATTTTTCCGGGGAATTTGTTGTATTTTCTCCGATTCTGTGATAAATTACATAGCAGATAAATCAAAGGAGAACCAACCATGTTAACCACGCAAACCACTTCCCCCATTTCTTTCAGCCGCCGGGGACTGCTCACCGGCGGTGTGATTGGCGGCATTCTTTTCTGCCTGTGCTGCCTGTTTTATCGCTGGCAGGACGGCATCGCCCTGGCGCTGCTGTTTCCCGCAGTGGGCGCTCTGCGCATCCACCCCAAGCGGCCCCTTTGGGCGTTCTGCCTCACCGGTCTCTGGGCGCTGGTGTGCATCGGCCTGGTGTGTGCCCTGCCTACTTATATGGTTTCCACCAAGCCCTTTTTGGGAGTCGGCTATTATCGGGTGGTAATGAACTTTTTGTGTGTCGCTGTGGTCTGCGGCGTGTTTCTCGTCCTCACCGGCCGCATCCGCTGGGCAGTGGTCTTTGGCACCGGGGCGCTGATGCTCCTTGCCACTGCCAGCGGCTACCTGTACCACTTCCGGGGAAATCTGCTTCAGCCTGCCGACTTTTTTGCCCTCAAAACCGCAATGAACGTGGCTGGACAATATAATTACGCCGTCCCTCGGGAGATGGCGCTGTGCTGGTTCTGGTGGGGATTTGCCCTGTTTGTGCTGCTGCGGCTGCCGGATGCCGTTCTGCTTCCCAAGGCACTATGGCGGCGGCTGGGCGCTGCCGGGCTGACCGTCGTCACCTTGGCCGCAACCATCTATGGCATCCGAGATGTCCGCCCCAACACCTGGAGCAACGAGGGTGCCACCCGCAACGGCTATTTCCTCAACTTCGCCGTAGGTCTGCGGGACTGCTTCCCCGGCAAGCCGGATGGATACGGCCAGGAAGCGCTGGATGCCCTGGCCCAGGCGTATCCCCCCAGTGAAGCTTCCGCGCAGAAGATGCCCAACGTTCTGGTGGTGATGAACGAGTCCTACGCCGACTTTTCCATTCTGGGCAGTCCCCTGAACACCAACCAGCCAGTTACCCCCTTTGCCGACTCGCTTCAGGAGAATACCCAGCGGGGCCACGCCCTGTGCTCCGTGTTCGGAGGCGGCACGGCCAACTCGGAATTTGAATTTCTCACCGGCCTGTCCATGGGCAATCTCCCCGCCGGAGCCTGCGCCTACCAGCAGTATATCCATGCTCCCATCCCCAGCCTGGTGCATCATTTCAACAGCCTGGGCTACCGCACCATGGCCACCCACCCCTTCCTCGCCAGCGGCTGGAACCGCACCGCCGTCTATCCCCGGCTGGGCTTCCAGGAAATGACCTTTATCGAGGATTATCCCTATGAGGACGTGGTGCGGGAGTACATCAGCGACCGGGAAACCTACGACTACATGCTCCGGCAGCTGGCCCAGAGCCAGGATCAGCCCCTGTTCCTGTTCGGCATCACCATGCAGAACCACGGCGACTACATCTACCAGGGAGACAACTACACCCAGTCCATCACCCTGACCGATGCCCCAGGCGCTTACCCCATGGCGGAGCAGTACCTGTCCCTGCTCCATACCTCCGACGAAGCCCTGGCCTACTTCCTTGCGCAGCTGGCCGATTTCCCGGAGGACACCGTTGTGCTGTTCTTCGGTGACCACTTCCCTCAGGTGGAGGGAGATTTCTTCCAGGACCTCCACGGCGGACCCTTTGAGGGACTTTCCCAGCAGCTGCTGCAATTCACCGTGCCCTGCTTCCTCTGGGCCAATTTTGACATTCCCGAAACAAGCCTGGAAACCACCAGTCTCAACTATCTGGGCGTACACCTGCTGGAAGCCGCCGGGCTGCCCCTGCCACCCTTTTACCAATTCCTAAAGCAGATGGAGCAGACCGTTCCCGCCCTCAACAGCCAGGGCTATTACTCCCAGTCTGCCCAAACCTATCTGCCCCTGGAAGATGCCCAGGGCGAAGAAGCCCGCTGGCTGAACCAGTATGCCATTTTGCAGCATAATATTCTGTTCGACCAAGCCTCCTGCGGCCTGTTTCAGCCCTGATTTGGCAAAAGAATCTTCCGCTTTGGATTGACACACCCCCGGCATTCCGCTTATAATAGAGCCACCAATGGAAGGAGGGATTCCCATGGCCCGCTACATCTGTCCCAGCTGCGGCAAGCGCTACAACGGCAAATGCTGCAAGGCTTGCCTGTACGAAAATTTTTCCGAGGAGTTTTCCCACGGCGGCCACACCCACACCGGCGAGCCGCTGGTGATCGACCAGCTCGAACGCAGTCCCATTCCCAAGAGAGACCCCTTCGCCTGCGACAAGCCCACAAAGAAAAAGCGTTGGCTTCCTGTCGTGGTCGTGGCAGCAGCGCTGCTGCTGTTTCAGCCGGTGCTGGCCCTGATTTTCGGCATCGGCCAGGAGATCTCCCAGGCCGTTTCCCTGGCCAATCAGCCCCAGCCGGAGGTACCGGAGTGGGCCTTCCCCCTGTTCAATGCCAACGGCATCGAGCTTCTGGCGGATTTTGGCAAGGATGGGATCTGCACGGAGGAATTTCCCCTGTACCTGCGCAACAATACCAAGCATAAGGTACGGGTTTATGCGGAATCCGTGGTGGTCAACGGCTTTTTAATGGAGGGTGCCTACGTCAACTGTGAGGCAGGCAAGAACCGCACTGCTGCCGGAACCGTCTCCATCGACGCAGACGACCTGGCCATGGCAGGCATCTCCCAAATTCAGACCTTGAGTCTTACCATCGGCGCCTACGACCAGGATGATTATGCAGAACTGATTCCACCCCAGACCATACAGCTCAGCTTTGTAGACCCCAGCCAGTATACCCAGCCGCAGGCACCCCAAGGGCAGGTCCTTTACCAGGATGACCGGCTGACCCTGACCTTCCTGGGGTATCTGCCCGGACTGTATAACCCGGAAATCTCCGACGGCGATTTGCTGTTCTATCTGGAAAACCGGGCGCAGAAGCCCCTGAACATCTCCATGGAAAGCGCTGTTCTCAACGGCCAGGAGGTGGATCTAAGCCTGTGGTGCAGCCTCCCTGACGGCACGAAAAACATCGACCGGACCTACCTGTACCCCCTGGAGGATTTGGGCATCACCAGCTGGGATCAGGTTACAGAAGTGTCTCTGACGTTCCAAGTGACGGACCCGTCCTGGGGGGAAGACGCCTTGCTCATCGGACCGATCACGCTGCCGTTGGAGGGGCTGGATGGGTAAATTCTGCATCCGCACCGTACCCTCCGGGGTCAAATTCGATTTGAAAGCCCCCAACGGCCAGACGGTGCTTACCTCCGAGGTCTACCGCACCAGGGCCGCCTGCTGCAAGGGCATTGCCAGCATCCGCAAAAACGCCGCCGCCCCAGTGGAGGACCTGACCATCCCCGCCAAGCCTCTGCCCCATCCAAAATACCAACTCTACCGGGACCAGGCTGACAGCTACCGCTTCCGCCTGCGCTCCCGCAACGGGGCCATCATTGCCGTATCCGATGCCTACACCACAAAAGCCAGCGCCCTGGCCGGCATCGAAAGCATCCAAAAGAACGCCCCCACCGCCCAGATATCCGATTTACCCCCAGCGGAAAACACCCCCTAGGCGGCAGGCGGCGTGCCGCCGCTGTCAGTTGCGAGTCTGATACCCTGGCGTTAAACCCACGCCTTTGGGGGTCACCCGGTTCGTTACGACTCAGTAGCTTGGACAAAAGGAACATGCTTTTCGTAGGGCGGGGGCATGCCCCCGCCGACTACGTTGGCTCACCTCTGCACCTACCAAGTTCCGCCGTACCCCACTTGGCTCTCCCTTTGGGAGAGCTGGCGGCGAAGCCGACTGAGAGGGCCCTCACGTGCATATTCGACATCGGAAAAGGCCCTCTCCGTCTCGTCTATGGCGAGCCATCTCCCCCATATAAAAAACAAATCCTGCTGCACGTTCTCATGCAGCAGGATTTTTCTCTTTCTCACCCCGAGATTCCCAGGGCCTCCTGGTTGTTTTTGGAGAGCCTGCGATACGTTCTCACAAAATACCAGTTTTCAAACAGGGCCGTCACCGCCCAAGTGCTGATATACACCAGATACAGCGACTCGATGGTGCCAAAATAGGCAAACACCGTCATCACCCACACAATTCGCAGTACGCAGGAGCCGGTAATCACGATGACCATAGGCACCAGGCTCTTGCCCAGGCCCCGGCATCCGGCGATGGCATTGTCCATAAAGGCGGAGAAGCCGTAGCTCAGGCCCATAATGGTCAGCCGCTTCATGCCCGCCGCCACCACCGCCTGGTCCCCGGCGAAGATGCCCAGAAATGCCGGGCCGAAGGCCACCAGGCTCAGGCCCATTCCCAAACCAATGACGAAGGACAGTCCCATGCAAATCAGGTAGCAGCGGCGCACCCGTTTGTAGTCTCCGGCACCGTAATTCAGCCCCAGGAAGCTGCTGCATGCCGTGTAAATCGCCGCCATCACGTCATAGACCAGGCCATCGGCGTTGGCAGCAGCGGCGTTGCCCGCCACCATCACGGTGTCAAAGGAGTTGACACCCGCCTGAACAAACATATTTGCCACATAAAAAACCGCATTTTGCAGGCCGGAGGGAATTCCCAGCACCAGCACCTCCCGCACCGCCCGGCGCTGAAAGCGAAGCTGGCTGGGCTTTAGGGCATAGTCCTCCCGGCTGCGCAGCAGCGCCAGCACAATCAGCACCGCCGACAGATACTGGGACACCACGCTGGCCACCGCCACACCGGCTACATCCATGCGGCACACAATCACGAAGAACAGGTTCAGCACCACGTTCAAAATGCCGGACAGCAGCAAATACCGCAGCGGCTTTTTCGTATCGCCAATGGCGCTGTACACGGCATTGCCAAAATTAAACAGTGCCATAGCCGGCATGCCCAGAAAATAGATGCGCATATACAGCGCTGCCCGGTCCAGCACCTCCGGCTTGGTATTCAGCGCCACCAGCAGCGGGCGGGACCCAAACTGGCCAAAGAGCAGAATGAGCACGCCGCAAATCAGACTGATCAGTGCCGAGGTATGGATGGTATAGCCCAGCTGCCGCCGGTCTCTAGCGCCAAAGTACCGGGCAATCAAAGCGTTGATGCCGCCGCCGATACCAATGAGCAGACCAGTGAACAGGGTTACGGCCGTGGTGGTAGAGCCAACCGCTGCCAGCGACAGCGACCCGGCAAACCGCCCCACCACCGCAATATCCGCCATGTTGAACAGCACTTGCAGCAGATTGGACACCATCAGCGGCAGACTGAACACCAAAATCTGCCAGGTCAGCCCTTTCTGGGGAGAAAGCGCTTTTGTATTACCCACAGTTGTCACCTCAAAAAACAAATATCTTCCACATTCTAGCATATTTTTTCTGGATTGCAACCGTAATTTTTTCGACTTTCCCCCTGGCGATTTTCAGAAAAACAGCACCCCGTTTTCCAGCGCATCTGCCCGGAAAACAGGGTGCCGTTGATAAGTACCGAGATTATGCTCCTTCTGTGACCACCTGGCCGGTCCAATCCAGAATGCCGCCAAATTCCAGCACCTGGGTATAGCCCAGCGCCGCCAGCTTTTCACTGGCCTGCTTGCTGCGGTTGCCGCTGCGGCAATACACCAAAATCGTCTGGTCCTTGTCCGGCAGCTGGGGCAGCTCCTCACTGCCGATGGTTTCGTTGGGGATATTGATTGCCCCAGGAATGTGCCCAGCCTGGTATTCATCCGGCCGGCGGACATCCAAAATAACGGCCGCAGGCTCCTGCTCCATCCGTTTTGCTGCCTCTTCCATGGTGATTTGGCGATAACCGAGATTGTCCTGCGCCGATGCACCGCATCCGGTGAGCAGCAGGGCCGACAAAATCACAGGAATCCATTTTTTCATAGCTGTGTCTCCTTTTGTATGATGGCATTCATTCTACCACAGCCAATGCGCCCAGTCTGTGACAAGCTCACCCAGCGTTTTCTCCAATTTTGTGGCTGGATGGGATACATAATCCGCCCTTTCCTGCAAACAATACCCATGGAAACCCACAACAAGGAGAGGAAAGAAATGAAAGCAACTGGCATTGTCCGCCGGGTGGACGACCTCGGGCGGATTGTGATTCCCAAAGAAATTCGCAGAACCCTGCGCATCCGGGAGGGCGACCCTCTGGAAATCTATACCGAGAAGGACGGCGGGGTGATTTTCCGGAAGTATTCTCCCATGGGAGATTTGCAGGAGTTTGCCGCCCAGATGTGCGAGTCCATTGTTTCCGCCACAGGGCATATTGCGGCGGTGGCAGACCGGGACAGCATCATCGCCCTATACGGCGCCCCCAAGCGGGAGCTGGTGGACAAGCCCAATTCCCCGGAGCTGGAAAAGCTGATGCAGCAGCGGAAAAACTACCTGTTCAAACCAGGCGACTGCCCCATCTTCGCCGCTGACGGCGAGGAAAAGTATCAGCTGGGCGCCGCCTCCCCCATTCTGTCCCAGGGGGATCTGATGGGCTGTGTCATGCTCCTGCTGGGCGAGGGAGACACCGCCCTGCAAGAAGCCGACCAGACCCTGGCCAAAACCGCCGCCGGTTTTCTGGGCAGGCAGATGGAAAGCTGACAGAAATAACCCCCGGACAGAACGGACAAGCCCTGTCTGGGGGTTATTTCACATATTGGGTGGGGTCAATCATTGGGTAACCTTCCTTGTATTATAGAGTAGTAGTTTTTAGAGTCCCTCTCCAAGGACTTGTGCT
>CAUWNA010000074.1:0-17587 GCA_963560135.1 uncultured Oscillospiraceae bacterium | reverse complement strand
TTTCGCCCAGGTACACGCCCCGGTCGAAAATGGATTTGACTTTATTCGCCGCTACAGCGGCGAACTCTGCGAGGCAGTTTTTTGATATTTAATCCGTTAGGCTGCGCCTTGGGCGGACAGTCAAAATCGGCAGCCCTTTGCAAAGTGACTGCCGATTTTTTGCATGTTACAGGAAATCTCCGCAAGGGATGGTTACTGCTTCTTCAGCGCCTTTTTCAGCACCGGCACCAGCAGCAGGGCCAGGCCGCCGCCGATGAGGGCGGTGATGAGCTGGGGCCAGCTGAACATGGCGGGCAGGGCCTTGAGCATGGGGGGCTTCATGGCACCGGCATCCAGCAGAGGCTGGGCCAATACGCCGCACAGCACCCAGCTTACCAGAGCGTACAGCGTGGCAAACTTGGCAGCGGCACCCACCAGCCAGGCGGCGATCTGCCAGGCAGGGCGCTGGGGCTTCCACAGGAGGCTGAGCACCAACACAAACACGGTGTTGCCCACCATAATGGCCGGGACTGTGAGCACCTGGGGGGCGATGCCCAGCAGGAAGGCCAGCACCGGGGAAATCAGGGCCACGGTCACGCCGCACAGGGGGCCGCCTACCAGGGCAGCAACCGCCAAAATGGCATTGACGCAGGAACCGGTGACCAGCTGCCCGGCGGGCTTGGTCAGGGCCTGCAAGGTGACAAGAAGTGCCAGCAAAATGGCAGTTTCCGTGATCCAGCGAATGTTCTTATTCATAATTTTTACCTCGTTTCGGATTCGTTTGTAATGACCCCGGAGTAAGCGGTTTTGACACTGACACCTGGCAAAGAGCCGACTTTTCCGGCCAGGGAGGAGATGGTGTCCTGGGGCGCATCCAGGGCGATGGCGATGATGCTGATGTTTTTCTGGCGGTAGGGGAGGCCCATCCGGCCAATGATGTGCTGGGAGTAGGTGTGGAGCAGGCTGTTCAGCGGCTCCACGGCAGCGGGATTTTCCACAATGATGCTCATAACGGCGACACGAGTCTGCATAAAAAGTTCCTTCCCTTCTGAATAAAACGGAAATTGCCGCACCGGCGCAGACCGGTGCGGCAATGATAGAGCCTCCCCAGTATAAAGACCTGGGGGCAGATTCACTGAAGCACCTTTCACGCAGCAAAACGCTTTATGTCAGGAGACTGGGGGCATTATACCTTGGGGTTGTGGAGCAGTTCGTGGGCCATGCCCTTGAAGTAGCCGTTGTAGAATACATCCACCAAGGGATTTTCGTCGGATTTCTTAATGGCCATGCTGCCGTCGGCGGCGTACAGGCCTCGGGTGCGGGCTTCGGCCCGGAGGACCTTGGTGCCGTCGGTAGGCTGGCCGCCGCCCATGACACAGCCGCCGGGGCAGGCCATGATTTCAATGAAGTGGTAGTGCTTTTGGCCGGACTTCACGCTTTCCAGCACGGTGCGGGCATTGGCCAGGCCGGAGGCGACGCAGATGTTTACATCCACGCCGTTGTAAGGCACGGTGAATTCCTTGATTCCTTGCTCGCCACGGACACCGCACTCGGCGATGGCGTTTAAGGCGGCGGGGTCGTGCCCATGGGTCAGGCGGCGCAGCACAGCCTCGGTAACGCCGCCGGTGGCACCGAAGATCACGCCGCCGCCGGAGCCGATGCCGAAGGGCATGTCACAGGCTTCCGAGGGCATGGACTCAAAGTTGATGCCGTGGGCATCAATCATGCGAATCAGCTCGCTGGTGGTGAGGACGATGTCCGTATCCTGCTGCCCCTGGGTGTAGGATTCCGGGCGCTGGGCCTCCATCTTCTTGGCGGTGCAGGGCATGATGGAGACAACCATGGTTTTCTTCCCGTGGGCGTTTTCCGGGTCCCGATAGTACTGCTTCAGCACGGCGGAGAACATCTGCTGGGGGCTGCGGCAGGTGGAGATATTCTCACGGAACTCCGGAAATTCGTTTTCCACAAACTTGACCCAGGCGGGGCAGCAGGAGGTCAGCAGAGGCAGGTTTTGCCCCTGCTCCACCCGCTGCAAAAATTCGGCGGACTCCTCCATGATGGTCAGGTCGGCGGAGTAGGAGGTGTCGAACACCTCATCAAAGCCCATGCGGTGCAGGGCGGCCACGATTTTGCCCATGGTGCTCTCGCCCTTGGGAAGGCCGAAGGCTTCGCCCACAGCCACCCGGACGGCGGGGGCAATCTGGGCCACCACCCGGGTGTCCGGATCGCCCAGGGCCTGCCAGACCTCGGTCATGTTGTGGTGAATGGTCAGCGCACCGGTGGGGCACACCGCCCGGCACTGGCCGCAGCCGACACACTTGGTCGCGGCCAGGTCCATATTAAAGGCAGGAACCACGGTGGCATCGGTGCCCCGGTGGGCAAAGCCCAGCGCGCCGATGCCCTGAATCTCCTCGCACACCCGGACGCAGTTGCCGCACAGGATGCACTTGTTGGGGTCCCGGACCAGAGCTGGGGAGGAGAAGTCCACAGGCAGGAGCTCCCGGTGGTTTTCAAAGCGGATGCTGTTGATGCCATGCTGGTAGGCCAGCTTTTGCAGGGTGCACTTGCCATGCTTGTCACAGGTGGTGCAGTCCCGGCAGTGGGCCGCCAGCAGCAGCTCGATGATCAGCTTGCGGTGCTTGCGCAGCCGCTCGGTGTGGGTGTAAATCACCATGCCGTCCCGAGGCTCCTCGGAGCAGGAGGCAAAGCAGCGGCCCCGGTCATCCTCCACGGTGCACAGCCGGCAGGCGCCAAAAATGGACAGCTCCGGCTGGTAGCACAGGGTGGGAATCTCAATACCGGCCTTGCGGATAATGGTGAGTACGTTCTTTTCGTTGGTAAATTCGACTTTTTTGCCGTTGATGGTAATGGTACCCATGGTCTTCCCTCCTTATGCTTCCACGTAGATGGCACCGAAGGCGCAGTTGTCCTTACAGGCGCCGCACTTGATGCACTTGTCGGAATCGATGGTGTAAGGCTTCTTCACCACGCCGGAGATGGCGTTCACCGGGCAGTTGCGGGCGCACTTGGAGCAGCCCTTGCAGCGGTCGGGGTTGATGACATAGCGGCGCAGGGCGGTGCAGGCCTTGGCCCGGCACTTCTTGTCCACAATGTGCTCGATGTATTCATCCCGGAAGGCAGACAGGGTGGACAGCACCGGCAGGGGGGCCGACTTGCCCAGGCCGCACAGGGCCATGGTCTGAATCATGGTGGCCAGCTCCTCCAGGGTGTCCAGGTCTTCCAGCCGCCCCTGGCCGGCTACGATGCGCTCCAAAATCTCCAGCATCCGCTTGGTGCCCTCCCGGCAGGGGGTGCACTTGCCGCAGGATTCCCGCTGGGTAAAGCTCATAAAGAATCGGGCGACCTCCACCATACAGGTGTCCTGGCCCATGACCACCATGCCGCCGGAGCCGATGATGGCGTTGTATTTTTTCACGGAATCGAAATCCAGGGGGATGTCCAGGTGCTCTTCCGTCAGGCAGCCGCCGCTGGGGCCGCCAATCTGGACAGCCTTGAACTGCACGCCGTTTTTCAAGCCGCCGCCGATGTCAAAAATAATCTGGCGCAGGGTGGAGCCCATGGGCACTTCAATCAGGCCGGTGTTTTCGATGGCACCGGTGAGGGAGAAGGTCTTGCAGCCGGGGCTGCCAGGGGTGCCGATGGAGCGGAACCAGTCGGCGCCTTCCAGAATGATTTTCGGCACGTTGGCGTAGGTTTCCACGTTGTTGAGCACCGTGGGCTTTTCCCACAGGCCCTTTTCCACGGTTCTGGGGGGCTTGGTGCGGGGCATGCCCCGGTTGCCTTCGATGGAAGCGGTTAGGGCAGATCCTTCGCCGCAGACGAACGCACCGGCACCCCGGTTGATGTGCATATGGAAGGTAAAGTCAGTGCCCAGAATGTGCTCGCCCAGAAGCCCCCGCTCCTCCAGCTGGGCAATGGCGTTTTTCAGCCGCTCCACGGAGTTGGGGTATTCGGCACGGACGTAGATGTAGCCGTTTTCTGCCCGGACGGCGTAGGCGGCAATCATCATGCCCTCAATCAGCTTAAAGGGATCGCCCTCCATCACGGAGCCGTCCATGAACGCACCGGGGTCACCCTCGTCGCCGTTGCAGACCACATAGCGCACGGTTTCCTTCTGACGGGCAACCTGTTTCCATTTGCGGCCGGTGGGGAAGCCGCCGCCGCCCCGGCCACGGAGACCGGATTTGTCCACTTCGTCGATGACCTGATCCCGGTCCATCTGGAACATGGCCTTTTTCAGAGCCTGGAAGCCGCCGGCGGCCAGATATTCGTCCAGAGATTCGGCATCGAATTTGCCGCAGTTTTCCAGCACGATCCGGGTCTGCTTGGCGATGAAGGGAATTTCCTCCGGCTGGACGTATTTGCGGTCACCTTTTTTATAGAGCAGCCGCTCGATCACCTGATCGCCCAGCACGCTCTGGCGGAAAATCTCCGGGCAGTCCTCCGGCTGTACCTGGACGTACTGGATGACCCGGTCCCCCTTCTGGATGCGCACCAGAGGGCCAAGTTCACAGAAGCCCTGGCAGCCGGTGTTCTTGACGCCCACCACCGTTTCCTCGTGATGTCCGCCGCAGGGGGAGAACACCAGGCTTACCCCCGGGGTATCCTGAACCAGGGTTTCAAACAGCTTGTGAATGTTTTTCGAGCCGGTGGCGATACAGCCGGTGCCGGAACAAACCAGAATCCGGCAGGTGTATTTTTGAATATCCTGACAGGCCTGTACAGCAGCCTGGGTCAGTTCTTCCACAGTGTGAATCATTAGCCTTTCCCCCTCAATTCTTCAATGAGTGCCAGTGCTTTTTCCGGCGTCATGGAGGGATAGACCTGCTCGTTGACCATCATAGTGGGGGCCAGACCGCAGGCGCCCAGACAGGACACCGTCTCCACGGTGAAGAGCATATCGTCGGTGGTGTGCTTTTTCCGGCTCAGGCCCAGCTCCTGCCAAAGGGCTTCCAGCACCGGGGTGGAGTGGCGGACGTGGCAGGCCGTGCCGTCGCAGACTTTGATAACGTATTTTCCCTTGGCTTCAAAGGAGAAGTTCTCGTAGAAGGTGGCTACGGAGTAGGCCTTGGCCTCGGTGATGCCGATTTCTTTGGCCACATAGCGCAATAGCTCCGCAGGAAGGTAGCGGTATTCGGCCTGGATATCCTGCATAATGGGGATCAGGGAGCGTGCATCCCGGACATACCGGGAAATGATTTCGTCCGTTTTGCGGTAGTAAGATGCGTCCAGCATGTTGATGATTACCTCCTTAAGGATGTCCCGCAAAGTAAGGTACAGCAGCTAAAAAAATCAGCTGCCGTCCCGTCTCATTATACCATAGTTTGGGGAAAATTCCATTTGGCGTTTTGTCATATTTTGACGCAGAAAATTTGGCAATAGCAGACAAGAGCGGTTTTTAGCCGGGAAACAGCTCCCGGCGGGATGCACTGGGCGGCAGATGCTCCCGGCCGGAGGTAATGCGGTTGGAAACGTACTGAAAGCCTGTTTCTGTGGGGCGGATGGTAACCTCGTGGGTAAAGTAATCGTTACATTTATATTCCGGGCAGCGGACCTGCACCTGGAGGGTTTTGGTGCCGTCGGGATGGGTCTGGCAGGCGGTGACCTCCGGCAGGTACAGCGGCAGCTCCCACACCGTCAGGTCGTCGCCGTGAATGGGCCGCCAAAGGCAGTATCCGTCCCGGAAGCCGCAGCGCTGGGCCAGGGTTTCCTCGTCCATCTGAAAATAGGGGGAGAGAGCGGCCGCCATCTGAGCCTGGGGAACCTGCACCCAATCTCCGTCCGCCGCAGGGTAGACGGAAAAATCCACCGGCTGCCCGGTTTCTAAGGGCGATAAGTATTCAAACAAATCCGGCAGGGAAAGTTCGCCCCAATGGCCCTCGTCCCAGTCGCACAGGAACAGATTCACGAAGCGGTAGCCCACGCTTTGGATGCACTGGCGGCATAGTTCCTCCAAATCCGGGTTCGGCGGAGTCAGGCGGAAATAGGCATAATCAATATAGTGGGGGTCTCCGGCGGGGTAGAGCCGGTAGTATAGGGTGTTTTCCTGTACCAGATCCATGTCATACAGGGGAAGAAGCTGGGTTTCCTGCACGAAAGGTGCGCCGGAGGAATCCCATTCCACCAGGGCAGTCAGACAGAAGCGGTCACGGCCCTGGGTGAAAAAATGCAGGCAGGACAGGCTGGTGCCCGTCAGCTGAAACACCGTGGCGGAGGGGGCTTCCCCAGCGTAAAACCGAAGCAGGGGCTGGGGATTTGCCAGGTAGGCACTGTCTGTAGAATGGGTATCCAGGGTGGAACAGCCTTCCTGTATCAGCAGCGACTCCAGCATGTCGATACCGTTCTGATTCAAGGGGGCGGGCAAATCTTGCCGCTGGGGAGAAATACAGTGCAGAGCCTGCTGTAGTCTGTGGTGCAGCTGGCGGCTTTGCCGGGCGGGGGCATCTGTCGGACGCTCCCAGCCGGGCAGGGTCTGGGGCCATAGAAGAAAGACGCAGAGCAGGGCAGCGACCAGAATCAGAAGAAAACGTGGTTTGGCCATGGGGACACCTCCTCTCTCAGTCGATATGGGGCAGCTCCATAACGAAGTTGGTCAGGGCGATGCCCTGGCGGAGGACCTGCTGCTGGCGCACCAGCCGGTAGCCCCGCTTTTCAAAGAAGGGACGGGCCGTTATGGAGGCGTGGGTGGTGACGGCGCCGGGGGCGGCGGCTTCCAGCAGGGTACACAGGGCCGAGGCAATGCCCCGGTGCTGGTAGTCCCGGTGTACATACAGGCGGTCCAAATAGCCGCTGTCGTCCATGTCGGCAAAGCCTGTGATGGTATCCCCGTCCAGGGCCACCAGGGAGCGGTGGGCTTGCAGGGATTGGCACCAGGCGGTCAAATCCACCTGCCCTGTGGCCCAGGCATCCAGCTGCTGCGGGGTATAGTCCTGGGTGCAGACACTGTGGACGGTTTCATAAAACAGGTTCGCCAAGGCCGGGCAGTCCTGGCTGCGGTAGGGCCGGATGGCGATGGGGGTGTCCAGGGGATATTCCAGCTGGCAGTCATAGGGCTCGGCCTGGACGTGGGCGGGGTGGAGGTAGCGGGCATCGGTACAGCCCAGGCTGCGGTAAAAGGCCTGGGTTTCGGCGGCAGAGTGGGCGCTGATATACAGCTTCCGGCCGCCGTGGCCCATGGCCCAGATGCGGGCGGCCTGGAACAGGGTGGTGCCGATGCCCTGGCCCCGCAGATCCTGGGAGACGTGGAGACTGGACAAATCCAGATAGGCAAGGCCCGGGCCGAAGGGCTGCGGCTCCACGGACACGAAGCCCTTCAGCGCTCCCTGGCAGAAGGCACCATAGACAAAGCCGCCGGTTTCCAGGGTGCGGCGCAGATAGAACAGCAGCTGGTTGTAGTCCTGCTGACTCCAATCGTCAACGAAGGGATCGTCCAAAATGCGCCAGCGGCCCTGGACGCGGCGCCAGCAGGGCCCGACCTCCTGGCGGCGAAGAAACTGGGAAAACAATGCTTCGTTCAGCTGAGACGGTGCAAGGGGCCGATAGGCAATCATTGTCGGATACCTCTTGATTTTGAAATATAATGGGGTCATTATACACCCCTGGGGCCGGGGCTGCAAGGGTGGGGCGGTCGTTAATAAATTATTTACGGAATATTCCAAATTCCCTCTTGCTTTTTTAGGCGGCATGGAGTATTATGTATTAGCACTCAGGAAGCAAGAGTGCTAAGAAACAAAAAACCGTAGATACATGCAGCGTGCTGCAATCTAAATACCTTTGTATGGAGGAATCATCAATGAAACTGAAACCCATGGCAGACAACGTGCTGCTGAAGGCCCATGAGGCCGCTGAGACCACCGCTTCCGGCATCATCCTCGCCACCACCAATAAGGAAAAGCCCGCCATCTATGAGGTCGTTTCCGTTGGCCCCGGCACCAAGGACGTGACCATGACGGTGAAGACCGGCGAGCTGGTGGTCGTGGGCAAGTTCGTTGGCACCGATGTGACCATCGATAAGGTTGAGTACAAGTTTGTCAAGCAGGATGATATCCTGGCTGTCGTTACCGAGTAAGGAGGAAATTTACCATGGCGAAGATGATTGTTTACGGCGAAGAAGCCCGCAAGAAGCTGCAGTCTGGCATTGACCAGCTGGCCAATACCGTGAAGGTTACCCTGGGACCCAAGGGCCGCAACGTGGTTCTGGGCAAGAAGTACGGCGCACCCCTGATCACCAACGATGGCGTGACCATCGCCAAGGAAGTGGAGCTGGAGGATGCCTTTGAGAACATGGGCGCTCAGCTGATCCGGGAGGTTGCCACCAAGACCAACGATGTGGCTGGCGACGGCACCACCACCGCTACCGTGCTGGCACAGGCCATCACCCGGGAAGGCCTGAAGAACCTGGCCTCCGGCGCCAACCCCATGGTCATGCGCAAGGGCATCGACAAGGCTGTGGAGGCCGCTGTGAAGGCCATTAAGGAAAACTCCGTGCCGGTTTCCGATTCCGCTGCCATTGCCAGAGTCGGCACCGTGTCCTCCGGCGACGAGAACATCGGCCAGCTGATTGCTGAGGCTATGGAGAAGGTTGGCACCGAGGGTGTCATCACCATCGAGGAGAGCAAGACCGCTGAGACCGGTCTGGAAGTCGTGGAAGGCATGCAGTTCGACCGTGGCTACATCTCCCCCTATATGGTCACCGATACCGACAAGATGGAGGCCGTCCTGGACGATGCTTACATCCTGATCACCGACAAGAAGATCTCCTCCATTCAGGACATCCTGCCCATTCTGGAGCCCATCGTCAAGTCCGGCCGCAAGCTGATGATCATTGCTGAGGACGTGGAGGGCGATGCGCTGGCTACTCTGCTGCTGAACCGTCTGCAGGGCCGCTTCAACGTGCTGTGCGTCAAGGCTCCCGGCTTCGGCGACCGCCGCAAGGAGATGCTGCAGGATATCGCCATCCTCACCGGCGGCCGTGTGATTTCCAGCGAGCTGAACATGGAGCTGGCTGAGGCACAGATGACCGATCTGGGCCACTGCCGTCAGATCGTGGCCACCAAGGACACCACCACCATCGTTGATGGCGACGGCGCTGCCGAGGATATCAAGGCCCGTGCCCACATGATCCGCTCCGCCATTGCCACCACCACCTCCGACTACGACCGGGAGAAGCTGCAGGAGCGGCTGGCAAAGCTGTCCGGCGGCGTGGCCGTTATCAAGGTCGGTGCGCAGACTGAGGTGGCCATGAAGGAGCGCAAGCTCCGTGTGGAGGATGCGCTGAATGCTGCCCGTGCTGCTGTGGAAGAGGGCATCGTGGCCGGCGGCGGTACCGCTCAGGTCAACGCCGTGGCCGCTGTGGAAGAGCTGATTGCCACCCTGCACGGCGACGAGAAGACCGGCGCAAAGATCATCGCCGCTGCTCTGCAGGCCCCCATCCGTCAGATTGCCGAGAACGCCGGCGTGGACGGCAGCGTGGTCTACGAGAAGATCCGCAACTGCGGTAAGGTCGGCTTCGGCTACAACGCCTACACCGAGGAGTATGTGGACATGATCCACGAGGGCATCGTGGACCCCACCAAGGTCACCCGTTCCTCCCTGGAAAATGCCGCCTCCATCGCCGCCTGCGTGCTGACCACCGAGAGCCTGGTGGTGGACAAGCCCGATCCCGCCGCAGACGCCGCTGCTGCCGCAGCCGCTGCCCAGGGCGGCGGAATGTACTAAGATTCCCAGCCCTACAAAGTAAGAAAAGCGCAGCCTCAGAAATGGGACTGCGCTTTTTAGGCTGTCAAAAGCCGTTCTTGCAAGATAAACGGGCACATTGGCGTGGCAATCTGTATTTCCCCGTTTGGGAGGGAAGATAAGTTCAGGGGGCGGATTGCCACGTCGCTGCGCTCCTGCAAGGACAGTGCTGTTTGGAATTTGTGTGTTTTGCTGGCTCGAAAAAACGGAAAAGGAGAAATCACAAAACCTGTGATTTCTCCTTTTGTTTAAGGCAGTAATTCCTCTGCGCCCAGCAGCTGGAACAGCGGAAGGCTATCGCTGGCATATTCGTAGTATACCCCCTGGGACATCCAGCCACCGCAGCTGTCGACGGCTAGGGAGATAGTCAGCTGGCTGCCGGAGCGGGTGGTCAGGGTCAGCTGGGGGCCGAAGGGACAGGAGGGGCGGCCGATGTAGGGCGTGCTGGCACGGAGCATGGATTCCAGGGTTTTCAGGGCATCCGCATCTGTCAGCCGGAATTCCCGTTCCCCGGCTTTCAGCAGAGCGCCGGAGAGGTCCTGGATCTGGTCGGGAGTCACAGCCTCCTCCCAGCCAAGTTCCCGGGCAAAGTCCTGGCAGTAGGCATACAGCTCTGCGGCATCTTCCGGGGACACCCGGCCCCAGAGCGACCCAAAATTGATCAGTGCGCCGGAACTGAGAAACTCCCAATATTCCTGATTCCACACCAGCATCAGCCCGGTGCAAGACTCACCCTCCAGAATGACCCGTTGGTCAGAATCGACAGTGTCGGCCAGCTGAAGGACGGCAATGGCCTGCTCCTGCTGGGGCAGTTCCCAATACTGGTAATATCCGATTTGAGTGGGGGTCAGGGCCAGATAGACGGAATCGCCGTCGGGCCGGGACAGGGCGGAAGTGGTTGCCGGGGCGGTAGTCTCCGCCGGAACCGTGGGGGCAGTAGATGCCGCAGCGGCAGTTTCCGCCAGAACGGTAGGGGCAGTGGCAGCGGGGGATTGACAGCCGATGAGCAGCACCAGCAGAACTGGCAGAATGAACCAAAGTGAACGCTTCATGGCGGCACGCTCCTTCTTCGATGGATGGGGCCATTATACCATGCGGTGCGGACAGGGGGCAAGAGCGGCGCTCATTGGAAAAGCGACTTTGTGCATCCCGTCAGAAAGCACTGTTTGGAATTTGTGTGTTTTGCACAGGAAAACAGGTGTCCACTGCTGAATTGACAGGATTTTGCAATATGACGAAAATAAGCATTGCAATCGGGAGTTCTTTCGTGTATAATGTCATCATTCGGGCACAGTGCCCAAATGGAAGGACTGTCCTTCCCGAAAGGAGTTTTGATCAACATGTACACCGTCAATTCCATCCGTAATATCTGCCTGTTGGGCCACAGCGGCAGCGGCAAGACCGCTCTGGCTGAGAGCTTGCTTTACATGACCGGTGCCATTGACCGTATGGGCAAAAATGCCGACGGCAACACCGTTTGCGACTACGATCCTGAGGAGATCAAACGCCATATTTCCATTTCTACCTCCGTGGTGCCGCTGGAATACCACAATGTGAAGATTAACCTTTTGGATACCCCCGGTGCCTTTGATTTCTCCGGCGCCGTGATGGAAGCCCTGCGGGCAGCGGATGCGGCCATTTTGGTGTGCTCTGCCAAGGACGGCATCACCGTGGGCTTTGAGAAGGCCTGGAAATACTGCGAGGAGCGGAATATGCCCCGCTTCGTCTACATCTCCAAGGTGGATGAGGATCACTCCGACTACAACGCCACCTTCGAGGCCCTGCGGGAGAAGTACGGCAACAAGATTGCTCCCGTGGTGGTGCCCATCTGGGACAGCAGCCGCAAGGTCACCGGCATCATCGATGTGCTGAACAAGCGTGCCTACGAAATGCGGAATCTGAAGCGGGTGGAAATTGACCTGCCTGAGGATAAGGTTTCCGTGGTGGAAGAATTCAACGATGCCCTGAAAGAAGCCGTGGCCGAGACCGACGAGGCTCTGATGGACCGCTTCTTCGAGGGTGACGACTTCACCTACCGGGAAATGATCACCGGCCTGCACCAGGGCGTGGAGGAGCTGAGCCTGTTCCCAGTGCTCTGCGGCTCCGGCGTGACCTGCCTGGGCGGCCTGATGCTGATGGACCACATCATCGACCTGCTGCCCAACCCCGTCCAGGGCAACTACCACAAGGCCACCACGGCCGACGGCAAGGTGGAGGAGTTTGTGGTTTCCCCCGGCGGCGTGCCCTCCGCTTACGTGTGGAAGACCGTGTCGGACCAGTACGGCAAGTATTCCTATGTGAAGGTGCTCTCCGGCGAAATCACCCCGGATACCACCCTCATCAACGCCCGCACCGGCGAGACGGAGAAGCTGGGCCGGATGTACACCATGTGCGGCAAGAAGGCCAGCGAGGTCAAGGTGCTGGGCTGCGGCGACATCGGCGCCTTCGGCAAGCTGGATAAGATCCGCACCGGCGATACCCTGTGCGACCCCAGAAAGGTGGTTTCCCTGAAGCAGATTCCCTACGCCCCCGCCTGCTACTCCATGGCCATCGCCCCCAAGACCAAGGGTCAGGAGGACAAGGTGGGCATGGGCCTGAACCGGCTGAACGAGGAAGATCCCTCCTTCACCCTGGTGAACAACGCCGAGACCAAGCAGCTGGTGCTCTCCGGCTCCGGCGACCAGCAGCTGGATGTGCTGGTGTCCAAGCTCAAGGGCCGCTTCGGCGTGGATGCGGTGCTGATGCCCGCCAAGGTCGCCTACCGGGAAAAGATCAAGAAGACCGTCCAGGCCCACGGCCGGCACAAGAAGCAGACCGGCGGCTCCGGCCAGTTCGGTGACGTGTGGATCCGCTTCGAGCCCCAGGATGAGCGGGACGAGATGATTTTCGCAGAGGAAGTCTTTGGCGGCAGCGTGCCCCGGAACTTCTATCCCGCCGTGGAAAAGGGCATCCAGGAAGCGGTGCAGAAGGGCCCCCTGGCGGGCTATCCCATGGTGGGGCTGAAGGCCGTGCTGTATGACGGCTCCTACCATCCTGTGGACTCCAACGAAATGGCCTTTAAGATGGCCGCCATCCTGGCCTATAAGGAGGCCATGCCCAACGCCAACCCCACCCTGCTGGAGCCCATCGGCGCTCTGTCCGTCAGCGTGCCGGAGGCTTACGTGGGCGATGTGATGGGTGACCTCAGCAAGCGCCGTGGCCGCCCCATGGGCATGAACCCGGACGCAGACGGCAACACCGTCATCGAGGCGGAAGTCCCCATGGCCGAAATGGGCAGCTACGCCATCGACCTGCGGGCCATGACCCAGGCCAGAGGCTCCTTCACCCTGGAATTCGTCCGCTACGAGGAAGTCCCCAAGGCCAACCAGGCGAAGATCATTGCCGACGCTAAGAACGAAGACTAAATAAAATCCGGGACGGCCGCAGAAGAAAGCTCTGCGGCCGTCCTTTTGGCTGTTTGCAGCCTGGGGGTAGGAAAAAAGCTGCCGCAAACGTGACCGGGCCGGTTCAAAATCCCTCTTATAGGGTGAGAACAAAAACAAAGGAGGCGAACCTACATGGAAGATGCAAAAATTATCCAGCTGTATTTTGACAGAAACGAAGATGCCATCTGTCAGACGGATGCAGCCTATGGCAGGAAGCTGTTCGGCCTGGCCCAGGGGATCCTGCGCAACGAGCAGGACTCCGAGGAGTCCGTCAGCGACACGTATCTGAAAACCTGGCAGACCATCCCGCCCACCAGACCGGCATATTTCTATGCCTATCTGGCAAAGCTGTGCCGCTTTTTCGCTCTGGGCAAATTGGACTGGCGAAATGCGGCGAAGCGCAAGGTGGAAGTGGTTTCGCTGTCGGAGGAGATGGCGCTGTGCGTGCCGGACCGAAGAAAGGAAGCGGAAGTGGAGGCAAAGGAAATCGGCAGGGCGATGAACGATTTTCTGGAACAGCTCTCCCAGGAGAGCCGCATCATCTTCCTGCGGCGCTACTGGTTCTGCGATACCATCGCCGAAATCGCCGTCCGCTATGGCATCAGCGAAAGCAAGGTGAAAATGCGGCTTCACAGGACCCGGCACCAGCTGGCGGACTATTTGAACAAGGAGGGGATCCGGGTATGAATGGAAAGGATTTGTTTTGCGGCCTTGGCTATGTAAAAGAGCAGTTTATCCACGAGGCGGAAACCGTTGTGGAGCTGAGGAGCGGGGGCAGCCGTCGCTTTCCCCGGGCGGTGACGATTGCGGCGGTAATCGGGCTGCTGGCCCTTACCATTACCGCCTGCGCCTACGCCGTCAGCCGCATCCGAATGAACCTGGTGCAGCACAATGTCCCAGCTCAGACGGAAGCTTCGGCGGCAGGGACCGCCTCGGAAACCGGGTCCATTTTGACCGGCTGCTATCCCCAGACGATTCCTGAGGGGTATGAGATCCTGTGCGGCAGCCCCGTGGACCACACCAGACGGAGCATCCAGTATCAAAATCCCCAGGGCGGCAGCATCACGTTCGGGATTTCCACCACGCCGGGCAAGGAGGACATTGCCCTGAAGCCCCCGGTGGACGAGAAAACGGTGGCCCTGTCCTGCGGGGAAGCGGTGCTGAAATCCAATGATGGTGCCCAGGTCCTGTCCTGGCACGATCCGGCGCAAGGGTACTACGCCACCTTGTTTACGGATGACGTGCAGGTGGATTTGCTGCCCATGGCAGAAAGCGTGGCCTATGGCCCGGAGATCCCCGTCTCTGTTTGGTATCACCGGGGAGCAGAATGGGATCCCTGGTATCCCCAGCGCCTGCCCGATGGGTATACCTGCACGGATGTAGCGCCGATTACAAGGGGATATCAGTTGTTTACTTATGAAAACGGGGCCGGCGGGTATATCCGCTACGGCATTTCCACGGTGGAAAACCTGATGCCGGATGCAATCAGCGATACATCCTGGTGGGAAGACGTCCAGGTGAACGGGAGTGCCGGGAAGATGCTTCGTAACCAAAGCGATCAGCGGGCCCTGTTCTGGGAAAACCGGGAGGAAGGATTCTGGGCATTCCTGGAAACCACGGACGAAGCGGTGGCGCTGCCGGAGCTGGCGCAGAGCGTTGGGCCAGGCCCCAAACTGGAGGTGTCCAAATTCTGGCTGGGGCCGGACTACACCATCGAATTGGAGCAGGAGCCAACGACCTACATCCAATGGCAGAGCATCTATCCCCAAAGTATCCCGGAGGGCTATGTGCTGGATTTCGTCAGCGACCGGGCCTATGGGCGGCAGACGATGGAATGGAACAATGCCGATGGCGGGACGATCCTCTATACCCTGTATTACCGCTTGGGCGAGTATGGCATGGCACTGGAAGGCTCCGGCCAGCCGGAAACTGTGGATATCAACGGTCACACCGGTTACCGCACAGGTAACAGCCTGGTTTGGACGGACGAGGAGCTGGGATTTGCCTATGAACTGAAAACCACCAAAGATGTGGATTTGATCGCCCTGGCGAAATCCGTTGCGCCGGGGGCGGAATTGGAGGCAACCAACGACGGTACGGCGGCGGCTTTGGCGCAGCTGGGGGACTACCATATCACCGCCTTGCCCCGGAACATGATGGAGGACAGCCTGACGGGTTCGCCGCTGGAAGACGGGGGCGGCTGGTACTCCTATGTGCGCCGGTGGTATTACGACAAAACCAACAATGCCCAGGTTTTCTTTTCCTACGAAACTTATCTGTCGGAGTGGGAACGCACAGAGGATACGCTGAAGTTGTGGGTGCCGCTGAGCGAAACCGGGGAAACGAAATTGATAACCATCAACGACTGCCCGGGGATGACCCATCAGGATGGCGGCAAGGCCAGGGTCTCGTGGCTTGTGGGCGATGCAGCCAAGGGCGTTCACTTTGAGCTGTACAGCGAGCAGTTCACGGTGGCGGAGCTGCTGGAAATGGCCCGGAGTGTCCGGGAGGCATAAGGGAAAATAAAATCCGGGACAGCTGCGAGGAGACTTGCAGCTGTCCCGGTGTTTTGTTTCGGGGAGGTGGATGTGGAATGCGATTGGGCTAAGGAGTAGCCGCCATGCAGCTGTCTGCTGGACAGCTGCATTTGGATGGGTTCGAATCCCAGTCTTCGGCAATAAAAAACACAGATACCCGGACGGGTATCTGCCAGACTGTCAAAAAAGTGCCTCGCAGAGTTCGCCGCCGTAGCGGCGAATAAAGTCAAATCCATTTTCGACCGGGGCGTGTACCTGGGCGAAAATACTTATCAGGCTGCAAGTGTGGAATTTGTTCGCCACAGGCGGACAAATTATGCGCGCAGCAGACTGCAAAAAAACTGTCGAAAAGCCCCGTGGGGGATTTTCGACAGCCTGACAGATACCCGGACGGGTATCTGCGTTTCTTGGCAGAGAATGCGGGATTCGATTAAGCTAAGGAGCAGCCGCCATCTAGCTGGCGACTGGCAGCTGTCCGCCGGACAGCTGCATTTAGATGGGTTCGAATCCCTGTCTGCGGTAACAAAAAAGCACAGATACCTGAATAGGCATCTGTGCTTCTGGCAGAGGATGAGGGATTCGAACCCCCGCGAACGGAGTCAGAGTCCGGTGTGCTACCGTTACACTAATCCTCTTGGTGGAGACAACAGGACTCGAACCTGTGACCTCATGCGTGTGAAGCATGCGCTCTAACCAGCTGAGCTATGCCTCCGTACCGGAACAGGGCTTATTATAACACAAATTGGGGAATTGTCAACAACTTTTTTGAAAAAATTTCTTGCTTTCTGAAAAATATCTGATATTCTAAGGAAAGGAGGGGATTTTACTTGAAATATGCCAATATGCGCCCGGGAATCTTCCGGTCTCGGCCAAATCGATTTGTCGCCCACGTTGCCTTCGGCCAGGAGACGGCGGTGGTGCATGTGAAAAATACCGGCCGGTGCCGGGAGCTGCTGATTCCGGGGGTGGGGGTTTGGTGCCAGGCTTCGGACAACCCTGCCCGGAAAACCGGCTATGACTTGATTTGCGTGGAAAAAGGGCCGCTGCTGATCAACATGGATGCCCAAGCCCCCAATGCCGTGGCCAAGCAGTGGCTGGAAGACGGCGGGCTGGGGAAAATCGAGGACCTGCGGCCGGAGTGCACCCATGGGGATTCCCGGTTTGACTTCGCCTTTACCAAGGATGGGCGGCGCTGCTTTTTGGAGGTGAAAGGGGTGACGTTGGAGGACGGCGGCGTTTGCGCCTTCCCGGATGCGCCCACCCAGCGGGGCACCAAGCATCTGCGGGGGCTGACCCAGGCGGCCCGGGAGGGCTATGGGGCTTATGTGCTGTTCGTCATTCAGATGGAGCGGGCAAGTTATCTTCATCCCAATGACTGCACGGACCCGGCCTTTGCCCAGGCGCTGGCCCAGGCGGCAGCGGCAGGGGTCCAGGTGCTGGCCTACACCTGCCGGGTAACGCCGGACACCCTGGAACTGGACAGCCCCGTGCCGGTGGCACTGGAGCGGGATTCAGAAGGGAATTGGGTGTTGAATGGACAGTTGACAATGGACAATTGAGGAATCGGCTTGCGTCGATGGATTGAAATGTATATGCACTGTGATGGAGAGGGGTTTTCAACGGCTACTGAGTTGTAACGAACCGGGTGACACCCAAAGGTGTGGGTTTATCGCTAGGGTATCAGGCTCGTAATTGACGGCGGCGGCACGCCGCCTTCCCACGAGGGGGAAGGCTTTGGTGCGATGGAACTCGGTAAGTGCCATGGGAAACGCACCTGATCGGCGTGGGCGTGCCCACGCCCTACGCGCACGTGTAACATACCCATGGCTACCGATGGATCGCTGACGAATATAATGCCACTCATGAAAAACAGTATAATCTAAAGCGTTT
>CAUWNA010000073.1:0-17871 GCA_963560135.1 uncultured Oscillospiraceae bacterium | reverse complement strand
TATGCTCAAAACCCCAGTTCCGCCTGACGCAAAACTGGGGTTTCTCGACGGTCTGTGGGCTGTTGCAGCATTGCAACAGCCCACTCAGCTTGTCAAAAAAGTGCCTCGCAGAGTTCGCCGCCGCAGCGGCGAATAAAGTCAAATCCATTTTCGACCGGGGCGTGTACCTGGGCGAAAATACTTATCAGGCTGCAAGTGTGGAATTTGTTCGCCACAGGCGGACAAATTATGCGCGCAGCAGACTGCAAAAACCTGTCGAAAAGCCCCGTAGGGGATTTTCGACAGCCTGAATGGGCTGTTGCAGCATTGCAACAGCCCACTCTATATAAATAAATGTCTCCATCAAAGGCCCTTGGTGTTCATCACCAGATTCTGAAACGACTCCAGCTGCAAGCGCTGCTGCTTGTCCGCAAGGGTGCAGCACATTCCACCCGCCGCAATTTCAGTGTCCGGAATGTTTCCCGCCTGAAAGGCCGGATTGCCCAGGTTGGACTTTATCATGCGGAAATTGTGAATCTGTACGTTTTTCCCCCGGCTCTCCATCAAAATAGCCGGCTGGCTGGCATCCTGGCCGGTATAATAGCAGGTCAGACCGTCGATGCAGATATTTTCCAGGCATCCAATGCCTGCCGGTTCCTGCTCGTCCCGGAATAAGGGTGTGCGGCAGTAGCGTGCTCCATCCGCATTGACGGCATAGCAGCGGAAGCCACCATACACATTGCGAATGGTAATGTTGCGAATGGGGGCCGTAACGCTGAGCAGACGAATAAGGGTATGGCAATTTTCCGCATAGAGATTTTCAAACGCAACGTCCTCAATCGGCCCGCGGACCATGCCCACATTCTCCACTCGCTCCATGCTGTCATCGGCATTCAGGGCAATCAGATCATCGTTGGTCTGCCCATAGGACAGCGCCCGGATGTTTCGCACCCGACCATGGCGCACTTCCCCGTTGAAATGCAGCCCGTCCTGATTGTGGGCCGGTGCATCGCTGAGGAATGCCACATTGTCGATGACAAAGCCATCCAGCCGGGCCATGCGGATATTATATGTCAGAGAATTGGCCACCGTCAAATCCTGTAACACCAGATTTTCCACATGGCAGAAGTTCAGCACTGCACCGGAATAGCCCGACAAGTCCAGAATGTCTCCCTTGACAATCTGTTCCCCCCGGTTATTTCCGTCCCAGATACCGCCGATGATTCGGATATCCCGGTTTCCCCGGTCGTGGTCTGCATTATCCAGCAGGAATTCTCCCTGGGACCAGCGGCGGCTTCCATCCATCACCATCCGGGCGTTCGGCTCCGCCACTATCGTTGTTCCGCTGTGAATTTTTAAGGTCTTGCCGATGCAGTAGCAGCCTTGGGGAATCAGGACCTGTCCTGCACCATCCAGCGCTTTCTGAAAGGCTGCGCTGTCATCATGGATGCCATCCCCTACTGCACCAAAAGAACAAACCGATGCCATACAATCTGCCCCTTTCCAAAATGGACTTCCTTAGGGGTATTATAGCAACCCCCTCACCACTTGACAACTCCGGATTTCTGTATCCCGTTCCCCGCTTGGATTCGCTGCCCCTATTGCTCACCTTGGCAGAATTGTTCCTCTTGTATTTTCTCAGAACTATGATAAACTGGTATTCATACCCAACATAACCCTGCATTGGAGGCCTCTATGAAAAGTCTGCTTACATCCGACGCAAAGCTGGTGGTGCTGACCATGCGGCTGGGAGATTTGGTACTGCTGAATCTCTGCTTTTTGCTGTGCTGTCTGCCCATCGTCACCATTGCCCCAGCCTGCTCTGCCCTATACAGTGTCTGCTTCCGCATGGGAACCAGCCAGGAGAACAAAGCCATCCCCGGCTTTTTCAAGTCCTTCCGGCAGAACTGCAAGCAGGGCATCGGCCTGAGTCTCATTCTTGGCGGACTGCTTCTCGGTTCCGGCTATGCCTTTTTGCTCTTCCTCAGCGCCGGCCCCTCTCTGCGCTATGCGCTGATTCCCAGCCTGATGGTGCTGCTGGTTGTGCTCATCGTAGCCAGCTACGCCGTTGCGCTCACGAGCCTGTTTGAGAACACCATAGGCCGCACTTTGAAAAACGCACTGATTCTGGGGCTGAGCTATCTGCCTCGCTCTTTGTGCATCGCCGCCATAAACGCAGCCCCCCTGGCCCTGCTGCTGGCTGCTCCCAGCCTGTTTTTGCGGCTGAGCATTTTCTTGATTTTTCTCTATTTTTCCGGAGCAGCTTTTTTGAACAGCCGCATCCTTGGGAAGGTTTTTTCCCAGTTTCTTCCCCAGAATCCATCAGAATAACCCTCTGCACGCATTGCCTTTTCCTTGATTTTTTGATAAAATAGATTTTAATACAAACGTACTTGTGGAAGGAGGTGCGATGGGTTTTGTTGCTTACCCAGCCGCAGAACCCGGCAGCCCTGTGCAAAAGAAACTGATCGTCCGAATCTGGCTGTCCCGTTTGGGAAAATATTTGCTGATTCCCGCCGCCTTGTGCGTTGTTCTTTTCCCGCTGTACAGCATTTTCCATCAGCAAACCATCCAGGTGCAGCTGTCCGATGCCGAGGAGCAGCTGGCTGCTGCGGCCAGCACCTTCGATAATTATCTCTACAACATTCGTTTTGTCACCAACAAGCTGTTTCATGACCCCGTCATCAATGTGCTGGCCGCCAGCCGGGACGGCCTGTCTTTGTGGAATGACACCACGGCACAAACCGCCTCCAAGAAGCTGGAGGATCTGACTTACAGCATGTCTCCGGTGGCATACAGCTATGTAACCTTCGCCCGAAGTCAGCTGGTTATCGACAATACCCGCTTCTGGCGGAGCTACGCCAATTTCTATCCCGGCACGCTGGAATACAGTGGTGTCTCCCGGGAGGATTGGCGGCGCTGGCTGCGGCCCAAGCAGCTGACCTGTCAGCCGGTTCAGCAGGTTTTGCTGTATCAGACTGCTTATCCGGATAATTACCTGACCATCACGCAGCCCTTTTTCGACTCCAACAACCGGTTTGTGGGCAGCTGCACCATGCTGCTGCGGGAACGGCAGTTGATTGAGCTGTTTCTGCCCATGGAGGAGTGGCGCAGCGAGGGCTTGTTCTATATCACCCGAAACGACGGCCAGCTGCTGCAAACCTATCACTATGACCCTGCCACGCCCCTGCCCAGCCACCCAGGAAACGGCCCTGTGAAATACAATGGTCAGGAATACCTCCTCCTGCACCAGGCCCTTCCCGATTTGGATTCCGTTGTAACCGTAGGGCTGCCCTATTCGCTTTTTTCCGAAAATCTCACGGCTGTTCAGCGGGGCATCTGGCTGTATCTTGCTGCCGGATTGGCCGCCTGCCTGGTGCTGAGCACCACCATGACCCTGTGGGATATGCGTTATCTGCGTCCCGTCATCGAGGCCCTGGACCAGCGGGAGCACACCAACAGCAAAATTCTGGAAAAGGTCATTCTCCATAAGCTCAATACCAGCAACCAGCTTGCCGTGGAATTGGAGCGCAATCGCAACCAAATTGAGCACGGGCGCATGGAGATGCTGCTTCGCACCGGCTATACCGCCACTGCGGCAGACCAGGCTCTGCTAAGAGAGCACCTCCAGCTCACAGCCTGCAATTACCTGCTGATGATCCCCGCTCCGCAAGATCCGCCAGAGGAACTGGACCAAGAGGTGCAGCTGATGCTCACCACCGAACAGCTATACCAGTGCTACGGACAGCGGCCCTATGTGCACAACAGTGCCGACGGCAGCATTCTGGCCATCGTGCACCTGGAAGATGCCAGCGGCTATCCACAGCTGCTGCAGCAGACCGCTCTGCTCCATGACCAGCTGGAAGCTCCCACCGCACTGACCCTCAGCGCTGCCTTCTCCAGTATGGAGCAGCTATCTGGCATATACTGGCAGGTGCGCAATGCTGCGCTCAACGCAGCGCCCACCGAAAAAGTGCTCTGCCTGAGCAGTCAGGACAAGGCCGCAATTCCCGTGCCTGAGGTTACGGTTTTGGAACGGCTGCGGGAGTACCTGCTATCCGGGCAAACCGAGCAGGCCCAGGACTTGGTAAGGCAGATGTTCGGCCAAGAAGTGCTTCGCCCTCAGGATTTTCAGCAGATTTTCTTCAGTGTGCGGGGCATTCTGCTAAATGCAGCTGAAAAGACCAGCTGCGAGGATATCACATTCCTATGCAACTATGACCGCAGGCAGCCCATGCAGAAGCTGATCCAAAATCTGTGTGACGGCTGTCTCGTCATCGGCGGCCACATGGATTCCCTGAAGCAAAGCCACAATCTCAACCTGCAAAAGGGTATCTTGCAGTGGCTGGGAGAGCATTACCAAAACCCGGATTTGAACGCTGCCATGGTGGCCGACCAATTCCAGATTTCCAAAAAGTATGTCTCCCAATTCCTGAAAGATCAAACCGGCAAGAGCTACAACGAGTATGTGGAGGATCTGCGGCTGAATCACGCCATGCATCTGCTGAAAGCATCGGATTTAAGCGTCACGGAAATCGCCACGACCTGTGGTTTTTCCTCCCAGAACACCTTCTACAAGGCGTTCCGTCGCCGTTACGATGTCTCCCCATCCTCTGTCCGCCGTGGTCTCCGCCAGGAGGACACCTAAGCCCCCTAATAATGTAATCCCCGGGACTGCTTCGGCAGTCCCGGGGGTTTTCTTTATTCCCGCCATTTTTGAATCAGGCTGCGGATCTGGCCTGTGAGCTTGGCATTTTCCTTGTTGGGTTTGCCGCTGCGCTGTCGGATGAGAGCCAGCAGGTCCTCCGCTGCTGCCAGCAACTCCCCGTAGACCTGGCGGGCACGCTGGCTGCCCTTGAAGGCTGCCTCCCGGTCGATGCGCACGCCGTCGGTATAAGCGGTGAGCTTGCCTGTGCGCAGGTCATACTCCGTTCCGCTGTATGGCGCCTCGGCATAATAGCCCAGGCTGTCCAGGGTCGCCCGGAAGGCTTCACAGGCAGCATCCTCGCCGTGGTTGATGAATACCATCTCCGGCTTCTTTTGGAAGCCAGAGAGCCAAGCCAGCAGCCCGTCCCGGTCGGCGTGGCCGGAGGTGCCGTGTAAGGTGGCAATGGTTGCGCAGACCGCAATATCTTCCCCGAAAAGCTTCACCGATTTGGCCCCGTCCTGGAGCTTCCTGCCCAGAGAATTCTCCGCCTGGTAGCCCACGAACAGAATGACGCTCTCCTTGCGCCACAGGTTGTGCTTCAGATGGTGGCGAATCCGGCCTGCTTCACACATGCCGCTGGCAGAGAGGATGACCTTGGGGGTTCTGTCCTCGTTGATGGCCTTGGAATCCTCCGACGTGACAGAAAGCCGCAGGCCGTCGAACCAGATAGGGTTGATGCCCGCATCCAGCACCGCCTGGGTCTCCTGGTCAAAATAGCTGTGGTCGCATTGCAGGAAGATGCCGGTGGCCTCCACCGCCAGCGGCGAGTCCACATAAACAGGGAAGTCGCCGTGGCCGGTAATGAGATTGCGCTGCTTGATTTCCCGGATGGCATACAGCATCTCCTGGGTACGGCCCACGGCAAAGGAGGGAATCACCAGATTGCCCCCTTGGTCCAGGGCCTGCTGGATATAGCCCGCCAGCTCCTGGGCCACATCCCGGCGTTCCTGCTCATGCAGCCGGTCGCCGTAGGTGGACTCGATTACCAGGTAGTCCGCCTCCTCCACCGGCTGGGGGTCCCGGAGCAGGGGCTGGTTGATGTTGCCCACGTCGCCGCTGAATACGATTTTCTTGGTCAAATCTCCCTCAGTCAGCCACAGCTCGATGGCCGCTGAGCCAAGCAGATGGCCGATGTCTGTCATCCGCAGAATGATTCCCTCCGCCACTTGCAGCGGCTCCTGATACCGGCAGGGCCGCAGCAGCTTGATGGCAGCCTGCGCATCTGCCATGGTGTAGGCCGGCTCTACCAGCTCCTCCCCGGCCCGCTCCGCCTTGCGGTTGCGCCACTGGGCTTCGGACTCCTGGATGTGGGCCGAGTCCCGCAGCATGATGTTGCACAGGTCGCAGGTGGCTTCCGTGGCATAAATTGGCCCGGAGAACCCTGCTTGGCATAGCTTGGGCAGCATGCCGGAGTGGTCAATGTGGGCGTGGGTCAGAAATACGGCCTCGATGGCACTGGGCAGCACCGGCAGGGTGATGTTTTGGAACACGTCCACCCCCTGCTCCATGCCGCAGTCCACCAGATAATACCGTCCGCCCACCTCCAGCAGTGTGCAGCTGCCGGTAACTTCGTGGGTAGCGCCTATAAATTGAATTCTCATGGAAGCACCTCCTACATAGGATTTCTTTGATTGTAGCACAATATTCACAACAGTTCAAGAAAGTTCAAGTAAAATTTTGGATAAGTTCACAAATCCCATTCCACCCGTTCCCCCGGGGCAGGAAATTCCCTCTAGGAATTTTGAAACAAATGTGCTATGATAGAGAAAATTGGGCCGCCGAATTTCGGCGTTGCCTCTGCTTACCATTCCCCAACGAGGAGGGCTGAATATGGAACATAATGAATCGCAAGCTTCCCAGCAGACACCACAGGAGACCAAAGACCAGGGCTATACCCCCCGCCCGGCGTGGCAGGTTTGGGCCGCTCGGGGCGCTGTGGTGGTATTTTTGGTGCTGGTGGTCATCCAGATCCTCACCATCGCCCGGGGTGGCCTGTAATGCGGATTCTCGGCATTGACCCGGGCTACGGCATCACCGGCTTCGGACTGATTGAGACCCAGCGGGGCCAATACCGGCTGCTCAACTGCGGTGCCATCACCACGCCCCCCAAC
Organism: uncultured Oscillospiraceae bacterium; assembly: GCA_963560135.1. GTDB lineage: Bacteria > Bacillota > Clostridia > Oscillospirales > Oscillospiraceae > Faecousia. The sequence goes on along the minus strand of CAUWNA010000073.1, from coordinate 11,073 downwards.
ACCGATTTTTCCTGGCGGCTGGAAATGATCTACCACGACATGACGGAGCTGCTGCGGCTTTCCCAGCCAGAGGCGGTGGCCATCGAAGAACTGTTCTTCGGCCAAAACGTCACCACCGGCATCAACGTGGCCCAGAGCCGTGGGGTGCTGCTGCTGGCCATCCGCCAGGCCGGGCTGCCGGTATTTGAGTACAAGCCCATGCAGGTCAAGCAGGCCCTGGTGGGCTACGGCAGTGCCACCAAGCGCCAGATGCAGGACATGACCAAGCGCCTGCTCCATCTGCAAACCACTCCAAAGCCCGACGATGCCGCCGATGCCATCGCCATTGCCCTGTGCCACGCCAGATCCAGCACCTCCCTGCTGGCAAAGGCCGCACAAGCCAGGCCATAGGGGCGCACGGGGAATTGACCATTTTGGAATCGCTGCGACGATGATTCCGCCCCCGGCAATGGGAAAACAGATTGTTTTATCCCAAATCATCATGTTCACTTTACCTATCCGACCCGGGGAACGGGCAGGCGATCAACGGCCGCCTCGCCGCCTTGCCCGGCAGGAGAAAGGATTTACCATGCTTTACTATGTTTCCGGCACGGTTTCCGTGCTTGAGCCTGGGCTGGCCGTAATTGACTGCGGCGGCGTGGGCTATGGCTGCCGCATTACGGCCTACACCGCCGGGCAGCTGAAGCTGAACCAGTCTGCCCGCCTGTACATCACCGAATCCATCCGGGAGGATGCCTTTGACCTGTACGGCTTTTCCAGCCGGGAGGAGCAGCACTGCTATGAGCTGCTCACCTCCGTCAACGGTGTTGGCCCCAAGGCCGCCATGTCCATTCTGGCTGCCGGGCCGCAGAATTTCACCCTGGCCGTAATGACCGGGGACGAAAAACTGCTCACCGCCGCCCAGGGCATCGGCAAGAAGATCGCCCAGCGGATCATTCTGGAACTAAAGGACAAGATTGGCGGCAGCGATGCGGCGCTGGACTTCACCGCCGGCCCGGCATCTGCCCCGGTGCAGACCGGCTCTTCCGCCGCTCTGGCCCGGGCTGCCTTGCAGGAGCTGGGCTACTCCCCCGCCGAAATCAGCGCCGCCCTGAAGGGTGCCGATCCCACCGCCTCCACCGAGGAGCTGGTGCGCCATGCCCTGCGGGCCATGGTAATGAAGGGCTGAGCACCCTATGCCATAATTTTGTATCTTCACAGTGAGGTTTCGCTATGAGTTTGGAATTTTCCCAGGAGCTGGAAAGCCCCATCATCTCCCCCACCTTTGCCCCCCAGGATGCCGGAGAAATCGGCCTGCGGCCGAAGCTGCTGGCCGACTACACCGGCCAGGAGAAGGCCAAGGGCAACCTCTCCATCTACATCGAAGCGGCCCGCCGGCGCAACGAACCCCTGGACCACACCCTGCTTTACGGCCCGCCGGGTCTGGGCAAAACCACCCTAGCCGGGGTCATTGCCAACGAAATGGGGGTAAACATCCGCATCACTTCCGGCCCTGCCATTGAAAAGCCGGGAGATTTGGCAGCTCTGCTCACCAATCTGAACCCCGGTGACATTCTGTTTATCGACGAAATTCACCGGCTCAACCGGGTGGTGGAGGAAATTCTCTATCCCGCCATGGAGGACTTTGCCATTGACATCATCGTAGGCAAAGGCCCCAGCGCCAACTCCATCCGGCTGGATTTGCCCAAGTTCACCCTGGTGGGGGCCACCACCCGGGCCGGACAGCTGTCCGCTCCCCTGCGGGACCGGTTCGGCGTGAATCTGCGGCTGGAGCTGTACTCCCCGGAGGAGCTGGCCCGGATCGTCACCCGCTCCGCCACCATTTTGGGAATGCCCATCGACCCTGCCGGTGCCATGGAAATTGCCTCCCGCAGCCGGGGCACCCCCCGAATTGCCAACCGCTTCCTGCGCCGGGTCCGGGACTTTGCCGAGGTCATGGGCGACGGCACCATCACCAAGGAAGCTGCCGACCTGGCCCTGAAGCGGCTGGAAGTGGACAGTCTGGGCCTGGACAACATCGACCGCCGGATGCTCACCGCCATCATCCGCAACTACGGCGGCGGCCCGGTGGGACTGGAAACCCTGGCCGCCACCATCGGCGAGGAAGCCGTGACCTTAGAGGACGTGTACGAGCCGTATCTGATGCAGCTGGGCTTCCTCACCCGCACCCCCCGGGGCCGGTGCGTCACGGGTCTTGCCTATGAACATCTGCACATTCCCTACGAGGGGCAGACCCAGTTTTCCATCTGATTTTCTTCCCCGTCCGGAAGTTGGATAATTTCCGAAAAAGTGGGGAAAATTTTTTACAAACCATTGACATTAGGTGCGCATTTGTGTATAATCCGATTTGTGGCGTGCCTGCCACAGTATTACAATCGACCCTGCGTTATAACAGTTCATTTTGGGATTTCACGGGGCAAACAAACCGAAGAGAGGTATTTCCAATGTACGAAGATAAGACTTTAGTGTGCAAAGAGTGCGGCAGCGAGTTCGTGTTCACCGCCGGTGAGCAGGAGTTCTACGCAGAGCGTGGCTTCCAGAACGAGCCCCAGCGCTGCAAGGCTTGCCGTGATGCCCGCAAGAACGCCACTCGTGGCCCCCGTGAGTTCTTCACCGCTACCTGCGCTCGCTGCGGCGGCGAGGCAAAGGTGCCCTTCCAGCCCAAGTCCGATCGTCCTGTGTACTGCAGCGAGTGCTTCGCTCAGATGCGGGCTAACGGCTAATCACGGCTAACTTCCAAAAAGCACCCCAGGACCGATTTTCTTCGGCCCTGGGTCTTTTTTTGCCCATTTTACCCGTGCCGCCGCACATTCATCGGCCCGGACTGAATCACCGGCGGCTTTGGGTCGGCTGCCTCCCAGGTAAGGGGTTTCTTTTCGTCCTCTTTCATGGTTTTCACCTCCCAAGTAGTATGCGCCGCCTCTGGAGCATGATACTTTCCAAAAAATGTAAACTTTTTTTGAACCCCCTTGCAGGCAGAATCTGGCTGTGCTAGAATTTTAGGTAGCTTGCTACATTTATATGGGAGGTGATTGTATGTCCGTTCACTATGGTCATCTGATTCGCATTCTCCACTGGCGCACCGACCAGGCCATTACCGATACCCTGGACAAAATGAGTCTGACCGCCTCCCAGGGGCGGGTGCTGGGCTATGTGGCCCACCATCCCCAGCCGCCCTGCCCCCGGGACATCGAGCAGGATTTTCAGCTGAGCCACCCCACTGTCTCGGGGCTGCTGTCCCGGCTGGAGCAAAAGGGATTCTTGCAGCTGCGCACGGACCCCGAGGATCGGCGCTGTAAGCGCATTTATCTGCTGGAAAAGGGGCTTGCTTGCCAGGCCCAGATTCACCGGCGGATCGACCAGCACGAGGCCCAGCTGGTCCGGGGCTTCACCCCGGAGGAACAGGACCAATTTGCCGCGCTCTTGCAGCGGGCCATTGAAAATCTGGGCGATTGCCCAAGCAAAACCAAGGAGGAACCCAACGAATGATACGCAAACTCGCCCGGAGCATCCGGGAGTACAAATGGTCGGCCATCCTCAGCCCCATCACCATGATCGGCGAGGTTTACATGGAGGTGCAGATTCCTCTGGTGCTGGCCAACATTGTGGATTTGGGCGTGCAGCAGGGAAATATGGCCGCCGTGGTCAAATACGGCCTGATTCTGGTGGCCTACGCCCTGATGTCCCTGGCCTTTGGCGTGGCCTCAGCCTTCTTCGCCGCCCATGCCGCCACCGGCTTCGCCCGAAATCTGCGCCACGATATGTTCTACCAGGTGCAGGCCTTCGATTTTTCCAGCATTGACAAATTCTCCACCTCCAGCATCGTCACCCGGCTGACCTCTGACGTGGCCAATATCCAAATGGCCTTCCAGATGATGATCCGCATGGCCATCCGCTGCCCCATGATGCTGATTCTCGCCACCACCAACGCCTATTCCATCAGCCCCCGGCTGTGCCTGGTGTACTGCGTGGTGCTGCCCCTGCTGGGACTGGGGCTGTATCTGCTGATTCGCATTGTCTACCCCATTTTCGACCGGGTGTTCCGCACCTATGACCAGCTGAACAACGTGGTGCAGGAAAACCTCCACGGCATCCGGGTGGTGAAGTCCTTCGTCCGGGAGGCCCGGGAGACGGAAAAGTTCTCCACGGTGTCCCAGCAGATCTACCAGGATTTCTGCAAGGCCGAGCGGACCATGTCCTTCAATAACCCCTTGATGCAGCTGGCGGTTTACACCTGCATTCTGGTGATTTCCTACCTGGGTGCAGTGATGGTGGTCCAGTCCGGCAACAGCGCTGCCGCCGGCCTTACCACCGGACAGCTGACCTCCATGTTCACCTACACCACCCAAATCCTCAGCTCGCTGATGATGCTGTCCATGGTCTTCGTTATGCTCACCATGACCCGTGCGCCTCTGCGCCGGACGGCGGAAATTCTCACCGAGCAGCCGGAGCTGCACAACCCGGAGCAGCCTGTGACCCAGGTGGCCGACGGCTCCATCGATTTCGAGAACGTCAGCTTCCGCTATTCCAAAAACGCCCAGCGCAACGCCCTGGACCAGGTGAATCTGCACATCGCCTCCGGCATGACCGTGGGCATTCTGGGCAGCACCGGTTCCTCCAAGTCCACCCTGGTGCAGCTGATTCCCCGGCTGTACGATGTCAGCGAAGGCAGCCTGAAGGTGGGCGGCGTGGACGTGCGGCAGTATGACCTGGAGGTGCTGCGAGACAGCGTAGCCATGGTGCTGCAAAAGAACGTGCTGTTCAGCGGCACCATCAAGGAAAATCTCCGCTGGGGCAATCCCGATGCCACCGACCAGGAGCTGATTCATGCCTGTCAGCTGGCCTGCGCCGATGAATTTATCCAGGGCTTCCCCGATGGCTATGATACCCACATCGAGCAGGGCGGCACCAATGTCTCCGGCGGTCAGAAGCAGCGGCTGTGCATTGCCCGTGCCCTGCTGAAAAAACCGAAGATTCTCATTCTGGACGACTCCACCTCCGCCGTGGATACCGCCACCGATGCCCGCATCCGCAAAGCCTTCCGGGAGGAAATTCCCGGCACCACCAAGCTGATCATCGCCCAGCGGATTTCCTCCATTCAGGATGCGGACCTGATCGTGGTGCTGGATGGCGGCGCCATCAGCGCCATGGGCACCCACCAGGAGCTGCTGGCCAGCTCCCCCATCTATCAGGAAGTTTACTACTCCCAGCAGAAAGGAGCCATGGAATAAATGCCCCCGGTTAAAATGCGCGGCGACGGCCGCAAAGCAAAGAATCCCAAAAAGACGATTGCCCGGCTGCTCGGCTATTTGGGCGCCTATAAAAAATCCCTCATCGCCGTGGTGATCTGCATCATCCTCAGCGCCGTGGCTCAGACGGCCAGTGCCTCCTCTCTGGGCACGCTGGTGGATGACTATATCGCTCCGCTTCTATCCCAGGCTGTGCCGGACTACGGCCCGCTGGTGAAATTCCTCGCCATGATGGCCCTAATTTACCTCATCGGTATGCTTGCCTCGTTCCTGTACAATTTCCTCATGGTCCGGGTGGAGCAGGGCACCCAGAAAACCATCCGGGACGAGATGTTCACCCACATGCAGACATTGCCCATCCGCTATTTTGACACCCACCCGGTGGGCGATGTGATGAGCCGCTACACCAGCGACATCGACACCCTGCGCCAGATGATCTCCCAGTCCATCCCCCAGTGCATCCACTCGGTGGTCACGCTGCTGGTGGTGTTTGTAGCCATGCTGCTCACCTCCCCCATCCTGACGGTGGTGCTGCTGCTGACCGTCTCCGTAATTGTGCTGGTGACCAAAATCGTGGCTGGAAAATCCGCCCGGTTTTTCATCGGCCAACAGAGCGCCCTGGGCGCCGTCAACGGCTATGTGGAGGAGATGATCAACGGCCAGCGGGTGGTGAAGGTATTCTGCCACGAAGATGCCGCCAAGCGGGAATTTGACGAGCTGAACGACACCCTCCGGCGCAACGCCTTCCAGGCCGGTGCCTACTCCAATGTGATGGGGCCGGTGAACAACAACTTAGGCTATATCCAGTACGCCATCCTCGCCATTGTCGGCGGACTGATGGCGGTGTACTCCGGCGGCACCCTGCTGACCCTGGGCAAGCTGATTGCCTTCCTGATCCTCTCCCGGTCCTTCAACCAGCCCATTTCCCAGGTGAGCAACCAGATCAACGCCATTGTCATGGCCCTGGCCGGTGCGGAGCGGGTGTTCGACCTGATGGACGAACCTTCCGAGGAGGACCACGGCTATGTCACCCTGGTCAACGCCGAAATTGCCCCCGACGGCACCATTACCGAGAGCGACCATCGCACTGGGCACTGGGCTTGGAAGCATCCCCACAAGGCCGAGGGCACCGTGACCTATACCGAGCTGAAAGGCGACATCACCATGTTCAACGTGGACTTTGGCTACGTGCCGGAGAAAACGGTGCTCCACGATGTGACGCTATACGCCAAGCCTGGCCAGAAAATCGCCTTTGTTGGTGCTACCGGCGCCGGTAAAACCACCATCACCAACCTGCTCAATCGTTTCTATGACATTGCCGACGGCAAAATCCGTTACGACAATATCAACATCAACAAAATCCACAAGCCGGACCTGCGCCGGTCTTTGGGTGTGGTGCTTCAGGAAACCAACCTGTTCACCGGCACGGTGATGGACAACATCCGCTATGGCAAGCTGGATGCCACCGACGATGAGTGCATCCACGCCGCCAAGCTGGCCAACGCCCACGATTTCATCACCCGCCTGCCCCAGGGCTATGACACCATGCTCACCGGCAACGGCAGCCGCCTGTCCCAGGGCCAGCGCCAGCTTATCGCCATCGCCAGGGCCGCCGTGGCAGACCCCCCGGTGATGATTCTGGACGAGGCCACCTCCTCCATCGATACCCGGACGGAAAAACTGGTGCAGGACGGCATGGACGCTTTGATGAAGGGCCGAACGGTGTTCGTCATCGCCCACCGGCTCAGCACCATTATGAACTCCGACTGCATCATGGTCCTGGACCACGGCCGCATCATCGAGCGGGGCACCCACGACGACCTCATCGCCCAAAAGGGCACCTACTACCAGCTCTACACCGGCGCCTTTGAACTGGAATAAGGCGGCATGGCAGCGTGCCGTACCAACCTCCTCCGCACCCACTTGGCTCTCCCTCTGGGAGAGCTGGCGGCGAAGCCGACTGAGAGGGGCCAAAACCTTCCCCTCATATAAAAAAATCCGGCCTATGTTTTGCACATAGGTCGGATTTTTTATCATGTTTCCATTAGCACAGCTTTGCGCCGGCGGGGATGGCATCGTCCAGCATGACCAGGTTCAGCTTTTCCTGGCCCTGCTCGGTGTGGACGGCGGACAGGAGCATGCCGCAGCTCTCTCGGCCCATCATCTTTCTGGGGGGCAGGTTGGTGATGGCCACCAGGGTCTTGCCCACCAGGTCCTCCGGCTTATAGAACTTGGCAATGCCGGAGAGGATCTGCCGGTCGGTGCCGGTGCCGTCGTCCAGGGTGAACTGGAGCAGCTTGTCGCTCTTTTTCACATTGGCGCAGGCCTTCACCTTCACCGCCCGGAAGTCGGACTTGCAGAAGGTGTCAAAATCCACCTGCTCCTGGGCATACGGCTCAATTTCAATGGGGGGAAGGGCAGGCTTGCTCAGCTCTTCCAGAGCCGCCAGCTCCTTCTCCATGTCGATTCTGGGGAACAGGGCGGGGCCGGCCACCGTGGCCACGTCTGCCGCCAGGATGCCGAAAGCGTTCAGGCTGTCCCAGTCCATCCGGGCGCCGTCCAGACGGCGGGCGATCTCCTCAGCGGTGGCAGGCATAAAGGGGCTGAGCAGACCGGCGCAGATGCGCACGGTTTCCAGCAGGTTATACAGCACCCGAGCCAGGCGGGGCTTGTTCTCCTCAGACTTGGCCAGCACCCAGGGGGCATTCTCGTCGATATACTTGTTGGCCCGGGAGATGACCTTGAACACCTCGGACAGAGCATTCTGGAAGGCGTACTTCTCCATCTCTGCCTCATAGCGGTCCCGCAGGGAGGTCACCAGTGCCAGCAGCTCGGCATCCTTTTCTTCGTCTGCCAGCTGGTTTTCCGGCAGATGCTCGCCGAAGTACTTCTGGGCCATGGCCACAGTACGGGACACCAGGTTGCCCAGGTCATTGGCCAAATCCACGTTGATGGTGTTGATCAGCAGCTCGTTGGAGAAGTTGCCGTCAGAGCCGAAGGGGAAGGTCCGCAGCAGGAAGAACCGCAGGGCATCCACGCCGAAGCGCTGGGCCAGCACATAGGGGTCCACCACGTTGCCCTTGGACTTGCTCATCTTGCCGCCGTCCAGCAGCAGCCAGCCGTGGCCGTAGACCTTCTTGGGCAGGGGCAGGTTCAGGCTCATCAGCATGGCGGGCCAGATGATGGAGTGGAAGCGGACGATCTCCTTGCCCACAAAGTGGACATCCGCAGGCCAGAAGTCCTTCAAGTCGTCATACTTGTCATTTTCAAAGCCCAGGGCGGTCATGTAGTTGAACAGGGCATCGATCCACACGTACACCACATGGCCCGGGTCGAAATCCACCGGCACGCCCCAGGTGAAGCTGGTGCGGGAGACACACAGATCCTCCAGACCGGGCTTGATGAAGTTGTTCACCATCTCGTTGACCCGGCTGCGAGGCTCCAGGAAATCGGTATTTTCCAGCAGATCCCGGACCCGGTCAGCATACTTGCTCAGGCGGAAGAAGTAGGCCTCCTCCTGGGCATCCTGAACTTCCCGGCCGCAGTCGGGGCACTTGCCGTCCACCAGCTGGCTCTCGGTCCAGAAGGACTCGCAGGGCTTGCAGTACTTGCCCTTGTAGGTGCCCTTGTAGATGTCGCCGTTGTCGTACATCTTCTTGAAAATCTTCTGGATGGCCGCCACGTGGTAGTCGTCGGTAGTGCGGATGAACCGGTCGTAGGAGATGTTCATCAGCTTCCACAGATCCAGCACGCCGCCGGGGCCTTCCACGATTTCGTCCACAAACTGCTGAGGCGTAACACCGGCCTCCTTGGCCTTGTCCTCGATCTTCTGGCCATGCTCGTCGGTGCCCGTGAGGAACTTGACGTTGTAGCCCTGAAGCCGCTTATAGCGGGCCATGGCATCGGTAGCCACGGTGCAGTAGGTGTGGCCGATGTGCAGCTTGGCCGAGGGGTAGTAGATGGGTGTGGTAATGTAATAATTACCCTTGCAGGATTGACACATTTCTTCTTCCTCCTAGAAATGAAAAGCCGCCCTTGGATAACCCAAGGGCGACAAAAATTGACGCGGTACCACCTTGATTCGCAGATTTCCGAAAAAATCCGCCTCAAAAACGCCGATAACGGGACGACCCGGGGCACTGCCCAGCTCCAAGATCATGTTCTCCCGGCCCCAACCGTGCCCACTCTCACCTGACAGGGCTCTCTGACCGTTTCCTCCGGGGTACTCTTCTTTTCACAGCTTTTGCCGATATTGGTTACATTATAGCCCCAGAAGGCTGGGTTTGTCAAGTCTTTTCCCGCTGCGCACCCGGGCCATGCTCCACCACCGCCACCACTGCCGCATCCAGGGACGACTCCATGCAGCAGCGCTGGGCCGCTGGGCCGGTAAGCAGCAGCACCTGCGCCCCGGCCTCTGCCCCCACCAGGTCTGCCGCCACAATCCGCTGTCCGTCCCAATCCACCAGCAGAAATCGCTGCCCCTCCAGGCAGTCCGCTCTGCGGTCTACACGAATGGTACCAATCACATTTGCTACGTTCATATTGTTCCCTCCAAAATATTTGCCGTGCAGGATTCTTTCTGCTCTCAGAGATGGCCGGTGACCTCCTCCAAAATCCGCCGCACCAGAAAGTCCTCCGGCGGCATGGGGTTGTCCCGGCAGCTGGGATCTTCCAGAATCTGGCTGGTCAGCTCTCCGGCATTGCGCCACACCCGGCGGGGGTCTATCCCGGCTTGGGCCAGAGTTTGGGGCAGGTTCAGCTCCCGGCGCAGCCGCACCAGGCCGTTTTTCAAATTCCGCAGGGCCATAGCATCGGTGCTGCCCCCCAGTCCCGCCGCCCGGGCCAGCTCCCCATAGTTCCGCCCCGCCACATGGGCGTTGCAGCCCACCACCGCCGGGAGCAAAATGGCATGGAGCTGCCCATGGGGCACATGGAACATTCTGCCAAGGCTCTGGGCCATAGCATGCCCCAAGCCCATACCGGCCTGGGCAGCTGCCATGCCCGCCAGGGAGGCCGCCAGGTGGATTTTCAGCCGCACGCCGGTGTTTCCTGCGTATGAGGCCGGTAAGGCTGCATAGGCGCTGCCGAAGGCCTCCCGGGCCAGCAGGGCCGTTATAGCTCCGCCACGCCGGGCTACATAGCCTTCCACAGCATGCGCCAGCACTTCAAAGCCAGCCTCCGCAATCACCTGCTTCGGCATTTGTTCCAGCAAATCGCTGTCTAAAATCGCCACATCCGGCCGCAGCCTCGGGTCAGACAGCCGCTGCCATTGGTGTCCATGGGTCAGCCACACAAAATCCGTCACCTCCCCACCAGAGCCGGAGGTGGTGGGCAGCGCTGCCAGGGTGTGGCCGCCCCTGGCAAAATAGGACATGGCCTTGCCGCAGTCCAGGGTGCTGCCCTTTCCCAGCACCGCCACCAAATCCGGGCGATACGCCCGCAGCCGGGCCGCCCCCTGGGCCGCCACTTCCACCGCAGGAACAGTCCCCACCTGGTCGAATACTTCCACCGCCGAACACTTGGTGGCCTGCACCACCCGCTGGGCCGTGCCGTTTTCCGTCAGGAGCGGCTCTGTCACCAGAAACAGCCGCTGACATTCCAACCTTCCCAATGCCGACATCGCCCCGCTTCCGCAGAACAGCTTTGTCGGGCAGAAAAACGTCTCCATCCTCCCACCGCCTTTTCTGAGGGTAGTATTGCCAGCGCCGGGAAAAATATGTATCCCGGCAGGAAAAAGCCCAAAATGCAGCAAAACCAACCAAATAGGCGCAAAAAAGTGCCTCGCAGAGTTCGCCGCCGTAGCGGCGAATAAAGTCAAATCCAT
>CAUWNA010000072.1:0-18873 GCA_963560135.1 uncultured Oscillospiraceae bacterium | reverse complement strand
GAACATAACCGAATATTTTGTTTTTTCTACTGTCCACTTGACAGGGGGCACTTCAGTGTACCTGGACGAAAATACTTCTCAGGCTGCAAGTGTACGAGTTGTGCGCCGCAGGCGCACAAGGAGTGCATGCAGCAGACTGCAAAAAAACTGTCGAGAAGCCCCATGGGGGATTTTCGACAGTCTGGAATGCCCCAGCCAAATGGCTGGGGCATATCTTTGTAATTCTTAGGCGTTTGCCTGCTTCCGGGCTTCCAGATCGGCTTCGATGGTTGCCAGGGTCTTCTTGTCCAGGTTGTACACCAGGCCCAGACCCACGAACTGCAGCACCGCAGACAGCAGGTACATGCAGGCCACCAGGTAGCGCATTCTCAGAGCCACTTCAAAGGGCTGTTCGGGGCCAAGGGCAGCACGGTAGCCCAGCCAAGTAGCAGCCATCAGGCCCAGAGAAGGTCCGATGCCCTGTGCCAACTTCCGGAAGAAGGAATGCAGCGCATAGGTGGTGCCTTCCTCCCGAACGCCGAACTTCCACTCGCCGTAGTCCATGGCATCTGCCATCAGAGACCAGGACACGCAGCCGCCGACACCGGCGCCCAGTGCGTTGATGATCTGACACATAACGAACAGAGCCAAGCCCTTGCCATCCGGAGTAATGGGCAGCACCAGCATCAGCACGTAAGCACCAACGCTGATCAGAGCGCCCACGGTGCAGGCTTCCTTCTTGCCGAACTTCTTCACAATGGGCTTCACCAGCGGCAGGAAAATCAGCATGCCCACCATGGAGAACATCTGAATCAGGCCGGAGATCCGGGCATTCTGGAAGTATGCCTGGAACATAACGGTAGCAGCCACACCGGCACCGGCCATACCCAGGAAGGTACCCACAGGAGAGAGGGTAGCACCCACGGCAGCCCGGTTACGCAGGAAGTTGCCCATAGCCTTGAACACATTGAACTTGGGAGCCTCTTCCTCGTTGCACTTCACATCGCTGTCCACACGGACCACGGTGTTGCGGATCATGAACTGGAAGGAAATCAGGCCCAGAACGCCCATCACCAGAGCGATGAGGAAGATGCGCTCGCCCCGCAGGGTGTTGCTGGCATCATAAATCAGCATGGGCAGCAGCACCATGGGCAGCATGGAACCCACAGTAGAGCCGATGGACCGGAAGGAGGAAAGCTCTGCGCGCTCCACAGGGTCCTTGGTAATCAGGCTCAGCAGGGAGCCATAGGGCACATTGGCAATGGTGTAGAAGGCATCCCAAATCACATAGCCAGCTACGAACAGAATGTTCTTTACCAGATAGGGTGCCGATTTCCAGGGAACGAAACATAGGGCGCCTGCCACCAGCAAGCCGATGGAACCAACCCAAATATACTGCAGGAACTTGTTGCGCTTGTAGTGATGCTTATCCGCATCCACCATCGAACCAATCACAGGGTCGTTGATGGCATCCCAGACCTGCACCAGCACCAGCAGCATGGCCATACCGGCCTCGCTGATGCCCATGTACTGGGTCCAGAAAACAGTGAGGGTGCCCTTCAGGGCGAAGCTCATGTTGCAGCCAAAGTCACCGGCTGCATAGGCGATTTTGTCTCGGACACCGAATTTACGGTAGCCGTGTTCGTCCAAGCGGACTTCTTTTGCCATTTCTTTCTCCTCCTTATATTTCCCAGGCGGCAGGCAGCCTGCTCTGGGTTCGGTGCATATTCGTCTGCACCACACCCCCTTATTATAAAATATGAGCAAGATATTATCAACGTTACAAACTTCAAAATCTGTCACGCATTGGGCCAAATTGTTTGCCTTATTTTTTGTGCATAGTGCATATATGGCCGTTGACTTTACCCCGGATTCAGGGTATAATGATTATATTCTATTTCGCAAAATTTTCCAGAAATTGGGTTTTATTCCAACCAAACCCCACCTATTGGGAGGCTCTTATGACCAAAACCTACTGCGCTTCCGAAGAAGCATACCGCCGGCAGTGGAAAATCGCCCGCTGCTTGATTCAGCAAATGACCCAGCGCCCCTACCGGCAAATCACCGTCAGCAGTCTGTGCCAGGATGTCGGGATTTCCCGCACGGCATTTTATCGGCATTTTGAAAACAAGGAAGCCTGCCTGGAATTCATTCTGGAGCAAATGGTGATGGACACCTGCATACCGGCCCTGTCCTCCGGCTCGGCAGCGGATCTCTATCCCGATATTCTGCGCTGTGTCCAGTCCTGGCGGCACTGGGCCGACATGATGCAGCTGCTGGCAGAGAATGGCCTGGGGGATTTGCTGGTGCGCCAAACCTGCCTGCACCTGCTGCGGGAGGAAAACCACCTGCTGGCCCATCCCGGCAGCAAAGAGGAACTTCTGTTCGGTCTCAGCGGCTTCACGGCGCTGCTCATGCAGTGGCACAACGAGGGCTATTCCCGCTCGGATGAAGAAATGGCAGGTATTTTGTCACGAATTACGGCGCGCCTTTTTGGACAAAACGGTGAAAAATCCCAGGGCAGCAGAAAATGATTTGCTTTTTTCTCCGCTGTGTGATACAGTATGTAAGCGTTGCAGAGATAATTGAAAAGGATAACAAAAAAATCGAAATCGGAACACGGAAAGGGGTATGAGAGATGTCTCATAAATATGTCTACCTGTTTACGGAAGGTAATGGAAAAATGCGGGAGCTTCTGGGCGGCAAAGGGGCCAATTTGGCCGAAATGACCAACATCGGTCTACCTGTCCCCCAGGGCTTTACTATTTCTACGGAAGCCTGCACGAAATATTACGAAGACGGCCGGACCATCAGCAGTGAAATCCAGGCCCAAATTATGGAGTATGTGGACAAGCTGGAGGAAATCACCGGCAAGAAGTTTGGTGATCTGGAGAATCCTCTGCTGGTCTCCGTCCGCTCCGGCGCCCGGGCCTCCATGCCCGGCATGATGGACACCATTTTGAACCTGGGCCTGAACGAGGACGTGGTGGGCGTTATGGCCACCAAGTCCGGCAACCCCCGATGGGCCTGGGACTGCTACCGCCGGTTTATTCAGATGTACTCCGATGTGGTCATGGAAGTGGGCAAGAAGTATTTCGAGGCCCTCATCGACCAGATGAAGGAGCGCAAGGGTGTCACCCAGGACGTGGAGCTGGATGCTCAGGACCTGAAGGAGCTGGCAGGTCTGTTCAAAGACGAATACAAGGCCAAGCTGGGCGTGGACTTCCCCTCCGACCCCAAGGAACAGCTCATGGGCGCCATCCAGGCGGTGTTCCGCTCCTGGGATAACCCCCGTGCCAACATCTACCGCCGGGAGAACGACATCCCCTACTCCTGGGGCACTGCTGTCAACGTCCAGTCCATGGCCTTCGGCAACATGGGCGACGACTGCGGCACCGGCGTGGCCTTTACCCGCAACCCCGCCACCGGCGAGAAGAAGCTGTTCGGCGAGTTCCTGACCAACGCTCAGGGCGAAGACGTGGTGGCCGGTGTCCGCACCCCCATGCCCATCTCCGAAATGGCAGAGAAGTTCCCCCAAGCTTTCGCCCAGTTTACCAGCGTTTGCCAGATTCTGGAAAATCACTACCACGATATGCAGGACATGGAGTTCACCGTGGAAAACGGCAAGCTCTACATGCTCCAGACCCGTAACGGCAAGCGTACTGCCCCTGCCGCTCTGAAAATCGCCTGTGACCTGGTGGATGAGGGCATGATCGACGAAAAGCAGGCCGTGGCTATGATCGAGCCTCGGACTCTGGACACCCTGCTGCATCCCCAGTTTGATGCCAAGGCTCTGAAAAATGCCCAGCCGGTGGGCCGTGCCCTGGCCGCCTCTCCTGGAGCCGCCTGCGGCAAAATCGTCTTTACCGCCGAGGATGCCAAGGCTTGGGCCGAGCGGGGCGAGAAGGTGGTTCTGGTCCGTCTGGAAACCTCTCCCGAGGACATCGAGGGCATGATGGCAGCCCAGGGCATTCTCACCGTTCGGGGCGGCATGACCTCTCACGCCGCTGTGGTGGCCCGGGGCATGGGCCGGTGCTGTGTCTCCGGCTGCACCGAAATTACCATGGACGAAGAAAACAAGCGCTTCACCCTCTCTGGCAAGACCTATCAGGAGGGTGACTGGCTGAGCCTGGACGGTTCCACCGGCTGCATCTACGCCGGTCAAATTCCCACGGTGGATGCGGAAATCGCCGGCGAATTCGGCCGCATCATGGGCTGGGCGGACAAGTACCGCCGCCTGCGGGTGCGCACCAATGCCGACACCCCCCGGGATGCCATCAAGGCCCGTTCCCTGGGCGCTGAGGGCATCGGCCTGTGCCGGACGGAGCACATGTTCTTTGAGGAAGGCCGTATCGCCACCTTCCGGGAGATGATTTGCGCCGACACCTTGGAGGAGCGGGAGCAGGCCCTGAACAAGCTGCTGCCCATGCAGCAGGCGGACTTCGAGGCCCTGTACGAGGCCATGGAGAGCTACCCCGTCACCATCCGCTTCCTGGATCCCCCGCTGCACGAGTTCGTGCCCAACACCGAGGAAGAAATCGCCGCTCTGGCCGCCGCCCACGGCAAAACCGTGCAGCACATCAAGGACATCATCGCCTCCCTGCATGAGTTCAACCCCATGATGGGCCACCGTGGCTGCCGCCTGGCCGTCACCTACCCGGAGATTGCCGCCATGCAGACCCGTGCCGTGATTCGGGCCGCTCTGGCTGTTCAGGGCCGCCACTCCGACTGGAACCTGGTGCCGGAGATTATGATTCCCCTCACCGGCGACGTCAAGGAGCTGAAGTACGTCAAGGACGTGGTGGTGAAGGCCGCCGACGAGGAGATCGCCGCCGCCGGCATCCAGCTGAAGTATGAAGTGGGCACCATGATTGAGATTCCCCGGGCCTGCCTCACCGCCGATGCCATCGCCAAGGAGGCTGAGTTCTTCTGCTTCGGCACCAACGATCTGACCCAGATGACCTTCGGCTTCAGCCGTGACGATGCAGGCAAGTTCCTGGATTCCTACTACACCGCCAAGATTTTCGAGAATGACCCCTTCGCCAAGCTGGATCAGGTGGGCGTGGGTGCGTTGATGGAAATGGCCGTCACCAAGGGCAAGTCCGTCCGTCCCAACATGCACACCGGCATCTGCGGCGAACACGGCGGCGACCCCATGAGCGTAGAATTCTGCCACAAAATTGGCCTGGACTACGTCTCCTGCTCCCCCTTCCGTGTCCCCATCGCCCGTCTGGCTGCTGCTCAGGCTGCCATCAAGGAAGGTTAACTCCCCGTATTGCCAAGCATACAACAGGCCCTGCCGTTTCGGTGGGGCCTGTTCTTTTCTATGGCGAAGCCCCCGTCCATGTGGACGGGGGCTTTTCTTACAGGGGGGATTGCTTGATTTTGGCGTAGCGGCGGGGGTATTGCTTGGGGGTGGGGGCGATTTTTCGCAGGATGATGACGGCGTGGGCGGTGCCGTCGATGGGAAATTCCTTGACTTCCTCCAATTTCAGGCCCAGCTGGCGGATGGCGTTTTTGCACTCGGCCAGCTCCTCCCGGGCGGCTGCGCCCTTCATGGCCAGCACCGCACCGCCTACCTTCACGTAAGGAGCGGTCAGTTCCAGCAGAATGTTCAGCCGGGCCACGGCCCGGGATGTGGCATAGTCATACTGCTCCCGGCGCTGGGCCACTGCCTCCTCCGCCCGGGCCGTGATGCACTGGGCCTGGACGGAAAGCTGGGGCAGCACGCTCTCCAGCCACTTCATCCGCTTGCCCAAGCTGTCCAGCAGCGTTACATCCGCTTCCGGGCAGGCAATGGCCAGAGGCACGCCGGGAAATCCCGCTCCACAGCCCACATCAATCAGCCGCTTGCCCTTCAAATCTGCACACGCCAGCACCGTCAGGCTGTCCAGCAGGTGCAGCTTCGCCACCTGGCGGTCCTCCGTAATGGCGGTAAGGTTCATCACCTCATTTTGCTGCACCACCGCACGGCCGAAGGCGCACAGCGCCTCTACCCGCTCCGGCGGCAGCTCCAGCCCCAGCTGGGGCAGGCCTTCTTCCAATGTCTCTTTCATCATACTATTCACCTGGCATTGACAATGCCGCTCAAATCCACCTGGCTCTCGTCGTAGGGGTCAAAGGGGGAGTCCTCCACCGTAATGGAGGGCAGCACCACCGTCTGGATGTGCCAGTTCACCAGCAGGTCACAGACCTGGCCATCGGAGGATGCGCCGGCCTTGTCACCGCTGAGCTTCAAAAACGTATCGTTGATCCGGTTGGCAATTCTGGTTTTTGCCCAGTTCTGCCGAGATGCGAAAAAGTTGTCATACGCACTCATATCCGCCGCCAGCTGCTGGCTGATGCCCTGGGCCACCTTGGCCGCTGCCGCCTGGGCAGACTGGGCATTCACCGAGGACAGCGCCTTATAGCAGTAGCGGAAGGCCATGAAGTAGCCGGAATACTGGAACTGCGAATCCGGATGAACCGAACAGGCCAAAAAAGCCGCAAAATCAGCATCCCGCTCCGGGGCAATGCACATCCGGTGGGACATCTCATGGGCCATGGTAAAGGGCAGCGCCACGTCCGGAATCTGGGGATTTACCGCCGCCTCGCCGGTAATTCCTACGGTCACGCCGGTAATACCCACAGAGCTGTACAGATCTGCCCATCCCAGCTTCTTCACCGGCAGGGTGCAGCCGGCAAAAATGGGATAGTGGTAATCGTACGTCAAGCTGTGAAAACCGTCCCCAGCCATTTGGGCCAAGGTATCAAAATCCGCAAAATCCACATTGCCCTGGCCATCCCGGCTGGCCTTCGCCGCCAAAGCATTGGCCTTATCCCGATAGTATTCCGTGGCTTCGGTCAGTTCTTCCAGATTATACCCAGCCACTTCCAGGCGCATATCGTCCGCCAGATCGCCGGCATAATAATTGAGGCCCCAGCACAGCGTATGCAGCAAAAACACGCCTGTACCAACCGCACACACCCAGCCGAACCACTGAATCGGGTTCCATTTCAGCACCACCATCAGCACGAAGGTGGCCAAAATCAGCACGCCCAGCACCACCGCCAGCAGCTGCCAAACCGGGAAGTCCACAGCCCCCGTCCACTGGGCCAAATACCCCTGGAACGTCCGTCCCACATAGGGGTAAACCATATCCACCAGCGTTGAAAATCGCTCTCCAAACTGCATCAGCACCCAGGCAATGCCGCCCAGAATACCCGCAGTCAGATAGCCGAACCAATATTTCAAAGGAAACGCCTCCCTCAATTACAAAGTGGTATCCCCTGCGCATTTGCCGGGAGGTGTGCTGCACGAGAACGTCCACACCATACCATTGTAATAGTATAACACAATTCTCCCCGGTTGTCTCCCCCTTTTTTCTTAAATTTTCGTGAAAAACCGGCAGGTGCATTTCCTAAGCTTCCTCCGTGCCCAAGGCCAAAGCCGACACGGCCTTGGCCAGCTGCTGCGCCGCCAGCAGCGCCTCTGCCCGGGTATTTCCCGCCGCCCCCACTTCAATCAGCAGGCCGCCGGGACACAAGTCCTGATTAAAGCGGCTTCCGCGCAGCTGGGTAGGACGGGTAATGCCGGGGCACTGCCGCTCCAGCTGGGCCTGCAATTTTAGCCCCAGGCTCAGATTTTCCTGGTAGCCCTCGTGATTGGCCCCCAGCACCACCATCAGCTGGGCCGCCTCCTGTCCCTCCACCTGGGCCAGTGTCCGCAGCTGCCCCCCGGCCCCGCCGGCAGCATCCCGGTGCAGATCCAGCACCAGCTGAATGCTGGGATACTGGGCCAAATAGTCCTGAATCGCCTTCCGGGCATCCACATAAGAGCCATTGTAGGAGGGATGGTCATGGAGCTGCCGGTCCTGAATGGTGGGAATTCCCGCCTGATTCAGCAGTCTCGCCACCTCCGCCCCGATGGAAAGCATATTGTGCCCTTCATCCAAAGTCCGCCAGGCGGCGGAGGCCTCGTAAGGCTCGTCCCCAGCGGTATAGCTCTCCGTACCGTGGGTGTGGAGAATCAGCACCGTGGGCTGTTCCCCCCGCAGATTCCACTTCAACGGCTGTTCCAGCAGTGCAGCCAGATGCGGCTCCTTTCGGGCCGAAATCTGTACCGCCCCCAGCTCCTCTCGGGAAAATACCGGCATCGGCATCCACGGCGGGGGCGACTCTGCAAATGCCGGGCGGTATTCCAGCACCGGGGCCGGTTCTTCCGGCTGGACCTGGCGCACATCCCGCCCGGTTTCCAGGTAAATCAAAAAGGCCTGGCCCTCCCCTTGGAATAACCACCGGGCCGCCCGCTCCGGCACACCCGAAGCAAACAGCCGCAGCACTGCCGCCCAAGCCAGAGCCGTCAGCCCCACCCGCCAGCTTCTGCTCCTGATATCCACCTACTGCCCCTCTCCTTCCCCAAAAAGCGAAAAAAGATACAAGGCCATAAGCCCATGGGCTTCTTTCTGACCTTGTATCTTCTTTTTTGCAAACTTTTTTATACCGGTTTTTCGACAAAACCTACGGCAATTGTGCGTTTTGTTCCTTGGGCCGTGGCCGCCACTTGGGACGGCCGCGAAGCTGGATGCGCAGCTGCTGAAAAAACGACCGCAGCAGCTGGGCGCACGGCTCCTCCAGCACCCCTGCCGTCACTTGCGGATGGTGGTTAAAGTCCATGGTGAACAGACTGCACACCGAGGAAACCGCCCCGCACTTGGCATCCGAAGCGCCATAGACCACCCTGGGAATCCGGGCATTGACAATGGCTCCGGCGCACATGGGACAGGGTTCTAAGGTCACATACAGGGTACATTCCCACAATCTCCAGCCCCCCAGGTTCTCACAGCTCTGGGCAATGGCCTCGATTTCCGCATGGGCCAGGGCGGACTTGTCCCCTTCCCGGCGGTTGCGGCCCCGGCCTACAATCTCTCCCTGGCGGACAATCACGCAGCCAACGGGCACCTCTCCGGCATCGAATGCCTCCTGGGCAAGCTTCAGGGCTTCTTCCATAAATTTCTCGTCTTGGTCCATGTTCCATCCTTCCCCGCCGGTTTTTCCGGCGGCCGATATTGACAGTATAGCAAACCTGGGCGGCAGATTTTGTCGGACGGCGTCCGACAGCGCTTCTAAAAAATATGGGCTATCATAGGGCCATCACTTATACAGAAAGGCGGTATCCAAATGTATCTGGAATTTCCCTATTCTCTATTTTATGACCCCCAGGCTCAGCAGCCTCAATGCTTCTGCGAGCAATGCGGCTGCGAATGCTACGCCCCAGGCCTGCACTGCCTGCGCTGTGAACGGAGGGGCCTATGACACTGGCAGAACTGAGCAAGGATTACGAAGCGGCGGCGGTGCCCCTTCGTCAGCGCCTAAGCCAGCTGCGCCGCCAGCTGGCCCAGGCCCAGGATCCGGAGGAAATCTTCCACCTCAAGCGCCGCATTCAGGAGCTGACGCCAATGCTCACCCAAATGAACGAGCTGGCCGAGCTCACCGCCCACTACTACGAAAGGGGGTACCGGCGCAATGAGAAATACACCCTATAGCGGTCCCAGGCTGCCGCCCCAGGTGCTCCAGCAGCGGCTGAACCAAGTGATTCAGGCCGAGCTGACCGAAAAAGAGCGGGAGACACTGCTGGGCCACTGGATTCACGGCAAGACCCTGGCCCAGCTGGCCCGGGAGCAGGGCATCAACAAAAGCACCGCCTGCCGGACCTATCACCGGGCTATGGGAAAAGTACGGCGGTTTTTGCGGTATAACATTCCATAAAACGCCGTATTACAGGTCGTCATAGGTCACCAGCTGCACCTGGTTTTCTTCCAGCCAAGCCTTGGTCTCCGGGGCGGTGCACATGGCCACCTCCATAGCCCGCTGCCGGGTCAGGTAGGAGGTCTGGTACACGTATTCATCCACATAGCCGGGATGGCACACCATCATCACGCAGCCGTCCTCCCCCACATCCCGCAGGGCTGCCTCTTTCAAGCTCTCAAAGGGGTCATAATCCGGCTTCATGCTGTCCATGCTCACATACAGCTGGCTATTGCGGAAGCGCACGCTGCCGCCTCTGGGGTCCATGCCCAGGTAGTGCAGGCCGTGGCGCTGGGCCACGATTTCCAAGCCCCGAAACAGGTTGGCGCTGGGCACGGCGTGAGCCTCCAGGTAATGGGGCTTGTCCCCCACCAGCTCCACAAAGCGCTGGTACTGGGCCTCGATTTCCAGCAGGACTTCCTCCAGCACCACGAAATCTTCCTTGGCCTGACGGTAGTCCATCTTGTTCTTAAACAGGCCGTTTTCCTGCACCAGGCTGGGAATTTTCGCCGGGTCCGTCAGGGGGCGGCCCTCGCAGATGTTGGTATGCTGGCCACAGCACACCGGCGTTCCTTTCAGCAGTTCCACACCATGGGCTGCCGCATCCATGCTGGGCATCAAGCCCACGCTGCGGATAATGCCCTCGTGGACGGACTTGGCAATGCCATAGTTAACGGCCTCGCAATATCCCAAATCATCCGCCCGAACTAAAACACGTCTCATACAAATCGCTCCTTTTTGCAGCTTTGATACCCCCATTATAAAATCCCCCGCCCCCCTTGTCAAGCGGCGGCGTGCCGCCGCTGTCAATGCGAGCCTGATACCCTCACCACCTCTGGGTGTCACCCGGGCGGCGTGCCGCCGCTGTCAATGCGAGCCTGATACCCTGGTGGTAAACCACCACCTTTGGGTGTCACCCGGTTCGTTACAGCTCAATAGTTTGAGTAAAAGGGACGTACTCTTCGTAGGGCGGGGGCACGCCCCCGCCGCCCATGTGAGTTTACCACTGCACCCACCGAGTTCCACTGCACCCAACTTGGCTCTCCCTTTGGGAGAGCCAAGGGTGGCGTGCGTTCCCACCTCAAAGCCACAATTTCCCACGAAAAAACCGGGCCATCTCTTGGTGAGACAGCCCGATTTTTTTAGTTTTCCGTCAGTTGGAACGACACGACTTCCCCAGTTTTGTTGTCCAGGACGGCCACAACCTCGGCACTGCGGGTCATAACCCCGTCCTCCGCCACGGCCTTGGCCTTGGATTTGGACAGCCCACGAATGGTTTCCAAATCTTTCTCATATCCCTCCAGGGTGGCTTCATCTACCACGTACAGCGCCACATTGTAGGTGGTGGTTTTGCCCATAAATTTCTTGTAGGCGCTTTCCACCGTGGTGACCAAGGTGGCATCGTCAAACTCATTGCACTGGTCCACCACCACGCCGGTCATGGTCGTGTTGGCTTCATACCGCTCCTGCGCAGTGTAGTTAGCGGACAGAGAGGTGGTGGCATAGTAGTAATTCAGATAGCCGAACACACATCCCACGCCGATGACGAACAGCACCGACAGCAGGGCAATCTGCTTCTTGTTAAAGCGCAGCTTCCCGGCATCCGGCCCGGTGCTGCACGGATAAGTCAGCCGCATCCGGTTGGTAATGGGAATCATGGCCGACAGGAACAGGGTCAGCAGCACCGACTCAATGGGGAACATGGCCAGATTCTTCACAATATGAGGAATCTGGAACATCATATAGGACTTTCCCAGCACCATCTTGTAGAAGAAATAGGTGATGGGGGCATTGAGCACGATGTTCACAAAGAAATCAATGCAGAACCGGCTGAGAATCACCCGGGTGGGGGTCACCTTTGCCCGGTACAGGAACAGGGCAAAAATCATGGAGCCCGAAATTTCAATCAGAATATAGGGTGGGAAGTAAGGACCAACCTGGGGCCAGAGAATATAGCCCAGGAAATCGGAAACAATCGCCGCCAGGCCTGCCACCACCGGGCCAAATACCATTGCGCCCAGGGCATTGATGAAAAATGCAGAGTTAATCCGCAGTGTCGGCCCCAGAGGGATGTAAAGGCCCTTCAGTGCCACACGCAGGGCAATCATCAGGGCGGCAAACACCAGCACCCGGGTGTCCTTCAGCTCCAGGGCGGCATCCCGCCAGTAAGCTTTGGTGAAAGGGGTTTTGTACAGCGTCGGTTTCTTTTGAATTTTTGCCATGAAAAATTCCTCCTTAAAATGCAGCGATGGCTGGAAATCCAAACACTGCCCCATCGGTTCGGATACAAAAAATGCCCCGACGCATACAGCGCCAGGGAGCTTTGTTCCGGGAACACCCGAGGGGAAGGGCAGCACATGCACAGCCGACCATTCGCCCGACCGAGTATCGTTGCTACATAAAGGAGGGTTTCCCATATGCAACAGCGGGTGCGGTGACCCCATCGTGGAATACGTTCCTTCGTCCTCCGGGCAACTCCCCGTCCCAGTGGCACTTAACGCAGGGTCTCCTACTCTGTTCTCGCTTACTATACACGAACGAAGCGGGATTGTAAAGAGAAAAATGTGAAAAAAGTCATAATATACACAAATTTTAATGGTTCCGTCCCATGCCATCCCCTGCCGCTGCGCATCCTGTCGTATCATTTCCCAGTTTGCCCTTGCTCTTTCGCCGTTTTTTCCTGGGGAAAGCCCGTACAATACCCTTACCAAGTACAAGGGAGGACGGGCAATGCAATGCCAGAAGCTGAAAACCTACATGGAGACGGGACGGGTGGTTTTTCTGCCGCCCCAGGCCATCGTGCCCAATCCTGCCCAGCCCAGGAAAGTTTTTGATCCCCAGGGGCTGGACGAGCTGGCCCAATCCATCCGCCGCCATGGCATTTTGCAGCCCCTGTCCGTCCGGCGGCAGGGGGAGCATTACCAGCTGATTGCCG
This sequence comes from uncultured Oscillospiraceae bacterium, assembly GCA_963560135.1. Taxonomy (GTDB): domain Bacteria; phylum Bacillota; class Clostridia; order Oscillospirales; family Oscillospiraceae; genus Faecousia. The sequence goes on along the minus strand of CAUWNA010000072.1, from coordinate 6,173 downwards.
GAGAGCGGCGGCTGCGGGCCGCCCAGCAGGCCGGGGTAACGGACATTCCCTGCATCGTCATGCGCATGGACGACCGGGAATCCGGCATGGCGGCCCTGGTGGAGAACTTGCAGCGCCGGGATCTGGACTTTATCGAGCAGGCCCAGGGCATCGCCCAACTGGTGGAGCACTGGGACATGAGCCAGGAGCAGGCCGCCCGGGTGCTGGGGCTGAGCCAAAGCGCCATCGCCAACAAGCTGCGGCTGCTGCGCCACTCCCCGCCAGTGCTGGAGGCCCTGCGGGAAGCCGGCCTTACCGAGCGCCACGGCCGTGCCCTGCTGCGGCTGGAGGGCGAAGAAGAAAAGCTGGCCGCCATAGCCCAAATCGCCCGGCAGCACATGAGCGTCGCCCAGACGGAACGATATTTGGACACTCTTCTGTCCCAGCGGCCAGCCGCCGCCCAGCGGGCCAATGTGGGGGCGTTTCTCAACAGCCTCACCCAAAGCCTGCAAAAAATCCAGCGCTGCGGCATTCCCGCCGTGTCCGAGCGCCGGGAAACTGAGCAGCAGATTGTCTTTACCATCACCATTCCCAAATAGCCGCATACAAAAATGCCTGGCGCACACCATGGTGCACCAGGCATTCTTCATTTTACTTACCGTTAGAATTCGCACTTCTTGGCAATGTATTCCTTCAGCTGGCTGATGGGAATACGAACCTGCTCCATGGTATCCCGGTCCCGGACGGTGACGCAGTCATCGGCGGGAGTATTCTCGTCGCCCACGGTCTGGAAGTCCACGGTGATGCACAGAGGCGTGCCGATTTCGTCCTCCCGGCGGTAACGCTTGCCGATGGAACCGGCATCGTCGAAGTCCACCATGAAGTCCTTCTTCAGCATTTTGTAAATTTCCTCGGCCTTGGGGCTGAGCTTCTTGGACAGGGGCAGCACCGCTGCCTTGAAGGGAGCCAGATAGGGGTGCAGCCGCAGAACGGTGCGGATGTCGGGGTTGCCCTTCTTGTCCACGCCCACCTGCTCCTCGTCGTAGGCCTGGCACAGGAAGGCCAGCGCCACCCGGTCGCAGCCCAGGCTAGGCTCAATGACATAGGGGATGTAGTGCTCGTTGCGCTCCTGGTCGAAGTAGTCCAGGCTCTTGCCGGAGGCCTCCTGATGGCGGCCCAGGTCGTAGTCGGTGCGGTCGGCAATGCCCCACAGCTCGCCCCAGCCGTTGCCGAAGGGGAACTGGTACTCGATGTCGGTGGTGGCACGGGAGTAGAAGGCCAGCTCTGCCGGGTCATGGTCCCGCAGCCGCAGGGCATCCTCGGGAATGCCCAGGGAAATCAGCCAGTTCTTGCAGAAGTCCTTCCAGTAGGCGAACCACTCCAGGTCGGTGCCGGGCTGGCAGAAGAATTCGCACTCCATCTGCTCAAATTCCCGGGTGCGGAAGGTGAAGTTGCCGGGGGTGATCTCGTTGCGGAACGCCTTGCCCACCTGGCAAACGCCAAAGGGCAGCTTCTTGCGGGTGGTGCGCTGGATGTTGGCGAAGTTGACGAAGATGCCCTGGGCAGTCTCCGGCCGCAGATAGGCGGTGGAGGAGGAATCCTCGGTAACGCCGATCTGGGTCTTGAACATCAGGTTGAACTTGCGGATGGCGGTGAAGTGGTGCTTGCCGCAGTTGGGGCAGACCACATCCTCGTGCTCGGCGATGTACTGGTCCATCTCGGCAAAGTCCATGGCATCCACGTTGACCTGCTTGCCGCTTTCGCTGGCGGAGATCAGCTGGTCCGCCCGCTGCCGGGAGCCGCAGCCCTTGCAGTCCACCAGGGGATCAGAGAAAGAGCCCACGTGGCCGGTGGTGATCCAGGTGGTGGGGTTCATGATAATGGCGGCATCCAGGCCCACGTTGTAGTCGGATTCCTGGACGAATTTCTTCAGCCAAGCCTTTTTCACGTTGTTCTTGAACTCCACACCCAGAGGGCCGTAGTCCCAGGAGTTGGCAAGGCCTCCGTAAATCTCGGAGCCGGGATAGACAAAGCCCCGGTTTTTGCAGAGGTTTACAATCATGTCTAAGGTTTTTTCACTATTTTTCATGGTATGTCCTCCAAATTGTTTGGATATTTCCAATTGAAAGATTATTATACAAGCAAATGCCCGGTAAATCAAGGGTTTTTGCAGATTTTAGCAGGGGTGGTACCGGAATTCTTCGCCCAAATCGGCAATCATCTTCTCATACACCAGATCGCTCAGGGCCACCGTGGTCATGCCCTGGTAGGTTTCCGGCTTCAGCACCTCCACCAGATGCAGCTGCACATCCGTATGGCGCAGTTTTTTCAGATTCGGCAGAATCTGCCGGGTGTTCTGAATGGTGCAGATGACAATGGGGATGTTGGTTTTCTGGGCGATTTTGAATACGCCGGGGCGGAAGGGATGGACCATTCCGTCCCGGCTAGTGTAGCCCTCCGGGAAGGCTCCGATGGACACCTGGTCATTTTTCACCATCTGGATGCACTTGAGGATGGTTTTCAGGGCCTGGCGGTCATTTTCCCGGTCCATGGGCTGGCAGAGGATCTTGTGCATGAATTTGCGGATGATGGGCAGCTTGTAATTCTCCTTCTTGGTCAGAAATGCCAGCTGGGACTTGCGGAAGGCATGGAGCAGAATCCCCGGGTCTGCAATAAACAGGTGGTTGCACACCAGCAGGAAGCGCCCCTCCTTCGGGGTATTTTCCAGCCCCTGGGTATGCAGGCGCACCAGCGCACCGTTCATAATGGCCTCAATGAACACGTACATCACCCGGCGGTAAAAGGGGCTGTCCTGCTCCTGGGGCTTGTCCAAATTCACAGGAGCGCAGATGATGCCAAGAAACACCACCGCCAGCACCACCAGCGCCAAAAAATACCCCACAAACAGCACCGGCAGCAGCCAGAATGTGGCCGGCCCAAAGGCCACCGTTGCCCCGGCAGCGGCCGCAGCTACCAGCGCAAAAATACGAAACAGCATAATTTCCCTCCAATTTCCTGAATAATCATATTATACTTCCCTTTTTCCAGCAAAACAAGGGCACATTCTAAACAAAGAGTTTTTTTGCAAAGGGGTGGAAATTGGGACAATCAACTGTTATAATAGTGGAATCCCCAGAGGTCTGCGCTTCTGCGGGAATACGGACCTCTGGGAGGAATTTTATGAAACTTTTTCGCAGCCGCCCGGTATTTTGGGCGGTGGTGCTGAGCCTGGGCGCCGTGGGCGGCGCTCTGCGGCTGGGGACCTTTGGCCCTGCCATGGATGAAAAGGGCCTGATTCTTTACACCCATCCGCTGGTACTGGGTCTTTTGATCTGCACCCTGATTGCACTGGCGCTGAGCTTGATTCTGGCCGGAAAATCCGGCGGCTCCAACCAATTTCAGGACAACTTTCAGCCGTCTCGACTGGCCGCTGTGGGACATTACATCCTGGCGGTGGGCATTTTCTCCACAGCCCTGCTGGAGCAGGCCAAGGTGGGCGGCTGGCTGGGCATGGTCTGGCAGGTGCTGGGGCTGGCAGCCCCCATTTATTTGGGTCTGGCCGGGTATGCCCGGTATCTGGGCCGGCCGGCTTGCCTGTTCACCCACATGACCCTGTGCCTGTACTTTGTGTTCCACGTGGTGAACCAGTACCGCACCTGGAGCGCTGACCCCCAGCTGACAGACTATCTGTTCGCCCTGATGGCCAGCATCAGCCTGATTTTGTTTTCCTATTACCAGACCGCCTTCGATGTGGATGCCGGAAAGCGGAAGCCGATGCTGTTCTGGGGGCTGATGGGCATTTACCTGTGCCTGAGCAACCTGACCCACACCGAGGAGCCGCTGGTTTACCTCACCGGGGCCATTTGGATGGCCACCAACCTGTGCGCTCTGGAGCCGGTGCCCCAGCCGGAATCCCAGCAGATGCAAACGCCAGCCCCCGAGGATGCGTCCCATGTATCTGCCTGAGCCGGTTCTTGCGTGCCTGAACGCACTGGAAAATGCGGGCTTTGCCGCCTATGCAGTAGGGGGCTGCGTGCGGGATGCCTGCCTTGGGCAGCAGGCCCAGGACTTTGACCTGTGTACCGCCGCCCTGCCGGAGCAGATCCAGCAGATTTTTGCCGGGCACCGTCTGGTACTGGCCGGGGTGAAGCACGGCACGGTGGGGGTGGTCACCCCCATGGGTGTGATTGAAATTACCACCTTCCGCTCTGAGGGCGACTATCTTGACAACCGCCATCCCCAGTGGGTTCGGTTCGTTGCGGATATCGACCAGGATCTGGCCCGCCGGGACTTCACCATCAACGCCATGGCCTACGCTCCTGGGCGGGGCTTTGCCGATCCCTTCGGCGGCCGGGAGGATCTATCCCGCCGTCAGCTGCGCACCGTGGGAGACCCGGCCCGGCGCTTCGGGGAGGATGCCCTGCGGATTCTCCGGGGGCTGCGGTTTGCCGCCCGGTATGATTTGACCATCCACCCCGATACCTGGCAGGCCATGTGCGCCCAGGCCCCGCTGCTGGACAATCTGGCCCGGGAGCGGGTATTCGAGGAGCTGTGCAAGCTACTGCCCCTGCTCACCTGGCAGCGGACGGTGGCCTACGGCCCCATTCTGGCCGCCGCCATCCCGGAGCTGAAGCCCCTGCTGGGCTTTGACCAGCACAACCCCAACCACGCCTATGATTTGTTCACCCATGTGGCCCATGTGGTGGAGGCTGTACCGCCGGAACTGCCACTGCGGTGGGCGGCGCTGCTCCACGACATCGGCAAGGTGCCCACCTTTACCCTGGATGAAAACGGACGGGGCCACTTCCATGGCCACGCCGCCGTGGGCGCAGAGCTGGCAGAGCAGGTGCTGCTGCGGCTGAAAGCCCCCACCGCCCTGCGCACCCAGGTGGAGGCCCTGATTGCCGGACACATGACCCGGCTGGAGCCGGACAAAATCGCCCTGCGCCGCCAAATCCGCCGCCATGGCTGGGACCAGGTCCAGGCCATGTTGGCGCTGCAAGCGGCGGATATGGGGGGCAAAGGCACCGTAACCCCGGAGAATATGGCAATTTTCCATGAAATTCAGGAGAAATTGCAGGAAATCGCCCAGGAGGATGCCTGCCTGAGCCTGAAAGACCTGGCGGTAAACGGCCACGATTTGCAGGCGCTGGGCCTGACAGGCCGGGACATCGGCAGCACCTTAAACCGGCTGCTGGACCAAGTGGTAGCGGAACAGCTGCCCAACCAGCGCCAGGCGCTGCTGGAGGAAGTCCGGCGGCAGAAGGAGGACACATGAAAAAACGATTGCTGGCGCTGCTTTTGCTGGCGGCGCTGCTGCTGGCCGGATGCGGCGCACCCGCTGCCCCGGAACCGGGAGCGGGGTTGGAAGTTCACTTCCTGGACGTGGGCCAGGCCGACTGCATTTTGGTGGCCAGCGGCGGAGAATACCTGCTGATTGACGGCGGAAACCGGGAGGACAGCCGGCTGGTGGTGTCCTATTTGCAGGAATTGGGCGTTCAGGAGCTGGAAGCCGTGGTGTGCACCCACCCCCACGAGGACCATGTAGGCGGCCTGCCGGGTGTGCTGGCGGTCTATCCCACCCACGGGGTGTATGCCCCCTCCAAAACCTACGCCTCCAAGGTATATGACGATTTTCTCTACTACACCGACCAGCAGGGGCTGGACGTGACCATCCCAGCACCCGGGGACACCCTGACCGTGGGCCAGGCCACCCTGACGGTGCTGGGGCCGGTGAAATCCTATGCTGAGACCAACGACACCTCTCTGGTGCTGCGGCTGGACTACGGGGACACCCGGTTCCTGTTCACCGGGGACATGGAAACGGCGGCGGAGACGGACATGGCGGACTACTGGGCCGACACCCCGGGGGCCTTGGATGTGGATGTGCTGAAAGTGGGCCACCACGGCTCCGACACCTCCACCGGCTACCGGCTGCTCCACGAAACCACCCCCGCCCAGGCCGTGATCAGCGTGGGCATGGGCAACACCTACGGCCACCCCCACGAGCAGCCCCTGAGCCGCCTGGCCCAAGCCGAGGTGGAGGTGCTGCGCACGGATTTGCTGGGCACCATCGTGGCCCGCTCCGACGGAAAGCAGGTGCATTTTACCTGGGAAAACGCCCAAAGCCAGCCCCAAATTGAAGTGCTCCCTGTCAAGTAGACAGGAGAAAAAACAAAAATCTTTTTACCAGG
>CAUWNA010000071.1:0-19209 GCA_963560135.1 uncultured Oscillospiraceae bacterium | reverse complement strand
GGTAATGCCAACACAAAACCTCCTACTTCGGTAGGAGGTTTTTTCTGCTTTTTGCGAAAGGTTTTGAAAATATTCCCTTTTTTCTGTAAGAATTTCCTGTTACCTGCGTCTAATGGGTGAAGGAGGTGAGAGCGTGACGGATTTTGAAGCGGTCTACCGGCAGTATTTTTCTGATGTAGAGCTTTATCTGCGGGCCATCTGCCATGATGGGCACTTGGCGGAGGAGCTGACGGAGCAGGTGTTTTTCCAGGCGCTGAAGGCCCTGCCGGAGTTCCGGGGGGAGTGCGACATCCGCACCTGGCTGTGCGCCATGGCCAGAAATGCCTACTTGTCCCATCTGCGCAAGGCCCGGCCTACGGTGCCCATTGAGGAGGTCTCCATCCCGGACCCCAAGCAGGCGGTGGAGGAGCAGGTGCTGGACCGGCAGCGGGCGCTGGCGGTGCACCGGGTGCTGCACAGTCTGCCGGAGCCTTACAAGGAGGTGTTTACCCTGCGGGTGTTTGGTCAGCTCTCCTTTGGAGACATCGGCGGGCTGTTTGGAAAGACCGCCAATTGGGCCTGCGTGACGTATCACCGGGCGAAGGAAAAAATTCAATTGGAAATGGAGGAATATGTATGAACGTATCGTGTAATGTGATTCGGGACCTGCTGCCGCTGTATGCGGAGAAGCTCACCAGCCCCGACAGCAACCGGCTGGTGGAGGAGCATCTGACGGACTGCCCGGAGTGCAGCCGACAGCTGAGCTTGATGCAGAAGGCCGCTCCCATGCCCGTAGAGGTGGACACCGACCCGCTGGAAAAAATCCGCCAGGTCATGCGTAAGCGCTGGGTGCTGACGGCTCTGACGGCAGTGCTGCTGGTGGTGTCCATTGTCTGCCAGGGGGTGCTGCTGCTGGATGCTACGGTCTATCTAACCCCGGAGCAGGCGGTGGAGTCTGTGGAGGTCAAGGAAAACGGGAATATAGTTCTTCACATGACAGGCTATGTCAACGGCTATGGCATGGATACTTTGGATGAGACAGGTACAGTCTGGGGGATTGTTGCCACTTCCAATTTACAGAAGCTCCTGTTTGAATCGAGAGAATCTTATGATGCGTATATGCAGCTGGCGGGAAGTGATACGGATAATATTGCTCAGGAAGCAGAGTATTACCCCGGTACGCTTACAATTCCGGCTGGGGTCAAAGCGGTCTGGTACTGCGACGGCGATACCGGCATGGCCCAGACCCGTTTGTGGGGAAATGGAGATGAGCAACCGACTCAGGAGTCGATTCTGTCGGTAGGACATGAATTTGTTGTGTATCATGCACTGCTGCTGACCTTGGCAGTTCTGAGCGGCGTGGCAGCCTATCTTCTGCGGAAGAAGCGGTTTGCCAGCGTGGGCATTTATCTTGCCATGGCTTTTGCCAGTGTGTCGGTGAGCACCTTTGTGGTCAGTGCCGGGCAGCTGGTCAGTCGGTATGGGGAATTTACGGAGCATGTCCAAGAGGGTCTGCTGTGTGCCGTTCCCATGTTCCTGACGCTGGTGTGCGGCTATCAGCTGTACCGGCTGAGCAGGCACTAATGCAGATCTTTTACAATTTCAGATAAGGAGGAAGCCATTTGGCTTCCTCCTTAAATTTTATGTTAACTTTTTTGAGCGATGGGCGGAAATCTGCAAAAAAAGACTGGAAATTCTATGGGAAATGTGGTATCATAAAAGAGTATATGCAATTTCTGTATCAAAATTGCCCCCGGCTTGCCAGGGTGGATATTCGCAAGGAGGAAGATGCGTGGAGCTTGGCTGGATTCAAAGCGGGCTGTATGGGTTTTTGGCAGGATTGGCGGAAATTCTGCCAGTTTCGGCCCGTGCCCATGAGCTGCTGCTGCTGAAGTTTTTAGGTATCCAGACGAATCTGGATCTGTTGAATTTGATGTGTCACTTGGGCGTGATTGCCGGGCTGTATTTTTGCAGCCAAAGTCAAATCGTTCGGATGAATCGGGCCAGGGCGTTGGCCCGGGTGCCGAAGCGGCGGCGCAAGCGCCCCCTGGACACCAAAAGTTTGATGGATTGGAGTATGCTGAAAACCATGCTGCTGCCCGCCATTGCGGGGCTGCTGCTGTATCGCTATACCCGGCCCTTAGAAAAGAAGTCGGCGCTGCTGGCGGTATTTTTGCTGCTCAACGGCCTGATTTTGTACATCCCCCAGTTTTTCCCCAGCAGCAACCGGGATTCCCGGAACTTGACCCGGGTGGAGGGGGCATTGATGGGCTTGGGCGGAACGGCGGCGGTGCTGCCGGGTGTTTCGGCAATTGGAGCATCCCTTTCCATTGGGTCAATCTGCGGCGTGGAGCGCAGCTACGGGCTGACCATGGCCATGCTGATGGATATGGGTCTGATGCTGGGATTTGTGGTGTATGACGTGCTGGGCCTGTTCTCCGGCGGCCTGGATGGCCTGACCTTTGTCATGGTGGTGCAGTGTCTGCTGGGTGCCGGTGCGGCATTTGGCGGGACACTGCTGGGTGTGAAAGTGCTGCGGTTCCTTGCGCAGGATCACGGCTATGGCCTGTTCGGCTTGTACAGCTTTGGACTGGCCCTATTTACCTTTGTGCTGAACCTGATGGCATGATCCCACTTCCGGGCAACATGCGTTCTGCATGTTACCCCATCGATTTTCAGCGATAAGAAATGGATTTGTGAAAAAACAGTGTAAGGAGGGAGTTTATGGCTGCAAAGAAACCTTCCAGCCAGGCCGAGAAACGAGTCTCGTCCACGAAAAAGAAAACACCTCAGACTTCTAAGTCTTCTCCGAAGAAACAGGCGAAGCCGCCGAAGCCGGTGAAGAAAAATCCGAAGGTGACCACGGAGTATGAAAGCGTGCTGCCAACCAGCACTCTGGTGGCGATTTTTAGCCTGCTGCTGTTTGTGCTGTTTGTGATTCTGGCGATTCGGCCGGAAGGGGCACTGCTTCAGGCGGTAAAAATGGTGGTGCTGGGGCTGATTGGCCCTGCCGGATTCTATTTTTCCATTCCGGCGCTGCTGTACCTGTTCGTGATCCATGCCTTCTCCCGGAAAAACCAGGCGCTGATGCGCTCGCTGTGTCTGCTGGCCTTTGTGCTGCTGGCGGGCAGCGTGTATCACCTGGCGGTGCAGCGGGTGGACATGTCCTCCACCGGGCTGATGGTGGTGGTGGATTTGTTCCGGGGCGGCGCTACCGGTGCCACCGGTGGTGTGATTTGTGGCGGCATTGCCATGCTGCTGCGCTGGTCCTGCGGTACGGTGGTGTCCTATATCCTAACCATTGGCGGCGGCATTTTTGCGTTGCTTGGATCGTTTCAGATTACCATTCCTAGTCTCATTCGGGCCATTGCCAACCGTCCCCGGGCGGATTGGGAAGAGGATGAGGAGGATTATATCGAGCCGGCGGCCATTGTGGTCAACCACATTGCCAACAAGCAGATTGCCCACAAGCGCCAGCAGCGGGAGCGGGCCATCCAGGCCGCCCAGCAGGCGGATCTTCCTCAGCCTCCGATGCATGCTCATCCGCCGGTACAGCAGGAGCGCCGGGTAGAGCAGCCCGCAGAGCCTGCGGCGGAGATGCCGGTGGACCAGGTAAAACATGCACCTGGGAAGGGCGCTTCCTTCATGGACCGGATCGATGTGGAAATCAGTGCGCCGCTGGCCGGAACCAGCGAGTTTATTCAGGAGCCGACGCCGGATGTGTATCAAGAGCCGGTGAGCCGGATGCCCCCGGAGCGGATGCAGCCGGAGGCGGTGGACCCGGTGATTCCCGTCCAGATGCCGGAGCTGAATGTAGACCATCCCATTCCCCCGGCCCCCAAGCTGGAACAGCCGGTGCGGCAGCGCCAGGAGGAGCCAAAGCAGGAAAAGGCCAAGCCCCAGGACACGGCCCAGCAGGTGGCTCGGGAGATTGCCCAGGCCCAGGCTGCGCCCCAGTCGGAATATCGCTACCCGCCTCTGGAGCTGCTGCGGCAGGCTGGCCGGGGCGGTGTGGACGGCACCGAGGAAATGCGGGAAAATTCCCGCCGGCTCAACGAAACCCTGGCCAGCTTCCGCATCGATGCCCACATCATCAACGTCACCCGCGGCCCCAGTGTCACCCGGTATGAGGTGGAGCTGGACAAGGGTGTGCGGCTGAATAAGCTTACCGGCTGTGCCGATGACATCGCCCTGAGCCTGGGCGCATCCGGTGTGCGAATCGCCGCCGTGCCGGGGAAAATCTCCGTGGTGGGCATTGAGGTGCCCAACCGAGTGGTGACCACCGTTTCCCTGCGGGAGGTCATCGACTCGCCGGAGTTTGCCCGGGCCAAGTCCAAGTCCTCCTTCGCCGTGGGCAAGGACATTGGCGGCAACTGCATCATTGGCAACATTGCGAAAATGCCCCATCTGCTGATCGCCGGTACCACCGGCTCGGGCAAGTCCGTGTGCATGAACTCCATCATCATTAGCCTGCTCTACAAGGCAGCGCCGGAGGATGTGAAGCTCATTATGGTGGACCCCAAAATGGTGGAGCTTGGCATTTACAACGGCATTCCCCACCTGCTGATTCCCGTAGTCACCGACCCCAAAAAGGCCGCAGGAAGCCTGCAATGGGCGGTGACGGAGATGCTGCGGCGGTATAAGCTCATGTCCGATGCCGGTGTCCGGGATTTGGAATCCTACAATTCCATTGCCGAAGCGGAGGAGGACGGGCAGAAGATGCCCCAGGTGGTCATCATCATCGACGAGCTGGCGGATATGATGATGGTGGCGGCCAAAGAGGTGGAGGACTCCATCTGCCGCATTGCCCAGATGGGCCGTGCCGCCGGTATGCACCTGATCATTGCCACCCAGCGGCCTTCTGCGGACGTGATCACCGGCCTGATGAAGGCCAACATTCCCTCCCGCATCGCCTTCTCCGTGGCATCGTCTATGGAGTCGAGAATCATTCTGGACACCATGGGTGCAGAAAAGCTGGTGGGCAAGGGCGATATGCTGTTCGCTCCCATCGGCTGCGGAAAGCCCCTGCGGGTGCAGGGCTGCTTCGTCACCGATGCAGAGGTGGAGGCTGTGGCCGAATATGTCAAGGAAAACAGCACCGCCGATTACAACCAGGAGGTTCTGGAGGAAATCGAGCGAAAGGCCATGCAGGCCGGGAAAAAGTCTGCGGCAGATGCAGCCCCCAGCGACGAGGAGCTGGAGGGCGACGAGATGCTTCCGGCGGCTGTGGACGTGATTCTGGAAACCGGCCAGGCCTCCGTGTCCATGCTCCAGCGGCGGCTGAAGCTGGGCTACGCCCGGGCAGCCCGTATTGTGGATGAGATGGAGGAAAAGGGCATTGTCGGCCCCTTCCAAGGCTCCAAGCCCCGCACCATCCTCATCACCAAGGAGCAATGGCAGGCAAGGCAGGATGGACAGATGATGCATGCAGTCTTTGACGAAACCGAAGAATAACCGAACACCCTGGCGGAAGCAAACCGCCAGGGTGTTTCAGATTGTCAAAAAAGTGCCTCGCAGAGTTCGCCGCTGTAGCGGCGAATAAAGTCAAATCCATTTTCGACCGGGGCGTGTACCTGGGCGAAAATACTTATCAGGCTGCAAGTGTGGAATTTGTTCGCCAGGGGGCGGACAAATTATGCGCGCAGCAGACTGCAAAAACCTGTCGAAAAGCCCCGTGGGGGATTTTCGACAGCCTAGAACACCCTGGCGGAAGCAAACCGCCAGGGTGTTTTTCTATCTATAAAGATGGGACGTGTCCTGCCTGTGAATTGGCCGGATACCGAAAGAAAAAACTTCCATTTTATAAGCTGATAATGTATAATAAGAGGGAACACAGTGTTCGCATTTGAAACTGCTGTGAGAAAATTTGCCGGAAAGAATTTCGTTTTGAGGAGGAGCGGGTTTTATGGCGTTTTTAATGTTTCGGACCTTTGGAATCTTGTTCTTGTCGGGGACAATTCTGGTTATGTATCTTCTGCGAATCAAGAAAAAGGGCAAGTTTATAAAACGCAAGGCGGTTCAGGAAGAAGAAAAAGCAGAGTATGACGAATGGGAACGGTTAATCCAGATTATGGCCACGGTGGGCCTGCTGATTTATGGCCTGTTGGTGGCAGTTCCCTGCGTTTTGGATATACCCTATTTGCTCTCGGGCAATTTGGTGGAAGTCACAGGGGAAGTCACACAAGGCGCCATGGCTGGGGAAGGCGCAAATAGTGAAAGAAGAATCCATATTCGGGATGAAAAAACAGGGGAGGAGCACTCTGTAAAGTATTGGGGAACGGGAAGCGCTTTGGGGGAGCAGATCACCATTCGATACTTGCCCCACACGGAATATGGGTATGTGGTGCAATAGCGGCATCGCTGCAAGGCAGGATGGCATCCCGGCGGGGCGTGTTTGGACTTTTGGGGAAATGCCCCAAGTTTACAGAAATTTAGCTTTACGTTGGGAGAAAAGCGTGGTATAGTAAGGGGGCATAGAAAAAAAGGAGGAAAAGTTTTATGCGTAAATTCTTATCGGTTATGCTGGTACTGGCTCTGTGCCTGGCGCTGGTGGGCTGCGGAGCAGACAAGGCTCCTGAGACCACGGCAGCTCCCACTGTGCCTGCTACCACGGCGGCTGTGGAAACCACCGCTTCCGCCAAGGAGGACGTGGTGGTGCTCTACACCAACGACGTCCACACCTACATCGACGGCCCCATGGGCTATGATGTGGTGGCCGGCCTGAAGGCCGAGCTGAAGGAGCAGTATGGCAATGTCATCCTGGCGGATGCCGGCGATGCCATCCAGGGCACTGCTTTCGGCTCCATGGACAAGGGCCAGACCATCGTCTCCCTGATGAACGCTGCCGGCTACGACGTGGCCACTCTGGGCAACCACGAGTTCGACTACGGCATGGACGGCTGCAAGAGCGTCATGGAGAAGGCTCAGTACCCCTACGTCTCCTGCAACTTCTACCAGGAGAAGGACGGCGTCCGGGGCGAGAACGTGCTGCCCAGCTATCAGATTTTCGAGATGGGCGGCCACAAGATCGCTTTCGTGGGTGTCACCACTCCCGAATCCTTCACCAAGTCCACTCCTGCCTACTTCCAGAATGAAAACGGCAACTACATCTATGGCATCTCCGGCGGCGAGGACGGTGCTGCTCTGTACGCTGACGTGCAGACTGCCATCGACAGCGCTGTGGCAGAGGGCGCAGACGTGGTGATCGGCCTGGGTCACCTGGGCGACGACCCCGCTTCCAAGCCCTGGACTTCCGAGGAAGTCATTGCCAACGTGGCGGGCCTGGATGCCTTCATCGACGGCCACTCTCACTCCACCCAGCCCGGCAAGGAAGTTGCCGACAAGAACGGCGACAAGGTGGTGCTGACCCAGACCGGCGACTACCTGAGCAACATCGGCATGATGGTGATTGACGGCGAGACCGGAGCAATCTCCACCGATCTGATCACTTCCGAGGAAATCACCGAGCCTGTTCTGGACGACAAGGGCGAGCCCGTTGTCAACGAGGACGGCGAGGCTGAGACCCAGGTTGTGGGCTACAAGTTTGTCTCCGAGCTGTACACCGGCGAGAGCTGGTGCTCCGATGCCGCTGTCAAGCAGCAGCAGGATGCCTGGATTCAGGAAATCGACACCCAGCTGGGTGAGAAGATCGGTGCCACCGGCCTGACCTTCGACAACTATGATGCCGAGGGCAAGCGCCTGGTCCGCAGCCAGGAGACCAACACCGGCGACTTCGCTGCCGATGCGCTGTACTACCTGTTTGACGACATGGGCCTGGACGTGGACGTGGCTGTGATGAACGGCGGCGGCGTGCGGAACAAGGCCATCACCGGCGATCTGACCTACAAGGTCGCTAAGGAAATCCACACCTTCGGCAACGTGGCTTGCCTGCAGACCATCACCGGTCAGCAGCTGCTGGATGCCCTGGAGTGGGGCGCCCGCAGCGCCGGCACTGGTGAAGAGTGCGGCGGCTTCCTGCAGGTGGCCGGTATCACCTACAAGATCGACGGCGAGTGGCCCACCTCCGTGCAGATGGACGACAAGGGTGTCTGGGTGGGTGCTCCCACCGGCGGCTACCGTGTCCACGATGTCCAGGTGTACAACAAGGAGACCGGCGCTTATGAGCCTCTGGACCTGGCCGCTTCCTACAACCTGGCAGGCTACAACTACACCCTGCGGGATATGGGCGACGGCTTCAACATGTTCAGCGGCGCTGTGAATGTGCTGGACTACGTGATGGAGGACTACATGGTCCTGGCCAACTACATCCAGGGCTACGAGGGCGGCAATGTGGAGGCTGAGAACTCCCCCCTGCTGGCCAAGTACCCCGGTATGCTGCTGAACTACGGCGACGTAAACGGCAGCGGCCGCATCACCTTCGAGGCTGCACAGCGGTAATAACAGAAAAAGTGACCGCCCATTAGTGCGGTGGTCATAAAACAGCTAATCCGACCTATGGTTATAATCATAGGTCGGATTTTTGCTATAAATTAAACAGCAACGGCCAGCCCCAAATTGATATGCTCCCCATAGAGTAGACACTCGAAAAAACAAAAGTTTCGAGACTACACTATGGGGAGCATTATTATGACAAAGAACAAATTAAACGCAGGAGAAAAAATCCAAGTAGTAGAGAGTTATCTCCAAGGAAACATGAGATGGAGCGAAGTACTCAGGAAATATAACATAGCAGAATCAACATTTAGAGAATGGGTACATAAATATAAGACATTTGGTGAGGATGGGTTTACTCGCAAGAAAAACCATACAGCCTATTCTGGTGAAACAAAGAAATGTGCAGTAGAAGAATACTTATCCGGAAAGGGTTCTTTAATTACACTCTATCACACAAGGGTGACATTTACAAGAACAGGGACAGCAAATCGCATTGCTGTCCCTGCAACTGTTTTATAACCACCTGCCATTACAGACGGTCATTTTTTTGGTGGGCGGCCAGTGGCCGCTAACAATGCGAGCCTGCCACCCTGGTGGTACCCCCCACTTGGCGCTCCCTCTGGAAGCGCTGGCGAAAATCTTTGATTTTCGTCTGAGAGGGGCAGTGTGCCGGTATTAAGGAGACGACCGGAAAAGCCCTCTCCGTCACGGCTAACGCCGTGCCACCTCTCCCTTTGGGAGAGGCAAGGGCGGCGTTCTGCTGTGTTTGGGGACGTTACTTCTTTTCAGAATTGGCTTTTTTGGCGGCTTTGCGCTTGCGGCGAATGAGGGCGAAGATGCCCCAGCCCAGGCCGCCCAGCACCACCAGGTAGGGGGAGTAGGCGATCACCCACACCACCAAATCCAAAGCGTGGCGGCCCAGACCCTTTAGGCTGTCCATAAATCCGCCGCTGATGCGCTGCCACACAGTGGGTTCCTCCACCGGGGTGTACTCCTGGACCTCATCCAGGGTTACATGGATGGTGGCGTAGTCGATTTGATTGTCCAGCAGGTGCTTCTGGGAGGCGATTTCTTCCAACTCATAGCGCACATCCGTCAGGCGCTGCTCAATTTCCAGCAGGTCGGCCATGGTTTCCGCCTGCTCCAGCAGCTCCAGCAGCCGCTTTTCCTCGGTTTCCAGGGCGGTCAGGCGATTTTCCGTAGAGGTATAGCGGAGGGTGACATCCTCCAGCGTTTTCTCCTGGGAGACCAGGTTGGCAGCGCCGGAGACCTGCTGGATAAACGCATCCACCTGGTCGGCAGGAATGCGCACCGTCAGGCTGGCACTGCGGTAGCGGTGCTGGGCATAGGTGCTGCCGTTGTGCACGCTCTGGTTCTCGATGTAGCCGCCCAGGGCTTCAATCTGCTGGCTTAGACTTTGGGTCAGCTGGTCCAGGTCCTCGGTTTCGGCAGTCAGCTGGGCGGTGATGACCCATTTTCGGTTCTGAGGCACGGCGGCAGAGGAATCGGCGCTGGCGCTGAGGCTGTTGGCAGTGCCCTCTGCCCGCATGGCTCCGGGAGCGGCGGTGTCGGCTGCCAATTCCTGCTTGGCGGTAGCACCGCAGCCGGCCAGCAGGCCGCACAGGAGCAGAAAACAGGCCAGGATGGCAAGGATTCGGTTGGTTTTCATGGAAATTCCCTCCTTTTTGTTGGTTCGCCTATATTCTCGACAAAATGGGCAGGTCGGTTGCGCAGATGGTGGGATTTGGAAAAAATAATTGCTTCCGGTAAAAACAGTATAGCCCATAACGGGAGGGAGCGCAAGTGAACATTGTGTAAACCCGACAAAAATGCTCTTGCAATGGTTTGGGATTTTCGGTATAATGAGGGTCAGCAAACGGAGGTAGAGATATGGCAAAACTGTATTTCAAATACGGCGCGATGGGGTCCAGCAAAACGGCGCAGGCCCTCATCACCAAGTACAACTATGAGGAAAATGACCTGCGGGTTTGGCTCATCAAGCCCAGCGCGGACACCCGGGACGGCACCCAGATTCTGCGCAGCCGCATCGGCCTGGAGGCCCAGGTGGAAGTGATTCCACCGGATATGGACATCACGGCCCGCTTCCGGCAGACCCAGCAGGGACAGTGCGATGTGATTATTGTGGATGAGTGTCAATTCTTGACCCCGGAGCAAATCGACCAGCTGCGCTCCATTGTCAATGATGCCGGCATTCCGGTGATGTGCTTCGGTCTGCGCACGGATTTCCAGACCCGGCTGTTCCCCGGCAGCCTGCGGCTGATGGAAATTGCGGACACCATTCAGGAAATCAAAACCATCTGCGACTGCGGGGCCAAGGCTACTGTCAACGCCCGAATTGACAGCACGGGCCACATCATCACGGAAGGCGCCCAGGTGGAGCTGGGCGGCAACGACCGCTATATCGCCATGTGCCACAAGTGCTACGTCCGGGGCATCCGGGAGCACCGGGTCATTCGGCTTCACGGCCATGGGGAGAAAGCATGAGCCTGACCATTCACATTTTCTACACCGGGGAAGGAAACAACGCCCGGGCCTTTGCCCAGGAGATGATGGACAGCGGCTTGGTGGACCAGATTCGATCCAGACCGGGAAATGAGGGCTATGCCTATTACTACCCGGCTGAGGATGCCCAAACGGTGCTGCTCATCGATAGGTGGCAGGATCAGGCGGCGCTGGATGCCCACCACAAATCCCCCATCATGGAACAAATTGCCAAACTGCGCCAGCGCTATCATCTGCGTATGCGGGTGGAGCGGTACGTAGAGGAACCGAAACAAACCACGTAAAGGAGATTTTTGTTTATGGAACTGAAAGAGATTCTCGCCAAGTGCGACCACACCCTGCTGACCCAGACCGCAACCTGGGAGGAAATCAAGGCCATCTGCGACGATGGCATCCGTTACAGCACCGCTTCGGTGTGCATCCCCGCTTCCTTTGTCAAGCAGGCCAAGGACTATGTGGGTGACAAGCTTGCCATCTGCACCGTCATTGGCTTCCCCAACGGTTACGACACCACCGCCGCCAAGTGCTTCATGGCGACGGACGCTGTGGAGAGCGGCGCTGACGAGGTGGATATGGTCATCAACATCGGCTGGGCCAAGGAAGGCAAGTGGGAAGCCATCACCCAGGAAATCGCCGCCATCAAGGCCGCCTGCAAGGGAAAGCTGCTGAAGGTCATCATCGAAACCTGCCTGCTCACCGACGAGGAAAAGATTGCCCTGTGCAAGTGCGTCAGCGATTCCGGCGCAGACTACATCAAGACCTCCACTGGTTTTTCCAAGGCCGGTGCTACCTTTGCCGATGTGGAGCTGTTCGCCAAGCATGTTGCCCCCCATGTAAAGATCAAGGCCGCCGGCGGCATTTCCTCTCTGGAAGATGCGGAGAAGTTCATCGCCCTGGGCGCTGACCGGCTGGGCACATCCCGCATTGTGAAAATTGCCAAGGCTATGGAAGCCGGGCAGGAAGCCAAGAACGACGGCAGCTACTAAGCGCCGCCGCCAAACCAAAATTAAAGGAGATTTTACTATGTTTACTACCCCCACTCCCCATATTTCCGCCAAGCCCGGCGACTTCGGCAAGACTGTGCTCATGCCCGGCGATCCTCTGCGCTCGAAATTCATTGCAGAAACCTTCCTGGAAAACCCCGTGCTGGTGAACAATGTCCGGGGCGTTCAGGGCTATACCGGCACTTACAAGGGCGTGAAGGTCTCCGTCATGGCCTCCGGCATGGGTATGCCTGCCATCGGCATCTACTCCCACGAGTTGTTCAACGGCTACGGCGTGGAGAACATCATCCGGGTCGGCTCCGCCGGTTCCATTCAGGATAACATCAACCTGTATGACCTGGTGATTGCCCAGGGCGCCTGCACCGATTCCAACTACGCCGCTCAGTTCCACCTGCCCGGCACCTTCGCCCCCATTGCCAGCTGGGAGCTGGTGACCGAGGCTGTCAAGGCCGCTGAGGCCCATGGGGCTACCTACCATGTGGGCAACGTCAATTCCTCTGACGTGTTCTACGGCGACCACATCGGCGTGCCGGAGGGGCTGGACAGCGTGTACGGCCTGAAGAAGATGGGTGTTATGGCCCTGGAAATGGAAGCGGCGGCCCTGTATATGAATGCTGCCCGCTACGGCAAGCGGGGCCTGTGCATCTGCACCATCTCCGACCACGTGCTCAAGGGTGTGGAGACTACCGCTGAAGAGCGGCAGAACTCCTTCACCACCATGATGCAGGTGGCGCTGGATGTGGCCGTGGCCATGGAAAACAAGTAAATTTTTGAGGAAGAAGTGGAAAAAGGTAGGATATGCTGCTTATTTTCCACTTTTTCTTTCCCCTTTCGGAAGGAGCGATACCATGAAACGTATTTTTTTGATTGTGCTGGATTCCTTCGGCATCGGTGAGATGCCGGACAGCGAAGCCTTTGGCGACGTGGGGGTGAACACCCTGGCCTCCTGCGCAGCCTCCGGGGAATTGCACATTCCCAACCTGATTGCGGCGGGCCTGGGCAATATTGACGGCGTGACCTGCCTGGACAAGGCTGCTGCCCCCACCGGGGCTGTGGCCCGGCTGACGGAAGGCTCCATGGGTAAGGATACCACCATCGGCCACTGGGAAATCGCCGGCATCATCTCCCCGGAGCCGCTGCCCACCTACCCGGAGGGCTTCCCCCAGGATGTGCTGGATGCGTTCACCCAGGCCACCGGCCGTGGCGTGCTGTGCAACCGGCCCTACTCCGGCACGGATGTGATTCGGGACTACGGCCAGGAGCAGCTGGATACCGGCAAGTGGATTGTTTACACCTCCGCCGACTCCGTGTTCCAGGTGGCGGCCCACGAGGAGTACATTCCTTTGGAAGAGCTGTATGAAGCCTGCCGCAAGGCCCGTGCGCTGCTGCGGGGCAAGCACGGTGTGGGCCGGGTGATTGCCCGCCCCTTTGTGGGCAATGCCAAGGACGGCTTCCAGCGGACGTCCAATCGCCACGACTTCTCCCTGGAGCCGCCGAAGGAGACCATGCTGGATGCCATCTCCAAGGCAGGGCTGGACACCCTGGCAGTGGGCAAGATCCATGATATTTTCGCCGGACAGGGGGACACGGAGCACGTGTTCAACAAGAGTAATGCCGACGGCATGGCCCACACCATGGACTACGCCCGGCGGGATTTTACCGGGCTGTGCTTTGTGAATCTGGTGGATTTTGACATGCTCTATGGCCACCGCCGGGATGTGGCGGGATATGCCAGAGCCTTGTCGGAATTTGACAGCTGGCTTGGCGATTTCCTGCCCCAGCTGGGCAGCGAGGACCTGGTGCTGATCACCGCTGACCACGGCTGCGACCCGGCCTACACCGCTACCACCGACCACACCCGGGAATATGTGCCTCTGATTGCCCTAGGCAAGAACGTGCGCCCGGTGAATCTGGGCACCCGGAAGACCTTCGCAGACATCGCAGCCACCGTCACGGAGCTGCTGGGCGTGGACTTCGACACCCCGGGCACCAGCTTTGCCAAGGATATTTTGGGAAATTGACAATTGTTGTATCGGCTTGCGCTGATGATTAGGAAAGTGCCCCGCACCACCACCGCCCTTGCCTCTCCCTATGGGAGAGGTGGCACGGCGTAAGCCGTGACGGAGAGGGTCTTCCGTCCACTACTATAATACCAACAGCGGCTTTTCTCCCCTCTCAGACGAAAATCAAAGATTTCCGCCAGCTCTCCCAGGGGGAGAGCCAAGTTGGGTGCGTTTTGTTCGTGGGTGCGTCCCCTTTCGCCCAAACTACTGAGCCGTATCGAACCGGGTGACACCCAATGGTGGTGGTCTACCACCAGGGTAACAGGCTCGAATTGTCAGCGGCCACTGGCCGCAGTAAAGGAGGAAATTGTATGACACCAGAAACTTTGTGCGCCATGGCGAAAGAGGCCATGACCCATGCCTATGTGCCTTACTCCGGCTATAAGGTGGGGGCGGCGCTGCTGTGTGCCGACGGTACGGTGTACTGCGGCTGCAACATTGAGAACGCCTCCTATACCCCTACCATCTGCGCCGAGCGCACCGCTTTTTTCAAGGCGGTTTATGACGGCCACCGAGATTTTACCGCCATTGCTGTCTGCGGCGGCAAGGACGGCGTGATCACCGGGCCCTTCCCGCCCTGCGGCGTGTGCCGCCAGGTGATGCGGGAATTTTGCCGAGACGATTTTATGATTTATATGGTAGATGCAGGCGATAAATGGGAAGCTCACACGTTGGCGGAAATTTTACCGTATAGTTTTTCTGCTTCCAAGCATATGAATTAGGGAAAATCGGAACAAACCGACAAGTTTTAACATTTTCTTGAAATCTTTGTAAAATGTATTGATTTTTCTCGTAAAATGTGCGAGAATAGTGTAGACGTTTCGATAGCGTCAAAAGATATTTTTATCTGGAGGAATGAAACATGAAGAAGATTCTGGCTGTTGCGCTGGTTCTGGCCATGGCTTTCTCCCTGGTTGCCTGCGGCGCCAAGGACGAGGCTCCTGCCACCACCGCTCCTGCTGAGACTCAGGCTACTGCCGAGACTACGGCTGCTGCTACCGAGGGTACCGAGGGCACCGAAGCCACTGAGGCTACCGAGAGCACCGGTATCACCAACCCCGACGAAATCCCCGACGAGATGACTTCCGCTGACGGCAAGTACCAGGTGGCTTTCATCACCGACGTGGGCCAGCTGAAGGACAAGTCCTTCAACCAGGGCACCTACGACGGCGTGAAGCTGTACGCTGCCAACAACGGCAAGTCCTACAAGTACTATCAGCCCGCTAACGGCAACGAGGCTACCGACGAGGACCGTATCGATGCCATGAACCTGGCTTGCAAGAACGGCGCTGAAGTCGTCGTGGCTGCCGGCTTCATGCAGGAGGCTGCTCTGAAGGCTGCTGCTGAGGCTAACCCCACCGTTAACTTCGTCTTCATCGACGGCTACCCCCTGACCAATGCTGCTGGCGAGGCCCTGACCAACGTGGCTGGCATTTCCTTCATGGAGCATCAGTCCGGCTACCTGGCTGGCTACGCTGCCGTTAAGGAAGGCTACACCAAGCTGGGCTACATGGGCGGCGGCGGCGGCACCAACCCCGCTTGCCAGCGCTTCGGCTACGGCTTCGTGCAGGGCGCTGACGCTGCTGCTAAGGAGCTGGGCGTGAAGGTCGAGATGAACTACTCCTGGGCTTACGGCTCTGCTTTCTCCGCTTCCCCCGAGCTGCAGGCTATGGCTACCGGCTGGTACACCAACGGCACTGAGGTTGTGTTCTGCTGCGGCGGTTCCATGTTCCAGTCCGTTGCCGCCGCTGCCTCTGCCGAGGACGGCCTGGTTGTGGGCGTGGACGTTGACCAGTCCTTCGAGTCTCCCGCTGTCATCACCTCCGCTATGAAGGGCCTGTCTGACGCCGCTGTGTGGGCCATTGGCAAGCACTACGACGGTCAGTGGGAAGAGATCGGCGGCAAGGGCACCTCTCTGGGCGCTGCCGACAACGCTGTGGGCCTGCCCACCGCTACCTGGTCCCTGGAGAACTGGACTGTCGAGGAGTACGAGGCTCTGTTCGCTGAGATCGCCGCTGGCAATGTGGAAATCTCCGACGAGCTGGTCACCACTCCCGAGAGCACCGAGAATGTGACCATCAACTACATTCAGTAATTCCATTCCGGAATGACCCCAAGGGCCGCCTCGTAAGAGGCGGCCCTTTTCAGACTGTCGAAAATCCCCCATGGGGCTTTTCGACAGTTTTTTGCAGCCTGAGAAGTATTTTCGTCCAGGTACACGCCCCCCGGCCGGAAATGGATTTTGCTTTATTCGCCGCTGCGGCGGCGAACTCTGCGAGGCACTTTTTCGACACGCTGAAAGCCCGCTTCCGGGAAAGGAAGCGGGCTTTTTTGTCATCTGGTATGGACGGCGTTATTCATGGGGGATGGCGTTCATCTGCACAAGCAGGTTTTCCAGGGTGGCGGTAGAGGTGCTGCCGCCGGAAAGCATGGCCACCTGCCGCAGGGGCATGTCCTCCATCATAGCATCCATGATTTTGGCAAACTCCTTGGAGCCTTCGCTGTTTCCGCCGCCGAACTGCTTTGCTATATTCTGGCAGACGGCTTCGTAGAACTGCTGACCCACAGGGTTGGTCTTAAGCTCCGACATGGTGGAGTTCAGGTTGAAGGGGTAAATCTCTCGTGCGGGCGGAACGGGACGGCCCAGAACCGCCTCGAACTGCTCCTTGGGAACGGGCCAGGAAGCAGCGGGGTCGCAGTAGGCGGGGATAGCTGCGTTGGCCTCTGCGTTGGGCGCTGCGCCGCAAACGGTGAGGTCCTGGTGCAGACGGATGTCTCGGCTGGATGCGCCGATTTCGACGGTGTAGCGGCCCTGCTCCACCTGCCAATCCTTCACGGCCGGGTTGTAGTAGGCAAAGGCCCGGCGGTCCAGGGTGAAGGTGAGGGTTTTGGATTCGCCGGGGGCGAGGGAAACCTTGTCAAAGGCCCGCAGTTCCCGCACCGGGCGGAAGATGCCGCCGGTATGGGGGGCGACGTAGACCTGCACCACCTCTTTGCCCGGCAGCTTGCCGGTGTTGGTTACGGTGACGGACAGGGTCAGGTTATCCTGCTGGCCCAGCTCGGAAGCAGACAGCTTCAAATCGGAATAGGCAAACTCCGTGTAGCTCAGGCCGTGGCCGAAGGGATAGGCCACTTCCTTCTGCGCCTTGTCATAGTAGCGGTAGCCGACGTAGACACTTTCCCGGTATTCCACGTTGCCGGTGCAGCCGAAGAAGCCGTGGCAGGGGGTGTCCTCCAGCTTCAGGGGCCAGGTTTCTGCCAGCTTGCCGCAGGGGTTGGCCTCGCCCAGCAGCAGGTCCAGCACGGCGTTGCCGCTGTTTTGGCCTGCCAGATACATCAGCAGGATGCTGTCTGTCTGCTCACGCCAAGGCAGCACCACGGCAGAGCCGGTGTTGAGCACGGCCACCAGCGGGGTTCCGGTTTGGGCCAGCGCCTGCATCAGCTGGTTTTGGTTTTCGGGAATCTCCATGTGTGCCCGGTCGAAGCCTTCGCTTTCAAAGCTGTCCGGCAGGCCCAGCATGACCACGGCCACATCGGCTTCCTGGGCAGCGGCAACGGCCTGGCTGACCAGGTCCGCATCCGGGCCGCCCTCGGCGGTAAAGCCCTGGGCATAGGTGTAGGGGATGTTTCTCTGCTCCAGAGCGTCGCACAGGCTGACGATCTGGGTGGGGCAGATGCGGCTGGAACCGGCGCCCTGGTAGCGGGGATGCTTGGCAAAATCGCCAATCACCGCCAACTTCTTCCCGGGCTGCAGAGGCAGCGCAGAGCCTTTGCGCAGCAGAACGGCGCTCTCCCGGGCAATCTCCCGAGCCAGCTGGTGATGTGCATTCTTATCGCAGGGAAGAACGGTGTTTTCAGCAGCCCGCAGGGCCAGCTCAGTGATGCGCACGGCGCAGGCGGCTACCTGCTCCTGGCTCAGTCTGCCCTGATGAACGGCCTCCAGGATGCGAGCGTCATTGTCGGGGGAAGGGCCGGGCATCTCCAGATCCAGGCCGGCTTCAATACCGGCGACCCGGTCATTCATGGCACCCCAGTCGGTCATAATGGCACCGGCAAAGCCCCATTCCTCCCGGGGGATGTCGGTCATCAGCCGCTTGTTATCGGAGGCGTAGGTGCCGTTGATTTTGTTATAGGAGCACATAAGGGTCCAGGGCTGGGCCTTGCGGATGGCGGTTTCATAGCCTGCCAGGTAGATTTCCCGCAGGGCACGCTCGTCAATGATGGAGTCGGTGGTGAGGCGGGCTTTCTCCTGGTTGTTGGCCAGATAGTGCTTCATGCTGGTGCCCACGTTTTGGCTCTGGACACCGTCTATCAGCCCGGCGGCGATTTCGCCGGTGAGCAGGGGATCCTCAGAGAAATACTCAAAATTCCGGCCGCACAGGGGGCTGCGCTTGATGTTGGCGGCAGGTCCCAGAATGATGCTTACCTGTTCGGCGCGGCATTCTTCGCCCATGGCGGTGCCCATGCGGCGCATCAGGGCGGGGTCAAAGCTGCATGCCGTGGCGGCAGCGGTGGGGAAGCAGGTGGCCAGCACGGCCATGTTCAGTCCCAGGTGATCTGCGGATTCTTCCTGCTTGCGCAGGCCGTGGGGGCCGTCTGTGACCATGAAGGAGTGAACGCCTAGCCGCTCAACGGCTTTGGTCTGCCAGAAGTTTTTGCCGGAGCACAGCGACACCTGTTCTTCCAGGGTCATTTGTGCCACCAGTTCTTTTGCTCGTTGTAAAATCGTGTGTTCCATCCAGTGACGTCCTTTCTGTGTGGGAGTTGTTGGGGGATGTTCTCCGGAGAATGGAGAATATAAACGAAAAACACCTCAGAAGCAAACCGAAACTCGGCTGTTTCCAAAGTGTTTTTCTGTTCTGGGGTGGATAATGGGACTCGAACCCACGATCTTCAGAGCCACAATCTGACGCCTTAGCCAACTAGGCCATATCCACCATATTCACTTTGCTGAATGGCACGCCAGGAGGGACTCGGGAAATCAAGGTTTCGTTCGGTCAAGCCCTCACGAACAAAATGCCACCGGCATTTTGTATTTGATTGTTCGAGTCCAAGAAGAATCCGGCGTAAATGGCACGCCAGGAGGGACTCGGGAAATCAAGGTTTCGTTCGGTCTAGCCCTCACGAACAACATGCCGCCGGCATGTTGCATTTGATTGTTCGAGTCCAAGAAGAATCCGGCGTAAATGGCACGCCAGGAGGGACTCGAACCCCCGACCTACTGCTTAGAAGGCAGTTGCTCTATC
>CAUWNA010000070.1:0-20131 GCA_963560135.1 uncultured Oscillospiraceae bacterium | reverse complement strand
ATTCGTCCTTGGCATTTTCTGCACTTTTAATGCTTTTCAACTATTGATTCGCATCCTTGGGAGAGCTGGCACGGCGATAGCCGTGACTGAGAGGGGCCTCCTCCCCCCAGAGGGTGGCCAATTGTCAATTCAAATTCAGCTTCCGGCTGGTCAGGAAGTACATGAGCCAGTAGCCGCCCACAATGGTCACCAAAGCGATCCAGTTGAACCCAGTAAAGAGGGAGACAACATTTTCGCTAAGGATGGTGTTGGTCATCACGGCCATCCGGAGCATCAGCTCTGCCAAAGCAATCAGGTAGTAAGCCCCTACTGCTGCCAGCAGCTTGTACTTCTTGGCAATCATAGCACCAATGGTGACAGAGAGCATCAGCACTACAATCTCATGCAGGCCTGCCAAGAGCACCGTTCCTAGGATTTCCCAGAAAATCATCCAGTTGCCCTCCATTGCCTCCATCAGGGTGCCGAAAGCCCGGCCCACAGCACCGACGGCCTCCGGCCAGAAGTCCACCGGGAGGCCCATCACAAACAGGGTGCACGACAGCACCACCGCAGCGGCCGCCGCCAGGAATACCAGAATAATGCCAATCACGCTGTTCAAAATGCTGCTCAGCAGCAGCTGGTGGTGATTCACCGGCAGGGTGAAAGTCAGGTAGCCCTCGTCCCCAAACCGGCTCTTATAGAACCGCCAGATCACCACGAACACGCTGGCGGCGCAGCAGATTGCCACCGCCATAAAAGCCGTCATAAACAGCAGCGTACACACCGTAACCCCAAAGGGTGAAATCTGGGTTGCTGCACTGGTTTCTTCCACATAGATGGAGGTTTCCTCCACCTGGACCACATCTTCGCTGGTCACTGCACAGCGCATAAGAAAGTTGGTAATGCCGCCGATGGTCAGCCCGCACACCAGAATGATCACGCACAGCATCCCGATAACGCCTCTGGTAGAGCGCCACTCGTGCTTTAACAATTTGGCAAACATCTGAACACCTCCCGGAACAGTTCATCCAGCGATTTTCCCGATTCTTCTCGCACCGTGTCGGCATTGCCGCCCCGGATGATTTTCCCGTTGTACAGGAACAGAAATTCATCCAGCACCCGTTCCACATCGGTAATCAGGTGGGTGGAGATCAGCACCGTGGCGCTGGGGTCGTAATTGGTAATAATAGTATTGAGAATGTAGTCCCGGGCCGCCGGGTCCACGCCTCCGATAGGCTCATCCAGCAGGTACAGCTTTGCCCGCCGGGACATCACCAGCACCAGCTGCACCTTCTCCTGGGTACCCTTGGACAGGGTGCGGAATCGGGCCTTTGGCTGGATATTCAGGGTTTTCAGCATGGTTTCCGCCCGTTCCCGGTCAAAATCCTGGTAAAAGTCCTGAAAAAAGTCCAGCAGCTGCTCCACCCGCAGATTTTTGTTGAAGCAAGGCCGGTCGGGCAGGTAGGACACCGCTGCCTTGGTTTTGGGGCCGATTTTCTCCCCGTCAATTTGAATGCTGCCCGCCGTAGGGGTGAGCAGTCCTGCCGCCAGCTTGATAAATGTGGTTTTGCCGCTGCCGTTGGGGCCAAGCAAGCCCACAATTTTCCCCTGGGGCAGCTCCAGATTCAGTCCGTCCAGCGCCACACAGCCGTGATAGCGCATGGTCAGGTCTCTGGCCTGCAATACCATTTCCTGCATTTAAGATTCCTCCTTTTCGTGTTCCAGGTCCATCAGCCGCTGAGCGGCCTGGGCCGGTGTCAGGCCAAAGGCCCTGAATTTTTCTGCGCACTCCCGGGCCAGCTCCGCCAGGGCATCTTCCCGCATTCCTGTGAGAATGTTCTCGTCCTGGGTCACCGTACGCCCGCTGGTTCCGCCGCTGACCAGCAGATTTTCCCGCTCCAATTCGGTCAGCGCCCGCTGCATGGTGTTGGGATTGACCTGCGCCTGAGCCGCCAGCTCCCGCACCGAGGGGACCTTCCCCCCAGGGGGCAGCTCCCCGCTGAGGATCGCCCCCCGCAGGGCCTCCATAATCTGCTGATACACCGGCCGGTCACCACTAAATTTCCAGTTCATAGGCACCTCCTTTGCTGTACCGCTGTATTAGTGTATTCATACAATAGCACAGTCATACAGTTTTGTCAAGCAAAAAATTGCGGCCAGTGGCCGCTGACAATGCGAGCCTGCTACTCTGGCGGTGAACCGACACCATTGGGGGTCACCCGGTTCGTTATCGCTCAGTAGCTTGGTCAAAGTGGACGTACCTTTCGTAGGGCGTGGGCATGCCCACGTCGCTCACCTGAGTTCACCTCTGCACCCACCAAGTTCCACCGCACCAAAGCCTTCCCCCTCGGGGGAAGGTGGCTCGCCGCAGGCGAGACGGATGAGGGGCACAGCGTAAAGATTCCTACCAGCGGCAAAAACCAACGTTTCCACCCCTCATCAGTCAAAAATCAAAGATTTTTGCCAGCTTCCCCCGAGGGGGAAGCCTAACCTGAACGACCGTATGCAGAAAGCCTTCCCAGCGGAAAGCGAAGCACACCGTCGCAGACGCTTGCAAGCCATTATGCATAAAAAAATCCCGCAAGGAATTGCTTCCCTGCGGGATTTTATGGTTATCAGTTGGTGTAGTTGTCGAAATAGCCCTGGATGTGGATGATGGGGGTGCCCTTATCGCCGGAGCCGGAGGTCAGGTCGCACAGAGAGCCGATCAAATCTGTCAGGCGGCGGGGGGTGGTGCCCTGGGAGGCCATGGAGCCGGCCAGGTTGCCGTCCTTCTGGCGGATGGCAGCCTCGATGGCGGTCTTCAGCGCCTCGCCGGACAGGCCGGCAAAGTCATTGTCCGCCAGGTACTTCAGCTTCAGCTCGTTGGGCGTACCCTCCAAGCCGGCGGTGTATGCCGGGGAAACCACCGGGTCGGCCAGCTCCCAAATCTTTCCAACGGGGTCCTTGAAAGCGCCGTCGCCGTAGACCATAACCTCCACCAGCTTGCCGGTTCTTTCCAGCAGCTGGGCCTGGATGCTCTTGACCAGGTCCTGGCAGTCCCGGGGGAACAGCTTCACCGTGGATTCCGTGGACTTGTTGGAGCCCAGCAGACCATACTTTGCATTGTAGCCGCTGCCGTTGATGGAGGCCGTCAGGATATCGTCCAGACCGCACACCCGCTCGCCGCCGGCAGCCAGCAGCAGCCGCTTGGTTCTGGCACGGGTGTGAACATCGCAGGTCAGCACATTCTTGGTGTAGTTCAGAATCACTCTGGGGTCGTTGGCAAAGATAACCTCCACCTCTGCGCCCTCCTCCCGAACCAGGTCGGAATAGTACTGCACATAGTCCACCAAAGTAAACGGATGCAGGTTCTCCCCGAACAGGGTGCGGTAGCGCTCCAGGGTCAGCACGTCGGAGTAAGGATTGATCTTCGCCTCGTCCAGCTTATCCAGGCTCACCAGCTCGTTGCCCACCTCGTCAGAGGGATAGCTCAGCATCAGCACAATCTTCTTAGCGCCCCGGGCAATGCCCCGCAGGCAGATGGCAAACCGGTTCCTGGACAGGATGGGGAAAATCACGCCCACCGTCTCACCGCCCAGCTTTGCCTTGACATCGGCGGCAATGGCGTCTACGTCGGCATAGTTGCCCTGGGCACGGGCCACAACAGATTCGGTGACCGCCACCACGTCCCGGTCACGCACGCCGTAGCCTTCGCTCTCGGCAGCTTCCAGAACGCTGTCCACCACGATTTTCGCCAGGTCGTCCCCCTCACGGATGATGGGGCAGCGAATACCACGGGATACGGTTCCGACTTTTCTTTCCATATTGGTACCTCATTTCCCCGGCCAGTCCTAATGACGGTCGGATTTAGAATCACTTGAACACAATAGTTATACCGCAATTCCGAGGATTTTTCAATCGTTTTTTTCGGATTCCGCCCCCTGAGAAAAGAATTGTAGGATTTCACAATTCTTTTCCCCTCCAAATACCCATTTCTTGGAAATGCCAGGAAGAAACCGGCAAAGATTTTGCAAATTTTCGCCGCTTTACGCCTCTGCGCCGAAGAACGCCACTGCCACAGCGCCCGGTCCGGCGTGGGTGCCCACTACACTGCCCACAATGGACACCGGCAGGCTGTCCACCCGGCCCTGCCACAGCTGGGCGCTGTCTTCCATATACTTTTTCAGCATGGCATCGCTCAGGCCGGTGTAGCCCAGCAGCACCGGCAGGTCAAAGTCCACGCCGCCAGCCTTTTCGATCTGCTGCACCAGCAGGTTGCTGCCCTGCCGGGAACCACGAGCCTTGCCCAGCAGCTTCACCTCGCCCTCTGCCACGCAGATCACCGGCTTGATGTTCAAAAGCCCTCCGGCAAAGGCCACGGTGGAGGAAATGCGGCCGCCCTTTTTCAGATATTCCAGAGTGTCCAGCAGCGCCAGCAGCCGCACCTTTTCCCGCATCTTTTCCACCCGCTGCGCCAGCTCCCGGGCGCTGATGCCCTGCTTGGCCATGTCCAGGGCGTACTGGGTGAGGATGCCGCAGCCCAAGGTGACGGTGCGGCTGTCCACCACGAATACCTTCCCCGGGAAGTCCATGGCGGCAATGCTGGCGCTCTGGAAGGTGCCGGAGAGCTTGGAGGAAATGGTGATGCACACCACCTCGTCCCCTGCCTCCACCGCTGCCTGGAATACATCGGCAAAGGCTGCCGGTGTTGGCTGGCTGGTGGTAGGCAGCACGTCGCTTTCCACCAGCTTCTCATAAAAGCTTCTGGCATCAATGTCCACACCGGAAACATACTGCTGCTCCCCGAAATGAATGGTCAGGGGCACAATCTTCACCTGCTCTGCCGCCTGGGCCGGCAAGTCTGTGGTCGAGTCAATTACAATTTGAATACCCATTTGTTCAATCCCTCTTTCAATAAAACTATATTTTCGTACTTATCTCTCTTCCGGCTCCCCGGCGGGGATGCCGCTTTGGCACAGGGCATGGAGATTCTCCGAAATCCGGGTCAGGGCCGCATAAAAAACCTCCCGGCTTTGGTCGTCCAGCCCGTCTCCGGCCTGCTCCACCGCCAACCGGGCCTTGGTGCATACGGCTTCCGCCGCTCCACGGCCCTGTTCCGTCAGGAAAAGGCACGCCCGGTATTTGGAGCCGTTCCGCTCCTCCCGACGGACCATGCCGGTTTTTTCCAGCTCCGCCAGGGTGCGGGAAATTGCCGCCTTGTCCCGCTCGCACAGCCGGCACAGCCGGGAGGCCGTAATCCCCTCCGGGTGGCTGCGCATGGCCAGCAGGCACTGGGCCTGGGGGCCTTTCATGCCGAATTTGGCCATCTCCATGCGCTCAATTTTCTGAATATCATGGTACAGGCAGGAAACTGCCGTGGAAAACACCTGATATCTGTCCAGCATAAAACTGCCTCCATTCCGATTTGCACGCCAAGATGTTGACGCATCAACATCTTGGCGTAACCAGTATACCAGATTGCCGCCCCCGTGTCAACTGCTTTTCACCGTTTTTTCCTTGACAAGGAATCTGCACCGTGGTATAATTACAAGGATACATATGGTCCAGCGATAAAGCGGCTTGCCGCATAGCCATCTTGCCGCTTCGGCAGGATGTTTTTTTGAGCATTTCCCAACTATGAAAGGAGACAACTATGACCGAGCAGATGAAGGCAAAGGTAATCTCTTCTTCCCTGGGAAGCGTGTTTGCATCTGGCATCAGTGCCTCTATTTCCTCCCTGGCTTCCGTGTTTTCCTCCCCCAATTGTGTGGTTTTCCCCGGCTTTTGTGACGTGCATGTGCATTTCCGAGAGCCGGGCTTTTCTTATAAAGAAACCATCGTCAGCGGCTGCGCTGCCGCTGCCCGGGGCGGCTACACCGCCGTGTGCACCATGCCGAACCTGAACCCGGTGCCGGACACGCCCCAGAACCTGGCGCTCCAGCAGGAGCTGATCGAGCGCAGCGCCAGCATCCATGTCTACCCCTATGGCGCCATCACCCTGGGCCAGCAGGGCCAGACCCTGGCGGACCTGGCGGGCATGGCTCCCCACGTTGCCGGATTTTCCGACGATGGCCGGGGCGTGCAGAGCACCGAGCTGATGAAAACCGCCATGACCCAGGCCAAGGCTCTTGGCAAAATCATCGTGGCCCATTGCGAGGACAATTCCCTGCTTCACAGCGGCTATATCCACGACGGGCAGTATGCCCGCGCCCACGGCCATCGGGGCATCTGCTCCGAAAGCGAATGGGGCCCCATTGCCCGGGATCTGGAGCTGGTGGCTCAGACCGGCTGCGCCTACCACGTGTGCCACATCTCCACCAAGGAGAGCGTGGACCTGATTCGCAAGGCCAAGGCCCAGGGCCTGGACGTGACCTGCGAAACCGGCCCCCATTACCTGCTGATGGACGACACCATGCTGCAAGAGGACGGCCGGTTCAAAATGAATCCGCCCCTGCGCAGCCCCGCCGACCGGGAAGCCCTGGTGGAAGGCCTGCTGGACGGCACCATCGACATGATTGCCACCGACCACGCCCCCCACTCCGCCGAGGAAAAAGGCCGAGGCCTGGAAAAGAGCGCCTTCGGCGTGGTGGGACTGGAAACCGCCTTCCCCGTGCTGTACACCTACCTTGTCAAGCCCGGCATCCTCAGCCTGGACCGGCTGGTGGAGGTAATGGCCGTGAATCCCCGCAAGCGCTTCGGCCTGAGCCTGGACGTTGATTACAGCGTGTGGGACCTGGACAGCACGTACACCGTTGACCCGGCAGACTTTGCTTCTCAGGGCAAAGCCTCCCCCTTCACCGGGTGGCGTGTCCAGGGCAAGTGCCTGGCCACCGTCTGCGGCGGCCGGCTGGTCTACCAAGCGCCGTAACCCATTTTCGACTGCTTTTATCAAATCATTCCCATATATCAAAAAACTGGAGGACATACCAACATGGCAAAGAGAACAGACATCAAGAAAATCCTCATCATCGGCTCCGGCCCCATCGTCATCGGCCAGGCTGCGGAGTTTGACTACGCCGGCACCCAGGCCTGCCTGGCCCTGAAGGAAGAGGGCTACGAGGTTGTGCTGTGCAACTCCAACCCCGCCACCATTATGACCGACACCATGATTGCCGACAAGGTCTACATGGAGCCGCTGACCCTGGAATATGTGGCCAAAATCATCCGCTATGAGCGTCCTGATGCCATCATCCCCGGCATCGGCGGCCAGACCGGCCTGAACCTGGCCATGCAGCTGGAAAAGAAGGGCGTTCTGAAAGAGTGCCGGGTGAAGCTGCTGGGCACCTCCAGTGAGTCCATCGAGCGGGCTGAGGACCGGGAGCTGTTCAAGGAGCTGTGCCAGTCCATCGGCGAGCCGGTGATTCCCTCCGAAATCACCTACTCCATCGAGGAAGCCAAGGCAGCAGCTGAACGCATCGGCTATCCCGTGGTGCTGCGGCCTGCCTTCACCCTGGGCGGCACCGGCGGCGGCTTCGCCTACAACGAAGAAGAGCTGATGGAAGTGGGCCTCAACGCCTTCGCCCTGTCCCCTGTCCATCAGGTACTGATTGAAAAGTCCGTCAAGGGCTACAAGGAAATCGAGTTCGAGGTCATGCGGGACTCCGCCGACCATGCCATTACCATCTGCGGCATGGAGAACATCGACCCCGTTGGTGTCCACACCGGTGACAGCCTGGTGGTGGCCCCCATTATGACCCTGAGCAAGCAGGACGAGAAGATGCTCAACGACTCCGCCATCAAGCTCATCAAGGAGCTGAAAATCGAGGGCGGCTGCAACGTCCAGTTCGCTCTGAATCCCCACACCTCCGAGTATTACCTCATTGAGGTCAACCCCCGTGTGTCCCGTTCCTCCGCTCTGGCCTCCAAGGCTTCCGGCTATCCCATTGCCCGGGTCACCGCCAAGATTGCCGTGGGCATGGAGCTGGAGGAAATCAAGATTGCCAACACCAACGCCGCCTTCGAGCCGAAGCTGGACTATGTGATCGCCAAGCTGCCCCGGTTCCCCTTCGACAAGTTCGCCTCCGCCACCAACCTGCTGGGCACCCAGATGAAGGCCACCGGCGAGGTTATGGGCATCGGCTCTAACCTGGAGGAGGCCCTGCTCAAGGGCATCCGCTCCCTGGAGATCGGCGCCAACCACATTCACCTGCCCAAGTTTGACGATATGACCACTGAGGAGCTGCTGGAATACATCAGCCAGTTCCGCTCCGACAACATCTTCGCCATTGCCGAGCTGTTCTACCGGGGTGCTACCGTGGCCCAGATCCACGAAATCACCCAGATCACGCCCTTCTTCCTGGAATCCATCCAGAAGATTGTGGACATGGAAAACCTGCTGCGCCGCAGTGTTGGCGACACCCAGGTGCTGCTGGAAGCCAAGAAAATGGGCTTCGGCGACAAGTTCATCGCCCGTCTGTGGAAGCAGAAGGAGCTGGATGTGTACAACCTGCGTAAGGAGCACCACATCTTCCCCGCCTTCAAGATGGTAGACACTTGCCACACCGGGGCTTACATCCCCTACTTCTACTCCTCCTACACCGGCGAAAACGCTTCCCGTCACACCGACCGGAAGAAGATCGTGGTGCTGGGCGCAGGCCCCATCCGCATCGGCCAGGGCGTGGAATTTGACTACTCCACCGTCCATGCGGTCACCACCATCAAAAATGCCGGTTACGAGGCCATCATCATCAACAACAACCCCGAAACCGTCTCCACCGACTACACCACCGCTGACAAGCTGTACTTCGAGCCGCTGACCCCGGAGGACGTGATGAACATCATCGCCTTCGAGCAGCCGGAGGGTGTCATCGCCTCCCTGGGCGGCCAGACCGCCATCAACCTGGCCCAGCCCCTGACCGACCTGGGGGTGAAGATCATCGGCACCGACTGCGCCGCCATCGACCGGGCAGAGGACCGCAACGCCTTTGAAAACCTGCTGAACGAGCTGAACATCCCCCGGGCCAAGGGCAAGGCCGTGACCAATCTGGAAGACGGCATCGCCGCCGCCCAGGAAATCGGCTACCCTGTACTGGTGCGGCCCAGCTTCGTGCTGGGTGGCCGAGCTATGCAGATCGTGGCCAATGAGAACCAGCTGCGCCACTACCTGCGCACCGCCGTGGAAATCGACGAGGACAAGCCCGTGCTGGTGGACAAGTACATCCAGGGCCGGGAAGTGGAGATCGATGCCATCTGCGACGGCCGGGATGTGTTCGTCCCCGGCATCATGGAGCTGGTGGAGCGCACCGGCGTTCACTCCGGCGACTCCATCTCCGTGTACCCCCCCTTCTCCATCTCCAACAAGGTCAAGGGCATCATCCTGCAATACGCCAAGAAGCTGGGTCTCGGCATCGGCATCGTGGGTCTGTTCAACATCCAGTTCATTGTGGATGACCAGGACAACGTGTTCATCATCGAGGTCAACCCCCGTTCCTCCCGCACCGTGCCCTTCCTGAGCAAGGCCACCGGCTACTCTCTGGCAGACATCGCCACGGAGGTAATTCTGGGCAAGAGCCTGAAGGAGCAGGGCTTCTTCGACATCTATCCCGATGAGAAGGAGCGCTGGTACGTCAAAGCCCCCGTGTTCTCCTTCAACAAGATTCGTGGTCTGGATGCCTACCTGTCCCCCGAAATGAAGTCCACCGGCGAAGCCATCGGCTACGACAAGACCATGACCCGTGCCCTGTACAAGGCCTTGCAGGCCTCCGGCATGAAGCTGCAAAACTACGGCACCGTGCTGTGCACCATCGCCGACAAGGACAAGGAGGAGGCTCTGCCCCTCATCCGCCGGTTCTACCAGCTGGGCTTCAACATCGAGGCCACCATTGGCACCACCATGTTCCTCAAGCGCAACGGCATCCGTACCCACGCTCTGGGCAAAATCAGCGACGGCAGCAACGAGATTCCCAACGCTCTGCGCCAGGGCCACATCGCCTACGTCATCAACACCCGGGACCCTGGTGCCAACGAAAACGACGGCATCCAGATCCGCCAGATCGCCACGGAGCACAACGTGACCCTGTTCACCGCTCTGGACACCATCAAGGTGCTGCTGGACGTGCTGGAAGAGACGACCCTCACCATTTCCACCATCGACGCCTAATTGGCCGCAGCCAGGGAGGTTTCCATGAAACAGAGTATTTTCACCATCCAGCGCAATACACCCCTGACGGACAGCGTCTATGAGATGGTCCTCGCCGGGGACACCAGCGCCATCACCGCCCCCGGCCAGTTCGTCAACATCCAGCTCTCCGGCAAATTCCTGCGCCGGCCCATTTCCGTGTGCGACTATGACGGCACCACCCTGACACTGGTGTACAAGGTGGTGGGCAAGGGCACCGAGGCCATGTCCTCTATGGCCCCCGGCGAAACCCTGGACATTCTCACCGGCCTGGGCAACGGCTACGATTTGACCCTCTCCGGGGAAAATCCCGTGCTGCTGGGCGGCGGCGTGGGCGTGCCCCCGCTGTACCATCTGGCAAAATGCCTGCTGGCCCAGGGCAAGTCCGTCCACGTGATTCTGGGCTTTAACACCCAGTCCGAAATTTTCTACGAGGAACAGTTCCGGGCCTTGGGCTGCACTGTCACCGTCACCACGGTGGACGGCAGTTACGGCAAAAAGGGCTTCGTCACCGATGCCCTGCCGGAATCCTACAGCTATTTCTACACCTGCGGCCCGGAGCCTATGCTGAAGGCCGTCTACCGTGCCACCACTACCTCCGGCCAGATGAGCTTCGAGGAGCGGATGGGCTGCGGCTTCGGGGCCTGCATGGGCTGCTCCTGCAAAACCCTCACCGGCTATAAGCGCATCTGCAAGGAAGGCCCCGTGATGAAAAAGGAGGAAATTCTATGGCAGGCTTAAGCGTCAATCTGTGCGGCATCCCCCTGGACAACCCGGTGATTCCTGCTTCCGGCACCTTCGGCTTCGGCTATGAATTTGCCGAGTTATATGACATCAACTGCCTGGGCACCTTCTCCTTCAAGGGCACCACCAAGGACCCTCGCTTCGGCAATCCCACACCTCGGATTGCCGAGTGCACGGCGGGCATGATCAACGCCGTGGGCTTGCAGAATCCCGGCGTGGAGAAGGTGATTGCCGAGGAGCTGCCCAAGCTCCGTGCCTGCTTCCACAAGCCGGTGATGGCCAACGTCTCCGGCTTCTGCGTGGAGGACTACGCCTACACCTGCCAGCTGCTGGACCAGCAGGAGCAGGTGGGCTGGCTGGAGGTCAACGTCTCCTGCCCCAACGTCCACGGCGGCGGCATGAGCTTCGGCACCCAGCCGGAAGCTGCCGCCCAAGTCACCCGGGCGGTGAAGGCCGTCACCAAAAAGCCGGTGATTGTCAAGCTCTCGCCCAATGTTACGGACATTGTGGCCATTGCCAAGGCCTGTGAGGATGCCGGCGCCGACGGCATCAGCCTAATCAACACCATGCTGGGCATGCGCATCGACCTGCGCCGCCGCAAGCCGGTGATCGCCAACACTATGGGCGGCTTCTCCGGCCCGGCCATCTTCCCGGTGGCTGTGCGGATGGTCTATCAGGTGGCCAAGGCTGTGAACATCCCCGTGGTGGGCATGGGCGGTGTCAGCAGTGCCGAGGATGTGATTGAGATGATGCTGGCCGGTGCTACCGCTGTAGAAGTGGGTGCGGCCAACCTGGTCAACCCCTTCGCCTGCCGGGACATCATTCAGGACCTGCCCCGGGTTATGGAAAAATATGGAATTCAAAATTTGACAGATATTATAGGAGGCGCACACTAATATGGGTAAAGATGTTATCGTTGCTTGTGATTTTTCTTCCGCTGAGGCTACTTTCGCCTTTCTGGACAAGTTCACCGGCCGCAAGCCCTTCGTGAAGATTGGCATGGAGCTGTACTATGCCGAAGGCCCCAGCATTGTCCGGCAGATCAAGGCCCGGGGACACAAGATTTTCCTGGACCTGAAGCTCCACGACATTCCCAACACCGTGAAAAAGGCCATGGCCGTGCTGTCCAACCTGGATGTGGACATTACCAACCTCCACGCCGCCGGCACCACCGCCATGATGCAGGCCGCCGTGGAAGGTCTGACCCGGCCTGACGGCAGCCGTCCCCTGCTGATTGCCGTGACCCAGCTGACCTCCACCGACCAGGAGTCCATGGAGCGGGATCTGCTGATTCACGAGCCCATCGACCAGGTGGTGATGCACTATGCCGAGACTGCCAAGAATGCCGGTCTGGACGGCATTGTGTGCTCCCCCCTGGAAGCCGGCAAGGTCCACGACCGCTGCGGCAAGGACTTTCTCACCATCACCCCCGGTGTCCGCTTTGCCGACGGGGATGTGGGTGACCAGAAGCGGGTCATGACCCCCGCCGCCGCCAAGGCCATCGGCTCTGACTACATCGTAGTAGGCCGCCCCATCACCGCCGCCGCCGACCCGGTAGCCGCCTACGAGCGCTGCCTGGCAGAGTTTTGTGACTAAGCGGCGTGCCGCCGCTGTCAGTTACGAGCCTGTTACCCTGGCGGTAAACCACCACCTCAGGGGGTCACCCGGTTCGTTACAAGGCGGTAACCCAACGTTTTGTTTTGCGTGCTGTCTTTGGAACGCTCTTTCGTAGGGCGGGGGCACACCCCCGCCAACCACGTGCGTTTCCCATAGCACGTCCCTGGCTGCACCGCACCAAAGCCTTCCCCCTCGGGGGAAGGTGGCACGGCGCAAGCCGTGCCGGATGAGGGGTGCAGCGTGAACACGACCGCCAGCGGCGAAAAATTTAGCGTTACCCGCCCCTCTCAGCCAAAAATCAGAGATTTTTGCCAGCTCTCCCAGAGGGAGAGCCAAGTTGCGCCCGGTATCGTTTCTAAGGTGTTGAACGATTGCCGGTGTTCCAAACCCGAAATTGCCAGCGGCCACGGGCCGCAATCAAGGAAAGGAATGTCAATATGGAAGCTTACAAAAGAGAGTTTATCCAGTTTCTGGAAAAGGCCGGTGTGCTGAAGTTCGGTGATTTCACCGCCAAGTCCGGCCGGAAGATTCCCTATTTCATCAACGCCGGCATGATCAAAACCGGCGAGGAAATCGCCACCCTGGGCGAATTTTACGCCCGGGCCTACATGGAAAAGCTGGGCAAGAAGCAGGCCGTCCTCTATGGCCCTGCCTACAAGGGCATTTCCATTGCCGTGTCCGCCGCTGTGGCTCTGAGCAAGAACGGCCTGAACGTGCCCTTCTTCTTCAACCGCAAGGAGGTCAAGGACCACGGCGAAGGCGGCGTGTTTGTGGGCTACGTACCCCAGGCCGGTGAGGAAGTGGTCATCGTGGAGGATGTCATCACCGCCGGCACCGCCATCCGGGAGAGCATGGCCATCCTGAGCCATCTGGAAGGCGTGAAAGTAGCCGCCACCTTCATCATGGTGGACCGCAAGGAGCGGGGCCAGGGCGAAAAGCTGGCCATGCAGGAGGTGGAGGAGGAGTTTGGCTTCCCCGTCTACTCCGTTGTGGATGTGTATGACATCATCGAGTACCTGAAAGAAGACCCAGCCAACGCCGAAAACGTGGCCCGGATTGAAGCCTATCTGGCCGTGAACGGAGCGAAGGCATGAAAAGTTTGAACAGCATTTTGCAGCTGAGTGTGGAAGAACTGGACCAGCTGATCGCCACCGCCAAGGACATCATCGCCCACCCGGAAGCCTACCAGGACAAGTGCGCCCACAAGAAGCTGGCTACCCTGTTCTTCGAGCCTTCCACCCGGACCCGGCTCAGCTTTGAGGCCGCCATGCTGGAGCTGGGCGGCAGTGTCATCGGCTTCAGCGAAGCCAGCTCCTCCTCCGCCTCCAAGGGCGAGAGCGTGGCCGACACCGCCAAAATCGTCTCCTGCTATGCCGACATCATCGCCATGCGCCACCCCAAGGAGGGTGCGCCCTTTGTGGCCTCTCAGGCGGCCACCATTCCCGTCATCAATGCCGGTGACGGCGGCCACAACCATCCCACCCAGACCCTGGCGGACCTGCTGACCATCTCCCGGGAGATGGGGCGGCTGGATAACCTCACCATCGGCCTGTGCGGCGATTTGAAATACGGCCGCACCGTCCACTCCCTGATTGAAGCCATGAGCCGCTACAGCGGCATCCGCTTCGTGCTCATCTCCCCCCAGGAGCTGAAAATCCCCGGCTTCATCCGCTACAACGTGCTGGAGCGCTCGCACATTCCC
This sequence comes from uncultured Oscillospiraceae bacterium, assembly GCA_963560135.1. Taxonomy (GTDB): domain Bacteria; phylum Bacillota; class Clostridia; order Oscillospirales; family Oscillospiraceae; genus Faecousia. The sequence continues at coordinate 5,990 of CAUWNA010000070.1, read as the reverse complement.
TACACCGAGGTTTCCTCCCTGGAAGAGGCCATGCCCCAGCTGGACGTGCTGTACATGACCCGCATCCAGCGGGAGCGGTTTGACGACCCCTGGGAGTACGAGCGGCTGAAGGACAGCTATGTGCTGGACACCCAGAAAATGGAGCTAGCCAAGAAGACCATGTGCGTCCTGCACCCCCTGCCCCGGGTCAACGAAATCAGCGTAAAGGTGGACGACGACCCCCGGGCCGCCTACTTCCGCCAGGCCCTGAACGGCAAGTTCATGCGCATGGCCCTGATCCTCAAGCTGCTGGAAGAAGCCCAGCGTAACCCCGTCCGGGAGGCTCTGGACACGGAAGGTCTGGAATACGACCGGGTGTGCACCAACCCCAAGTGCATCACCCAAACCGAGCAGGAGCTGCCCCAGCTGTTCCGCTGCACCGACAAAGCAGCCGACATCCACCGCTGCATCTACTGCGAAAAAAGAGGATAATAGAAACCGCCCTGCCGAACAACATCGGCGGGGCGGTTTTGCAGGAAACCGAATTTTATGGGCCTATTTCAGCAGCCATATAACAGCAAATACCACCGCAAGAATGGCCCCTTGCAGCAGATATGCCTTTGGATTCGCCCAATTCACCGTCAGGCCCTCCCGGCAGGGTTTCTTTACCACGATGTTCAAATCTGCGGGGTTGGCGTATGTGACAGCCCCGGTATCCCGATACCACTGCTGCACCTCTTCCGCCGTCCATTTCCGTTTGTCCATCGCCCGCACCTCGCAACTTCTGATTTATAAAAGTTCTCTTATCGGAAAATACAGATAGTTCTTTCCCGTTGCCGGGTCGGTATGATCGTGAACGGCCCCAGCCAGAGAAAGTCCCTGCTGACTCAGCTGCGCAAGGGTTTTCTCAAACGCACCCTTTCGGTTTTCCGCAACGATATACTCATAACCGGGGATCCTCCATTTCGTCCATCCGTCCGGTGCTTGTGCATCCTCAACACATTCCACGCCTGCCAGATACAGTCCCTTGCAAAAGCCATCCTCCCAGGGCCTAAATCCACGGGAAAAATCCGACATGGCCCCCCATATGCCCACGAGCTTCCCATCTGCGTCCTTCTTCGCCAGATGGGCTATTTCCGGAAAATGGCCATTTGCATCCTTCCATAATTTCTGAATAAAGCCTTCCCCGTCCTGTGTTGACCCCTCTTTTCCAATGACAACAAAGGACCGTTTTACAACTCTGACCATCCCATGCCACCTCCACGCAGCATTTTCTGAAAGTATTTTATCATACCCGCTATCCAGGCGCAACAGAAAAGGGCGGCAGCTTTTTTGTTGCCGCCCTTGGGCTTATTCGTATCTCGGCTCGCAGGTCAGGTTGATGCCTAACCGCTTGAATGTCTTTTCGTCCACGGCGGAGAGAATCACGCTGGAATGGACGTCGCAGCCCCGGAGCTTGCTCAGCTGCTCCATGGCGTACTCTGCCATGGGGTTGGTGGCTGCGGAGATGGACAGGGCGATCAGGGTCTCGTCGGTGTGGAGCCGGGGGTTGCGGTTGCCCAGGTGGTCCACCTTCAGGTGCTGAATGGGATCCAGCGCCACCGGGGAGATGAGGTGCAGGTCATCCGGCATCCCGCCCAGCTTTTTCAGGGCGTTCAGCAGCAAGGCGGAAGAAGCACCCAGCAGGTCGGAGGTTTTGCCGGTGACGATGGTGCCGCTGGGCAGCTCCATGGCCGCCGCCGGATTCCCCGTCTCCTCCGCCCGGTTCAGAGCCGCCGCCACGACCCGCCGTTCCTCCGGGGTCACCGCCGCCTTTTTCATCAGCAGTTCCAGCTTGCGCACCGTTTCCTCTGCGCCCTTGCCCTGCTTCTGCTCGCACAGGGCCACATAGTACCGGCGGATGATCTCCTGGCGGGAGGCAAACCGGGCGGCTTCGTCATCGATGATGCAGTTGCCCACCATGTTCACCCCCATGTCCGTGGGGGACTTGTAGGGGCAGTGGCCCAGAATCTTCTCGAAAATCGCCACCAGCACCGGGAAGGCTTCCACATCCCGGTTGTAGTTGACGGTGGTCACCCCATAGGCCTCCAGGTGGAAGGGGTCGATCATGTTCACGTCGTTCAAGTCCGCCGTGGCTGCCTCATAGGCCAGATTCACCGGGTGATTCAGGGGCAGGTTCCAAATGGGGAAGGTCTCGAACTTGGCATAGCCCGCCTGGCAGCCCCGCTCATGCTCGTGGTAGAGCTGGCTCAGGCACACCGCCAGCTTGCCGCTGCCGGGGCCGGGGGCCGTCACCACCACCAGAGAGCGGGTGGTTTCGATATAGTCATTCTTGCCGAAGCCCTCAGGGCTGACAATGTGGGTGGTATCCGAGGGGTAGCCCTGGATCTCATAGTGGTGGTACACCCGAATGCCCAGCCCTTCCAGCCGGGCCTGGAACGCCTTGGCCAGCGCCTGGCCGTGGAACCGGGTGAGCACCACGCTGGACACGTACAGTCCAAAGCCCCGGAACACGTCAATCAGCCGAATCACGTCCCGGTCATAGGTAATGCCCAGATCGCCCCGGACCTTATTCTTCTCAATATCGTCGGCGTTGATGACCACCACCATCTCCACCTGCTCCTTCAGCTGGAGCAGCATCCGCAGCTTGCTGTCCGGCTGGAATCCGGGCAGTACTCTGGCGGCATGGTTGTCATCATACAGCTTTCCGCCAAATTCCAAATACAGCTTTCCGCCGAACTGCTCAATCCGCTGCCGGATGTGGGCAGACTGGGTCTGCAAATACCGGGTGTTGTCAAATGCCTGCTGAATCACACCGTTCGCCTCTTTCCTCAATAATCAATGCTACCATTGTACTAGATGGAGCGGAAAATAGCAAGAAATTTGGACAGATATTTTCTCCCGGCCTCTGCCGAAAAAATCCCAGAGGAGATGGGCAGATTTTGGGGATTTTTCTTGTTTTCCCGGCAGATTGTGGTATAATGATTTTGTTACTATTCTGGGAGGTGTATCTATGGAGTTTCACGTCAACCATCCGGTTCTGTTTCTTCTGGCAGGCATCCTGGTAGCCGTGGTGCTGGCCCAGTCCGTTTACTTTCTGGTCAAGGCCCTGCGCCGCAGCCGCCAGATTGGGATGGATCAGACCAAAATCCGCAAAACCATGAAAACGGCAGCGCTGTTCACCATCGCCCCGGCGGTGTCCATCGTCATCAGCGTCATTGCTCTGAGCAAAAGCCTGGGCCTGCCCCTGCCCTGGCTGCGGCTGAGCGTGGTTGGCTCTCTAAGCTACGAGGCCATCGCCGCCGAAAACGCCGTCAGCGCCATGGGCCTGACTCTGGGCAAAATCGACGCCCTTACGGCGCAGCAGTTTGTGAACATTGCCCTGGTGATGACCCTGTCCATTATGACCGGCATTTGGCTGGTTCCCCTGATCGGCAAAAAGCTGCTGGGCGGCATGTCCAAGCTGGAGCACCGGGATGCCAAATGGGCCGACACGCTGCAAAACGCCATGTTCATCGGCATGATTTCCGCATTCCTGGGTTTCGTGTTCTGCGACTTTTCCCGGCTGTGGATTCCCGGGGATTACAGCCCCACCTCCGGCCTGGTTCCGGTGGCTGTGATGGGTGTTTCCGCCCTGGTGATGCTGCTGTGCGGCCTGCTGATGAAGAAGTTCAAATGGGCCTGGGTCAATGACTATGCCCTGCCCCTTTCCTTGGTTGTGGGCATGGCCAGCGCCATTCCCATTACCGCCTGGCTGGGCTGAGGAGGTTACACATGAAAAAGAATCTAAGCTACATCGATTCCGTCCACCGGGACGGCCGCATCTGGAACCTGACCGTTATGGTCCTGCTGCTGGCCTTTCCTATGACGGTGGCCTTTCTCTTTGGTGTCTGCCCGGATTGGGGTGCGCTGGGCATGGGCCTGCTGGCCACAGCTCCCATGTACTGGGCGGTAGGTGCCATCGAGACCGTGACCTTTGTGCCCATGCTGGGCGCCGGCGGCTCTTACCTCAGCTTTGTCACCGGCAACATTTCCAACTTGAAGCTGCCCTGCGCCATCAACGCTCTGGAACAAAACGAGGTCAGCGCCAACAGCGAGGAAGGTGAGATCATCTCCACCATCGCCATTGCCACGTCCTCCATTGTCACCACGGTGATCATTCTGATTGGCGTGCTGTGCATCGTGCCCCTGACCCCCATTCTGGAGGCACCGGTGCTCTCCCCTGCCTTCGCCCAAATGCTGCCGGCGCTGTTCGGTGGTCTGGGTGTGGCCTTCGTCAGTAAGAACTGGAAAATTGCCGTCGCTCCTGTGGTGCTGATGCTGGTTCTGTTTATTTTCGTGCCTGCGCTGAATGCCGGCACGGTGGGTATTATGGTGCCGGTGAGCGTCCTGTTCACCATCGCCGTGGCCCGGATTCTATATCGGAAGGGAGTTCTGTAACATGATTGTTGTATACGTTTTGCTGGCTGTCCTGGCTATTCTGGCAGCGGTCATTCTCCTGCGCACCTTAGCCTTCAAGCCCAAGGGCCAGCCCACAGTTTCCGGCGAGAGCTTCGCCTTTGACCGGCAGGCCGCCGTGGAGGCCCTGGCCCAGCTGGTGCGGTGCAAGACCATTTCCTACAATGATCCCGCCATGGAGGACAACGGGGAATTTGAAAAGCTGCTGTCCCTGCTGCCCACCCTATACCCCCGGGTCTACGACGTTTGCTCCGTGCGCCAGCTGCCCGGCCGTGCCCTGCTGCTGCGCTGGCCCGGCAAGCACAGCGGCGACCCGGCCGTCCTGATGGCCCACTATGATGTCGTGCCCGTCAACGAAGAAAACTGGGAAAAGCCGCCCTTCGCCGGCATCCTCGAGGACGGCGTGCTGTGGGGCCGGGGAACCCTGGATACCAAGGTCACGTTCAACGGCATCCTCAGTGCTGCCAACTACCTCATCGGCAAGAAATTCCAGCCGGAAAATGACATCTATTTCGCTTTCTCCGGCGGCGAGGAGGTCAACGGCCCTGGTGCTCCCAGCATTGTGCAGTACTTCTTGGACGAGCAAATCACCCCCGCCATTGTGGTGGACGAGGGCGGCGCCGTTGTGGAGCATGTGTTCCCCGGCGTGAAGCAGCCCTGCGGTCTTATCGGCATTGCAGAGAAGGGGCTGATGAACGCCCAGTTCCGCACCGTCTCTGCCGGCGGCCACGCCTCCGCTCCCAAGCCCCACACCCCGGTGGGTGTGCTGTCCGCCGCCTGCAAGCGGGTGGAGGATCACCCCTTCAAGGCCCACATCGACGGCCCTGCCGCCCTGATGTTTGACACCCTGGGCCGGTACTCCACCTTTGCCTACCGCATGATTTTCGCCAACCTGTGGTGTTTCGGCTGGATCATCGACCTGTTGGGCAAGAAGTCCGGCGGCGAGATGAACGCCCTGGTGCGCACCACCGTGGCCTTCACCCAGATGGAGGGCAGCTCTGCCCGGAATGTGATTCCGCCCCAGGCCACCATGGTGGCCAACATGCGGCTGAATCCCTCGGACAGCGTCCGCTCTGCCCTGGACTACCTGAAAAAGGTGGTGGATGACCCCAATGTGGAAGTCACCGCCCTGGAATCCTTTGAGCCGAGCCGCATCTCCCAGGCCAACTGCCCTGCTTGGGACAAGGTGGCCTCTGCCGTGGCCAGCACCTGGCCGGGGTGCATCGTCTCCCCCTACCTGATGGTGCAGTGCTCCGACTCCCGCCACTATGGCAAGCTCTCTGACCACGTCTACCGTTTCTCCGCCATAGATCTAACCGCCGAGGAGCGGGCCACCATCCACGGCAACAACGAACGCATCCGCACGGAAACCGCCTGCAAGGCGGTGGAGTTCTTCATCCGCCTGATGAAGCAGTGCTAAACGGAAAAAGGGTCGGCTGCACAGCGCAGCTGACCCTTTTCAGCTTGTCAAAAAAGTGCCTCGCAGAGTTCGCCGCCTTAGCGGCGAATAAAGTCAAATCCATTTTCGACCGGGGCGTGTACCTGGGCGAAAA
>CAUWNA010000069.1:0-21017 GCA_963560135.1 uncultured Oscillospiraceae bacterium | reverse complement strand
TCCAGGTGGGGGCCGGCGCACAGGTCGGTGAACTCGCCCTGGGTGTAGAAGGAGATGGTGGCCTCCTCCGGCAGGTCTTCGATCAGCTCCACCTTATACGGCTCATTCTGCTGCTGCATGTAGGCGATGGCCTCTGCACGGGGCTTTTCGCTGCGCTCAATGCGGATGCGCTCCTTGCAGATTTTCTTCATCTCTGCTTCAATCTTGGTCAGGTGCTCCGGGGTGAAGGAGAAGGGGGCGTCAAAGTCGTAGTACCAGCCCTCCTCAATGGCGGGGCCGATGGCCAGCTGCACCTCAGGCCACAGACGCTTCACAGCCTGGGCCATGATGTGGGAGCAGGAGTGCCAGTAGGTTTTGCGGTAGTCGGGGTTTTCAAAGGTGTACAGGTTCTCGTTTTCCATAATCGTATCCTCCAATCAGATGGGTTATAAGCGGAGAGGGTATAAAAAATACCCACCCCCTGAACTCAATCAGGGGTGGGATACAAATGTATTCCACGGTTCCACCCTGGTTACGGCCGAAGCCGTCACTCATTGACGCAGTAACGGGCGCACCCGGCAGGCCATTTCCGACCTGCGGCTCAGAAGTGGTGGCGCTGGCGGCAGGGGTACGGAAGCCTTGCAGCACGGGGGCTTCCTCTCTGAGAATCTTACCGGGAGCGTGTATCTTCTTCACAGCCTTTTCTTAGGATGAATCTAGCACATTTCCAAAAGAAAGTCAATCCCCAAGCTGGAAAAAATCCCGAAAAGCGGCGGTTGAAAGGTGTGTTACAGAAGCATAACAAAAATGCAACCTAAAATTACATGAGATTACATAATGCGACTGCTTATGTAAACAAATGTAATTATTTGACACCAAAATAGCACAGAAACAGACTGGGCACGACGAAAAACAGCGGTTTGGTTTACATAAATAATCTAATATTTTAAAGCAAAAAGTTGACGAAAAACGTAAAATGCAAAGAAATACTTGACTTTTTAAGGAATTTTGATATAATGAACCCATCCAAAGCGCAGCAGGAAACAAAATGTAACTTTTTGGCAATGCGACGGGCGGCGGATACTACTTTTGTAACAGTTTCGTAGGAGGGACATTCATGTATCAAACCAGAAAACGTTCGGCCAGCCGTGGGCGCAGGATCGCCCGGCTTTATTTGCTGACCTTATCGCTGATTCTGGCACTGTCCCTGATTGCCCTGTTGGCCCAGAGTGCCGGGGCAAAGACCTACGTCATCACCGATGGCGACCGGGTGGTGACCTACACCACCTTCGCCACAGATCCGGCCCAGGTGCTGGGTCAGGCCGGGGTGGATTTGCAGGAGCATGACACCTTCACAACCGAGGCCGTGGAAGGCCGCCAGACCATCAACGTCTGCCGGGCCAAACAAGTTACCGTCCACTACCATGGGCAGGTCACGCAGATCACCAGTCTGGGCGAGACAGCAGGGGAGCTGCTGCAGCGCCTGAATCTGGAGGTATCTGGAGAGGACGTGATCTCCCATGGTTTGGATACACCCACCTACGACGGCATGGAGCTGCGGGTGGACAAAATCGTAACCATGCAGGAAACCTACACCACCGTTCTGCCCCATGAGGTGCTCTACTGCCAGGACCCGGCGCAGCCGGAGGGGACCCGGACGGTGCTCACCCCCGGTGCAGACGGGGAGCTGCTGTGCACCGCCGGTGTGACCTATGTCAACGGCGAGGAGCGCAGCCGCACGGTGCTGTCCCAGCGGGTGAGCAAGAACCCCATCACAGAGGTGATTGCGCTGGGAACTGGACAGAAGCAGCAGGAGCAGCAGGTGGAGATTGGGGATGGCTACATCCGTCTTCCCTCCGGCGAGGTGCTTACCTACACCCGCACCGACACGGTCCGGGCCACAGCATACACCCACACCGACCCGGGGTGCGATCTGATTACCGCCACCGGCACCCAGGTGCGCCGGGGCACGGTGGCGGTGGACCCCCGCTACATCCCCTATGGTACCCGGATGTTCATTATGGCCAGCGACGGCTCCTACATCTATGGCGTGGCCACGGCGGAGGACTGCGGCGGCGACATCAAGGGCGATCGGATGGATTTGTACCTGCCCACCTTTGACGAGTGCATCCAGTTTGGCCGCAGACGGTGCACCCTGTATTTTTTGGAGTAAAGAATTGAAGATGACGGCGATGGAGCGGCTGAATTTATGCAGCGCCTCCCTTGCCAAACCGCCTTCCTTCTGGTACAATACCAGCAAGAAAGGCGGTTTTTATTTATGGTGAATGTTTGTGACCGGGCGGTGATGAAGCCCCTGCTGGAAGACCATGGCTTCCATTTTTCCAAGGCGAAGGGACAAAATTTCCTGATTGCGCCTTGGGTACCTCAGTCTATTGCGGAGCAGGCGGGTGTGGATGAAAGCGCCGGGGTGCTGGAAATCGGCCCCGGTATCGGTCCGCTGACCCAGCAGCTGTGCCTGCGGGCGAAAAAGGTTTGCGCCGTGGAGCTGGATACCCGGCTGAAGCCCATTCTGGATATTACCGTGGGAGAATTTGACAATTTGGAAATTCTCTGGACGGATGTTTTGAAAGTGAATGTGCAGGAGTTGGTGGCGGAAAAATTCGCCGGACTGCGGCCTATGGCCTGCGCCAACCTGCCCTACTATATTACATCCCCCATTTTGTCGGCGCTGCTGGAAGCGGACTGCTTCGATTCCGTCACCGTTATGGTGCAAAAAGAGGTGGCCCAGCGGATTGCGGCAGCACCGGGCAGCGGGGAATATGGTGCGTTTTCCGTGTTCTGCCAGTACTATGCCCAGCCGGAGCTGCTGTTCGATGTTCCGGCAGGGTGCTTCGTGCCCCAGCCCAAGGTTACCTCGGCGGTGATTCAGCTGAAGGTGCGCCAGGAGCGCAGCTGGGGCGCATCGGATGAAAAGCTGTTCTTCCGCACGGTGAAGGCCAGCTTCGCCATGCGCCGGAAAAAGCTGGCCAACGGCCTGGCTGCCGGATTCCCGGAACTGGGCAAAACCGGAGCGGCGCAGGTGCTGGAGGCGGCAGGGCTGTCGCCGGATGTGCGGGGAGAGACCCTGGGCATCCCGGAGTTCGTGGCCATTGCCAACCAGATTGCGGCCAGACGGGAAGAAAAGGAGGAAGCACTGTGATTGAATTTCTGTTTTTGGATTTAGATGACACCATTTTCGACTTCCACCATGCCGAGCGGGTGGCGATTACCAAAACCATCCGCAGCTTTGGAGTAGAGCCGACGGAAGAAGTGCTGAACCTGTATCACAAAATCAACAAGTGGCACTGGCAGCAGCTGGAGCTGGGGAAAATCACCCGGGAGCGGCTGCTGGTGGAGCGGTTCGGAGTGTTGTTCCAGCAGCTGGGCCATCAGGTGGATGCGGAAAGCTGCGCCCGGGCCTACGAAGAAAATCTTTCCACCGGCCACTGGTATCTGCCTGGAGCGGAGGAGGCGCTGCAAACGCTGAAAAAGCGCTGCAAGCTCTACCTGATCAGCAACGGCACCGCCAGAGTCCAGCACGGGCGGATGAAAAGCGCCAATTTGTACCAGTATTTTGATGGCATTTTCATCTCCCAGGAAATCGGCATCAACAAGCCGGATAAGCGCTATTTCGATGCCTGCTTTGCCCAGGTCCCGGGCTTTGATCCGGAAAAAAGCCTGGTGGTGGGCGACAGCCTCACCTCCGACATCCAGGGCGGCATCAACGCCGGGGTAAAAACCGTCTGGGTCAACCCGGACCACAAGCCCTGGGAAACCATCCGCCCCGACTACGAAATCGAAGGGATTTATCAGCTGGAAGGGCTGCTGGAAACTCTGGTTTAAGGAAAGGGAATTACAAATGTGGACATTTCTAAAATTGGCAGTGTTTATGCTGTCGAACTTTGGATGGTGGGAATTTTTTAGAAAAAAGTGGAATATTGGCCTATACTTTGCCCCGATTTTTACCATCTCCGTGCAATTTACGGTACTCTTCTTTTTTGGACTGTGGAATTGTCTGCTCTATGGTGCGGTTTTTATGTACGGCACTGGCATTTTGCTGGCGGGATGGCAGGTTTGGAAAAATCGGGCAAAGTGCTTCGGTTCATACTGCAACTGGGGCATCGGATTTTTGGTGGTGCTTACACTGCTGGCGGCGGTCCTTCTGCGAAATCGTATGTTTGCCTGGCAAGACAGCTACACCCACTGGGGCGTGGTTGCGAACAAGATCCTCCAGGCGGACCGCTTCCCGAACTTTACGGATGCGGTTATTATCTTCCAAAATTATCCGCTGGGTGCGGCACTGTACATCTATTATTTCTGCCGGCTGACATCATCAAGCGAGGGCATGATGATGCTGGCGCAGACCTATATGATGCTGTGCATGATTTTGCCGGTTTTTGGGTTTGTAAAAAAGAATCGGGTCTTGGCGGGGATTTCCGCTGCCCTCATGACCAATTTCCTGCTGTGCTACAACATACCGATTACGGAACTGCTGGTTGACACGCTGCTGGGCCTGGCGGGAGGCTGCACCCTGATTTTCTTGGCGGACCAGTGCAGTGCCGCAGGGGAAGAACATGCAGAGATTCGGTGCCTGCTGGCGATCCCGATGCTGTGCTTCCTGTCCCAGATTAAAAACTCCGCCGGACTATTTGTGGCGGCGGCGATTTTGGTGCTCCTCTGGCAGGCAAAACGCCAGCCGAAAACAGACCGATACAGCACGTGGGCGCTGGTAATCACCATTCTGGCACCGCTGGCTGTCATGTTTTTGTGGGACCGGCACTGCGATTTTTCCTTTGCGGATGCGGCGGCCTCCAAGCATGCCCTTTCCGGGGACTGGATGCAAATGGCATATTCGGAAAAAACCCATGCCGATATCGTGATCATTCTCCAGCGTGTAGTCAACTACATGGTTACACGCAGAGAAGCCTGGGGACTGCTGGCGTTTGCGGCGTTCTTGGAGATCGTATGGGGCGTTGGGAAAAGACCGTGGAAGGGATATGGCAAACGCCTGGGCCTGGCAGCGGCGCTGTATGCGGCGTATACGGTGGGGCTTATGGGGATGTATGTTTTTTCCATGCCAAGACCGGCAGCGCTGGACGTAGAGTGCATTGATCGCTATGCAAAAACCGTGGATATTGCGATTTATGTGCTGCTTTTCGTCTGGCTGCTGGAAAGTTTGTCCTGCATAAACCGGCGGCAAATTGCGGCAGGGGCCAGCGGCGTTCTGATTTTGCTGTCTGCCGTGCTTTGGAAAGACCAGCTGAATCTGCGGTGCTTCTGGAATTTGGAGGCACCCTCTCAGATCCGCATGATGGCCAATGAGATGATCGACCAGTACGGCGTGGAGAAAGGGTATTCCTACATGCTTTGCAGGCGAGGCGACCAGTATGATCACCCCTATTTCATCATGCGATATTTGATGGACAGCGATGACGTGAAAAATGTGATCGTGGATGCAGAATCGGACATGGCTCAGGAGAAAAGCTGCGACTATATCCTCATTTTTGATGAAAACAATCCGATTATTGAGCAATGGGTGCAAAGGAAATTCCCGGAGCAGGCGGGCGAGCGAGTGATATACAGCATCAAAAATGCACAGAAGGGGTGAGACGATGGAATACGAACTGGTGCACGAGATTCAGAACCTTTGCCGCAACAACCAGATGCGGGATGTGTTTTTTGAGGAAGTGGAATGCGACGAGCCGGAGGCATATCTGCGCCAGCGGCTGGCGGGGCGGCAGCTGGAGATGAGCGTGGAGAAGCGAAACGATGGCTGCGTCACCATCCATGCAGTGGTGGATGGACTGATGGAAAAATATGTGTTCACCCCGATCTGAGGGGACGTTTTGCATGGTCCGAGGAAGCAATTGGTTTCCTCGGACATTTTTTTTACGTTTTCTTTGAAATTTCGGGTTGAATTTACGGGGGATATGTGATACGATATCGTTGTATCGATATGGGCAGTCAGTGCGCATTTTGGTATTCTACCGAAACCCTAAAATGTAAAAATATTAGGAGGTAAAAACGTATGTCTGTTATGGATATCCTGGACAAGCGCTCTGCATTCTCTTTCGAGGTCTTCCCTCCCAAGACGGATGTGGGCATGGAGAAACTGTGTGGGGAAGGCGGCGTTCTGGAGCAGCTGTACACCCTGAACCCCGACTACATTTCCTGCACCTATGGTGCCGGCGGCAGCAACGTGGGTAAGAACCTGGAAGTGCTGGACAAGATCGTGAAGGACGGCAAGACCACCGGTGTCACCCATTTCACCTGCATCGGCAACACCAAGGAAGGCATTAAGCAGCAGCTGCAGACCTACCTGGACCATGGCATCAACCATATGCTGGCTCTGCGGGGCGACCTGCCCTTCGGCTGGACCGGCACCGGCGGCGACCTGCACTACGCTACCGAGCTGGTGAAGTTCGTCCGTCAGGAGTTTGGCGACAAGTTCACCATCGCTGTGGCCGGCTCTCCCGAGGGTCACATTTCCTGCCGTTCTCTGGAGGCTGACATCGCCTACCTGAAGCAGAAGCAGGACAACGGCGCTGACTACATCATGACCCAGCTGTGCTGGGATATGGACCAGTTCCGTTACTGGCTGGATGCTATCCGCGCTGCCGGCATTTGGATGCCCGTGGACGTGGGTATCATGCCCATCCTGGACCAGGCTGCCACCATCAACATGGCCCTGAGCCACAACGGCTGCGTCATGCCCACCGAGCTGAGCAAGCTGATTTCCAAGTACTGGATTTTCCCCAACCCCTTCGTCAAGGATCCCTTCGATGCCGACGTGGCCGGCAAGAAGGCTGGCTTCAAGGAGGCTGGTATCGAGTACACCATCCGTCAGATCGACGAGTACCGTGCCTGCGGCATCAACGGCATCCATCTGTACGCACTGAACAAGTACGACGATGTGGCCCGGATCGCCAAGGAAGCCGGTCTGCTGGACCTCATCTAACGCAACTGATCCCGCCCCGCTCCCGACTGGGGGCGGGCGGGAGAACCTATCCAAAGGAGAATCAAGAAAATGCCTCATACCATAGCCGTTGCCGGTAAGGGCGGTGTGGGTAAGACCACCACCTGCGGCATGCTGATCGATTACCTGTGCAAAAAGAAGAACGGCCCCGTTCTGGTGGTGGATGCCGACGCCAACTCCAACCTCAACGAGGTGCTGGGAGTAGAGGTGGAGACCTCCCTGGGTCAGATTCGGGAGGAGATGGCCCACGCGGAACTGAAGGGCACCATCCCCGGCGGAATGACCAAGGCGGACTACGCCGAGCTGAAGTTCAGCTCTGCCCTGATTGAGGACGACGACTTTGATATGCTGGTCATGGGCCGCACCCAGGGCAAGGGCTGCTATTGCTATGTCAACGGCGTGCTCCAGTCCCAGGTGGCCAAATACGCCAACAATTACGCTTACGTGGTCATGGACAACGAGGCGGGCCTGGAGCACATCGCCCGGGGAACCCTGCCCCATGTGGACACCATGCTGCTGATTTCCGACTGCTCCCGCCGGGGCGTCCAGGCAGTGGCACGCATTGCGGAAATGATTGGCGAAATGGAGCTCAATCCCGGCCAGATGGGCCTGATTATCAACCGGGCGCCGGAGGGCAAGCTGAACCCCGGCGTGCTGGAAGAGATTGAAAAGCACGGCCTGAAGCTGCTGGGCGTTCTGCCCCACGACGATGCAGTCTACAACTGCGACTGCAACGGCGACCCCTCCTCCAAGCTGCCGGAGGCCGATCCCATGAAGCAGGCACTGCGGGGGATCATGCAGTCCATCGGACTGTAACAAATCGGAAAGCGGATAGGGGGCAGCGTGCTGCCCCGTATCTCATAATATTTTCACCATCTAAACAACAAACAAGGGGGATAATTAACTATGGCTTTCACTCCCAAGACGGCTCCCTTCAGCGGCAAGATCAATGCCGTGACCCTGGGCACCGGTGACAAGGCAATCGTCATCGGCGGCCAGAACGTGATGCCGTTTTACACCTTCGACGCACCCATCGAGCATGCGCCCAAGATCGGCATTGAGGTGTCCGACCTGGCAAATGAGTGGGATGCACCCGCTCTGAAGGAATTCTACGCCGGCTGCACCACCATGGCCGACTACGCCAAGAAGGCTGCCGAAATGCCCGGCGCTGACTTCCTGGCTCTGCACTTCGAGTCCGCTGACCCCAACGGTGCCAACCGCTCCGTTGCCGAGTGCGTGGCCGATGCCAAGGCTGTTGCCGAGGCTGTGGACCTGCCTCTGGTGGTCATGGGCTGCAAGAACCTGGAGAAGGACGGCGAGCTGTTCAGCAAGATTTCCGAAGCCCTCCAGGGCAAGAACATCCTGGTCATGTCCGCTCGCAACGAGGACTACAAGACCGTGGGTGCTTCCGTTGGTCTGGCCTACGGCCAGAAGGTGGGCGCTGAAACCGCCGACGATATCAACCTGGCCAAGCAGCTGAACATCATGCTCAAGGGCCTGACCATCAATCCTGAAAACATTGTCATGAACATCGGCACTGCCGCCGTGGGCTATGGCTTTGAGTACGTGGCTTCCACCCTGGACCGGGTGCGCCTGGCTGCTCTGGCTCAGTCCGATGCGGACCTGCAGATGCCCATTGTTGCCCCCGTGTCTCCCGACACCTGGGCTGTGAAGGAATCCACCGCTTCCGAAGAAGATGAACCCGATTGGGGCAGCCGGGAAGAGCGTGCCATCGAGATGGAAGTCTCCACGGCCGCTGCCAACCTGACCGGCGGTGCTGACGCTGTGATCATGCGTCATCCCGCTGCTGTTGCCACCATCAAGAAGTTCATCACGGAACTGGTCTAATCGGAAGGAGGATATACGACAATGGCTTTGAAAGGTCTTGACATTTTTAAGCTGTCTCCTAAGAAGAACTGTAAGGAGTGCGGCAGCCCCACCTGTATGGCATTCTGCATGAAGGTGGCTCAGGGCGCTGTGTCCATCGACAAGTGCCCGTACTTCTCTGATGATGCAAAGGCAATGCTCAACGAGCAGACTGCTCCCCCCATGAAGACCATCTCCGTGGGCGATCACAAGCTGGGCGGCGAAACTGTGCTGTACCGTCACGAGAAGACCCTGGTCAACAAGAACCTGTACGCTGTGAATGTGTGCACCTGCATGGACGAGGCCACCGTGGACGCCAAGCTGGCTGCCATGACCAAGGTGGACTACGAGCGTATCGGTGAGCGGATGTATGTGGAGTTCGTCTTTGTCTCCAACAACCAGTCCGACCCCGCTGTCTACGCTGAGCTGGTGAAGAAGGCCGCCGCTACCGGCCGGGACCTGATCCTGGAGTGCTGGGACGTCGAGTGCGCCAAGGCTGCTCTGGCTGTGGCCGGCAAGAACGTGATCCTGGACGGCGCTACTCCCGACAACTGGGAGGCTATGAACGCCGTCGCTGCCGAGGCCGGCGTGGCGCTGGGCGTTTACGCCGAGAACCTGTCCGACCTGTATGACACCGTGAAGAAGCTGGAAGCTGCCGGCAACAAGAACCTGGTGCTGGATGTCACCGGCAAGACTGCCAAGGAGACTCTGGCCAACGCTGTTCTGGTGCGCCGCACCGCTCTGAAGGACGGCGACCGCAGCTTCGGCTATCCCTCCATCGTGAACCTGGCTCGGCTGGCTCAGGGCGACGACCGTCTGCAGACCGCTTATGCCTCCATGTTCACCGAGAAGTACGCCTCCATCATCGTTATGGAGAACATGACCTACGCCCAGGCTCTGCCTCTGTACGGTCTGCGTCAGAACATCTACACCGATCCTCAGAAGCCCATGAAGGTGGAGTCCAAGATCTACCCCCTGAACGGCGCTGACGAGAACAGCCCCTGCGCTCTGACCGTTGACTTCGCGCTGACCTACTTCCTGGTCTCCGGCGAGCTGGAGCGCTCCAACCAGCCGGTGAACCTGATTATCACCGATGCTTCCGGTATGTCCGTGCTGACCGCTTGGGCCGCTGGTAAGTTCTCCTCCACCACGGTGAAGAAGACCTTCGCTGACCTGGATATCGAGAACAAGATTAAGAACCGTACCCTAATCATCCCCGGCAAGGTGGCCGTGATGAAGGGCGAGATCCAGGAGAAGCTGCCCGGCTGGAACGTGGTCGTCGGTCCCCTGGAGGCTGTTCAGCTGCCCAAGTACATGAAGGACAAGGAGTACGAGGCTGCTGCTAAGGCCGCCGCTGCTGAGAACGCTGCCAAGGCTGCCACCACCGAGGAAGTCAAGGAGCTGTCCTTCGACGAGCTGCTGGCTACCAAGGTCCCCGAAATCAAGGTCGTGGATATGGGTGTCAAGTACAAGGGCCACAACCCCGAGTCTCCCACCTTCGTCACCATCGGCGAGCGTATCCACTGCATCGCTCCCACCATCCGCAAGGCTATGGACGAGCGGGATCCCGAGCCCATCCTGAAGCGTGCCGCTGAGCAGATCGCTGCTGGCGCTACCTATCTGGACGTGAACATCGGACCTGCCGAGAAGGACGGCCCCGAGCGCATGATGTGGGCTGTTAAGCTGCTGCAGGAGAACTTCAACAACGTGCCTCTGGCTCTGGACACCGCCAACAAGCGGGCCATCGAAGCCGGTATCAAGGTCTACAACCGGACCAACGGCAAGCCCATCGTCAACTCCGCTGACGCCGGCTCCCGTATCTCCTACATCGACCTGGCTGCTGCCAACGATGCGATCTGTATCGCCCTGTGCTCTGCCGACGGCATTGCGAAGGACAACGAGGAGCGCATGAAGCACTGCCACAACATGCTGGAGCGCGGCATGAGCCTGGGCATGGATGCCACCGACCTGTGGTTCGACCCCCTGTTCCTGGTGGTCAAGGGCATGCAGGACAAGCAGATGGAAGTCCTGGAGGCTATCAAGCTGTTCGCTTCCGAGGGCCTGAAGTCCACCGGCGGCCTGTCCAACAACTCCAACGGCGCTCCCAAGGCTGTGCGGCCCATCATGGACTCCGCTCTGGTGGCCATGGCTATGATGCAGGGTCTGACCTCTGCCATCGTCAACCCCAACGACCTGCGCCTGATGGAGACCATCAAGTCCTGCGACATCTTCAAGAACCACGTGCTGTACTCCGACTCCTACCTGGATCTGTAAGCGATACGTATCGTACCCCTGCCTCCCCCAAACGGGGGAGGTGGCGGGCGGTGAGGTGGACAATTGCGCAGAAGCGTTCCTGCCGTTCGTACGCTGCCCTTGCCTCTCCCTTTGGGAAGAGGTGTCACGGCGCAAGCCGTGACGGAGAGGGCTTGCAACGTTGTTGCCCTCTCCGTCACCTTCGGTGACAGCTCTCCCAGGGGGAGAGCCAAGTGGGGGCGGTGGAACTGGGTAACTGCTTATGTAACCGCACCGGGGCGGCGGGGGCATGCCCCCGCCCTACGTACACGTGTAACATACGCATTCGTCCACCACCCTGTGTCGAACCGGGTGACCCCCCCAAAGGTGGTGGTCTACCACCAGGGTTGCAGCCTCGAACTGACAGTGGCGGCACGCCGCACGGGTGACCCCCAAAGGTGGTGGTTTACCACCAGGGTCACAGGCTCGTAATTGTCAGCGGCCACTGGCCGCACGCACGTGAATACCTGGCAGAACAGGCTGGGAGGGGACCTCCCTCCCGGCCCTTTTTTATTCAGAGGAAAGGAAACATCCCCATGCAGTTATGGCAGTTTTGGCTGCTGTGCGCCCTGGGGGCGCTGATTCTCCTGCTGCTGATTTGGCGGGCCTATGCCAAATGGAAGGCCAGATTGGAGCGGGACTTTACCCGCCGACTGGAAACGGTGCTTCAGCCCAAGGAGACCATTCGCATCGTCTGCCCCGGACGGGAGGGCCACTGGGTGCTCACCTCCAAGCGGCTGCTGATGGAGGAGGGCGAGGGTTTCTTCGCCGTGCCCTTTACCAAGCTGCGCAAGCTCCAGGGCCAGGACAAGGCAGGCAAGGCCACCGCCGCCCCGGCGAAAATGGTCCAGCTGACTATCAACGGAACCTATATCTTCCACGGCCGTGGAAAAACCTTCCCGGAATTTGCCAAAGAGCTGAAAGCTCAGGTGAAAAAGCAGACCGACAAAATCAAGGCACGGGAGGCGGCAAAATGTCAAAAGGTAAAAAAAGAAGGATCCTGATGCTGGCACTGGCTGTGCTGGCCGCAGTCCTGGCCTGGCTCTGGTGGCAGCGGCCGCTCTCCCTGGCACAGCAGCTGCCGGAGACAACCTGGAAAACCATCCGGGTGAGCCGGGGCTTGGAGCAGCCCGAAACCTGGGAATTTCACCGGGGCAGCGAAGCTTGGGCGGAGCTGACCGTCGGACTGGAACAGACCCGGGTGACCCGCCGTACCGGAAAGCCCGACGCCCTGAATGAGGACGACTTTGAACTCTGGCTGTACCCCGAAACCGGGAGCCGGACGGTGGCCTATGTGAAAGAAAGCGGCGCCATGGCCGTGGCCCCGGAGGGGGATTTTGACCACTACCAATATTACGACAGCGGCGAGGAACTGTTCAGCCGGCTGATGCAGCTGCTGGACGGGGTGATGAGAGGAGAATATTGTCAACATGAAGGAAAATAGTAACTACGAAGAAATGAATACAATTCATCGGAGAATAGTGACATGCGGATGCGTTTTGTTATTCCTTTTTATGTTTTTACTCAATTACCTGAGCTTGTTCACTTCTGATGATTTTGAATATATGTACAGCTTTGCAGATGGAAGCAGAATTGAAAGTATTGCAGACATTGTGCATTCCATGGCGGCACATGCACAGACGGTGAATGGACGGCTGGTGGCACACTTCTTGGTGCAATTCTTCGCTATGCTGCCGCCGATTATCTTTGATGCGCTGAATGCGCTGGCATTTGTGGTATATATTGCCAGCATTTATCGGTTGGCTGTTGGGAAAACAGAAAATGCGTGGCTATTGGGCGGCGTATTGAGTGTGGTCTGGCTCTATCAGCCAGGTTTTTCGGATGTGATTTTGTGGCAGGATGGAGCAATCAACTATTTGTGGGCAGTTGCATTTGGATTTGTCTTTATTCGGGTGTATATCCAATCTTGTTTTAACAAGAAGACGATGGTTGGGGGGGTGAAACGAGGTGCATTTTTGATATTCTCGTTGCTATTCGGTGCGTATTCGGAGAACATTTCCTTTGCATGCATTGTAATGGCAATCGCATCAGTGTCAGGTAACTGGATTTTGAATAAAAAGAAACCAGATATGTTCTTGCTGCTGGGTATTGTTTTGGCTAGTTTGGGTTATGTGACAATTTATTTGGCACCAGCACAATGGAGCAATAAGGCGGTGGGTCTCAGTATTGTCTCGATGTTAACATCGTTTGTAAATGCAATTGTCATATATCGCTCTTTTGGCTTGCTGTGCGTTGCGTTTGTGGTTCTGCTGGTGCTGAACCTGTTTAGAAAGTCGGATAAGAAATTACTCCTTTTAGCGGGGGTGTTTCTACTGGGGTCTCTTGCTGCGAATTTCATTATGACATTTGCTGTGACCTATCCGAAGCGTTCGGCAACAGGTGCGTTTGCGTTTCTATTGGCTGCAGATGTACTACTGCTAAGGGCGTGGCTGCCTTGCTTGGAAAACAAACGGGAGATTCTGGTTTGCATGATGGCGATTCTTATGGTTGTCACAATCCCGGCAGGCGCAGAGGCTGTACGAGATATTGGAAAAACATATCTTGAAATTCGGGAGAATGAAGCCTATATTGAACAGTGCAAAGCGAAGGGAATTCTTGATATCGAGCTCCCGACCTTGACTAAATCTAGGTCAAAGTATAGCATAGGCTACGGAAATGGATATGTTTATTTGGGTGATCCCAATAATGGACATAATCGTTGTATGGCCAAATATTATGGTGTAGACTCCATTTCCGGCATTGTAATTCCGGAGCGGGTGTTGGATGCATCTGCTTATGAATGAATAAAAGGTTGTGTATTCTGACCATTTTGGGTCTCAATATAGTATTTCAATAGGAATAGTAAGTAGGAGGAAACAAGTTATATGAGCGTATTAACCGATCTGATCTATGGCGGCTCCAACGCAGTGGCGGGGCTGACCGAAAGCGCCGTGAACGACGCAATTTCCCTGTACGGCCCGGAAAAGGAAATCGCTTTCCCTGACACCGCCTATTATTTCCCCACCATCTATGCCGCTACCGGCGTGAAGGTGAAGACCCTGGGGGATCTGTCCGCCTGCGTGGGGGTTATGAAGAGCCTGATTACCAACCAGGCAGATTTGGCCCAGGCGCTGAATGCGGGCCTAGCTACCGCCGTGGGTGCGGAGATTCTGGAGGGCCTGAAGTATGTGAACGGCGCTGAGCCTTACGCCAACGAAACCGGCATCGGCTTCGTGCCGGACCCGGTGATCCGCTCCCTGGGTGTGCCCCTGGTTACCGGCGACATCCCCGGTGTGGCCGTGGTGCTGGGCAAGGCGGACAATGCCGACGATGTGGTGAAGGTGGTCAAGGACTACCAGTCCAAGGGCATTATGACCTTCCTGGTGGGCGATGTGATCGAGCAGTGCGCCCAGGGCGGCGTGAAGATGGGCCTGGAGCTGCGGGTGATCCCCCTGGGCCATGACGTGACGGCAGTGATTCATGTGGTGACTGTGGCCATCCGTGCGGCGCTGATTTTCGGCAACGTCCAGCCCGGCAACCTGGCAGGGCTGCTGGAATACACCAAGAACCGTGTGCCCGCCTTTGTCAATACCTTCGGCGCTATCGATGCCGTGGTGGTCTCTGCCGGTGCCGGCGCCATCGCCCTGGGCTTCCCTGTGGTGGTGGACATCGATCTGGCAGATAACCAGGTGCCCGGTGCGCTGGAATCCGTGTGCGACCATGCGGAAACGGTGAAGAAGTCTCTGGAACTGCGCAGCATCAAGATCAAGGTCAAGGAGCTGCCCATCCCCGTGGCGTTCGCCGCCGCTTTCGAGGGCGAGATCATCCGCAAGGCAGATATGCACAACGAGTGCTGGTCCGCCAAGAATCCCACCGCTGAACTGGTTGTGATGCGGGAAATGAACGAAATTGAGGACCATAAGATCTCTATTGTCGGCCCGGACCTGGACGAGGAGAAGGAGCTGGCCCTGGTGACCTATGTGGAAGTGGCCGGTAAGCGGATGCAGCCGGACTTCGAGGCGGTCATTGAGCGGAAGTTCCACGCCTGGTTTAACTACATGGAGGGTGTTATGCACACCGGCCAGCGCAACCAGGTGCGTGTACGTGTGTCCAACGCCGCCTACGAGGCAGGCCTGCGGCTGAAGGACTTTGCAGAAGTGCTGTACGTGATGATCATGGACGAGTTCGATGCCGTGGTGGACAAGTGCCAAATCACCCTGATCACCGACCCGGCTGAGGCTGGCACCTTCCGGGATGAAATGGCTATGCCCCGATACAATGCCCGGGACGACCGCCTGGCTTCCATGACCGACGAGGCGGTGGACCGCTACTATACGTGCATCCTGTGCCAGTCCTTTGCCCCGGCCCACTGCTGTGTGGTCACCCCGGAGCGGCTGGGCCTGTGCGGCGCCGTGTCCTGGCTGGATGCCAAGGCTACCTATGAGCTGAACGAGAACGGCCCCTGCCAGCCCATCCTGAAGGAAGGCTGCCTGGACGAGCGCACCGGCCGGTTCGAGTCCGTGAACAAGGCCATTGCTGATGCCACCCACGGCGCTGTGGAGAATGTGACTCTGTATTCCATTCTGGAAGACCCCATGACCTCCTGCGGCTGCTTCGAGTGCATTTGCGGCATTGAGCCTATGTCCAACGGCTTCATTGTGGTGAACCGGGAGTTTAAGGGCATGACCCCTGCGGGCATGACCTTCGGCGAGCTGGCCTCCTGCACCGGCGGCGGTGTCCAGACCCCGGGCTATATGGGCCACGGCCGTCACTTCATTTCCTCCAAGAAGTTCATCGCCGCCGAGGGCGGCATTGAGCGGATCGTCTGGATGCCCAAGGAGCTGAAGGATGATGTGGGCGAAAGACTGAACAAGACCGCCAAGGAGCTGTACGGCATCGACAACTTCACCGACTTCATCGCCGACGAAACCATCACCACCGACTGTGAGGAGCTGCTGAACTGGCTGACGGAGAAGAACCACCCGGTGCTGGCTCTGGAGCCGCTGATGTAACAACAAAAATAGGGGGGAGAGACCATGAAACGAAAAGCAATGGCAGGCTTTGCAACCGCATGGCTCTTGGTTGCCCTTTGGTCATTTTTGGAAGGCGGTCTTTACTTCTCCACGGCAAAGCCGGAGGACTGGCAGCGGCTGCTGCCCTCCCGCCCGGCCCTGGGCCAGCAGGTGGCGGTAGGCCGTGGGGAAGAAGTGATCGTGGCGGCCTACGAATTGCAGGAGGATCCCGGAACGCTGTACGTTCTGGAATTCGGCAAGAACAGGCTTTTTGACCGCTACAGCCTGCGGGATCGCTGGCAGTGGCAGCCGACGGACGGGGAGGAATTCTCTGTGGCTTCCTCCGCTGCAAACCACTATGTCTACCGGCTGAATCTGGAACCAACGCCCCAAATCACGGTGAATCCCCCCTCCGAGCAGGTAAGCCTGTGGACGCCGCTCCTTTTCGCAGGGGCAGGGGTCATCACGCTGCTGCTGATTTTCAGGAAAAAGGAACAATAACTCAGAGGAAACAGCCACAATCTATCTACGAAAGGAACAAGGAACATGAAAGTAACCTTCCAGATTGAGGGCAGCAGCCCTGTATTTGCAGAGTGCAATGCCGGGGATAACCTGCTGGAGCTGGCCCGGCGCTCCAATGTGGCCATTGATGCCCCCTGCTCCGGCAACGGCTCCTGCGGCAAGTGCCGGGTGAAGCTGGTGGAAGGCGAGCTGGAATCCGTGCCCAGCCGCCATATCTCCCAGGAGGAGTATGCCCAGGGCTGGCGGCTGAGCTGCTGCAGCAAGGTGATGGGCGACTGCACCGTATTTGTGCCGGATATTGCCAGCGCTTACCAGTCCCGGATGAAAACCGCCGACCTGAGCAGCCCTCAGGAGGTGGCGATTTTTGAGCAGTGCCAGGAAAAGCTCCGCAGCAGCGGCATTGACATGGCCAATACCTTCCGTTCCGTGGTGGTCACCATGGCAGAGCCGACCCTGGACGACACCATGCCGGACAATGAGCGGCTGACCTGGGCCATTCAGGAGGCTTTGGGTGTAGAAAAGGTGGAGCTGCCCTTCTGCGTGATGGAGAAAATGGCGGACACCCTGCGCCAGCACAATTTCACCGTCTGCGCCAAGGGTATGCTGGAGGCAGACACCTTCCGGTGCATGGAGCTGTGCGGCCCGGAGGATAAAATCATGGTGGGCTGCGCCATCGACATCGGCACCACCACCGTCACCATGGTGCTGACGGACCTGGAAAACGGAACGCTGCTGGCCAAAGGCTCCTCCGGCAACGGCCAGATCCGCTACGGTGCGGATGTGATCAACCGCATCATCGAGCAGGGCAAGCCCGGCGGCCGGAAAAAGCTCCAGGATGCCATTTTGAAGGAAACCCTGAATCCTATCATCACCAGCCTGTGCAAAAGCGCCGGGGTCAGCCCCCGGAGCATCCTGCGGCTGAGCGTGGGTGCCAATACCACCATGAACCACCTGTTCGTGGGGGTGGATGCTGCCCCCATCCGTATGGAGCCGTACATTCCCAGCTTCTTTGCCTGGGAGGGGCTGCTGGCAGGCGACTTGAAGCTGCCGGCCAACCCCCTGGCCCCGGTGCGGATCGCTCCCAACATCGGCTCTTACGTGGGCGGCGACATCACCGCCGGTACCCTGGCCTCCGGCATCTGGGATCGGGACGAGATGAGCCTGTTCATCGACCTGGGCACCAACGGCGAGATCGTCTATGGCAACCGGGACTTCCTCATGAGCTGCGCCTGCTCTGCCGGCCCGGCCTTTGAGGGCGGCGACATTTCCAGCGGTATGCGGGCCACCGACGGCGCCGTGGAAGCCTGCACCATCGACATCGACACCATGGAGCCGACGTTGCGCATCATCGGCGATGCAGGCCAGAAGTGCGTGGGCATCTGCGGCAGCGGCATCATCGATTTGATTTCCGAGCTGTTCCGCTGCGGCATCATCAATGCCAAGGGCCTGTTTGTCCGGGAGGGCAAGCGGATTTTGCGGGATGCCCACGGCATGGGCCGGTATGTGGTGGCGTTCCCGGAGGAGTCTGAGACCGGCCGGGAAGTGGCTCTGAACGAGGTGGATATCGACAACTTCATCCGGGCCAAGGGCGCTATTTTCTCCGCCATCGACACCCTGCTGCAAAGCGTGGATATGCAGCCGGAGGATATCGACACCGTGTACGTAGCCGGCGGCATCGGCTCCGGCATCAACATGAAAAATGCGGTGAACATTGGTATGTTCCCGGATGTGGACATTGAAAAGTTCCACTACATCGGCAATTCCTCCCTGACGGGCGCCCATGCCATGGTGGTCAGCGATGCAGCGGCGGCCAAAACCGCCGAGGTGGCAGCCAACATGACCTATTTGGAGCTGAGCACCTACCCCGGCTACATGGATTCCTTCGTAGCCGCCTGCTTCCTGCCCCATACCGATGCCCGGCTGTTCCCCAACAGCCGCCAGGAGCGGTAATATGCTGGGCAAAACCCATCACATTGCCATCATCTGCTCGGATTACCGCCGAAGCCGGGAATTTTATGTGGACAAGCTGGGCTTTACGGTGCTCCGGGAGGTGTGGCGGGAGGAGCGGCAGGACTGGCTGGCCATGTTCCAACAGGGCGAGGTGGTGCTGGAGCTGTTTGCAAGGCCCACTGCGCCCCAGCGGCCCACCCAGCCGGAGGCCCTGGGCCTGCGGCACCTGGCCTTCCAGGTGGAGGACGCCGCCAAGGCAGCCGCCTGGCTGAACAGCCGGGGCATCGAGACGGAGCCGATCCGATACGACCCCATCAACGGCGGGCGCATGACCTTCTTCCACGACCCGGACGGCCTGCCCCTGGAACTGCACGAAGAAAACGACCCCAATCCATAACACTAGGAGGACCCAATTATGCTGGTGGAAAACCTGCACCATGTGGCCATCATTGCCTCGGATTACGAGAAAACCAAGGACTTTTACGTCAATAAGCTGGGCCTGCCCATCATCCGGGAGGAGCACCGCCAGGCCCAGCGGGATATCAAGCTGGAAGTGCAGCTGGGCAACGGAATGCTGGAAATTTTCGGAAAAGAAAACCCGGCTCCCAACCCCGGCAAGCCCACCCAGTGCGGCGTGTGGCACCTGTGCTTCCATGCCCCGGATCTGGACAAGACCATTGCCGAGCTTCATGCCGTGGGCATTCCCACGGACCCCATTATGATCAACGCTTCCAACGGCAAGCGCATTGCGTTCTTCTATGACCCCGATGGCCTGCCCCTGGAGCTGCACGAGTGAGGATGTCTATGCAGATTGAAAATCACAAAGAAGAAGTACCCTTTGCCCACTACGCCCAGAAATTTCAGGAGCTGGACCCTCAGGAGACTGTGCAGCGGCTGTCCCAGGTGGCCTGGGACGGAACCTGCTTTACCCTGACCCTGCTGGGCCGGCGTTATGCTGTGGACCATCCCCAGGCGGCGGTCCGGGATTTGCAGGACGGCCCCGCTCCGGCGCTGCCGGTGCAGACCTTTCTGCTGCGCTACCTGCTGGAAGGTCGGGACACCCCCTGGGCCGGAACCTGGAAAACCTTCCGGGAAATGCCCTGGGGAGAGATGTACATGCAGCCCTACACCGGTCGGGTGCTCACCCGGGCGGCCTTCACCTTCGGCACCCGGCTGGATGCCTTCCGCCAGGCGGCGGAAAAGATGGGGGCGCAGCCCCTGCCCCATGGGGACGCAGGCTACCAGTTTGATTTGATTGGCAGCTATCAGATGCAGCTGCTGGTGTGGGAGGGGGACGAGGAATTTCCTCCCAACGCCCAGGTGCTCTATTCCGACAACTTTGCCCAGGGCTTCGCAGCTGAGGACCGGGTGGTGGCCGGAGACATTCTGATTTCCATGGTGAAAAGCCAGATGTGACCGAAAGGGGAACGTTATGAGCCGAATTTTTACCGCCGCAGACCAGCTGATCGGGGGAACGCCCCTGCTGGAACTGCGCAACATCCAGCGCACCGAAAACCTGCAAGCGAGGATCCTGGCCAAGCTGGAATATCTGAACCCCGCCGGGTCCGTTAAGGACCGGGTGGCCAAGGCCATGCTGGACGATGCCGAGCGCCGGGGCATTCTGAAGCCCGGTGCTGTTATCATCGAGCCGACCTCCGGCAATACGGGCATCGGCCTGGCCAGCGTGGCGGCAGCCCGGGGATACCGCTGCATCATCGTCATGCCGGACAACATGAGCCGGGAGCGGCAGCTGACCATACTGGCCTACGGGGCCAAGCTGGAGCTGACCCCGGCGAAGCTGGGCATGTCGGGAGCCATCGCCAAGGCCCAGGAGCTGGCAGCCCAGATTCCGGGCAGCTGGATTCCCGGCCAGTTTGACAACCCTGCAAACCCGGCGGCCCATCGGGCCACCACCGGCCCGGAGATCTGGCAGGATACCGACGGCCAGGTGGACATCTTCGTGGCCGGCGTGGGCACCGGCGGCACCCTCACCGGGGTGGGAACGTATCTGAAGGAGAAAAATCCCGCTATTCAGGTGGTGGCGGTGGAGCCGGCGGCTTCGCCCCTGCTGAGCAAAGGTGTAGCTGGCCCCCACATGATTCAGGGCATCGGCGCCAACTTTGTGCCCCAGGTGTTGGATCAGAAGATTTATGACCGAATCGTTCCCGTGGAAAATGAGGATGCCATGGAAGCCGGGCGGCTGATGGGCCGCCGGGAGGGCATTCTGGTGGGCATTTCCTCCGGCGCTGCCCTCTGGGCGGCCATGGCTCTGGCCAAGGAGCCGGACAACGCAGGCAAGACCATCGTGGCCCTGCTGCCGGACACCGGAGACCGGTATCTGTCCACGGCCCTGTTTACCCCCCAGCAAAGTACAGTTTACAAGGGACTACACAGGGTAGGTATCTGACGGGAGGGGTGCC
>CAUWNA010000068.1:0-22780 GCA_963560135.1 uncultured Oscillospiraceae bacterium | reverse complement strand
ACTATTTGTCATCTTTTTTTCGCTTTTTTTCCGAGTTCTACTATTGATTCGCATCCGAGGGGGAAGGTTTTGGTGCGGTGGAACTTGGTGGGTGCATCCATTTCGGAACGTTTCGCCGTTCCTCATCCGGCCCGGCTTACGACAGGCCACCTTCCCCCTCTTGGGAAGGCTTTGGTGCGGGGTTCATCGGCAGTTCAACCCAGAACACAGCACCGCCTTCTTTTCCGTCCTCTACCCAGATTTTG
Organism: uncultured Oscillospiraceae bacterium; assembly: GCA_963560135.1. Classification (GTDB taxonomy): domain Bacteria; phylum Bacillota; class Clostridia; order Oscillospirales; family Oscillospiraceae; genus Faecousia. The sequence goes on along the minus strand of CAUWNA010000068.1, from coordinate 22,535 downwards.
CCCCGGTGGAGCTTTACGATTTCTGCGGCGATGCACAGGCCCAGGCCGAAGTGGCCCCGGTCGGTGCAGGCGGTTTCGCCCCGCTGGAAGCGCTGGAAAATGGCCTGCTTTTCCCCGTTGGGAACGCCTGGGCCGGTGTCCCACACCGCCAGGCGCAGCCAGCTTCTGCCCAAAACCAATCGCAGCCCCACCGTTCCCGGCGACGGGGTGTAGGACAGGGCATTGCTCAGCAAAATGGTGAGCACCTGCTCCATCCGGTCCCGATCCATCGCCACCGTCGGGCAGTCCCGGTCCGGCAGCTCCAAGCGCAGGCTCAGGCCCTTTTCCTTTGCCATGGGCGCAAAAATTTCATACACATCCAGAAGCAGCATATCCGGCTCCGATGGTGCCAAGCTCAGCTCCCAACTGTGGCTGTCGGCGCTGGCCAGGGTGAGCATGTCCTGAATCAACCGCCCCATCCGCTGGCCCTCCCGGCGGATCATCTGGCCAAACACCGGCCGCTGGCTGTCCTCCGCCCGTTCCATGGCCGAAGCAGCGGACAAAATCGCCGTCAAGGGTGTGCGCAGCTCGTGGGAAGCGCTGGCGACAAACTGGACCTGGCGCTGCTGGTTTTCCAGAATGGGCCGCAGCAGCCGCCCCACAAACACCCAGGAAAATACCCCCAGCAGCACAAGTCCCACCGTTACCAGAGCCGCCACCACCAGCCGCTGGCGCTGAATGCCCGCCTCCATATCCACCAGAGGCCTCAGGGCAATCACATCCAGCTGACCGCCGTTTTTCCGAACCCGTGCCAAGCCGGCAAAATAATTTTCCCCATCGCTGCCCCGCATGGGGAAGGTCAGGGTGCTGTTGGGATTGTCCAAATTCTCCCGGTTGTGAACAGCGGCCCACTCCCGGGCCTGGACAAACTGCTCTGCCAAATCCCGGTGGTCCTGAGAAAGGTTCTGAGAAAACAATGGCTGCTCCCCATCTCGGATGGACAGCAGCGTGCCGCCCACACCTTCCAGCTGCCGCAGCCAGTCCGCGCTGAGCCGCTGGCTCTGCCCCAGATAGGTGCAGGTGGTATTCAAATCCATGGTAAACGAAGAAAACGCATTGGCCTTCAAATTCTGCTCCGCCACAAACAGGCACAGCACCGTCAGGCTCACCAGAATTGCCCCGGTGACGGCGGTGTTGAACGCCGCCAGCCGAAGCCGCAGGTTGCGAATCATAGACTGTCCTCCAATCGATAGCCCACACCTCGAATGGTCGTCAGCCGCAGGCGGCTGCCCACCTTGCGCAGACTGCGCCGGAGGAAGTAGGTGTAGTTATCCAGATTTCCGTCCTCCACCTCGGTGTCCATGCCCCACACCCGCAGCAGAATGGTCTGGCGCAGCAGGGTCTGGCCGGGGTTGCGCAGGAACAGCTCCAGCAGATCCCCCAGCCGCTTGGACAGGGTGGTGCTGGCCCCCTCCCGGCGCAGTGTCAGGGTCTGGGGGCTGTAGGTAATGTCGGCGTAAGTTAAAATCTCCGCCTCCTGAATCGCCGCCGGACGGCGCAGCACGCAGCGGATCCGGGCCAGCAGCTCTTCAAAGGCAAAGGGCTTCACCATGTAGTCGTCGGCGCCCAGGTTCAGCCCCTGGGTGCGGTCCGACACCTGGCCCAGGGCGGTGAGGAAGATCACCGGGGTGGTAATCCCCTCCCGGCGCATGCGGGACAGCACCTCCATGCCGTCCAGACCGGGCAGCATCCGATCCAGCAGAATCAAATCGTGAATCTGCTCCCGGGCAAACAGCAGCCCTTCTTCCCCGTCCTGGCACACGTCTACCTCAAAGCCCTCCTGCCGCAGCTGAAAGGGCAGGCTCTGGCACAGGCTGTCATCATCTTCAATCAGCAAGATGCGCATGGCGCTTCCTCCTTTTTCTCCCGGCATTTCCGAAGGGCCAGAGCCAGCAGCCCGGCCAGCAGGGAAACGCCCCAGCTTCCCATTGATTTTACCATATCCAGCAGCATTTGCAACTGCCGGTTTCCCAAGGGCGTGGTGAAGATCCGTTGCAGATTCTCCTGCTCGGCAGCCCACCAGCGGCCCCAAAATTCAAAATCCGACCATTGCGTTGGAATCATCTGGGGCGGAATCCGCACCAGGGACATTAGCCCCACCAACCCCGCCAGGCACGCAAGGCCCAGCAGCAGCCGCACCACCAGCACCCGGTCCACCGGCCAGGTCAGCTGGCGCCAGGGCTTCATCAGGTGCCAGCACAGCACCGCCAAATACACCGCAGGCAGCACAAGGGCCAGATTCCACAGCATGTCCAGCAGCAGCCGAAAATCCAGGGTCTGCCCCGAAAGGTTCCACCGCAGCAGGGCTTCCGCCCCGGTGTCCCCCACCAGCACGCACCGGTCCAGCACCGGGCCGTCCTCCGGCCGAGCCAGCCGCACCAGGGTAGGCTCCAGGGTGGGAATCACCCCCAGCACCGGATAGCTTTCCCCGGCCTGCTCCGCCACTTGGCCGCCGCAGTCCTCCGTCCCGAACAGGGCCAGGGCGGTTTGCCTGTCTACCAGGCAGCCCGTCTGCCAGGCAAGACTTCCCCCGTCCAGCAGCTCCGGGTTTCCCGCCAGGCACACCAGCCGTACCGGCGCATCCCGCCCGGTTTGGGGGCAGGTCACCTGCTGATTCCGACTCTGCCCCCAGAAGCAGAAGCCCGCCGGCTCCTCCCGCTGGGCTTCGGATTCCATTCGCTGCTGGGCCTGCTGGGCATCGATGGCCTGGTTCAGCACCAAATGCACCTGCTGTCCATCCAACCGGGCATAGTACACCCACCCCAGCAGCCACAGCGCTGCGGCTGCCGCCAACAGCAGCCGCCTGGGCCAGGCCGCCCTCATTTCGCCACCCGGATGCGGCTGCGTGCATCCACGGCCCGGTCGGCGCTGACAATTACCTGGTCCTGGGCACCCACGGCTCCCTCCGCCAGGGCCGCCGTGGTTTCGTTCTTTTCCAGCACCGTCACGTTCACTTTCCGGGCCTGCATTTGACGGCCCAGCACCGTGTCCACCGGCTCCGCCACCAGCACATAGGGCTGATTTTTCGCATCTAAGTGCAGTGCCGTCAGGGGCACGCAGCAGCCGTAGCCCTGGCTCTTGCGGGTGGCTTGCAGCTGGGCGCTGGCCCCCAGGGGCAGGCTCCCTGCCGGCAGCTGCACCGTGATCCGGCCGGTGCCGTCCTCCTGCTGGGTGAAGGTAGTCACGTTCAAATCCCGATATTCCTTGCCGTTTCCCGTGGCCCGGAGGGTCACCGGGTCGCCTACGCCTATGTAGGGGCACTGCTCCTGGCTCACCTGGCCCGTGAAGCGGCTGCCCTGGCTCATATCCGCCAGCAGCATGGCGGTGGTGTCGGCTGTCATCTGTCCGGTCTGCACCTGGGTGCTGGTGACGATGCCATCTACCGGCGCCAAAATCTCGCCCCCGGCCTGGCGCAGCGCTTCCAGCTTTTCCAATTGCAGCTGCATCTGGTCATAGGTGATCTGGCCGATTTGGGCGCTGTGGTTAGACCCATCTGGCAGGTTCGCCGACTCGATGGCCCGGCCATAGGTAATCTTGGCATTTTCCAAAGCTGCCAGCGCATCGTCCCGGGCCTCCTGGGCTTGCTCCACCGCCGCTTTCAGCTCCTCCTCAGATTTTGGCGGAGCGAGCTGCTCCTGGCGAAAGGCATCCAGCTCCTGCTTGGCTTGCTTCAGCACCGCCTGGGCGGCCTCCACCTGCCGCTGGGCCTCCAGAATCTGTCCCTGGTAGCGATTGCGAATTTCCTGGGCGATGGCTTCCAGCTCCTGGGGTGTTGCCGCTGCCATTTGGGGCAGGTTCTCCAGCGGCTGGGATTCCCCTGTCTCCGTTGTTCCCTCCGCAGCAGCAGGCGCTGTTGTCTCCGGCGGCTGCGTTTCCACAGGTTTTGGGCGCATCGCCTCCTCCTGGGCCTGGCGAATCTCCTCCTCCATCTGGCGGTGGAGCTGGTCCAGGGCGTTCTGGGCATTGGCACAGGCTTGCTCCGCCTGATCCACTGCCGCCATCAGCGCCTGCTCCTCGGCCTTGCCCTGGTCCTGGCCATTTTGAAATCCTTCCAGGGCTTTCTGCGCCCGCTCCAAATCCCGCTCCGCCCGGGCCAATTGGGTCTGCGCTTGGGTCACCGCTGTATTATAGTTCTCCTGGGCCTGGGCCTGTTGGTTGTTTTTCTGGCTCTGGCTGGCGGCATTCTGACTCCAAGCGTCCTGCACCGTCAGCTGCTGCTTGCGCATCTCCTGCTCCTGGCGGACAATGGTCTCCTCCAAATACCCCATGTCCAGGGTAAACAGCACCTGGCCCTGCTCCACCTGCTGACCCTCGTGCACCGCCACGCTGCCCACCCGCAGCCCTGCCACGGTGGTCACTGCCAGCACCTGATTTTCCTCGGTTTTGCCGGTGAGCCGGACGGTGTGGGAGATGGTGCCGGGCTTGGGCACCGCCGTCTTCACCACCGCCGTGCCCCGCTGGTACACCACCCGGGACAGCAGGGTAAACACGATCATAGCGGCAAAAAAGAGGACAACCGCCTTCCAAATTCCCCGTTTTTCTTTCCTTGCGTACATATTATTCCTTCCCTCCTGACAGGGCGATGCCCTGCTGCAAATCCTCCTGACAGCTTAAAAACAGCAACAGCGCCGGTATCAGCATCAAAAGCGCTGCGGCAAAGCCCATGCCCATCTCCTCCAGGCCGATCTGGGGAAGAAACAGCGACAGCGGCCACAGCTGCTTGTCCTTCAAATAGGTCATAGGCTGCTCGATCAAATTCCAGGAATCCAAGAAACTGAGAATTCCCACCGCCACGACCCCAGGGGTGGCCAGGGGCAGGCCGATCTGCCAGAAAATCCGCCACTCTCCTGCCCCATCCAGCCGGGCCGCTTCCAGCAGCTCCTGGGGAATGGCGCAGAAAAACCGATACATGAGAAACACCGGGAACGCCGAGAAAATTCCCGGCAGAATCACCGCCCCCAAGGTATCCAGCAGCTTCATCTGGTCCAGCACCAGATACTGGGGAAACATCAGCACCTGAAAGGGCATCAGCATCAGCACGATATACAGCCCCAGCAGCCCCTGCTTTCCCGGCAGCGGCAGCCGGGCCAAGGCCCAGGCCGCCGGAACCGCCAGCACCAGCTGCCCCGCCAGCGTCATCACCGAAACGCTTACACTGTTCCAAAACATGGCAAAAAAGCCGGGGCTGTCCAGCAGCACCTCCACCAGATGCCGCAAGGTAGGCGCCTGGGGCAGCAGATGCCAAGCGGCCATGCCTTCCTCCCCGGCAAACACCGGGGCCAGACACGCCTCCAGCTCCCACTGGGAGGAAAATGCTCCCGTCAGCGCCATCCACACCGGAAAGCAGATGGCCGCCGCCAACAGAAGCAGCAACGCCCACAATGTGAGATTCCACACGCGTTTCACCCTCATACCTCCTTATCCCAGGCCCGGCGAAGCAGGCCGATGAGCACCAGCACCGCCGCCGAAGTCAGCACGCAGGCAGCGGAAATTTTGTCGAAGTCCAGCTCCCGAAACCAGTTGTTATACAGGTGCTGCATCAGATACATGCTTTCGTGGGGGTAATCCCCCGCCACCAGCCAGGCCTCCCGGAACACCTTGAAGGAATTGAGCAGGCTCAGCACCGTGATGGAGTAAGCCGCCGGCCGGAGGTTAGGCAGTGTAATATGCCAAAAGGTCTGCCAGGCGCTGGCCCCGTCCACCTGGGCAGCCTCGTACACGCTGTCCGGGATGCCGGCCAAGCCCGCCGTCCACAGCACCAGGGTATAGCCCAGATTTTTCCACAGGTAGCTGAGCACCAGCATCCAAAATGCCGCCCCGGAATCCATCCAGGATACGCTTTCCAGCCCCAGGGCTGTCAAACCATGGTTGAGCAAACCCTGCTCATGGAACAGCACCTTCCACACCAGCACCACCGATGCAGCGGGGACAGCCATCGGCAGCAGCAGGGCGGTACGCATCCCGCCGCAGAACAGCTTCTTCATCCCCAGCGCCAGAGCCAGGGACAGCCCCAGCAGCAGCGGCAGGCACACCAGCAGAAACCGGCCGGTATTGGCGGCGGCGATGCGGAATGCACCGTTGCGCAGCACCGCCTGATAATTGGCCAGCCCCACCCAGCGGCTGCCCACCGCACTGAGGAAAGACCCCGCCACCACTCGAATCATGGGCAGCAGAAAAAAGCACACCACCCCCACAAAATGGGGCAGGAAAAATCCCCAGGCTTTCCACTGTAATTTCGTCTGTCCCAGTCGCATTTTCTCCATCCAGCCGAACCTCCTCACCATACTCCCCCCCATCCTACCACCCCACCCTCTAACCAATCTCTATAAGCGGCGTGCGGCCAGTGGCCGCTGACAACTCGAGCCTGATACCCTGGCAGTAAACCACCACCTTAGGGAATCACCCGGGCGGCGTGCCGCCGCTGTCGATTCGAGACTGTTACCCTGGCGGTGAACCACCACCTCAGGGGGTCACCCGGTTCGATACGGCTCAATAATTTTGGAAAAATAGTGCATCCGTGCGTAGGGCGGGGGCATGCCCCCGCCGCCCACGTGAGTTTACCTCTGCACCTACCGAGTACTGCCGCACCAAAGCCTTCCCCCTCGGGGGAAGGTGGCTCGCCGCAGGCGAGACGGATGAGGGGCCGCAGCGTAAAAGCTACCGCCAGCGGCGAAAAACCAACGCTTCCACCCCTTATCAGTCAAAAATCAAAGATTTTTGCCAGCTTCCCCCACCCTCTGGAGGGGAAGCCGAAGCCCTCTCCGTCACGGCTTCGCCGTGCCACCTCTCCCAAAGGGAGCAGCAAGGCGGCGTGCCGCCGCTGTCAATTCGAGCCTGATACCCTGGTGGAAAACCATCACCTTAGGGAGTCACCCGGTTCGTTACATGGCGGTGGACGGACAAAAAACCTTCCCCCGGGGGGAAGGTGGCCCGGCGCAAGCCGGGTCGGATGAGGAACGGCGAAATCTTCCGAAACGGATGCACCAAACCACACCCCACTTGGCTCTCCCTCCGGGAGAGCCAAGGGAGCCGATTCTGCAATTGTCCAAAAAAGGAGCTGTTGCAGCATTTTGCAACAGCTCCTTGGTGATATGCACTTACACGTCCATCTTCCGCACGATCTGGGGGACCTTACCCAGCAGCAGGGCAGCCAGAGCGGTGAGAATCAGCTCCGGCACCATGTACATGCCGTTGTAGACGATGGAATACACCCAGCCCAGCACACCGGGGGTGAGGCTGGCCACCAGGTTGGCGCCCCAAGCGGGGAACCCCTCCTGGGTGAAGAACCACTCTGCCCAGCCGGAGAACAGAATGTAGCCGGAGAGGATATGGCACAGATACCGGCAGCCCAGGGCCACCAGAGAACCGCACATCAGGGCCACGCCGGGATTCTGAATCTTATTGCGGAACACGCCGCCCAGGCCCAGAGACGTATAGGCCAGCAGATAGTCCAGCACGCACATAATCAGAGCCTTCACGATCATGGTGCCGTCGCCGAAGTAGCCGGGCTGGAAAGCCGCTGCCACGGTTTTGGCGCCGATGGCCATTTCGATCAGGGCATAGCACACGCCGCTGACCAGACCCCACTTAACACCGTGACGATAGGAAATCAGCACCACCGGCAGCATGGCAACCAGTGTGACCTGGCCGCCGAAGGGCATTTCGGGGATGAAGGCTTTGCTCACCAGCTCCAGCACAATGGCCACAGCCAGCAGCATGGCGCTTTCCGTCAAGCGCTTGGTTTTGGTTTGCATGAGATTACCTCCGTAGAACGAAAAAGTACCGCATTGCCATCCGTCCAGGTGCAATGCGATACTGTCAGCATCCCATATGTGCATCTTTCCCTCCGACGGTATTAGCCGTATCAGGTTCACGGGTCAGGGCGACCAAGCCCAATCTCAGCCGGATGCATCCGGCCCCCCGAAGACTTATTGTTCAAAGCGGTCTGGGATTATTATAGCGGAATTTCCCCAAAAGTCAAGGCTGAGGTTCTTCCACGGTTATGTCCAGCGTATACCCCTGGAGATCCTTATAGTTGTGCATCAGCAGCAGCGGATGCACCCCATCCGGGTCATACCGATCTTCTACACCCAGTTTCAGAGTGTACTGCCGCGGTGCCAAAGCGCCCACCTCTTCCGTCCAGTCCAGGGTGATTTCGCTGTCGCCGCCCATGGTCAGGGGGATGTCCACGCTAAACAGCTGTGCTCCCTCGCTGCCGTCCTGCCGGGATACCATGCAGGTAGTCACGGCCAGCTGGCCCAGCTGCTGGCCGCCCTGCTGGGTGCAGTGCAGCTTCGCAGAAGTGGGGGTCACCTCCGCCACAGTCCAGGTAAGGCCCCAGTCCTCTACGTCCAGGATGTTGCCCGCTTCATCGGTATAGATGCTTGTAACGCTATCTTCCTTGGACGGGTCGCAGATGCTCAGCTCCTGCACCGGGATAGTCGTGCCGTTGGGCAGCTCATAGATATCGTTTACCAGATACAGCCGGTACTCCGGGTAGGTATAGCCGTATTGGGCCAGGCCGTTTTTTGAGGTGTATCTTCCCTGGCAGAAGCCATTTTGGGAATAAAACCGAGCATTTCTGCGAAAATTATCAAAAACAGAATGCCGTTTTAGGGAATTTCAAATTGCACTTTGTACCGCTGTCCGGCGATTTCACCGTGGGACTGCCCGGCGGCATCCTGGGAACGGTTATCCTTGTTTACATAAATCCAGAGGTTGTAAACGCCGCTTTCCAGCGTGCCGTGGCTTTCTTCCCAGGATAGGGTGTAGGCCGCTTCGCCGCCTGTGGGGATGCTCCAATTTCGCTCCACAACGGCTTCATCCGTCAAATTTACATCCCAATTCTGGTCAATCAGTTCCCAGCTGTCCCCGTTTTTCCGATAGATGGTGAAGATGCTGCCCACGTACAAATCGCCGTCGGTGTGCACGCCGTTTTGGGCGCACTGGAGGGTGAAGCCCTGAGCGGTGACATTTTTGGCGGTGAGGGAGATGCCCCAGTCCTCCCGGTCGGCCTTGATGAGGGCGCCGTCGTCCAGCACCATGGGGCTGGGAATGGTGAAGTCCGCATACGCAGGGCCAAAGACCAGGTACCGATACAGATATTCCGTGCCCTGGTGGGTCACGTACAAATCGTGCATAACACCCATGGTATAGCCGGGATAGGTGTAGATGCGCAGGGTGAGCTTGCCGTCACTGCGCAGCTTCCTGGCGCATGTTCCTGCGGCGGCATCCAGCTCAGCTTGGTAGACAAGCCGCTCGGGGGTGATTTTTCCCGCCTGTACCGCTTCCTTCAAGTCCAGGGACTCGCCGCCGATGGTGAGGGTGACAGAGGTGACACCGTCATAGACAATCTCGTAGCCGGTGGGCTTGGCATAATCCTGGGCAGTGTAGGGGTCTTTCGCCAGGGATTCCGGGGCAACCTTTGGGTTTTCCCCCGGCGCAACAGAGATGGAGAACCCAGACTCTGCTTCCTGCTGGGCGCAGCCGGTCAGAATCAGCAAAGAAACCAGTATCATTGCAATTATTTTCTTCATAATAACACATCCTTTCGTATCAGGTGTTGAATCTTTATTATACAGGAAATCCTGCTCCGGCTCAATCGGCAGATTCCCTATATTTTGCGTTCACAAATTTGGTATAATTACCAAAACAGGAGCCATTCTCAATGAATAGCTCCTGTTTTCTTAGGATAAATACCTCTATGTATACTGCGTGTATTTCCGAAACGCCCGGATACCGCCTGCCAGGAATCCGAAGAAATCTGCGCTTGCACACAGGATTGCGTTTCTTATCTTCCCAGCCAGCGGACGAAAAGTCTCCCTGCGTAGAACAGCAGAATGTGGGCCGGATAGAACCAGTAGAAGAAGTATTTCAAATTCATCTTCCCCCGCTGGCCATTGTACAGGGCGATGAGAACTATTGCAGTAAAATAGGAAATCGGATGACGATTGTAGACAATCAGCGGAATCAAGGTCATTCCAGCTAATTGATACATACGATTTTTCCGTAGCAGATACAGCACAGAAATCAAGAAAATGCCATACCCACCATAGTCCCCATTCACCACAAATTCTGCCAGCGCACACATTGAAGCAATTGTAATTACCTGCAACAAACGCCCTAGAATAGGTTTTTGAAGTTTCTCGAAATATTCCAGCAGAGCCATTGTCCCCAGACCCATCAGGAATGTAACAAATACATTTTGATAATGCCAAAAGAAGGGTTCAAAAAATGCCAGATCAAATGGGATTTCAGAAAGCAGTGCAAACACGCTCAAGCGAAGTGCATAGCGTTTTTTGCTTCTGGTATGGCAATAGCCCTCAACCAGTGCAAATGCAAACAACGGAAAAGCCACTGCGCCAATAGGAACCATAATCGATTTATAAAGCCAAAATCCCCAAGTTCCCATACTCGCAGGTAACACGCCTGCACCAATCATTGGATCCAGAACAAACCGCAATACAGCAGTCCAAATAGTCTTTCCAAAGTGGTCAATAACCATGCAAACCACTGCGATTACTTTCAGCGTGTATCCAGACAGGCACTGAACTCGCCCCAGTGCCCTCAATAGTTTATTCTGCAATCCCATAACTGATTCTATCCTTGGCAAAATCTAAAATTCAGTCAAAAACCACAAAGGCGTAGTTACCCTCATATCCCTCTGGTACACGCCCCTGAAGAATATAGGGGGCTGCATCGCTTCCGATTGGTGGTAATTTCACCGATTTCCCGGGTTCGACCGTTTTGTATTCCGAAAAAACTTCCTCGCCATCATGGTCAAGAACTCGCAGTTCAACATTCGCTTTATTATTACCGTCACTCTTTACAGTCAGAGCTGCGGTAAACAAATTGTGATCGGTCAAAATATTATTAAATTCCGTCCCCAAATTCGCTGTGGCATCAAAATACAACCTAGGCTGCACTTCCGGCGAATCTGGATTTTCAACCTCAGCAGCAGACACTGTCATACTCAGCATGGAGATTGACATAATCACCGCAAGAATTAACGCCAAATATTTTTTCATATTCAGAACCTCCATAACTAAAAATTTTACTATTTTCTACAATTACCTTGCCCTCAATATAGATTTTCAAAATGCATAGCCCATCGGACTGTCCTCCTTGTTTGTATTATGTAAAGCTGAAATAGCCTACACTCAATAACGGATCTGCCCCGAAACGGTAATGGTCTCGGAAGAATTGTTTCGGATGGCAAATTTATAGTCACCTGGATTATCAACAATAATCTGTATATCCGCATGACCGTCCGATTCTGTTACATAGTGGAATATCCCATCCGGATAAATCAGCCCGAAATCCACTTCTGCATCTGCCGGAGAATAGTATGCCAGAATGGTCACACCTTCACCAGATGCCAGCGGAAGCATAGTTTTCAAAGTCTTAATTGTACCAGCGGAAACGGTTACAGAAAAATCTTTAGTTGCACGCATTTCCGTAATTCTTACCGCTTCCTCTTTCTGTGCAGCATTTACATGTAATGGTAGATAACTACCTACAAGACATACACAAACGGCAAGTACACAAACACATCTCATCCTTCGCTTCATAAGAACCATTCTCCCTCTCTAACTCTCTAAAACACCTTGTCAAATAATCTTTATTCAAATTCTTCAATTGGCGTAACAATAATATCTGTCGGCAATTCATCTCCATAATACGTCTCCGTAGTCGGACGAGTATTATTTTTCTCCTGCACAAACAGCAGGGTCATCACCACCAGCAGTGCTGCCAGGATCAGGATGATGGCCCGGTAGATCCACAGGCGCTGCCCGGGGGCTTGGGTCTGCTGCTGAGGCTGCTGCTCCGGGACAGGGACTGCCGGGGCAGATGGGGATACATCCTTGCCCAGCAGGTAGTCCACCGACACGCCGTACAGTTCGCTCAGCAGCAGCAAATTATCCTGGGTAGGCTTGGTCACCCCCCGCTCCCAATCCGATATGGACTGGCGGCAGATATTGATTGCTTCCGCCAGCTGGGCCTGGGTCAGGCCCTTCTCCTTCCGCAGGGCTATCAGCCGTTGCTCCATATTCTCTCGCCCCTCTCTCATATGCCACACCCCAATTCTATCTCAAAATTCGCCAATTTGTAAAGCAGGATGCACCTGCATCCCGTCAGGCTGCACCTGCTTCCCGAAAATTCAAAAGTTTTCGGCATTTTTATAGTATACCAGAAAACAAAATCACTCGTCAACCATCACTTTCCACAAATCCACTGGTATTTTCTGTAAAAAGTGCAGAAAAAGCCCGCTGCAACATAGCGCAGCGGGCCGCAAACAATCTATTTCATCAAGCCATATCCAGGGCCAGGGGCTTGCCGCCCAGGATGTGGAAGTGCAGGTGGGGCACGGTCTGCCCGGCATCGGGGCCGCAGTTGCTCACCACCCGGTAGCCGCCAGTCAGGCCCTCAGCCTGGGCGATTTGGGGAATCACTGTGAAAATATGGGCCACCACAGCGCTGTTTTCCGCCGTAACGGCATTGCAGCTATCCAGGTGCGTCTTGGGAATCACCAGAATGTGGGTAGGCGCCTGGGGGTTGATATCCCGGAAGGCAAACACCAGCTCGTCCTCATAGACCTTGGTGGAGGGAATCTCCCCGGCGATGATTTTACAGAACAAACAATCCATACAAATACTCCTTTTGCAGGCAATGCCCGCTAATAATACAATCCTGGCGGCCGGCGTGCCGCCGGTGTCAATGCGAGTCTGATACCCTGGTGGTGAACCACCACCTCAGGGTGTCACCCGGGCGGCGTGCCGCCGCTGTCACTTACGAGCCTGGAACCCTGGCGGTAAACCACCACCTCAGGGGGTCACCCGGTTCGTTACAGCTCGGTAGTTTTAAGAAAGGTATGACCCTTTCGTAGGGCGCTGGCTGCCCCCGCCGCCAACGTGGGTTTATCTCTGTACCTACCAAGTTCCACCGCACCAAAGCCTTCCCCCTCGGGGGAAGGTGGCCCGGCGAAGCCGGGTCGGATGAGGGGCGCAGTGTAAAAGCTACCGCCAGCGCCAAAAATCCAACGCTTCCACCCCTCATCAGTCAAAAATCAAAGATTTTTGCCAGGCCCTCTCCGTCACGGCTGGCGCCGTGACACCTCTCCCTATGGGAGAGGCAAGGAAGCCACCCCGCAATCGTCAACTGACCATTGCTTCACAGTCCAAACACATGCACACCGGTCAGGCTCACCACGCCCATGATGATGCCCGCCAGGATCACACCCAGAGACACCGCTGCCGAGGTAGCCTTGATGCCCATATCCAGGAAGGAAGCCGCCAGTGTGCCCGTCCAAGCTCCCGTGCCGGGGATAGGGATACCCACGAACAGCATCAGCGCCACAAACAGGCCGCCCCGGCCGGTGCGGGCTTTCAGCTTTGCTCCGCCGGCTTCTCCTTTTTCGTAGCAGAAGGTGAAGAATTTCCCGATATATTTCTTATCCCGCCCCCACAGCAGCACTTTTCTTGCAAAAAAGTAAATAATGGGCACCGGCAGCATATTGCCGATGACGCACACGATCAGCGCACTGAAATAGTCCAGGCCCATGCCCACCGCAAAGGGCACGCCGCCCCGCAGCTCAATCAGCGGAACCATGGACACCAAAAAGCAAAAGAGGTATTTTTTGAACATTGGCTACTCCCATAAAAGAATTTTCATTCATTATAGCATAGACCGTCCCTGTTTGCAACGAAAAATCCCGGTCAATTCCTTAATAAACGGTTAATTTTCCCGACTTCTCTCCTCTTCCGGGGTGAAATCCAGCACAATCTGGTGCAAATCCGTCCGCAGGCGAATGTATTTGACTCCGGCGGAATCCATCATCCGCTTGGAGGCCAGGGTAGCCAGAGAATCGGCATATTTGTCCGACAGGTAGTACACCTCTTTCACGCCGCTCTGGATAATGGCCTTGGCGCACTCGTTGCAGGGAAACAGGGCCACATACAGCTTGCTGCCCCGCAGATCCCGGCCGTTGGCGTTGAGCACGGCATTCAACTCCGCATGGACCACATAGGGGTACTTGGTCTGCGCCCCCTCCCTGTCCCAGGGGTATTCATCGTCCGAGCAGCCCTTGGGCATACCGTTGTAGCCGGTGGAAATGATGATGTTATCCTGAGAGACGATGCACGCCCCCACCTGGGTATTGGGGTCCTTGCTCCGCTTGGCCGCCAGCATGGCAATGCCCATGAAGTATTCGTCCCAGCTGATATAATCCTCCCGCTTCATAGGGTTTTCCCTCCTGTTTGGTAGAATATCCCCATTATACACCAGAAGAATGGGGGAAGTAAAGTGGGAATTGGAAAGTCACGGCTTGAAAAGGCAATAAAAAAGCCTTCCCACAGTAGGAAGGAAGATGGGGCTTGACAGTCGTGGGGGCAGTTCCTTGCCTCTCCCTTTGGGAGAGGTGGCACGGCACTAGCCGTGACGGAGAGGGCTTCGGCTTCTCCCTGGGGAGAAGCTGGCAAAAATCTTTGATTTTTGACTGATGAGGGGTGGAAGCGTTGAATTTTTGGCGCTGGTAGTTGCTTTTACGCTGCGCCCCTCATCCGTCACGGCTGTCGCCGTGCCACCTTCCTCCGAGGGGGAAGGCTTTGGTGCGGTGCAACCATGGATGTGCTATGGTAAACCCACGTGGGCGGCGTGGGCATGCCCACGCCCTACGAAAGGGTCGTACCTTTCATTAAAACTACCGAGCTGTACCGAACCGGGTGACCCCCCAATGGCGTGGGTTTTCCACCAGGGTAACAGGCTCGAATCGACAGCGGCGGCACGCCGCCCGGGTGACACCCAATGGTGCGGGTCTACCGCCAGGGTAGCAGGCTCGTAACTAACAGCGGCGGCACGCCCAACAAAATGTCCGGCCACCACCACGTAACGAACCGGGTGACCCCCAATGGCGTGGGTCTACCGCCAGGGTAGCAGGCTCGTAACTAACAGCGGCGGCACGCCCAACAAAATGTCCGGCCACCACCACGTAACGAACCGGGTGACCCCCAATGGCGTGGGTCTACCACCGGGGTATCAGGCTCGCATTGACAGCGGCGGCACGCCGCTAGGTTTTGCGGACGAATTTTTCTTTGCACCGGGGGCAGGTGATGGAGATTTTTCCTTTGCCACGGGGAACGCGCACTACCTGACGGCACTTGGGGCAGTCGAAGTAGCGGTTCTTCCGGTCCTTCAGCCGATTCCAGAACTGGAGAAACTTCCGATTCTCCTGGTAGCGCTGGTAGGTATTCCGGGATAACGTCCGCCAGATGGCTATGCCCATCAGGCCATAGCTCAGCAGTACAAAGACCATGTTCAGCACCAGCGAATGGCTCCATACCGACAGCAGACTGACCACCAGACCTGTGCACAAAATCACCATATTCAGCCGGTCCGTGCCATAGCGCCCTTCCATAAATCTGCGCAGGCCCGCCGACAGTTTTGCGGAGAACTGCCGAAACCAACTGCTGATTCCGCTCATACACAATCACCTTTTGCCATAGAAATGCAATGCAGCCGCCCAGCCCGGAAACCCGGCGCCTCGGGGGACTGCTTTTCCACTATTATATTGCAAAAAAGCGGGATTGCAACCGTATCCGGGGAAAATTTACGGATTGTTTAAGATTATCTTAAGGCCCCTTTCCCACGGTAACAAAAAATTTCCAGCCTCTCCCTCTTGGCGAACGGACAAAAATATGGTATACTGAACCGAAAGATTTGCCCCACGCCCCCAGACTGGAAAGGAGGCCCTGCCATGGAAGTTCTGGAACGAGATCCCGACCTGCAAACCGATGCCCAACAGGAGATAGTGCCCGAAACCCTGCCGGAGTTAGAAACCTCGGCGGAATCGCTGCCGGAGCTGGTCTTGCCGGAAAAGGAAACCCCTGCCCGCCCCCGCAAAACCCGGGCCGAATTTGTCATGGCCCTGATTGCCGGTGCAGCTGCCCTGATTCTGGCAGCCATGGCGCTGCTGTGCATTCCTTACTACGGGAAAAACGAGGACCCGGAGGAGCTGCCCCAGCACCACCAGGAGAATCTGGCCCCCACCACCCTGCCCCCGGCGGAGACGCAGGCCCCGCCCCAGCCGGAAAACCCCACCATTCCGCCCCAGCGGAACCTGTATGACCGCAACGACTTCCAATATAACCGCCAGAATTACCTGGTGCTGCAAAACCTGGAAAGCTATCCCGGCGTGGATGTGTCCGCCCACCAGGGCGCCATCGACTGGCGGCGGGTTCGGGCCTCCGGCATTGAATTTGCCCTGATTCGTCTGGGCTACCGGGGCTATGGCTCCGGCAAGCTGGTGAAGGACGACTACGCCGAAAAAAATCTGGAAGGCGCCAAGGCCGCCGGACTGAAGGTAGGCGCTTACTTCTTCTCCCAGGCCCTGAACCTCCGGGAGGTGGACGAGGAAATCGACTTCATGCTGGAAATCCTGGGGGAACACACCCTGGACATGCCCATTATCTTGGACTGGGAGATCCCTGCGGAGGATGCCCGCACCGCCGGAAAAATGGATGCCCGCACCCTGACGGACTTGCAGCTGCACTTCTGTAAGGAAATGGAGCGCAGGGGCTATAAGCCCATGATCTACTTCAACTGGCACCAGTCGGAGAACTTGTACTACTTAAGCGAGCTGGAGGACTACCCCTTCTGGCTGGCCCTGTACCAGGACAAAATGACCTACCCCTGGCAGGTGGACATGTGGCAGTACAGCGACAAGGGTAAGGTCCCCGGCATCAGCGGAAACGTGGACCTAAATGTGTACATGCCGAACTAAAACGCAACCCCTGCGGCGCAAATGCACCGCAGGGGTTCAGATTGTCAAAAAAGTGCCTCGCAGAGTTCGCCGCCGCAGCGGCGAATAAAGTCAAATCCATTTTCGACCGGGGCGTGTACCTGGGCGAAAATACTTATCAGGCTGCAAGTGTGGAATTTGTTCGCCACGGGCGGACAAATTATGCGCGCAGCAGACTGCAAAAAACCTGTCGAAAAGCCCCATGGGGGATTTTCGACAGCCTAAACCCCTGCGGCGCAAATGCGCCGCAGGGGTTTTCTGCTTACACAGCTTCTGTGGGCCGCTTTGTCTGCCAAGAAAGACCTTGTGGATAGAAAAAGCGGATTTTTTCCCGTTCCAGGCGGATATCCAGCTGCTGGCCGAAGCGCAGCTCTCCGTCCAGGTTGATGGGGCTTGGCTTGTCGCAGTGGATTTGCAGATGGTCCGTGCGGAAATGCCGGACGTACTGGGGAAGCTCCCGGTAGCGGCCGTTTTTGTACCGGCCCACCAGGCCGGGCACTTGCAGGCGGCTGACCTTCTTTACCAGCAGCACATCCAGCAGCCCGTCCGCCGGGTCTGCCTCCGGCACCGGGTTGAAGCCGCCGCCGTAGTACCGGCCGTTGCACACGCACACGAAAGTCTGCTCACCGTCGATATGCAGGCCGTTGATGTCCACCACATAGTGCTCCCCCACACCTTGCGCCACATTCACCACCGTGGACACGGCATAGGCCCGGAAGCCATGCAGGAAGGGAATCCGCTTATACTTGGCAACCCCGGTGCCGATGCGGGCATCCAGACCTACGGAGCACACATTCAGGGCATAGTCATCGTTGCAGCGGATCAGGTCGAAGGATGCTTCCTGGGCATCCAACAGCCGCTCCAGCTGGGAAAATGCCTCCGGCTGGTCGAAAATCCGCACAAAATCATTGCCGCTGCCGCCGCTGAACACACTCACGGCGGCATTTTCATACCCGGCAGCGCCGCAGACCACCTCGTTAAGAGTGCCGTCTCCGCCGCAGGCATAAATGCGCCAGCTCTGGCCGGTCTGGGCTGCTTCTCTGGCCATGCGGCAGCAGTCCCCCGGTGCTTGGGAAACCCGGATGGTGTAGGGGATTCCCCGACGGCCGCAGGCAGCCTGGATGGCGGCGGTGTAGTCCGCCGTCTGGTCCCGGCGGCCTGCCGCCGGATTGATGAGGAACAGATGGTTCATAGGGGCTTATTTTCTCCCGTCCTTGGGCAGATACATGTAGTAGTCGCACTTGATCATGCCGTTGTAAAGCTTGCGCTTTTTGCTGGCCCGGCGGCCGAAATAGTGCTCAAACTCCGGCTCGGAGGTGATGATGTACTTGCTCCACCCGTCGGCGTATTTCAGGTGACGGCCCAGGGCGGCGTAGAGCTGCTGGGCGCTGCGCTGCTCCATCATCCGCTGGCCATAAGGGGGATTGCAGATGAGGATGCCGCTGTCACAGGGCAGGCTCATTTTGGTGGCATCCCCGTCCCGGAACTGGATGATATCCCCAACACCGGCCTTGCGGGCGTTGGACATGGCCAGCGACACGGACTTGGGGTCGTTGTCGGAGCCGAGAATGCGGTAGCTGCCCCGGAACTCCCGGTCCTTGGCCTCGGTGCGGACCTGGTTCCACAGATCCTGGGGTGCCCAGGCAAACTGCTCAGAGGCAAACCGGCGGCGGACGCCGGGGGCGATGTTCCGGGCAATCAGCGCCGCTTCAATGGGAATGGTGCCGGAACCGCAGAAAGGGTCCCACACAAAATCCCGGCCCCGGTATCGGGTCAGGGTCACCATGGCTGCGGCCAGGGTCTCCCGCAGGGGGGCATCGTTGCCCACTGCCCGGTAGCCCCGCTTGTGCAGCCCCGGTCCGGTGGTGTCCAGGTACAGCTGCACCCGGTCGTGCATGATGGAAAATTGCAGCTGATACTTGCTGCCGTCCTCCGGCAGCCAGCTCATGCCATAGCGCTCTCCCAGCCGCTTGGAGGCGGCCTTTTTGATGATGGCCTGGCAGTCCGGCACGCTCATCAGCTGGCTACTGAGGCAGTGGCCCTTCACCGGGAAGCAGCCGTTTTTGGGGATATAATCCTCCAAATTGGTGCGGTAAACCCCCTGGAACAGCTCTTCAAAGGTTTTGGCAGGGAAATCCGCCAGCACCACCAGCACCCGTTCGCCGGTGCGCAGGCAGACGTTGGCCTTGGCCATGGCAAGAGCATCTCCGGAAAACAGCACCCGGCCATTTTCCACCCGGACGTTCTCCATGCCCAGCCGCCGAAGCTCCTCCCCAGCCAGCCCCTCCAGGCCAAACAGACAGGGGACAGAAAATTCATATGTTGACATAGTACCTCCTTGATCCTTTACGGAATCAACTTCTTTGGTTTGATGTAGCGCTCTTCTTCGGAGAAGATGCAGCCGCAGTATTTTTGCATATAGAACCCGTGCTCCCGGGCGAAGGCTTGGCCCTCCTGGAAGTAGGGGCGGAAATCCCGGTATAGAAATTCCACGCCGTATTCCGCCGCTGCCCGCTGGGCTACCTCCTGCATCAGCTCGTGGTTTTGGTAGGGGCTGATGAACAGGCTGGACGTGAAGCTGTCGAAGCCTCCTTCCGCCGCCTGGCGGGCGGTTTCAAACAGCCGCATTTCGTAGCACTTGCCGCACCGGTGGCCGATGTCCTCCGCCACCGCCCGGACAAAGGGTCGCAGGGCGTAGTCGTTTTTCAAAATCAGGGGCAGCTCAATTTCTTTGGCGTAGGCTTCCAGACAGTTGCGCCTGGCCCGGTATTCCGTCACCGGGTGGATGTTGGGATTGTACCAAAAGCCTGTGACCTCGATGCCGTCGGTCCTGAGAACGTCAATGGGCCGGTTGGCACAGGGGGCGCAGCAAATGTGCATCAGGGTTTTCACAGGGATTCCTCCTTTTTCTCGGCGTTCAGGGCATCCACCACAATGTCCGCATAGGGATTGGCCACCACGGTTTTGTAGCTGTGGTAGATGACCATGCCCACCTTGCCGCCGGGCAGCTTCTTCACCTGCTTCACCGGCGTTACATCCACGGCGATGTTCTGGCCGCCGGTGCTTTCGGAATAGTAGGCCGCCAGCTGGGCCGCCTGGGTGATGGTGTCGTCCGGGGGCTGGGTGCCGCCGCAGGCGATGATCACATGGGAGCCATGGACCTTGGAGGCGTGGCACCAGATATCATCTTTTCGGGCGGAGCGGAAGGTCAGCTCCTCATTCTGCCGGTTGTTCCGGCCCACATAGATGGCATAGCCATCGGTGGAGGTAAAGCGCATGGGGGGCAGCTTGCTCTGCTTCATCCGCTTTTTTCCCGCATCCTGGCGCAGATAGCCCCCGTCCTGAAGCTCCCGGCGGATCTCCTCCAGCTCTGCTTCCGTCTGGGCACGGTTCAATTCCTCCAGTACGCTTTGCAGGTACTGAAGCTCGATGCGGCCCAGCTCCATCTGGTGGGTCAGCTCTTTTTCCGCAGTTTTCATCCGGGTGTAGTCCTTGTAGAATTTGGCGGCGTTCTGCTGGGGCGACAGCAGCGGCGACAAAGGAA
This sequence comes from uncultured Oscillospiraceae bacterium, assembly GCA_963560135.1. GTDB lineage: Bacteria > Bacillota > Clostridia > Oscillospirales > Oscillospiraceae > Faecousia. The sequence goes on along the minus strand of CAUWNA010000068.1, from coordinate 2,157 downwards.
TGTCCACAAGGGCCATGTTTTCGTCGTAAAAATCCTCACAGGCGATGCTGGTCTGGCCCTTTACCACCCGGTGGAGGTTGGCGGTGAGGATGTCCCCCAGCTGCCGCAGCCGCTCCCGGTCGTAAGTAGCTTCCAGCTCCTTCTCCTGAATGGCCAGCTTCCGCTTGATGCGGGTGCACAGGTTCTGCACGGTTTTGCGCACCGCCTGGCTTTTCTGCCGCATGGCATCCTTCCGGTCCCGGAGGATGTAGAACCCGTCCAGCATAGCCCCGAAGGATTCCGCCTGCTGGCAGGGGCCGTACTGGCGCACCGGGCAGAAGGCGTACTGCTTGGGGGTGCCGTCTGCCTGGGCATAGTAGCAGGGCACCGGGTGGAGCAGATGCTCCCCAAAAAACAGGGCCAGCTTCTCCCCCACTGCTGGAATATCCAGCGCCGACACCCGGGCATCCACGCTTCCGGCGGCAAACAGGGCGGCCTCCCGGCATACCAGAGGGGAAAGTCCCCCCAGCCGGTCCATCAGCCGCTGGCTCAGTTCATCCGCCCCCGGTTCCCGGAGCAAATCCAGGTAGGGCTGGGTCAGCCCCTCCTTGGCCCAGGCCAGGGGATCTTCCTTGCCCACCGGCTCCGGGGGCAGGTATTTCAGCCCCGGCAGCGCCGGGCGCTTGGCGGTTTCGTCCAGGCCGATGCGCCGCAGACAGTCCAGAATCCGCCCGTCCTGGCTCAGCAGGTACAGATTGCAGGTTCTTCCCATCAGCTCCGCCGCCAGGGTTTTCTGCACAGGGTAGCCCATTTCGTCGGTGCAGTCAAACAGGAAGTTGGCGCACCGCTCCATAGGCGGCTGGGTAATTTCCGCCAGCCGTGCCCCCAGCAGGTGCTTGCGCAGCAGCATGCAGAACATCGGCGGCTCCGGCGGATTTTCCGGGGAAGCCGATGTCAGGTGCAGCCGGGGCGCCGTAGGATTGATGGCGAACAGCAGCTTCTCCCGCCCCTCCCGGCAGCGCAGGTGAAGGATCAGGGTGTCCCGGCTGGGCTGGTGGATTTTCTCCACCCTGGCCCCCAGGCACCGCTGGCGGATCTCTTCCAGCACCGCAGACAGCAAATACGCATCAAAGGCCATGGTCGTCTCCCTCCATCACTGCCCGGAACAGCTGGTTCAGCCGTTCCGTCTTACCCGCCAGGTACAGCGCCCCAAACAGCGCCTCCAAGCCGGTGGCCTTGGCATACTCCGCAGGGCTTGCGGACTTGGGCACGGCGTGGACGTGGGCGTTTTTTCCCCGGCGGTAGTAGGCCAGCTCCTCCTGGGTTAGCAGGGGCAGCAGCTTGTCCACAAATTTCGCCTGGGAGGTGGCCTTCACCATCTGAATGGTGTCCCGGTGGAGCCGATCCACCGTCTTTTCCCCCTGGGCGCACAGGTAAGCCCGGCACAGGATTTCAAACACACAGTCTCCCATATGGGCCAGGCCCAGATTGGAGATGGCATCGATTTCCTGCCGAGTTAAGTCCATTTTGAAATAATTTTCCATAGGTTCCCCCGATTTACCAAAAATTGGGCGCACAGCCCGGTAAACAGCCCGGTGACCAGGCCAATGGCAATCATCACCGGCAGATACAGCGCCAGCGACGGCGTGCCGGTGAGCAGCACCGCCATGGCCATTTGGCCAATGGAGTGGGCCACTGCACCCAGGCATCCCGCCACCCAGAGCTGATTGTTTTTCAGAATCTTCCGCAGTCCGATGGTCACGGCAATGGCCAGCAGCCCCCCGGCGGCGGAATAAAAGATGGTGCTGAAATTCCCGGAGAACACCGCACCCAGGAACACCCGGGTCGCCAGCACCGCCAGCCCCTCCCCCGGTCCCAGGACGAACACAGTGAACACGGTGACAATATTGGCAAGGCCCAGCTTGATTCCCGGCACCGGCACCAGGGCCGGAATCTGGGCCTCCACCATGAAAATGGTCAGCGCAATGGCGCTGAGCAGCCCCAGCAGGGCCAATTTCCGAACCTTCACAACCAGTCCCCCCATCATAAATACTTATAGAATATCAGATTTTTTCCCGTTTGTAAAGCAATGGGCAAAAAAACGCCAGCCTGTGCATGCCGCATGAAGTGCCCCCTGTCAAGTGGACAGTAGAAAAAACAAAATATTCGGTTATGTTC
>CAUWNA010000067.1:0-22967 GCA_963560135.1 uncultured Oscillospiraceae bacterium | reverse complement strand
GCTCAAAACCCCAGTTCCGCCTGACGCAAAACTGGGGTTTCTCGACGGTCTGAAAAGGGGCAGGATTTTTCCTGCCCCTTTTATGCTTTTCCTTCTGCCCTTACGTTGCATTTCTTCCCGCCCGCTGGGATTTAGGGAATAATCTCCCCATTTTCATCGAAAAGATAAATTGCAAAAACCGTTCCCAGCTGCAACGGGTCGCTCTCCATAACGTCCCCATTAAATACCACACGAATGGTATCGCCCACCTTCATTTCCGGTGCGCCGTTGGCCGACACCACATCCGTTGTAACAGAAAATTCTTCCCCAGCGGAAATCCCGCTGTTGTAGGGCTCCAAGCAACGAACCCCCACGAACCCACTTTCCACCTGCAAAACCTCTGCGTTAAAATACGCCTGTCCTTTTTTGCATCCGGCCAGAGGAATCATACACAAGCATACCAACAAAGCAGATAACCATTTTTTCATAATCAGCACCTCCGCAATTCCAAGTTTCTATGTTTTCCGGCTGTATCTCAAATGATTTTGGTCGATGCAGGTTTCCAGAGCTGCCAGGGTATCCGGGAACTGAATCCCCAGCCCGGCTGCCTTTTGGCAGTTCATCCACAGATTATGCCGGGCAGGGCCGTCCTCCACCGGCAAGTCCCTGCCCAGGCATTGCATCACATGGCAGGTGATTTGGTACATAGATTGGGTGGTTTCGCATCCGAAATTATACGCCCCGCCGGGGAGGGTCAGAACCTGGGGCATCCGGCGAACGGTGTCTTCCAGCCAGGTCAGGCCCCGGTACTGCCGGGCGCTGGCTGTCACCGGCCCTGCTGCCTGAATCAGATTCCATAGATAGTTGGGCCGTGGTGCCGGAAGGTCGTACATCCACTGGGCACGCAGCATCACCGCCGTGGGCAGCACGTCCAGCACCCGCTGCTCCATTTCCAGCTTGTGGGCGGCATAGACACCGGCAGGACAGGCCATATCCTCGGCATAGGGGCCAGGCTCCCGGCTTCCGTTGTAGACCTGGTCGGAGCTGAAGCAGATCAACTTCCGTCCCTGGGCCGCTCTCGCCAGAAACAGGGGCAGCGCCACATTGGCCCGGTAGGACTCCTCCGGGTGATTCTGACAATAGCCCGTGTCCGAAATTGCCGCCGTGTGGATAATGATGTCCGCACCGCTGTCCTCCACCACCCGGCAGATGGTTTCCAGATCTGCTTCCCTCAGAGAGGGTGCCGCCACTGCATCGGGCAGCGCCTGCATCAGCTGTTGCCCCACAAAGCCCCCGGGGCCGGTAATCAAAATCATAACCTTCCTCCTTACACAGCTCCCGGAAGCCGCCGGGGCAGATTGACGTCAGATTCCACCTGTGCTATACTGGGGAAAACAACAGGAGGGATCCACCATGGACTACACATCCGAGGAATTAACCGAAGCCAAGCGGTAGATTGACTCCATCGTTCACAAGCTCCACGCCGCTGTCCAATCTCTGGAACGCAAGGAGCATCCTGAGCGTCTCAAAGCTCAAATTACGCTCGCCCGCCGCCGTATTGCGGCGCTGGAGCTGTCACGATCCTTAATTCAGCAGGAACTTGAAAAATCCCCGTGATTTAGGAGCATCCCCTGGACGTTTTTACGTTCCATGGGATGCTTTTTTACTCGTTATCCATGACCGATTTGCAGGCCGCCAGGACCTTGCTCAGAATGGGAACACAGGTATGGCTGCCGTAGCCGCCGTTTTCCACCACCACCATAAAGGCCAGGGGGTATTCCTCATTCTCCACAAATCCTGCAAACATAGCGTTGGACTTCTCTCCGCCGCCCAGCTGGCTGGTACCCGACTTGGCACACACCGACAGCCCCGGGAAATTTCCGTCGCCGTAGACGTTGCGCACGTTGTTGCGCATCAACTGGCGCACCGTGTCTGCGGTTTCCTGGGACATCAGCCGGTCCGAACGATGGGTCTTGGCCTGGTAGGTCACGTCGTCACCATTGGTCACCCGCTCCATCAGGTACGGCTCTGCCCCCACACCGCCGCCGGCAATGGCCCCCATGAACCGCATAAACTGGGCCGGATTCACCAGGTCCGAATGCTGACCAATGCAGCTCCAGGCAAAGGACACAATGCCCGCATCGGAAATGTCGTAATTGCCCTTGGCCGTGGTCACGCCATCGAAGGAAATGGCATCGGCCACCTGGAACTGGTCCACATACTTGACCATGTTCTGTTTCCCCACCAGCTCAGCGATTTGGGCAAAGGCGCAGTTGCAGGAGCTGGCCAGGGCCTGGCGCAGATTCACCGTGCCGTGGGCCTTTTCGCAGGTGACGGCTTCGCTGCCGTATTCCCGCTTTCCGTCGCAGGTGAAGGTCCGCTCCTGGATATCCGGCACACATTCCAGCGCCGCCGCCGTGGTCACCACCTTAAAGATGGAGCCGGGCACGTAGGCCGATTGTAAGAAGCGGTTGAGATACACGCCGTTGTACTTTCCGGAGGTGTCCCCCTGGATATCCGGTGGATTGTCCGGGTCATAGGTGGGGGCCGTCACGGCGCAGAGAATTTCGCCGGTTTTGTAGTTGTACACCGCCACCACGCCTTTGCGGCTGCCCAGAGCCTCCAGGGCGGTGTTCTGCACCTTGCTGGACAAGGTCAGCTTTGCCGTTCCGCCGTCGCCAGAGGCATTGTAGACACCGTTCACCCGGTCAAAGCCCACCATCTGTCCGGCGTATGCCGTCACCAGGCTGGCGCTGATGAAGCCCTCCCGGTCTCCCAGCCAGTGGAGGGAGGATTTGCGGGTGAGCGCATCGCTGGCATAGGTACGCTGGTCGTCCATTTCCAGCAGCGCCACCCCATCCCGGTCGGTGATGGTGCCGCAGCCCAGGTTGGTATTGTTGTAGACATGGGGCGAGCCGGAGAAGGCCACCCACTCATCTGCATGAACCAGGTATTCTCCCAAGAAGAACACCATGCCCCCCAGCAGCACAATGAGAAACAGATAAATCAGCCAGGTTCGCTTGGTTACTCGATTCATCGGCTCGCCTCCCCCTTCATACTCAGCCGCACGGCAAAGCTGGCATTCTGTCGGGTGTCTGCCGCCTTCACGAAGGCCAGCAAGCCCCAAGCGCCGATCATGCTGGTACCGCCGTTGCTGACAAACGGGAAGGTCACTCCAGTGAAGGGGAGAATATCCAGCGTTCCCAGGCAGTTCAAAATGGTCTGAATGGCCAGCACGCTGGCGGCTGTACCGGCGCCGATGGCATAGAAGCTGCTCCGGGCTACCCGGGTGGTGCGGATGGTAAAGGCACCCAGCGCCACCACGCACAAAACCGTCATCATGGCCATCAGCAACCCCCACTCCTCCGACAGGGTTGCAAACACAATGTCCGCATCTGCCGCAAACACGTGCTGAAGCAGTCCCCCCTCCGGTCCCAAGCCGAATAAGCCGCCGGAGGCGATGCACATCAGTGCCCGGGTCTGCTGGTAGCCCCCGTCCAGAGGATCTGCCCAAATGTGCCGCCAGTTGGAGAACCGACGAAGGGCATGGGGGGCAATTTTTAGGGCGATCACACCGGCGAAAGCCAAGGCCGTAATAGCCAGGGCCACCGTGCCCATGCTGCCCGAACGCAGATAGGCGATCACCAGGAAGGCGCAGAAGAAAATCAGCGCCGTGCCAAAGTCATTCATCAGTGCCAGCAGACCACAGATCACCACCGAATAGGCAATGAACAGGAACAGGTTCCGCTTGGTCATGATCCGGTCCATGGTAGAAGCGCCTGCAAACACGAAGCAGACCTTGCTCAGCTCCGAGGGCTGCAAGGACATGTTGCCAATCACCAGCCAGTTCTTTGCGCCATAGTACTCCGTGCCAAACAGCAGGGTAATCATCAGAAAGCCGATTCCTGCCACCACCGCCAGGTAGCGCACCCGCTTGGCCCGTTCCAAATCCCGCAAGGCCCAGCCAATCAGCAAAAACAGCATCACACCCAAAATCATGGCTGCCAGCTGTTTTACCGTCTCGCCAGGCTTCACCGTTGCAATGGCCGCCATTCCCATGGTGCACAGGAAAAAGGCAATGGTCTCCACTTCAAAGGATTTTCGCCGGATGATGCAATAGAAAATGTACAAAATCCACTGGCACAGCATGATGCCGCCGAAGCCCTGCAAAATGCTGATAAAGTCCTCCCGCTGGCTGCGCAGCAGGAAGCCCAGCAGCATCATACACTGCAAAATGGTCAGCAGCATCAGGTTGGTCACCGTGTCCCAGCCGCTGGCAGCCTTGGTCCGCAGCTGGGCCTGCCGTTCCTCCTGGCGCTGGGTGATGGGCTGAAGCTGCATCTCCACGCCGCCAATGTTGATGCGGTCCTTGGGGGTCAAGGCACAAATCTGCACCTTGCGGTTGTTGACAAAGGTTCCGCCCTTGGACCCGGCATCGCTGATGGTCCAGCTGCCGTCGTCATAGCGGGTCAGCACCGCATGGTTTCGGGATACCGTGGGAAAATCAATGGACACGTCGCTGGTCTTGCTGCGGCCAATGACATTTTCCCAATGGGTGATGGGCACCTGCTCGCCGCTGGCCAGATTCAGCCAAGCCCAAATTTCCGGTTCCCGTCGGAAGGTCAGCAGCGGCATGACACACCGCAGCAGAAGCAGCAACGTCAGCACCGGCGCCGCAATGCGCAAAAAAGCCACGTACTCCCTGGCCAATGCCACCCGGTCTGCACTTAGGGCGTTCAGGATTTCTTCCATTCACACCCCTCCTCTCTTTTGTTGGTTCGTTGTCATTGCAGAAAAGCCGGCCGGCTGCCGCTTTCTGCTTTCATTCTGTAAAAAACTGCATTCCGTATATAAAATGACACAGTTTTCCCAAAATGTCAAATAAACTTTTCCTTAAGAATTGGATATTCTCCGGGAATTTACACTTCCATGCTGCGCAGCAGGGCAATTTCCTGCTGATAACCGGGCAGCTCATTGGGGGTTTCCAGAATCATAGGCTTGTCCTTCAGGGCAGGGTGGTTGACAACGGCCCGGAAGGTTTCCAGACCTAAACTGCCTTGGCCCAGGCATTCATGCCGGTCCTTGTGGCTGGCAAAGGGATTTTTGCTGTCATTGACGTGGAGCGCTTTCAGCCGGTCCAGACCAATGACCCGGTCAAACTCCGCCAGTACCCCATCTAAGTCGTTTACAATGTCATAGCCGCCATCATAGACATGGCAGGTATCCAGACACACACCTACCTCCCGGCTGCCAACGGCATCCAGGATGGCCTTCAGTTCTTCAAACCGCCCGCCAATTTCGCTGCCCTTGCCCGCCATGGTTTCCAGCAGCACCGTTACGGGATACCCAGGCTCCAATGCCTTACGCAAAGCGGCGGCAATGTAGGAAATGCCAGCTTCCACCCCCTGGCCCACATGGCTGCCCGGGTGAAAATCGTAGAAATTTCCAGGAAGTGCTGCCATGCGGCGCAAATCATCCGCCAGAACCTCAGCAGCAAAATCCCGGGCCTGGGCATCGGCGGTGCACAGGTTCATGGTATAGGCTCCGTGGGCAACCAAGGGGCCGAAATTCCCCTCGCGCAGCATCGCCACAGCCCGAGCCGCATCCGCCGGGTCCTCTTTTTTTGCCTTGCTTCCCCGAGGGTTCCGGGTGAAGAACGCAAATGTATTGGCCCCAATGGATTGGGCCGTTTTTACCATTGCGGCATTGCCGCCGCTGGCCGACAGATGACAGCCAAGAAACATAAAAATCACATCTCCTTTTTGGGCATTATAGCACATTCTCCCGAAAAAAGCAATTTCCCTCTTTTCGTCCTGATGAAGATATGGTATGATATAGGTTCCGATTCCAATTCCGTACAACCCGCAGCAAGGAGGCCGCCATGCCGAAATCCGACAACCAGAAGCTGAAAATCTTCTATATTTTGGACTATTTACAGCAAAACTCTCACCAGGATCACCCGGTGAGAGCGGTGGATCTACTGCACATGCTGAAGCAGCAGCACAATATTGTCTGCGACCGCAAAACGGTCTACTCCGACATCCAAGCCTTGCAGGATTACGGCATCGACATCGTATCCCTTCCCGGTAAAAACGGCGGCTACTACATCGCCTCCCGGAATTTTGAGCTGCCGGAACTAAAGCTGCTCATTGATGCCGTCCAGTCCAGCCGCTTCCTCACGGAGAAAAAATCCCGGGAGCTGATTGAAAAGCTGTGCAGCCAGTGCAGCATTTACGATGCCCGGCTGATGCGCCGGGATGTGGTGGTCTCCGGCCGAGTCAAGAGCATGAACGAAACCATCTACTATAATGTGGACGCTATCCAAGAGGCCATTGCGGAAAACAAGCAAATCACCTTCCGCTATTTTGACTTTGGCCTGGACGGTCAGCGCCACTACCGGGATCGGGACTATGTGGCCAGCCCCTATGGTCTGTGTCAGGATAACGAAAACTGCTATCTGATGGCCCTCTCCGCCCGCCACGGTGTCACCAGCTATCGGGTTGACCGCATGAGCGACATCAGCCAAACGGAAGATGCCAGACTACCTTGTCCAGAACTCACCGGCAAGGCTTTGACAGAGTATGCCAACCACCTGTTTCAAATGTACTCCGGGCAGATGGCCACCGTCAAGCTCCGCTTTGACAACAGTTTGGTAAACGTAGTCATGGACCGCTTTGGCAAGCAGACCATGCTGATCCCAGACGGGCCGGAGCACTTTGTATTCACGGTGAACGTCGCTGTCTCCCCCATGTTCCTGAGCTGGGTCATTGGCTTTGGCAGCAAGGCAAAAATTCTCTATCCCCAGAGTGTAGTGGATGCCTGCCAAGACCTGTGCCGGGAGGCCCTAGAACAATACGCTACACAACCGTAAAGGATGCAAACACATCCTGCCACACAATTTGGGATTTTCCCTCCTGCTCCGCATCTCGCAGCACCGACAGGCAGTAGTGGTAGCTGCCGTCGTCCAGAATCACCCCACGCCCCAATCGGTCGCCCTTCTCTCCGGCAGCAGCCCAGACAAATTCATAGCGGTCTATGCCGTCCAAACTGGTCTGCATCACCGTCAGGTCCTCCCGGCTGTGGCCGCTGAGGGTTTCGATGGTGCCGTTCAAATCACCGGCGGCCAAGGTCTGCACCACCAGCTCATACTCCTCCGACAGATACACCTGCTCTGCGGTGCTGTCCAGCACCGGGGCCACGGCCCCCTCCGGCAGCCGCACATCAATATGGCGGGGGCTGACCGCCGCCACAGCCTGGGCCGGGTCGTCGGCCACCGTTTCCAAGGTCTGCTCTGAGGCGCAGCCGCACAATAGCACTGCTGCCACCAGAGCCATCCAGAATACTTTCATAACCATCCCTCCCGAAAGGAATTTTATGCTGATTTTTCTCTACCTGATTCTAATGAATGCACTGGGGTTTGTCCTTATGCTTGTGGACAAGTACAAAGCCAGAAAAAACCTCTGGCGCATTCGGGAATCCACCCTGTTTCTGGTGGCCGTCCTGGGCGGAAGCCTGGGCATTTGGCTGGGCATGTACACCGTTCGCCACAAAACCCGCCACCCCAGCTTCACCTTGGGCATCCCCGCCATTCTTTTGGCCCAAACTGTAGCTGGCATTTGGCTTTTCACAAAATAGCAAATGGTTCTGCCGGATACGGAGTTTCCTCTCCTTCGGCAGAACCATTTTTTCTTTTTCTTACAGAAACAGCATGGAGACAGCGCTAACCGCCATCAGCCCCAGGAACAGGAGCACGCCGCTGTTTGTAAAGAAACAGCCTAAGCAGCGGCGATCGATCCAGCTGCTTTGGCGGTAGGCTTTGATCCGCTGCCGGTTGCACAGCAGAATTGCCGCCGACGCCAGGGCGCAGCCCAGCAGGAGCAGGCCCACCAAGCCGTCTGCCAGAATTGGCGGCAGCGGGGCGGTCAGGCGGGTGAGCAGGTCTGCCAGCACCAGATTGTTGAACACATGCAGCCCGATGGACCACCAGATTCCGTGCTCTATGGCCACATATCCCAGCACCAGTCCCAGCACGAAGGCAAACGGCCCTTGCAGCAGATTTCCGTGGAACGCACCAAACAGCACAGCGGAGGCCACAATGGCAAACCGCCGTCCGTGGGGCCGCAAAGATTCCAGAATCCATCCCCGGAAGATCAGTTCCTCCCAAATCGGCCCGACCAGGGACGCATACAGGAACATGCTCAGCGTATCCGAAGCGCCGCTGGCCATCTCCAGCGTAGACAGCACCGACAGGTCAAACCAGCCCAGCACCCATTCCAGCAGGCCAATCCACAGTCCATTCAAAAACTGCACACCGGCGCACAGGCAAACCAGGCAGAAGAAGGAAAAGCCGCTCAGCTTCTCCCGGCGCACCAGGACATTTCTGCGCCAGAAATCACTGCCCTTCCAGGCATACAGCACCAGTGCTCCCACGGCGATGCTCCACAGATAGCCCCAGCCATCTCCGGCAGCCAGGGACGGATCCATCCAGCGCTCCCAGTCCCCTGTCCGCATGGCCATCAGCCACTGCTGCCCAGTAAGAGCCATCGTGGATGCCAGCACCAGCACATTCAAAATCCCATAGTAACCAAGCAGGCTCCATCCCAGCGGGGAATATTGGCGGCGCAGCCATTTGTTAATCTGTCTTTCTTCCATAGCTTTGCAAAATCTCCTCAGCTGTCAGCATGCCGTCAATAGCCGCAGACATAATTCCTCCGGCATATCCGGCTCCCTCGCCGGTGGGGTACAGCCCCCGCAGGGCCGACTGGCGGCTCTCGTCCCGGAGAATCCGCACCGGGGACGAGCTGCGGGTCTCCGGCCCGGTGAGCACACAGGAAGCCTCCGCAAATCCGGGCAGCTTCTGATTCAGCAGGGGCAGGGCCTGCTCCAAAGCCTGAGTCACCCGCTGGGGCAGCACCTGATGCAAATCGCACCAGTGGACACCGGGGCGATAGGTAGGTGCAACCTGCCCCGCTTCGGTGCTGGGGCGATGGGCCAGAAAATCTCCCACCTGCTGGGCAGGGGCGCAGTAGCTGCCGCTGAGCTGATACGCTTTGCGCTCAATGGCCTGCTGCCAGTACATGCCGCCCAGAGGCCCCGGCTCCGGGAAGTGGTCCGGATGCACCGTCACCAGCAGCGCCGCATTGGCATTGCCCCCGTCCCGGTCGGCGTAGCTCATGCCGTTGGTCACTACGCCCCCCTCTTCGCTGGCCGCCGCCACCACATAGCCGCCAGGGCACATGCAGAAGGTATACACCGTGGCATCCGGCAGGTGCTGCACCAGCTTATAGTCCGCCGGGGGCAGCGCCGGATTCTCCCGGCCGTACTGAGCCAAATTCATCGCCGCCTGGGGCTGTTCGATCCGCACGCCCATGGCGAAGGGTTTGGCCTCCATGGGGACGGCTTCCTCTTGCAGCATTTGGAAGGTATCCCGGGCGCTGTGTCCAATGGCCAGCACCACCCGGTCACAGGGAATCACCTCGCCGGTGTGGATTTTCACCCCGGTGAGCACCCCCTGCTCCTGCACCAGGCCCGTCACCTGGGTGCAGAAACGGATCTCACCCCCCAGCTGCTGAATCCGGCGGCGCAGATTCTGCACCACCGTCAGCAGCACATCGGTGCCCACATGGGGCTTGGCATCGTACAAAATCTCCTCCGAAGCTCCGGCCTGAACAAACTGCTCCAAAATCCAGCCGATTCGGGGGTTATTCACCCCGGTATTCAGCTTGCCGTCGGAGAAGGTTCCGGCGCCGCCCTCGCCAAACTGGACATTGCTCCGCTCGTCCAGCTGGCCTGTGGCAAAGAACCTCTCCACCTTTTCATGGCGGGCGACGGCATCCTCTCCCCGTTCCAGCACCAGCGGCTTCCAGCCCGCCAAAGCCAGCACCAGGGCGGCAAACATGCCCGCCGGACCGAAGCCCACCACCACCGGCCGATGCTCCGGCATTGCCTGTGCTTTCGGCAGCCGGTAGACCTGCACCGGGGCGATGGAAGCCCGCTTGCAGCCGCTTTGCCGGAGAATTTTCGTCTCGTTTCCCGCTACCGCCACGTCCACCGTGTAGATGATTTTCACATCCGGCTTTTTCCGGGCATCCACACTGCGGCGGACGATGGTAAGCCGGGTGATTTTGGAATTGGGCAGCCGCAGCAGGCGGGCGGCTTCAAATTGCAGCTGGTGGGCATTGTGCTCCGGCGGCAGCTGAATATCTCGTATGCGAATCATAAATTCCTCCCTGCGCTCAGCCCCGCCAGACGGCCGGAGCTCCACGCCCATTGCAGATTGTAGCCGCCGCAGTCGCCGTCAATATCCAGCACCTCGCCGCAGGCATACAGCCCCGGCACCAGGCGGCTTTCCATGGTTTGTTCGTCAAATTCTGCCGTCACCATGCCTCCGGCAGTTACCTGGGCGCTGTCCATGCCCATTGGCTCTTTCAGCGCCACGTCGAAGTCCTTCACCATCTGCGCCACCTGGAAAAGCTCCGCTTCCCCCAGCTGCGCCACCTGGCGGGACAGGGAAATCCCCGCCGCCTGGGTCAGCACCCGGCCCAGCCGGTTGTGGAGGATTCCCGTCAGAAGCTCCGAAGCGGGAAGATCACCCTGCCGGCGGCGGAGCAATTCTTCTTGCAGCACCGATTCCGGCACCTCCGGCAGGAAATCCAACCGGCAGTGCCACGGGCCAAGGCCCTGGCAGGCATCCCGGGAAATCTCAAACATCACCGGGCCGGACAGGCCGTACTCGGTAAATTGCAGCTCCCCGGTGCTCTCCGACCACAGAGTTTCGCCACGATAAATGGCGGCGTGGCAGTTGGCCCGAACGCCTTTCAGCCCCGCTATGCCGCCCCAGGCGGCTTTCAGCTGCACCAGCGTCGGGCGCAGCCGGGTGCAGCGATGACCCAGTGAGCGCAACAGCTGGTAGCCCGCCATGGAGCCGCCCAGCTTCGTCCCCGCAAGGCCGCCGCAGGCCACGATCAGCCTGTCGCACGAAAGATGCTCCTGCTTGCTCTCCACCAGGAATCCGTCCGGAGTTTTCTTCACCTTTTCCACCTCAAAGCCCAGCTTTACCTGGATGTTGGGCCGTTCCAGGGCAAAGCGCAGCACGTCCACCACGGAGTTGGCCTGGTCCGAATAGGGATACACCCGGCCGGACGGCTCCGCCACGGTGAACAGCCCCAACCTGCGAAACCACGCCAGGGTTTCCTGAGGCCCAAAGGCAGAAATGGCCTCCCGGGCAAACTCCGGCCGGTCGCCGTGGTAGCCCTGCTGACCGGCGTGAAGATTCGTCAGATTGCAGCGGCCATTGCCGGTGGCCTGCAATTTCCGCCCCAGTCGGGCCTGGCGCTCCATCAAAACCACCTGAACCCCCGGCTGCTCCGCCGCTGCCAAAGCTGCAGCCATGCCGCTGGCGCCGCCACCGATGATGCCAATAACCATACGTCTTCCTCTCCTGTTTCCGTTTTTCTCCATTATACTCTACAAACCCGCTTTTCACAAGAAAAACTTCTTTCCATCCCGGCGCAGATATGGTATACTGTTATTTGGTGATGCTATGAATCGGGAAAACATTGACAAAATTGCCCACAGCAGCGAGGACCGGTTGCTGCTTGCCAAGCTTTGGGACAAAATAAACACCGCCATACAGCGCAGCATTCCTGCCAGCACCTGCTTTTTAAGCCCCCGGGAGCTGGAAATGGCCCGGTTTCTCTTCGGCCAGGAGCCGGGGCTTCACGCCTTCGGCGGCTATGCCCAGGCGGAGCGGCGGATGCTAGTGTATCTGCCGGAGTATCTGGAGGAAAGCAGCCTTTTTGATGAGGACAGCCCCTGTGTCTGCCTGCGGGCCGCCTTTTACCAGGGGGACAGCCCCAGCCACCGGGATTTTCTGGGGGCGCTGATGGGCTGCGGCATCGGCCGGGAAACTCTGGGGGATTTGCTGGTGGGTAAGGAAAGCTGTGACTTTTTCGTAACAGCCCAGATTGCTCCCTATATTTTGCAAAATTTCACCAGCGCCGGACGGGCCAAGGTGCGCATGCAACAAATTCCCCTGACCCAGGTCCAGGTGCCGGAGCCGGAGATTCGGCTCATTCGGGATACCCTGCCGTCTCTGCGGCTGGACAGTGTCATCAGTTCCGGCTTCCACATTGGAAGAAGCCTGGCATCCCAGTATGTCACCGCCGGAAAAGCCGCCGTGGACGGCCTCCCGGTGGAGAAGCCGGATAAGCTGCTGACCCAGGGCGTGCAGGTCTCCGTCCGGGGGCTGGGCAAAATCAAGCTGGCCCAGGTAATGGGCCGCACCAAAAAAGATCGAATTTCGGTGGTCATCCACCGCTATGTGTGAGGTAATACTATGAACATGGATGAAGTCATTGCCCGGATCAATGTCCTGGCGAAAAAGAACAAGACCGAGGGTCTGACCCCGGAGGAACTGGCTGAGCGGGACAAGCTCCGCCGAATTTACATCGACTCGGTCAAGGCCAATCTGATCGGCCAGCTGGAAAACACCTACATCGTCGAGCCGGACGGCACCAAGCACAAGCTGGGCAAGCAGTCCGACAAGTCCTGAGCAGGCAGCCCCATGGCACTGCTGGATGAACTGACCGCCTACACCCCGTTCTGCCCTCAGGAGGTGCAGGACCGGGAGATTCTGTGCACCTGGCTGAAAAGCGGTCAGGATGTCTTCGGACGGGCCAATCCCGGTCACTTCACAGCCTCCGCCTGGGTGCTCAGCCCGGACCGGCAGCAGGTGCTGATGGTGTATCACAACATCTACCAGTCCTGGTCCTGGATGGGCGGCCATGCCGATGGGGGCACCGACCTGTGCGCCGTGGCCCGGCGGGAGGCCCAGGAGGAAAGCGGCCTGGAATCCCTGAAGCTGCTCCAGGATGGTATTTTTTCCCTGGAGCTGCTAACCGTGGACGGCCATGTGAAGCGTGGGCAGTATGTCTCTTCCCACCTTCACGGGAATGTCACGTATCTGTTTGAAGCCGACCCTGCTGCCCCGGTGCGCAGCAAGCCCGACGAAAACAGCGGCGCCGCCTGGATTCCCCTCGCCCAGCTGGCTCAGAAGGTCAGCGAGCCGTGGATGCTGCGCCATGTCTACACCAAGCTCTGCCAAAAAGCTGCGGCGCTTGGCTTTTGAATTTTTGGAAAATACGAGGTAAGCTATGTCCTTTCTTCCCATAACCAAACAAGAGATGCTGGACCGGGGTTGGGTGGCCTGTGACTTTGTGTATGTCATCGGCGATGCCTATGTGGACCATCCCTCCTTCGGCCACGCCATCATCAGCCGGGTGCTGGAGCGCCACGGCTACAGCGTGGGCATCATCTCCCAGCCGGATTGGAAAAATCCCAACTCCATCAACGTCTTTGGCCGGCCCCGGCTGGGCTTTCTGGTCAGCGGCGGCAACATGGACTCCATGGTCAACCACTATTCCGTGGCCAAGCGCCGCCGGAAAACCGATGCCTTCACCCCCGGCGGGGTCATGGGCAAGCGGCCGGATTACGCCACCACCGTCTACTGCAATCTGATTCGCCAGACTTATAAGGATGTGCCCATCCTCATCGGCGGCATTGAAGCCAGCCTGCGGCGGCTGGCCCACTACGATTACTGGTCCGAGAGCATGAAGCGCTCCATCCTGCTGGACAGCCAGGCGGACCTGCTGATGTACGGCATGGGAGAAAAGAGCATTGTGGAAATCGCTGATGCCCTGAATGCCGGGCTGGATGTGAAGGACATCACCTACATCGACGGCACGGTCTACCACACCCAGACCCTGGACGAAAGTCTGCCAACCATTACGCTTCCCAGCTTCGAGGAACTGAAATCCGACCGCCGCCGCTATGCCGAGTCCTTCCGCATTCAGTATGGCAACTGCGACCCCTTCACCGCCAAGCGGCTGGCGGAGCCATACGGCGGCGGCTATGTGGTGCAGAATCCGCCCCAGAAGCCCCTGACCACCCAGGAGATGGACGACATTTACGACCTGCCCTATATGCGCACCTGGCACCCCAGCTATGCCAAGGCCGGGGGCGTGCCCGCCATTGAGGAGGTCAAGTTCAGCCTGGTGTCCAACCGGGGCTGCTTCGGCGCCTGCTCGTTCTGCGCCCTGACCTTCCACCAGGGGCGGATCATCCAAACCCGCAGCCACGAGTCCATCCTCCGGGAAGCGGAGCAGATTACCCGTGACCCGGATTTTAAGGGCTACATCCACGATGTGGGCGGCCCCACCGCCAACTTCCGCCACCCTGCTTGCGAAAAGCAGCTGACCAAGGGCGCCTGCGGCGGGCGGCAGTGCCTCTACCCCACCCCCTGCAAGAACATGAACGCCGACCACTCCGACTATGTGGCCCTGCTTCGCAAACTGCGCAAGCTTCCCGGTGTGAAGAAGGTATTCGTCCGCAGCGGCATCCGCTTTGACTACCTGCTGGCAGACCGGAAGGACACCTTCCTGAAAGAGCTTGTACAGTACCACATCTCCGGCCAGCTGAAAGTGGCCCCGGAGCACGTGTCCGATGCCGTCCTCAGCCGGATGGGTAAGCCGAAAAATGCGGTCTACAACAAATTTGTGGACAAGTACTTCGCCCTGAACCGGCAGTACGGCCTGGAGCAGTACCTGGTGCCCTACCTCATGTCCAGCCATCCCGGCTCCACCTTAAAAGAGGCCATAGAGCTGGCAGAGTATATCCGGGACATGGGCTACAACCCGGAGCAGGTGCAGGACTTCTACCCCACTCCATCCACGCTGTCCACGGTGATGTATTACACCGGCCTGGACCCCCGGACTATGGAGAAGGTCTATGTCCCCACGGACCCCCACGAGAAGGCCATGCAGCGGGCGCTGATTCAGTACCGGGACCCCAAGAACTACTACCTGGTGAAGGAGGCCCTGCTGAAAGCCCACCGGGAGGACCTGATTGGCTCCGGCCCCAAGTGCCTGATTCGGGCCATTCCCCCCAGAGCCGGCGGCCACACCGCCCCGCCGAAGAAGCTCCCCGGAAAGCCCACAAAAAAGCCCGGCTCTCCCGCCAAAAAGCCTGCATCCGGAGCAAAACCACGCCCCAACGCAAAACAAGCTCCCGGCAAACCGCCCCGGAAGCGCCGGTAATCGGAGGTATTTATGCATTTCGGAAACAACAAACTTTTGTACATTCTTCTAGCCATTGCCGCCTTCGTTTTGGGCGGATATCTGTTTGAATTGGCCGAGACCATTTTCTGATCCAAAAACCGCCCCAGAAGGCAGACCGGCTATGCCGCTGCCCCTGGGGCGGTTTTTATACGAACTCCCAACAAACCCCTCCGGTTTTATTGGTCATCAGGCTCCGTTAGTGATTTGAAACACACGTTACGCCTGCGGTCCCTGCTTGGCAGGACGTCTTCTTCTGCGCCGGCGGTTTGCACGGCCTGCATCCTCTGGATCTGCCTTCTCTACCCGGCGGGCATATGCCTCCGCAGCTTCCGAGGTGGCCTCGTAAGTCAGCCGGCTGACCCGGATTTTCCCGTCCGGCTGCTCCGACAGCCGCACCCGGATGAGGAACTTTCCATCCTCCGGGCAGGTGGCCAAATCCATATACCGGTGTCCCGGCTGGGCGAACCACCGAGAGCCAAGCATCCGCCCCCCGCAGACGGGACAGATATTTTCCTCCCCGGCCATAGATGCCAGTGCGGCCCGCTTGTCGGCATAGTCATAGAACACCTTCCGGGCAATGCAGCCGGGAAGCTCCGCACCGTGGAAGCCGTTTTCGTGACTTTTCAGGGCCTCGTCATACTCTGCCGCCCCCCGCTTCAAATCCAGGCGGGCGCAAATCAATGCCGTGTGGTAAGCATCCCCCAGGGCATCGTGGGCCGGACGGGTGGCCTCAATGCCGAACATCTCCATAGCCGTTTTCAGCGCCTTCTGGGCATTGGAGCCGTCGGTCTGGGCATTGAACATCATTTGGGCATTGTACCACCGCTGGGTAAAGCCCGCATCCAGACCGAACAGGGCCAGGTTTTCCCGCAGGATGCCGATGTCGTCAAAGCCCCAGGTCAAGAACACAATATCCTCGCCGCACCAGCTGCAAAAACGCTCCATCGCCTCCGGGAAGGACACCCCCTCCTCCCGCAGGCGGGCTTCCTTGATTCCCGTGAGCTTGCTCACCCGGCGGTTTAAGTGACGGTAATACTTGGGCCGAATCATAATCTGAAATTCATCCGCCACCTGCTGATCTTCCGTCACCCGGACCGCACCAATCTGGATGATCTCTCCTCGAATCTGCACCGGCAGTACTTTCTTTGAGGATGGGGAGCCTGGCCAGGGCTGGTTCCATTCCATATCCAAAACGATGTAATTCATAGCACGAACCTCTACAACTTAATATCTTTCTGAGTATCATACCATACAATGCCCCATTCTGTAAAGACGAAAAAAATGTTTTGGGCAGGTTCGTCTCCCCCGACAAACCCGCCCACGGCAAATTCTATGGTTTTCCCATCACGGCCTTGCGCTCCACCTGGCCCTCCTGCCAGCCGCTTCCCTTGCCGCAGATGGGGCAGGGGTCGCAGGCACGCTTGCCCTCGTACACATAGCCGCAGTGCAGACACCGCCAGGCAACCGGCTCCTGCTTTTCCGTCAGTGTCCCCTGCCCCAGCTGCTGAGCCAGCTGAGCAAATTGCAGATGGTGGCAGCCCTCCACCCGGGCAATCTGCATCCACAGCCGGGCCGCATCGTCAAAGCCCTCCCGCCGGGCCATTTCCGCAAAACCGGGATAGACATCGGAATGCTCCGCTTCCTCTCCCGCTGCGGCGTAGGCCAAGTTTTCTGCCGTTGTCCCCAGCTGGAAGGGATAGCCCCCGGAGAAGTCCACCGTTTCGCCGCCTCCGCCCAGTCGGTGCATCAGCTGCAAAAACGCCTGAGCGTGAGCGGCTTCATTGTCCGCCGTCTCCTCCAAAATCCGGGCAACCCACTCCAGCCCATCCTGCCGGGCCTGGGCCGCATAGGCCGTATACCGGCTCCGGGCCTGGGATTCCCCGGCAAAGGACCGGGCCAAATTGATTCTGGTTTCCGATAATAAAATATCCATAGGGTATCCTCCTTCCCAGACAGGATACCCTATGGCGGTGGAAATGATTCACAGCCTGAAAAACTCCCGAGGAAAAATCCTCGGGAGTCATAAACGAAAGGCTGGGGATTACAGCAGGTCCTTCACCAGGGACAGCGCAGCCTCGTCTGCCACCAGGGTGAAGTCGGGGTGCAGCTGCAAAATGGAGCCGGGGGCCTGGGGCTTGATGGGGCCGAAGAAGCAGTCCTTCACAGCCTGGGCCTTGTTGGCGCCGTTGACCACCAGCAGCACCCGCTTGGCCTTCATGATGGAGCCAATGCCCATGGTGTAGGCGTGGGTGGGCACATCTTCCCGCTTGGCGAAGAAGCGCTGGTTGGCATCAATGGTAGAAGCTGTCAGCTCCACCTTGTTGGTGCCCTTGGCGAAAGCATCGGCAGGCTCGTTAAAGCCAATGTGGCCGTTGGGTCCGAGGCCCAGCAGCTGCAGGTCTGCGCCGCCGAACGCATCGATAACGGCATCGTACCGGGCGCACTCTTCCTCTGCGTCGGGGTTCATACCGTTGGGAATGTTGCAGTTGGCCTGGTCGATGTTCACATGATCAAACAGGTTGGTGCGCATAAAATAAGCATAGCTCTGGTCATGGTCCTTGGGCAGGCCCACGTACTCGTCCAGGTTCACGGTCTTTACCTGGGAGAAGTCCAGATCGCCAGATTCATACTTAGCAATCAGCTCCTTGTAGGTGCCCACAGGGCTGCTGCCGGTGGCCAAGCCCAGAACGCAGTCAGGCTTCAGGTAAATCTGTGCGGCAATGATGTTGGCAGCCTTCCGGCTGACATCGTTGTAGTCCTTTGCGCAAATCAATCTCATTGGTTCGTACCCCTTTCAGAATTGGCTCAATAAATTCGGTTTCCTTTTTGGGTTCTCCTAGGATGTATTGTAGCATCTTTTTCAAATTCTGTACAGTCTTTTCTTTCGTTTCAGTTATTTTCGATAAATTTTTCGTTTCTTCCTGCTCCACTTTTATCTGGTCTTATTTTATATACCATTTTTGGCACTACTTTTATAACCAGTTTGTGCTATAATAGTGCCATTGAAAGGGAGGTACGATCCATGAAGCAACGTCAAGCTATTTCGACCAAGAAAATCGTTCTCACAGCTCTGCTGGCTGCGCTGACCGTTGTCGGCTCGGCTCTGCGCATTACCCTGCCGCTGGAAATCGGCGACACCACCTCATTCCACTTAGGCAACATCGTCTGCGCGCTCAGCGGCATTCTGCTGGGACCGTGGCTGGGTGGTCTGGCCGCAGGCCTTGGCTCTGCACTGTATGATATTTTGTTCTATCCAGCCTACATCGACGAATGCTGGATTACATTCCTGACCAAGGGCGCCTACGCTCTGGTTGCCGGCTGGATTGCCTGGCGTGGCAAGCCCTGTGCCTACTGGAAGGCCACCCTGGCCACTGCCGCCGGTGCTGTGACCTATGCGGCGCTGTATCTGCTGAAAAGCTATTTCTACAAGGGACTGCTGATTCAGGGATTGACCCATCAAGCCGCTATGATCGCCGTGGTGAGCAAGCTGCCTGCCACCATCTTCAATGCCGTGGTGGCCATCGTATTTGCCCCCATTTTGGCAGTAGCCTTGCAAAAGGCACTGGAACGCAGCCATCTGTCGATACAATAACCGCAGCCCTGTCCCGGAACACCCAGGACAGGGTCTTTCTGTTGACTTTCCAAGAATTTTATGGCATAATATAGGAAATGGCCGTGAAACGGCCCTATTTTTCTGTCTTTACGAGGTGTTGTATGCAAATCAAATTGTCCGATCATTTCACCTACGGACGACTGCTGCGCTTTACCCTTCCCTCCATCGCCATGATGATTTTCACCTCCATTTATGGTGTTGTGGACGGATTTTTTGTATCCAACTTTGCCGGCAAAACCCCTTTTGCCGCCGTCAATCTTATCATGCCCGTGCTGATGGTGGTTGCCACTGTGGGCTTTCTCTTCGGCACCGGCGGCACCGCTATTGTCTCCAACGTGCTGGGGCAAGGGAATCGGGCACTGGCGAATCGGTATTTTTCCCTGTTTACCTACCTATCTTTCGGCTTGGGTGTCCTGTTTGCCCTGCTGGGCTTTATTCTGATTCGTCCTATCAGCCGCATGCTGGGTGCCCAAGGGGAGCTGCTGGAAAACTGTGTCGTCTATGGGCGCATCAATCTGCTGGCCACTCCGTTTTTCATTTTGCAGCTGCTGTTTCAGAGCTTCTTTGTTACGGCTGAAAAACCTAAGCTTGGGCTTGCGGTAACGGTTTGCTCCGGTGTGACCAATATGGTACTGGATGCCATTTTGGTTCCTTTGCTTCCGCAGCCCTACAAATTAGCCGGTGCGGCGGTTGCCACCGCCATGAGCCAAGCTGTGGGCGGCATCGTGCCCCTGTTCTATTTTTTCCGAAAAAACAGCAGTCTGCTGCGCCTCGGCCCCACCCGCTACGACGGCTCTGCCGTTGCCCGGGCCACCATCAACGGTTCCTCGGAGTTTATGAGCAACATCTCTATGAGCCTGGTGGGGACGTTATACAATTTGCAGCTGATGCACTACGCCGGCGAAAACGGCGTGGCTGCCTACGGCGTAATGATGTATGTCAGTATGATTTTCTCTGGAGCCTTCATCGGCTACTCCATCGGCACTGCCCCGGTGATTGGCTTTCATTACGGCGCACAGAACCATAGCGAGCTAAAGAGCCTGCTGCGAAAGAGTTTGCTGCTGATTGGTGTTTTCGGCATCTGCATGACTGCCGCAGCGGAGGTGCTGGCGCTGCCTCTGAGTCGCTTCTTTGTGGGGTATGACCCGGAGCTGATGCAGCTCACGGTCAGCGGCTTTCGGATTTTTGCCCTATGCTTCCTATTTATGGGCTTTGCCGTGTTCGCCTCCGGCTTTTTCACTGCTCTCAGCGACGGTCTGACCTCGGCACTGATCTCCTTCCTGCGGACCCTGGTTTTTGAGGTTGCAGCGGTATTGCTTCTGCCGAAGTTGTTGGGCATTGACGGAATCTGGTTTTCCATCGTCGCCGCCGATGTGCTGGCTGTGATGCTGGGCTTCTTCTTCCTGGTCATCAAGCAGAAGAAGTACCACTATTAAGCTTGTCCAAAGAAATTGGTATCGTAACAGTCAATTTGCAGAAGGAGGAATTTGATGGATGTCATCATTGTGATGTGTCTGGGCATTCTGGCCGGACGCTTTTTGGTGCCCAAAGGGGCAAAGAAAGGAAACGACCTCATTTCCATGGTTTGCACGGCGCTGCTGATTTTTTCTATGGGAGTCATGCTGGGGCAGAAGGAGCACTTCCTGGAAGAACTGTCCTCCCTGGGGCTGTCCAGCCTGCTGTTTTTTCTGATTCCCACCATCCTGTCTATTTTGCTTGTTTTTCTTTTCACCAAGAAATTCATGGGCAAAAACAAATCGGAAGAAAAGGAGCAGAAAAACACATGATCGTACTGATTCTGATTGGCGCTTTGTTTCTGGGGCTTGGCTATGGTCTGTCCGGGGCTGAGTTTTTTCTGGTAGAATTGCTCAGCCAGCATACCACCCTGGTTTTGTATACCCTGATGTTCACCGTGGGCATCAGCGTGGGGATGCAGCGAGGCATTTTCTCAAAAATTCGGGAATACAACATCAAAACCTTCATCATCCCCGCCGGGATCATTCTAGGCTCTCTGGTGGGGGGCGTGATTTGTTCTCTGGTTTTGAAGATTCCCTTCGGCTACGGCACCGCCGTCACCAGCGGCATGGGCTGGTACAGCCTGGCGGGTGTCACCATCAGCAGCATGGTCAATGCGGAGCTGGGCAGCATCGCCTTTATGAGCAACCTAATGCGGGAGCTGTTTTCCTTTGTGCTGATCCCCATTCTGGCGGTTCGGCTGAACCACTACACCTGCATCGCCCCCGCCGGCGCCACCAGCGAGGACACCACCCTGCCCCTGATTCTCAAGTACACCAACGAAGAAACCGTGGTCCTGTCCGTTTTCAACGGCATGATCTGCTCCTTCATGGTGCCAATCCTCATCCCCGCCTGTCTCAATTTCGTATAAAACACCGCCCTCGCTGTCTAGTTCACAGCGGGGGCGGTACTTTGTATATCCATAAAGACGGCCCCCCAAGAAGCTGTCTGCATACACAAAGGAAAATTCCAGAATCCACATAAGCGGATTCTGGAATTTTGGTCGGAGTGTCGGGATTCGAACCCGAGGTCTCTTGGACCCGAACCAAGCGCGATACCAAGCTTCGCCACACCCCGAAACTTCTAGTATTATACCCGGTTGTCTCCGATTTGTCAATACGCTTTGCCGTATTTTCCCTATTTTTCCGTTTTTTCTTTCTCGATCATCTGGTGCAGGGTGCTCAGAGCATCGTTCAGGCTTCCCAATTCGTCGATCAGCCCCGAAGCCACCGCCTCCTTGCCGTAGAGGATGGTGCCCACATCCGTGGCCATTTCCCCCGTGGCCATCATAAAATGCAGGAAGTCCTTCCGGCTGATGCGGGAGTTTTCCGTGACGAAATCCGCAATCTGCTCCTGGATCCGCTGGAAATACCGATAGGTCTGGGGCGCTCCCACCACCAGGCCGGTCATCCGCACCGGGTGCACCGTCATGCTGGCGGTGGGGGTAATGAAGCTTTTTTTCGTGCACACCGCCAGGGGAATGCCGATGGAATGCCCCCCGCCCAGCACCAGAGACACAGTGGGCTTTTTCATCCCCGCAATCATTTCGGCAATGGCCAGCCCCGCCTCAATATCGCCGCCTACGGTGTTCAGCAGCAGGAGCAGGCCGTCAATGTCGTCGCTCTCCTCGATTCCCGCCAGCAGGGGCAGCACGTGCTCGTACTTGGTGGTTTTCACCGTCTCCGGCGCCACCTGGTGGCCCTCCACCTGGCCGATGATGGTCAGGGTGTAGATATTGCCCTTGCTGGAATGGGTGATGTCGGAGCCAAGCTCTACCAGCTGGTCCTGCTTTTTTTCCGTGTCGTTCATAGCGTCCTCCCCATGGTGTTTTGGCTAGGATGCCCGGAAATTTGGCAATCATACACCTTGCAAGCGGCGGCATTTTGTCGTATAATAAGTAGCGGTGATGATTATGTCTGCAAAAACCAATGCAGTGCGCCTGGTGCAGCAAGCGGGCATTCCCTGCCGGGAAGGCTTCTACGAATACGATGAACAGGATTTGTCCGGCCTTCACGCCGCCCAGGCCCTGGGCCAGGAGCCGGAGCGGGTGTTCAAGACCTTGGTGGCCCGAGGCGAAAAAACCGGCATCAACGTATTCTGCATTCCCGTGTGCTGCGAGCTGGACCTGAAAAAGGCCGCCAAAGCCGCCGGGGACAAAAACATGGAGCTGGTGGCCGTCAAGGAGCTGCTGGGCCTTACGGGATACATCCGGGGCGGATGCAGCCCGGTGGGCATGAAGAAAAAGTACCCCACCTTCCTGGACGAAACCTGCATCCTGTGGGAAGAAATCGCCATCTCCGCCGGTGCCAGAGGCCACCAAATGCTGCTGCCGCCGCTGCCCCTGGCCGAGCTGCTCCATGCGCAGCTGACCGACTTAACAAGCTAACAAAGAAAGGAACAACACAACATGTATCAGTACAAAACCAAGGGAACCTGCTCCCAGATGATTTACTTTGACTTAGAGGACAACAAGGTGAAAAATGTCCAGTTCCTGGGCGGCTGCAACGGCAACCTGAAGGGCATCGGGCAGCTGGTGGAGGGCATGGACGCTGACGAGGTCATCGCCCGGCTGGAAGGCACCACCTGCGGCATGAAGAAAACCTCCTGCCCCGATCAGCTGGCCAAGGCCCTCCGGGCCGCCAAGGAAAACGGCTGATTCCAAAAAAGTAAACGCCGCCCCCACGGAAGCTTTGATATGCTCCCCATAGAGTAGACACTCGAAAAAACAAAAGTTTCGAGACTAC
>CAUWNA010000066.1:0-24223 GCA_963560135.1 uncultured Oscillospiraceae bacterium | reverse complement strand
GGTAGTCTCGAAATTTTTGTTATTTCGAGTGTCTACTCTAAGGGGACTATATCATGCCGGATGCGGCGGTTTCGTTCGTTCAAAAAGTTATGGAAAGTGGCTTGCTTACTTTTTGACTTCCTTTTCCTCTTTGATTTGGGCTTGCAGGTGCACCGACAGCACCGCCAAAGAGGTGGCCATGTTTTCGTACTGGACCAAAATGCCGCTGGGCACATCCAGATGGGCCGGCGCAAAATTCCAGATAGCCTTGATGCCCCCGGCAATCAGCTCGTCCGCCACCTGCTGGGCGCTCTCCGCCGGGACGGTGATGATGCCCATAAGCACCTTGTTGGCCCGGCAGAACTGGGCCAGCTTGGAAATGGGATAGACCGGCTTGCCCTCGTCGGTTTTGGTCATCTTCGGCTCCAGGTCAAAGGCCGCCAGAATGTTCAGCCCGTACTCGTCAAAGCCCTTATAGGCCATCAGCGCCTGGCCCAGCTTGCCTGCGCCGATCAAAATGGCATCGGTGGTGTTGTCATAACCCAAAAACTGCTCGATGTCGTCAATCAGCGCCTCCCGCAGGTAGCCGATTTTGGGCCGCCCGCCGTCGGAAACCATGGCCAGGTCCTTGCGCACCTGCACCTCTCCCATCCCCAGAGCGTTGGCCAGCGCCGTGGCAGAGATATTGGGTGGTGCTCCTTCCGGCATATTTTTCAGGTACGCCAGGTAACCCGGCAGTCGCTTCAGTACCGATTTGGAGATTTTCTTTTGTTCCATACATTCCTCATGCTTTTCTCATGGTTTATATCGATATGAATTTATATCGATAAATTTTGTATTGATTATAGCACACCCATTTTCAAAAATCAAGCACAGCTTGTCTGGCGCAAAAACTCTTTCTTGAGCCGCTGCAGGATGCGCTTTTCCAGCCGGGAAATGTACGATTGGGAGATGCCCAGCTTTTGGGCCACCTCCTTTTGGGTCTGCTCCTTGCGGCCGTTCAGGCCGAACCGCATTTGCACGATTTCCCGCTCCCGGTCCGACAGCTCCCCCAGGGCCTGGCGGAGCACGCACAGCTCCGCATGTTCTTCCAGGGGCCGCAGAATCATGTCCTCATCCGTGCCCAGAATATCCGCCAGCAACAGCTCGTTTCCGTCGCAGTCCATGTTGATTGGCTCTTCCAGGGAAACTTCCGCCTTTTGGTTGGAGGTCTTTCGGATGTACATAAGAATCTCGTTTTCAATGCACCGGGAAGCGTAGGTTGCCAGCTTGATTTTCTTATCCAGTTTATAAGTGCCGATGGCCTTGATCAGGCCGATGGAGCCAATGGAAATCAAATCCTCCAAATTGATGCCGGTGTTTTCAAACCGGCGGGCTATGTAGACCACCAGCCTCAGATTGTGCTCCACCAGCTGCTGCCTGGCCTGCTCATCCCCCTGTTCCAGGGCTTCCAGCGCCTGGCGCTCCTGCTGCCCTTTCAGCGGCGGCGGAAGCACCTCACTGCCGCCGATGTAGAAAATGTGGGTTTTGCCAAACAGGCCCAGTTTTTTCAGCCACTTCCAAATGCTCATAGTGCCCCTCCTGTCACCAACGCCTGCACGCCGCTCTCCTCCAGCCCCTCCGGGGCAAATGCCGCCACCGCCCGAATCTGCCGTCCGTCCATGCACACCCGATCCAGCGACAAACCCAGCAGCAGGCCGCCGCTTTGCCCCACCGCCCGGTAGGGAATCAGCCGCAGCCCCGGAATAGGCCGCTGGGCCAGAGTCTCAATGGGCTTTGCCAGTTGTTCTTGGGTCAGGCCCGTCAGCCGCTGGCCCACCTGGGCAGACACCACCAGCACCGGCGCTCCCGTAATGGGGTCCCGCAGGGTGTTGCCGGTATCCCGCAGGGCCAGCACCCGCTGGGTGTGCCCGTCCCAATGCAAGGTCACATCCACATATTCCTGCCCCAGGGTACCGCCGCCAAAAGCAATCCGGCACAGCAGCCACACACACCCGGCACAGATTACCAAGGCCATAAAACCATTTTGGTGAACCTGCTGCGCAACGCCGCCCAAGGCCATACTCAGCAGCACAAACACGCCGCCCCGTTTGACTGCCCCCCACCCTGTACCAAAGGCCGTTGCCGCCACAAGTCCCAAAAATACCAGCCGCCAAAAAGCATTCCCCAGAAAGCGCAATCTTGGCAGCAGGCACACACCGCCGTAAGCTGCCCCCACCGCCGCCCCGGCAGCGCACCGTCTGGCATCCAAGGGAAATCCCGCCAACCGGTTCGTCCCCAGCAGCAGCAAAAAGTCCACGAGAAAATTGAGTATTACCGCCAAATCCAGGTAGATTTCCAAGCTGTCACCTCCGAATTGGGATAGCCTCAGTATACCAGCCGCTGATGGAAAAGCCCGTCGGCTTTGGCCCCGGGTTCTGCGCAAGTTCCGCCAGTCTCAACCCGCCAGGCAGCAAAAAGCCCCTCCAACCGGTTCAGTCGGAGGGGGTTTCCCGTTCAATCGTGCGGATATTTTTCTCCGCCTTGAAGCGTGGGGTCATCAGCTCATGGCCGCAGCCCAGGCACCGCAGGCGAAAGTCCGCCCCGGTGCGCAGCACCAGCCACCGCTTTTCCCCACAGGGGTGGGGCTTTTTCATCACCAGAATGTCGTTCACTCGAATGTCCATAATTTCACCCTTTGATTTTGTCCCAGTACTGCTTGGCGGCCTGTTCCAGTTTATTGGGGCCGTAGGTATAGTATGTGGTGCCCACCAGATTGTCCGGCAGATACTGCTGGGCCACCCAATGGTTGGGGTAGTCATGGGGATAGCGATAGCCCTGCTCCCGCTCCATGGTGTAGGTATCGGCGTGGACGTTCTGCAAATGCCGGGGGAAATCGCCGCCTTTTCCCTTGCGCACATCTTCCAGTGCCAGATCCAGGGCAATGTGGCCGGAGTTGGACTTGGGAGACGTGGCCATCAGCACCGCCGCATCCCCCAGAGGAATCCGGGCCTCCGGCATACCCAGCTTCAGGGCCATATCCACACAGGCGTTCACAATGGGAATGATCTGCGGGTAGGCCAGGCCAATGTCCTCTGCCGCAATCACCATCAGCCGCCGGCAGGCCGACTGCATCTGCCCCGCTTCCAGCAGCCTTGCCAAATAGTGGCAGGCAGCATCCGGGTCAGAGCCACGGATGGACTTTTGTAGCGCCGACAGTAAATCGTAGTAGTTGTCCCCCTCCCGGTCCGCCCGGAGGGCGCTTTTCTGGGTGACGGTCTTGGCATCCTCTAAGGTTAGCGGCAGCTCCGTGCCCACCGGCTGCCCGGCAGAGAACAGTACCTCCACCGCATTCATAGCCTTGCGCAAATCCCCGCCGCAGGCCCCAGCGATGTATTCCAGTGCTCCCGGCTCCGGCTTGGCCGTCAGCGCCGTCCGCTCCTCCAAAAAGCGCACTGCTCGGTGCACGGCCTGCAAAGCAGCCTCAGCCGAAATCTGTTTGAACTCAAACACCGTAGACCGGCTGAGAATGGCGTTGAACACATAGAAATAGGGATTCTCCGTGGTGGAGGCAATGAGGGTGATTTTGCCGTTTTCAATGTATTCCAGCAGGGACTGCTGCTGCTTTTTGTTAAAGGACTGAATTTCGTCCAGGTACAGCAGCACCCCATTGGGGGCCAGGAAGGTATCCAGCTGGGCCACGATTTCCTTAATATCCGCCGTCGAGGCAGTGGTGGCATTGAGCTTATACAGGGTGCGGTTGGTCTGCTTGGCAATGATATTCGCCACGGTGGTCTTTCCCGTGCCGCTGGGACCGTAGAAGACCATGTTGGGAATATTTCCGGAGTCAATCAGCCGCCGCAGCACCGCCCCCGGTGCCAAAATATGCTCCTGGCCGTAGACCTCATCCAGCGATGTAGGCCGCAGCAAATCGGCCAATGGTTGATACATACAACGTTCCTCCCCTGCATTTTTCTACACTATACCACAGTTTTCCCGAAAACGCATCTGTTATTTTTAGATTTGCAAAATTTTGTTCGTTTGTACAATGGCAGATTTTGTGCTATACTATCAACATATCTTCCCAACAGTATCTGTTGGCACGTTCCTTCGAGGTATTCCATGAAACGATTCTCCATGATTCTGCTCGCACTTTTGGTTATTCTGCTGGCAGGCAATCTATGTTTTTTGCTCACACGTTCGCCAAACCCTCCTGCATCTATCACCCCAGTAACCCGTCCTTTGGAAACCACTGTTCCGGATGCCCCATTCCTCTCTCTCGAGCAACTGTTGGGCAAAGACTACGCATCGCTGCTCCAAAAAGAGATTTTGCAGCAAATGCGGCGGCGGATGGACTTGGAGCCACTACCCGCCTACTTTCCAATTACCCAGGGGAAGCCTCTGGAAATTGGACCACAAACCCAGTATACGCTGGACTTCTCCAACACCTTAATCATCCATTTCCCTGCCGGTTCTGTGGCTGACCAAGCCTATGGTCCCCAAAGATTCCAGATTCCCAAGGGATTGGGGCCGTTTGTCCCATCCTCCCAGTGGAATCTGGTGCTGGTGAACCCCTGGCATCCCATCGCCCCGGGTTACACCGTGGAGCTGACCCAGCTGCGCAACGGCCAGTCTTTCGACAGCCGAGCCTATCCCGAGTTACAGCAGATGATGGACGATGCCCGGGCCGCCGGACTGTCGCCGCTGATTTGCTCCTCCTACCGCACGGATGCCCAGCAGCAAAATCTATACCGGAACAAAGTCCAATCCCTGCTGAACCAGGGATATACCAAACAGGCAGCCGAAGCAGAGGCTGGGCGCTGGGTGGCTGTCCCCGGAACCAGCGAGCACCAGTTGGGGCTGGCCGTGGACATCATCGCTTCCAGCTATCAGGTGCTGGATGAAGCCCAGGAAGACACTGCGGAGCAGCAGTGGCTCATGGCCAATGCCCACCGTTATGGCTTCATTCTGCGCTATCCTTCCGAAAAAAGCGCCATCACTGGCATTGGCTACGAACCATGGCACTACCGCTATGTGGGAAAAGCCGCTGCCAAAGAAATTTTCGAACAAGGCCTATGCCTGGAAGAATACTTGCAGCAGCTTGCCAACAAATGAACACATCGCCGTACCGGCAATTTCGGTACGGCGATGTTATTCATATGGCGCTGCATTCGCCCCATTATGCAATCCTATCAGAAAATACTGTAAAGCACCACGCCGGCAACGCCAGCCCCTGCCATAACGGCAATGGGATTGACCTTCCATTTACGCAGAATAAATAGTCCTACCACAAAAATACCAATCGAGATGGGATTCACCGCCAGCAGGTTTTCCGGCAGATTCCGCTGGCCATAAACCGACATCTCCAAAAGAGACAGGCCAGCAGAGGCTATCATGGCAATGACTGCCGGGCGCAGCCCCGCCAGAATTCCCTGCACCACCGTCAAACCCCGGAAACGATAATACACAAAGGCCAGCAGCAGTACAATCACACAGGACGGAAACACGCAGCCAATGGTTGCTGCCAGTGCGCCTGGAATACCGGCTGTCTGAATGCCCACGAACGTAGCTGCATTGATGGCAATGGGGCCAGGGGTCATCTCCGCAATGGTCATAATATCCGCAAACTGTGTCATCGTCAGCCAAGGATGCAGGTCCACAACCTGCGCCTGAATCAGAGGCATAGCCGCATAGCCTCCACCAATGCTAAAACATCCAATTTGGAAAAAGCTCCAAAACAGCTGCATCAAAATCATGCGTCCTGCGCCTCCTTCCGCTTCTTCTCTGTGCGCCAAGTTTCCCATGCGCCAATGAGTCCACTGACTAGGATAATCACCATAATGTTCACATGCAGATACCGCACCGCCACAAAGGCGCCCACCATGACTATAATCGGCAGAACCAGGCGCTGCTTGGCGATTCCCTGCACCATACCGATCACCACATCGACAATGACAGCCGCCACACCGGCCAGCATGCCATTCATCACCATGTTTACAATCACATTGTCCCGGAATGCCTTGTAGAACATGGAGATGATTGAAATAATGATCAGCGGCGGGAGCACCGTTCCTGCAATGCACACCAGCGCCCCAGGGATTCCTGCTACGTGATAGCCCACCAGGATCGAGGCATTCACCGCAATGGCACCGGGAGAGGACTGGGCAATGGCTGTCAAATCCAGCATCTCCTGCTCCTCAATCCACTTCAAGTCCTCCACAAACCGTTTGCGCAGCAGCGGGATAATCACAAATCCCCCGCCAAAGGTGCAGGCGCTAAGCTGGAATGTGGAAAAGAACAGCTTCCGATAGATTCCTTTTTGTTTTTCCAAGAGGTTTCCTCCTAAGTATGTCCGCAAGTTGATTTCGTTTCCTGAATTCATGATAGCACTTGACTTATCATAATGGAAATATTATAATTTAATTGTTTCCATAAGTATTTTTGTATAAGAAACAAGGAGCAAAACGACGATGACACTGCGGCACATGAAAATTTTTTTGGCGGTGTGGGACCACCAATGCAATACCACCAAGGCTGCGCAAGCCCTGTTTATGACGCAGCCGGCGGTTAGTTTAGCCATCAAGGAATTGGAGCAATACTATGGCGTGCGGCTATTTGAACGTATGGGCCGCCGCCTTCAGCCTACGCAAGCCGGTGCGCAGCTGCGGGAATACGCCTTGACCATCGTCACAGCCTTTGCGGATATGGAGCAGCATATGCGCTCCTGGGATTCCCTGGGACTCTTGCGCGTAGGGGCCAGTGTCACCATCGGCTCTCAGTTTCTGCCGGCATATGTCAAGCACTTCTCCGCACAAAATCCCGGTGTCCAGGTGCAGGTGCTGGTGGCCCCCTCGGAGCAGCTGGAAGGAAAAATTCTCTGCAACGAATTGGATGTCGCCCTGATTGAAGGTGCTGTTCACGCCGCCAACCTCATTAGCCGGCCCTATATGGAGGACAAGCTGACCGTAATCTGCCCGGCAGACGGCCCTTTCCGGCAGGGGCAGATGCTCACGCTGGAGGAATTCAAGCGCCAGAATTTTCTCTTGCGGGAACCAGGCAGCGGCACACGAGAGGTATTCGACCGGGTTACAGAAAGTGCAGGCTTTTCTGTCCACCCCATCTGGGAAGCCATGAGCACCACCGCATTGGTAAACGGTGTCATGCAAGGATTGGGCATTGCGGTGCTTCCCCAGCAAATGGTGACCAGTGCGCTGCGCAGCGGCCAGGTAATTTCTGTGGAGGTAGAGGGGCTGGACTTTCGCCGTCTCTTTTCCATTATCTATCACAAGGACAAGTACCTCAGTCCTATGGCCAAGGCCTTCGTCTCTCTGTGCCAAGCATCGGCACAGCATGTACCTGCTCCAGAGTACACAGGATTGTACTAACACACGCCACCCATTGTTTACAAAAAAATCCTTGTAACCATTGACAGGCAGTGGTATAATACCAAATAGAGAATTTTGAATAGAAGGTGTTTTTTATGACCAAGATCGACGTATTCTCCGGCTTTCTAGGGGCCGGTAAAACCACACTGATTAAGAAGATGATTTCTGAATCCTACAAGGGACAGAAGTTGGTGCTGATTGAGAATGAGTTCGGCGAAATCGGCATTGACGGCGGCTTTTTGCAGGATGCCGGCATCAACATCACCGAAATGAACTCCGGCTGCATCTGCTGCTCCCTGGTGGGCGATTTCGGCAAGGCACTGAATCAGGTCATTGAGCAGTATCACCCCGACCGTGTGCTCATCGAGCCCTCCGGCGTAGGCAAGCTCTCCGACGTGATTGGCGCGGTGAACAAGGTGACCAATGACGAAGTCACCCTGGGCTACACCGTAGCCGTGGCCGATGCAGGCAAAGTCAAGATCTATATGAAGAACTTTGGCGAGTTCTACAACAACCAGATCGAGACGGCTTCCACCATCATCCTCTCCCGGACCGATTCCATCCCCCAGTCCAAGCTGGACACCGCCGTGGATATGCTCCGCCAGCACAACCAGGTGGCTACCATCGTCACCACCCCTTGGAGCGAGCTGACCGGGGAACAGCTGCTGTCCGCCATGGAGGGCAAGGCTTCTCTGGCTGCGGAGCTGGCCCGCATGGAGCAGGAGCGGCTGGAGGAAGAGGAACATCATCACGAGCATCATCACCATGATGAGGACTGTACCTGCGGATGTCATGACCACGAACATGCGCATCACCACGACGAGAACTGCACCTGTGGATGCCATGACCACGATCATGAGCATCATCACGAGCACCACCATGACGAGGATTGCACCTGCGGATGTCATGACCATGAGCACGAGCATCATCATGAGCATCACCATGACGAGAACTGCACCTGTGGCTGCCATGATCACCATCATCACCATGCCGACGAGGTCTTTACTTCTTGGGGCATGGAGACGGCCAAGAAGTTTGACAAAGCCGCTGTGGAGGAAGCTCTGCACCAGCTGGACTCCGGCAAGTACGGCATGATTCTCCGGGCCAAGGGCATCCTGCCCGCAATTGACGGCAGCTGGATTCACTTTGACTACGTGCCGGAGGAATACAATGTCCGCTCCGGCAGCGCCGATGTTACCGGCAAGCTGTGTGTCATTGGCTCCAAGCTGGATGAGCATGGTATTGCGGCTCTGTTCGGGGTGTAAGCCATGACACAGATTCCTGTCTACGCCTTTACCGGCTTTTTGGATTCCGGCAAAACCAAATTTATCCAGGAAACCCTGGAAGACCCTCGTTTCAATGCCGGAGAGCGGACACTGCTGCTGGTGTTTGAAGAAGGTGAGGAGGAGTACGACATCTCCACCTATCCCTACCAGAATGTGTATATCGAGATTCTGGACCAGCAGACCGTCACCACCAAGCAGCTGCAAAGCCTGCAAAAGAAGTACAAGGCCGAGCGTGTGGTGGCTGAGCTGAACGGTATGCAGCAGGTTGGCGACCTGTATATGCGCTTCCCGGACAGCTGGGTAGTGGCCCAGGAGGTCATGTTCGCCGATACCACCACCATCATGACCTACAACGCCAACATGCGCAACCTGGTTATGGACAAGCTGGTGGGCGCTCAAATGGTGGTGTTCAATCGGCTGGAAAAGGGCGCAGATGTGATGCCCTACCACAAGCTGGCCCGGGCCGCCAGCCGTCAGATTGACATTCTCTATGACTACACCGACGGCACCACCCAGTTTGACGAAATTGAGGATCCTCTGCCCTTCGACATCAACGCCCCGGTGATTGCGGTCGAAGATGCCGACTACGCCCTGTGGTATCGGGACGTTTCCGAGGAGCCTGAGAAATACGATGGCAAAACCGTTCGCTTCAAGGCCCAGGTTGCCATGCTCCGCCGGGATAAAAACGGCATGTTTGCCCCCGGCCGGTTTGTGATGACCTGCTGCGTGGAGGATATCCAGTTCTGCGGCATTCCCTGCCGGTATGACCAGGCTTCCAAGCTGGAATCCCGCTCTTGGGTAACTGTCACTGCCAAGATTTCTGCAGAAAAGCACGCCCTGTACAAAGGCGATATCGGCCCCATCCTGACAGCCATCCAGGTGGAACAAAACGCCCAGCCCGCCGACCCGGATGTCTGCACGTTCTAACGAGAGCATTCAAATCGCAATCCCCCACATTGCCTATGGTAAATTGCACCCCATTTGTTAGACAAGGTATGATACTTGTACTAAGAAATGGGGTGCTTTTCTATGCCTAATAGAATACCCAACAAGTGCTAAACGCCAGAGCTTAAGAGATGCTGTATCTATCCGCGGTAGGCCGTCATCAGCAGTCTAACTTTATTTACTTTCTTCCGCCAGCGGCAGGCAGGCCAGCAGCTCGAATTTTCCCTCCCGGGGACCGGCTTCCAGGGTGCCGCCGTAGCGGCGGACCGTCTGGCGCATTTGCAGCAGCCCCAGGCCGTGGTTGTGCTTATCCTGCTTGGTGGTGGTGAGCTCCGGCGTTTCCTCTCCGGTCAGGGCGTTGACCACCTGCAGCACCAGCATCCCCCGGTCTGTCCGGCAGACCAGGGAAATGGTTTTGTCTGCCGTTTTTTCGGCGGCCTCCATGGCGTTGTCCAGAGCATTGCCCAGCAGAGCCACCAGGTCTGCATCCGCCACCGGCAGAGACGCCGGCAGCTGCACCTGAAAGGAAGCTGTCAGTCCCAGCTGCTGCATCTGCGCTGCTTTTGCCGCCAGCACCGCATTGGCAGCTTCATGCTCGCACAGCCGGCGGCCACCTGTGAGGGCGGTACTGCCCAGCAGCTGGCGCAGGTACTCCCCGGCCCGGTGGTGCTCGTTTTGTTCCAGCAGGGACAGCACCACCGTCAGGTGGTTGCGCAGGTCGTGGCGCAGGGTCCGCAGCTGGGTCTGCTCCCGCCGGATGCCCTGATAGTAGACCTCCCGCAGGGATTGCAGCTGCCTTTCCTGGTTCAGCTTTTCATAATCCGCCAGCATGCCGGCGGCTCGCAGGGTCACAATGCAGCTCAGCAGCACCAGGGGCAAAACCACCAGCCCCTGATTCATGGCCACCGCATACACCGCCGGGGAATCGTTCCTCTGGTAGGTCAGCAGCACCACCGCACCCAGGGCGCAGAAGGGCAGCGCCGCCATACCCAGCACCAGCTTCCACAGCCGCCGGGATAGCTCCAGCGGCTGGCCGTGATTCCGGCCCAGCAGCAGATACAGAAGACCAAAGCTGAGCAGTCTCCCCAGATTGCCCGTGGTCGCCTGGTCTATCAGCTGTCCCATGTAGGTGTCCACCAGCGCACACACGGACATGATCAGGCAAAAGAAAATGGCCGCCGTAGCCAGCCGTCCCAGAAGTGCCCCCTGCGTGCACAATAAATACGCCGCCACGAATACCGGCAGTGTCATCAGCAGGTTGTTGTCCCCCACCCAGATGACCATGCCGCTGGTGATGCACAGCAGCACAAACATCCCACCCTGGCTCCACCATTTGGGCCGCACCGAAACAAAGGCGGAGACGATGCGATACAAAAACAGCCCATCCAGCAGTGTCATAGCCGTCCATAATCCATACAAAATGGCCATCTTCATCCCTCCGCCACTGTTCTCGCCAGGGCCAGCATGGCGCTCTGCTGGCAGGAGCGGCTCACCGGCAGAACCGTCTGCCCGATCTGAATCTCACTGCCGCCGAACCTCTCCACAGCGGAGGCGTGCACCAGATACCGCTGGTGAATGCGGACAAAGTCCACCCCCAGCTCCTGGGCCACCTGGTCCAGCTTCCCATAAAAGCAATAGCTGCGCTGGGTGGTGACACAGCTCACCCTTCGGCGGTCGGAATAAAAATAGAGAATGGTGGAAATTGGGATGCGGTAAACCGTTTCCCCGTTGCGGCACAGGAAGCTCTTGTCCGTGTCCCGGCACAGCGCCGCCGATGCCCGCAGGAGAACATCCCCCAGCTGCTCCGGCTGGGCAGGTTTCATAAGATATCCCAGCGCCCCCACCCGGTAGCCGTCAAACACATGGTCTGCGTAGGCCGTGACGAACACCAGCTGCAAGCCGCTGTCCTGCCGGCGCAGGGCTTCGGCCGTGGCCATGCCGTCCAGCTGGCCCATTTCCATATCCAAAAACACCAGGTCCAGCTCCCCGATGTGGCGCTCCATCCAATCCAGCAGCCGCTCTCCGGCTGAAAATTCCCAAAATACCAGCTCCATCCCCTGCTTTTCCCCGGCCCGCTCCAGGGCGCACCGCAGGGAAAACCGGGCATCCGGCTGGTCGTCGCAAATACCAATGCGCAGCATGGACATCCCT
This sequence comes from uncultured Oscillospiraceae bacterium, assembly GCA_963560135.1. GTDB lineage: Bacteria > Bacillota > Clostridia > Oscillospirales > Oscillospiraceae > Faecousia. The sequence goes on along the minus strand of CAUWNA010000066.1, from coordinate 12,498 downwards.
CCTTTTTCTTTCCCAATTGTATCACGCTTTTCCCAATTCGCCAAACAAAACTTGACATCCAGAATGCCAAACATGACATGCCTTTCCCGCCCCCAGCAAAACTTTCCCAAACCGCCGCCAAAAATGCCGTCCCCTTTCCCAGGCTGGCTCATCTTGTGTTACCATAGGGCCATGAAAGGAGGAACGCATATGCTAGACGTTCAAAATCTTCACAAATCCTATCAGGTGGGAAAAACCACCTACCCTGTGCTGAAAGGGGTCAGCTTCCAGGTGGAAACCGGGGAGTTTGTGGCCGTGATGGGGCCGTCCGGCTCCGGCAAGACCACCCTGCTCAACTGCATCAGCTGCTACATCCCCACTGACCAGGGCAGCATTCAGCTGGGCGGAAAGGACATCGCCAAACTGGACGAGGAGGCCCTGGCCCAGGTGCGCAACCGGCAGCTGGGCTTCGTCTTCCAGGATTTCCTGCTGCTGGACGGCCTGACGGTGCGGCAGAACATCCTGCTGCCTGCCATCATCGGCGGCAGCGTATCCACCGCCACGGAAGAGCGGGCGGACCGGCTGTGCGAGGTATTCGGCATCTGGGACATCCGCAACAAATACCCCGCCGAAATCTCCGGCGGCGAAAAGCAGCGCACCGCCGTGGCCCGGGCGCTGATCAACCAGCCTCTGCTGATTTTGGCCGACGAGCCTACGGGCAACCTGGATTCCAAGTCCTCCCGGGCCGTGATCCAGGCGTTCCAGCAGGCCCAGTCCCAACTGGCCGCCACCATCTTCATGGTAACCCACGATTCCTTCGCCGCCTCCTTCTGCGACCGGGTGCTGATACTGAAAGACGGCAAGCTCTGGCGCACCCTGGAACGGGGAAACACCCAGCGGGAGGTCTTCCAGGACCAGCTGCTGGAAGCCATTGGCGAAATGAGCAGGGAGTGAGCGGATATGAAAGATTTTTCTCAGGTTTACAGCCATCTGCGCCGGAAAAATGCCCGGCAATATGCCCTGCTGGCTGGATGCTGCTTCTTTTCTGTGCTGCTGATCACCGCCTACGTGTGCATGATGCGCTCGCCCACCATTCTGAATGTGCTGCCTGAGGGCGGCGACTCCCGCAAGCAGGTGATGATGGTGTTCGTGCTGGCGGTGCTGGGCTGCGGCGTGTTCACCGTCTATGCCGGCAGCCTGTTCTTGCGGATCAAATCCCGGGAAACCGGCATCTTCCTGGCACTGGGCGCTCAGCGCAGCCAGGTGAAGCGGGAATTGGAGCGGGAGCTGCTGATCCTGGCCCTGGGCAGCTGTCTGGCAGGACTGGTGCTGGGCGGCCCGCTGGCTTGGCTGCTGTGGCAGCTATTCCGGCTGTGCGTGGTGGACACGGAGCAGATGCTGCTGCGCTTTGACCCCAAATCCTACGCCCTGTCGGGGCTGTTTTCCCTGTTCGTGGTGCTGGCCCTGTTCTGGATGGGCCGCCGGTCGGTGAAGAACACCAACATCATGGACATCGTTCAGCAGTCCCGGAAATCAGAGCCAATCCACGCTGTTCCCCAGTGGTACGGCATGGCGGGCATCGCTCTGCTGGTCATCGGCGGCTTTCTGGGCTACATCGTCCCCAGCCTCTGCGTCAGATTCCTGCACTGGTACGCCCCCGGCTGGCTTACATCCGTGTTTTACCTGCCGGCGTTGGTGGGACTATACTGGATTCTTCTGCACACCGTGGTCAACGGCTGGCACCACAGCCGCCACCGCTACAAGGATCTGATTGCCACCAGCATGATGAAGTTTCAGGGCCGCCAGACCGTCAACAATATGCTGGTCATGTCCGTCCTGATCGCAGGTGCCTACTTTGGCTCCTTCTACACCCCTATGCTGGGTACGGGGACCATGATGACCTACGACAACCTGCCGGTGGACTATTCCTTCCACTACCGCAGCGACCAGCCTGTGCCGGACGAGCAGCAGATTCAGTCCCTGGCTCAGGACATGGGCGTGGAAATCACCTCCTATGCCCAGGCGCCTATGGCCCGGCTGGGAGTGGACGGTGAGATGCACATGGAGGTGGACGGCCCCCTCGGCCCCACCTGGTATGAACAGCACTACGATGTGGTGACATCCTGTCTTTTCCTGTCGGAATCGGCCTATCGTGCTTTGACCGGGGAAACGCTGGAACTGGAGCCGGGGCAGGTGTCCGGCGTTCTGGATGCCACCGGCGATGGGCGAGGGCGTTTTGGCGCAGAGATTCATCTGGTGACCAACTACATCACCAGGCAGCAGCTGAACGTGACCCCGGTGGAACCCCGAAAGAACGATTTGTTCTTTGGCCATTTCATTCTGGACGATGGGGACTACCAGACCATCACCCAGGGGCTTCCCGACAGCTGGCTGGAAAATATGGTCTTTTTCAATGTGAAAAACTGTGAAGATACCTATGACTTTGCCAAGGCCCTCTTCAACCGCATTGTGGATGCCTCCGGCCCGGAGGTAGCCGTGCTGGATGCCTGGGATCCCATTGAGCGGGATCGGGACATTCAGGAAGAAGGCCACTACTACTTTGACGATTATTACTTCACCTATGACCAGCGCAACAGCTCTGACTTCCGGCTGTACTGGAAGTATATGCCCCAGTTCCGGGTGCTGGGCAAGGCGGACTTCGTCAAAACCACGGCAGTTTTCCTGATTTTGTTCATCTTCATTGCCGTGGTGTGCTTCGCTGCGGTGTTCATCATCGCCTACACCCGCTGCATGACCATCGCCCTGACCAACCGGCAGGTCTACGAGGATATGGGCAAGCTGGGTGCCCCCAACGCCTACCTGTTCCGCTCCGTAAGAGGACAGGTCAGCCGGGTATTTCTGGTACCCGCCATTGTCGGCACCGGACTCATCTACGCCTTCTACACCATGATCATGTTCTTCAACGACAACCGCCTGACCGCCCAGGAACTGGCCGGCATGACCATGTGCCTGCTGGTTGTGGCCGGGATCTCCGCCCTGTTCTATGGATTCTACCGCCTTACCCTCCGGCAGGTCTGCCGGGCGCTGCGCATTCACCCTAAGTCCCGTTCCTAACTTCATGGTCCCGGCATCGGTTTTTCGTTGCCGGGACAACTTTGCCCGCCCTAGGAAAAACCACCCATCCCTTCCCATTGACAAACATCGTCCCAGGGGGTAAAATAGAACGCATCTATTTAATTGAGGTGATTTCCTATGGAAAAACTGCGCACGGAAACCCTGTGCATTCAGGCCGGCTACACCCCCGGAAACGGAGAGCCCCGGCAAATTCCCATCATTCAGAGCACCACGTTCAAATACGCCACCTCCCAGGATATGGGCAAGCTCTTTGACCTGGAAGCCGATGGCTACTTCTATTCCCGGCTGGCAAACCCCACCTGCGATGCGGTGGCCGCCAAAATCTGCGCCCTGGAGGGCGGCTCCGCCGCCATGCTCACCAGCTCCGGCCAGGCTGCCAACTTTATGGCTGTGTTCAACATTGCCGGGTGCGGCGACCACATTGTGGCCAGCTCTGCCATCTACGGCGGCAGCTTCAACCTGTTCTCCGTGACCATGAAGAAGATGGGCCTGGAAACCACCTTTGTGGACCCGGACTGCACCCCGGAAGAGCTGAATGCCGCTTTCCGGCCCAATACCAAGGCCGTTTTCGGCGAAACCATCGCCAACCCGGCTCTGACGGTGCTGGACATTGAGAAGTTTGCCCAGGCGGCTCACAGCCACGGCGTGCCCCTGATTGTGGACAACACCTTTGCCACCCCGGTCAACTGCCGTCCCCTGGAATGGGGCGCCGACATTGTGACCCACTCCACTACCAAGTACATGGATGGGCACGCCAGCGCCATCGGCGGCTGCATTGTAGACGGCGGCAAATTCGACTGGACAGCCCATGCCGACAAGTTCCCCGGCCTGTGCACCCCGGATGACAGCTACCACGGTGTCACCTATACGGAGCGGTTCGGCCTGGAGGGCGCTTTCATCACCAAGTGCACCGCCCAGCTCATGCGGGACTTTGGCTGTGTCCAATCCCCCCAGAATGCCTACATCCTGAATTTAGGTCTGGAAAGCCTGCCCTTCCGTATGCGCCAGCACTGCGCCAACGCCCAGGCCATCGCCGAGTATCTCAGCAGCCACGAAAAAGTCAAGTGGGTCAAATACTGCGGCCTGGAGGGTGACAAATACCATGCCCTCGCCCAGAAGTACATGCCCAGCGGCTCCTGCGGTGTCATCTCCTTCGGCCTGAAAACCGGCCGTCAGGGCGCTGAGGAATTTATGAAGCATTTGAAGCTTGGTTCCATCGAGACCCACGTGGCCGACTCCCGGACCTGCTGCCTGCACCCGGCCTCCTCCACCCACCGGCAGATGACCGATGCCGAACTGGATGCCGCCGGCGTGGGCGCTGACCTGATTCGCCTCAGCTGCGGCCTGGAAAACACCCAGGACCTGATTGCTGACATTGCCCAGGCGCTGGATGCCGTGTAACCCGGGAGGAACCGCACTTTGCCCATTCAGATACCTAACGACCTGCCCGCAGCGGGCATTCTGCAAAACGAAAATATTTTCGTCATGCCCCAGACCCGGGCGGAAACCCAGGAAATTCGTCCCCTGGAAATCGTGCTGCTGAATCTCATGCCCACCAAAATCGTCACCGAAACCCAGCTCAGCCGCCTGCTAGGCAACACCCCCTTGCAGGTACATCTGGAACTGATGATGATTTCGTCCCACAAATCCAAAAACACCCCCCAGGAGCATCTGCTGAATTTCTACAAAACCTTTGACGAATTGAAGGACCGGAAATTCGACGGCATGGTGATTACCGGTGCGCCGGTGGAGCTGCTGCCCTTTGAGCAGGTGGACTACTGGCCGGAGTTGTGCCGCATTATGGAGTGGAGCAAAACCCACGTCCACTCCACCTTCCACATCTGCTGGGCGGCACAGGCGGGACTTTACTACCACTATGGCATCCAGAAGCACACATTGCCGGAAAAGCTCTTTGGGGTCTATCCCCACCACGCCGACTACAAACGGGCGATTCTCCTCCGGGGCTTTGACGATGAATTCTGGATTCCCCACTCCCGCCACACCACGGTGTACCGGGAGGACATCGAAAAAATCCCGGAGCTGAAAATCCTGGCCTCGTCGGAACAGGCCGGTGTCTACGCCCTGATGAACAAGGAGGGCCGGCAGATTTTCGTCACCGGCCACTCGGAGTACGATGCCGATACCCTGGAAAGAGAGTACCTCCGGGACAAAAATCAGGGGCTTCCCATCCATGTACCGGCAAATTATTACCCCAATGACGACGATACCCAGCCCCCCATGGTGCGCTGGCGTGGCCACGGCAATCTGCTTTACAGCAACTGGCTGAACTACTTCGTCTACCAGACCACGCCCTACGACATTATGGCGGTGGGCCAGGTTTCTCAGGAGGGCTGAGATATGATCAAAACCGTATTGTTTGACCTGGACGGCACGCTGCTGCCCATGGACCAGGACAAATTTATCCAGGATTATCTGGGCCGGATGGCGGCGTTTCTGGCTCCGCATGGCTATGTTCCTCAGCTTCTGTTGAAGGCTGTTATGGCAGGTACCCAAGCTCTGGTGCAAAACGACGGCCATACCAACAACGATGTTCTTTTCTGGCAGGTGTTCAGCCATGTTCTGGGACGGGATGCCCGGCAGGATGCGGATTTGCTGACCCAGTTTTACCTGGGAGAATTTCAGCAGGTGCGCCACAGCTGCGGCTTTGACCCCCGGGCAGCCGAAACGGTGCGCTCCATTCGGGACATGGGGCTGAATACGATTCTTGCCACCAATCCCCTGTTCCCTGCCGTTGCTACCCACAGCCGCCTGCGGTGGGCAGGATTGGAGCCGGAGGAATTTCTGCGCATCACCACTTACGAAAATTCCCGGTTCTGCAAGCCCAATCCGGATTACTACCGGCAGCTGCTGGAAGAGGAAAGCCTGCTGCCTGAGGAGTGCCTGATGGTGGGCAACGATGCCCGGGAGGATATGGTTGCCCAAAGTCTGGGCATGGAGGTATTCCTGCTGACGGACTGCCTGATCAACACCGAAAACCGAGACCTGTCCGCCTATCCCCAGGGCAGCTTCCCAGAGCTGATGGCCCATATCCGCAAGTTAACCACTCAATAAGCAGCTGCCCCCGCCGAATGGCGGGGGCAGTTTTTTCTAAATTATTTTGCACGCCTCATCTGCAACGGCTTATCTTCCCACTGGGGGCTTGATTTTTGAGGGAAAATGGAATAGTATAGGAGTTGTATTTTGCGGAAAGGACTGAAGCGCATGAACAAAGTCTATGTTCCTGAAAACTATCGCCCCATTCTGGATGCCTACGACACCCAGCGGGCCATTGCCTATATCAAAGAAACCTTCCAGGAGGAATTTTCCAAAGCCCTGAATCTGAAGCGGGTATCGGCGCCTCTGTTCGTTACTGAGGAGTCCGGCCTGAATGACAATCTGAACGGCTACGAGCGGGCCGTATCCTTTGACATTCCCGCCGTGGGAGAGGATGCCCAGGTGGTGCACTCCCTGGCCAAGTGGAAACGGCTGGCGCTGAAGCGCTACCAGTTTACCACCGGCAACGGCCTGTACACCGATATGAACGCCATCCGCCGGGACGAGGAGCTGGACAACGTCCACTCCATCTACGTGGACCAGTGGGACTGGGAGAAGGTCATCACCCAGGAAAACCGCAACTGCGAATTTCTCAAGCTGATTGTCCGGGCCATTGTCCGGGCCATCTGCGACACCAACGACCGGCTTCATGTCCGCTTTCCTCAGCTGCGGGTGGAGCTGAACCGGGAGGTCAGCTTTATCACATCCCAGGAACTGGAGGATTTGTACCCGGACCTGCCCACCGGCTCCCAGCGGGAACGGGCCTATGTCAAGGACCATCCCACCGCCTGCATTATGCAGATTGGCCGCAAGCTCCGCTCCGGCAAGCCCCATGATGGGCGGGCGCCGGACTATGACGACTGGGACTTAAACTGCGACATTTTCTTCTGGGACGAGGTGCTGAACCGGCAGCTGGAAATCTCCTCCATGGGCATTCGGGTGGATGCCCAGGCCCTGGACCGCCAGCTGAAGGAATCCGGGTGCGAGGACCGGCAGCAGCTGCCCTTCCACCAAATGCTGCTGAACAACCAGCTGCCCCTGACCATCGGCGGCGGCATCGGCCAGTCCCGGCTTGCCATGCTGATGATGGGCTGCGCCCACATTGGCGAGGTCCAGTCCAGCATCTGGGACAGCGAAACCATCAAAATCTGCGAGCAGGCGGGTATCCCCCTGCTGTGATAAACGTAGCAACCGGGCGTGGGAAATTTCCCACGCCCGGTAAACTGTCCAAAAAAGTTAATCAGCGGAATGCCCCTTAGGCATCCCCTACTGACTCCACGCCAGCCTTGTTTTTTGCAACACGATTTACAGCATTCCCATACCGTTCAAAGCCAATGTCCACAGGAAAATGGTGATCAGGCACAGCAGGGTGCTATACGCTACGGACTGGGCGGCGAAGTCGCCGTCGGCATCCATAGCCACTGCCATAGGATAGCTGCTCACCGCTGTGGGGGCGGCAAAGAGAATCAACAGGGCGCACAGCTCCTGCCCCCGGAAGCCCAGGGCCACCGCCCCGGTGACGAACACCAGGGGCACCAGCACCAGCCGCAGGGAAAGAATGCTGACCAAATACCGCCACTTGGCCACCGCCCCCAGGCTCAGAGACACGCCAATCGACAGGAAGCTCAGAGGCATGGTCAGCCCGGCAATGTCCTTCACCACACCCAGCACCAGCCCTGGAATCTCCAAGCCGGAGAAATTCACTGCCAGGCCCAAGACCGTGGCAATCACCGTTGGGTTCTTGGCAATGGCCAGCAGCAGCTTCTTGGGCGAGGCGGTACTATGCCGCCCGGTTTCCAGCAGAATGGCCGCCAGGGCATTGAACATAGGGATCACCACCGCCCCCAGCAGGGACACCAGGCCGATGTTGCCCACGCCGTAAATGCTTTGGGCCACAGCCGTGCCAAACAGCAGATAGTTGGAGCGGAACAGGGCCTGGCCGTAAGAAGATGCCGTCTGCCGTGGGTGCACCATTTTCGGAACCACCGTCATCGCCAGCAGAAACAGCAGCAGAATTCCCCCGGCTCCGTAGAAAATATAACCGACGTTCCGCAGCTGGGTGAAGTCCGTATTGTAGATGTTATAAAAGGACAAGGCCGGCATGAAAATCTTAAAAATCAGATTGTCCACCTGCTTCATGGTAGGCTTGTCCGTTATGTGAAACACCCGCAGCAGCACGCCGATGCCAACTGTCAAGGCCATGGGCACGATCACCCGCGCCGCAATCCAAAAGCTATCCATAGATTACCTCCATCTCTTATTTCTCCTATGATATCACAGCCGGTTTTCCTTGTAAAGTAGCGAAAAAATGGGCATCCTGTGAAAAAGGAGGTGTACCGATGAAAAAAGGAAAGGACAGCAAGGACATGATCTGTCCCCGCCTAGACCCGGAAGAAGAGATTTGCCCAGCCTTTGACAGCTGCAGCATTAAGCTGTTTGCTGCTCCGGACTGGGAGCAAATGGGGATGCGGGTTGTGGACAATTTTGCCGAGGAGCATATCCAGTAACTGCGCACGCATGGCGGCAGGGCATCTTGCCGCCATGCGTGTGCGCATTTTTGACAAGTTCACAGTTTATTTTATTGACATTAGCCGTCAACTTCACTATAATATAGGCAAGAGAAAGCACCTGCGTTCTCGAAAGGAGGCAATCAAATGGAAAAGAAAATTATTACCATCAGCCGTGAGTTCGGTTCCGGCGGACGTACCGTGGGCCACATGATCGCAGATCGGCTGGGCATTCCCTTCTATGATAAGGAACTGGTGGATCAAATCGCCATGGAGTCCGGCTTTGCACCGAAGTTCGTGGAGGAAAACGGCGAGCATTCCCCCGGCAGCAGCCTGTTCTCCTACGCCTTCGCTCCTCAGGGTGTCCCCGGAATTATGAATGGTCTGTCCACCGCAGACTTTTTGTGGAACATCCAGTGCAATGTTATTTTGCAGCTGGCTGAAAAAGGCCCCTGTGTCATTGTGGGCCGCAATGCTGACTACATCCTGAAGGATCGGGCCGATGCCCTCCATGTATACGTCTTTGCCGATGTCCCTTTCCGTGCTGAGCGCATCGTCCGCAAGTATGGCGAGTCTGACAAGAGCCCTGAAGCCCGTCTGCAGGAAAAGGATAAGCGCCGGAAAGTCAACTACCAGCACTATACCGGCCGCACCTGGGGGCAGGCTCAGAACTATGATATCTGCCTGGATACCGGCGTGCTGGGCATCGGCCAGTGTGTGGACATCGTCTGCGACATTGTCGAGCACTCTAAGACCGAGCATCCTGAGGAGGCCACGCTGTAAGCGGCGCCCTCCCCTGACGAAATAAGCATTTGTTCCCCGCACGAATGATCGTGCGGGGAACATTTTTCTATCAATCCTGCATCATCCGGCTGCTGAGCCAGCCAAGCTGGCTTTCAAACCGAGTGCCATACCAATGGGCTGGTGATGCAATCGTTGCACGAATACAGCGGCCAGTAAATTCTGCTGCCAAAGCCACGGCCTGCTGCAAAGGCTTCTGCGCCAGCAGCGCTCCCATGAAACAGGCAGCGAACAAATCGCCCGTCCCCTGATAGCTGCCTGGAAGGCGCTCTTGGGTATAATGCCAGAAGCGCCCCCGATGCCGCAGCAGAACCCCAGTTTCCTCCGGGCTGCCGCCAATGCCGGTGAGCACCACCGTCTCGTTGTCCAGTCCCGCCAGAAGGCTGCGGGCCTGGTCCGGGGAGGGTTCCGGCTGGTAGGGGTTTCCCGTCAGCAGGGCTGCCTCGGTAGCGTTGGGCAGAAGAATCTGCGCTTCGGCACATAGGCCCCGCATGGCCTGGACATACGTTTCATCAAATCCAGAATACAGCCGCCCGTGGTCCCCCATAACCGGGTCCACCACGCACACACCGCCAGGGGCCAGCAGTTCCGCCACAGCTTTTCGTGTCAGCTCAACCGCCGCCAAGCTGCCCAGGTATCCTACCAAAATTCCATCAAAGTGGATTCCACAGCGTTTCCAGTGGGCCACCATCTGCGGCAGCTGCCCATCCAAATGGACCACCGTTGGCGTCCCAAAGCCGCCTGTATGGGTAGACAGTACCGCCGTGGGCAGCACACAGCATTCGCACCCCATAGCCGAGAGCACCGGCAGCGCCACCGTTAAGGAGCATTGACCCACGCAGGAAATATCCTGAATGGTAAGCACACGTTTATTTTCCATCAATCCTCCACATCCCGTTCCAATCCCAACTCTCTGGGAAGAAACCGGGGGCATACCGCCTCGGTGGTCACAATCACAGAGGCAGCCAGCATCGCACCGATTTCACAGGCCTGGGCCATGGATTTTCCATAGGTCAAGCCAATGGCCGCTCCTGCACAGAAAGAATCTCCTGCGCCCGTCGTATCCTTGACCTCCACCTTCCGTGCCGGGCAGTATCCCTTCTCCCCTGCCAAATTGGCAAACACAGCACCATCTCCGCCCATGGTGACAATCATACCGGGAATCTGAGCTGCCTGTACCTTCTGGGCAAGAATATCCACCATTTGCTCCGGAGTCTTATTGGCGTAATCATCAAAAAACAGCATTTCCGCTTCTTGGAGGTTACAGACCAAGCAGTCCGTAGATTTGAGGAAATCCCGTCGCTCCAGAGCAATGCTCATATTGCCCACCACAGCATAGACCTTCTTCCCATGCTTCTGCGCCAGACGGAAGACTCGCTTGATAATGTCCTTATCCAGGTCGATTTCCACAATGATGCTGTCTGCCTGAGAGAAAATCTCATCTCCCTGGGTGTCCAGGATGTCCAGCATAGGCTGCATATCCGGCCGTTTCGAGATGGATGCCGCTACATCGCCATCGTTATCAAACACCGCCAGCCAGGTACCCATGCCGTCAGGAGTCTTGCGGATATAGCGGGTGTTGACCTTGTGATTGTTCAGCTTTTTCAGAACATCCTCACCGTCTCCGCTGTCGTCCACCAGGGAAACCAAGGTCGGGCGCAGCTCACAGTTGGCGATGTCCTCTGCCACATTCCGGCCGACACCGCCATGAATCCGCTCTACCTTCCCCACATTTCGCCCCGTGGGGATAAATGCAGCTTGCGGATAACCCTTAATATCCACAAAAATCATACCAATCACAACAATGCCCATTGACTCTATTCCTTTCCTGCGGCCGCCTTCTGGGAATGCTCCGCTCACCTTTTCTCGATTATTATACCACACCTCCGCCAAATTGCAACAAAAAGCGCCGCCAAACTGCCTGTGGCGTTGTTACTTAGACAAATTTTTCCGCTGACTGCAAGAAAAACTTGCGCTCGGAAACTTTTTGGCATATAATAACAGGGTATTTTAATCCCACTTTTCATCTTGGAGGGTTTCAACATGTCTACCAATGTACGTCCCGAAACCATGGCCAGAATCACCACCCCTGCCCTGGCTCAGGCTTTCATCGAGGATCAGGTTGCTCAGGTCCGTGCCCAGGTTGGGGATAAGAAGGTCCTGCTGGCACTGTCCGGCGGTGTGGATTCCAGCGTTGTGGCTGCGCTGCTGATCAAGGCCATCGGCAAGCAGCTGGTCTGTGTTCACGTTAACCATGGCCTGATGCGCAAGGGCGAAAGCGAGCAGGTCATTCAGGTCTTCGGCAAGGAGATGGATGCCAACCTCATTTATATCGATGCCACTGACCGCTTCCTGGATCTGCTGGCCGGTGTCAGCGAGCCGGAGAAGAAGCGCAAAATCATCGGCGGCGAGTTCATCAAGGTCTTTGACGAGGAGGCCGCTAAGCTGGAGGGCATCGACTTCCTGGCTCAGGGCACCATCTATCCCGACATTCTGGAGTCTGACGGCGTGAAGGCTCATCACAACGTGGGCGGTCTGCCCGAGGGCATGAAGTTTGAGCTGGTGGAGCCGGTGAAGCTTCTGTACAAGGACGAGGTCCGTGTGGTCGGCGAGGCCCTGGGCCTGCCCCACAGCATGGTCTACCGCCAGCCCTTCCCCGGCCCCGGCCTGGGTGTGCGTTGCCTGGGCGCCATCACCCGTGACCGTCTCCACGCCCTGCGGGAGGCCGACGCCATCCTGCGGGAGGAGTTCGACAACAGCGGCCTGGCCGGCAAGGTCTGGCAGTACTTCATCGCCGTGCCTGATCTGAAGAGCGTTGGCGTGAAGGACGGCAAGCGCTACGAAGGCTGGCCCGCCATCATCCGTGCCGTCAACACCACGGATGCCATGACCGCCACCATCGAGGAAATCCCCTACTCCCTGCTGCACCACATCACCAACCGCATCACCAACGAAGTCCCCGGCATCAACCGCGTCCTGCTGGACCTGACCCCCAAGCCGGTGGGCACGATTGAGTGGGAATAAATCGAGTTGCTTAAAAAAGCCAGTGTTTATGCGGGTT
>CAUWNA010000065.1:0-25343 GCA_963560135.1 uncultured Oscillospiraceae bacterium | reverse complement strand
CAGACTGCAAAAACCTGTCGAAAAGCCCCGTGGGGGATTTTCGACAGCCTGAAACCCGCTGGGGCGGCTGCCCCAGCGGGTTAGATTCACAAAAAGCTGTGGAGCGTGGGAAACAGCAGGGCGGTAAGCAGTCCTGCTACCACCAGGGACAAGCTTCCGGCGGCACCGGCCAGCGGGCTTAGCTCTCCGGCCCGGGAGGTGCCGATGACGTGGGCAGAGGTGCCGAAGGCCACGCCCTGGGCCACAGGGTCGGTGATGCGCAGCAGCTTGCACAGGCTGCTGCCCAGCATATTGCCCAGAATGCCGGTGACGATGATGGCGGCGGTGGTCAGAGCGCCAAGACCGCCGAACAGCTCACTCAGGGGCACGCCAATGGCGGTGGTGACGCTTTTTGGCAGGAAGGATACCACGATTTGCGGCTCCAGGGACAGCAAAATGCCGCCGGCGAGGAGGAAGACAAGGCAGGCCAGGCTTCCGGCAGCTACACCAAGGACCACCGCCGCCAGGCTCTTGCGCAGTACCTGGAACTGCTCATACATGGGAATGGCCAGAGAAATGGTGGCGGGGGTCATCAGCCAGGACAGATACTTGGCACCGGAGGCGTAGGTTTTGGTGTCCATGCCGGTGACCAGCAGAAAGACCACCACCAAAATCATGGCAATCAGAGTGGGATTGCACAGGGGATGGGGCCACTTCTTCTGGCAGAGCTGACCAATGCGGAAGGCAGCAAGGGTGAGGACGATGGGGAAAATGGCAATTTGAAACAGCTCAGTCATGGCCCTTGCCCTCCTTGCGGCGCTGCCACCACTGGGTCACCCGGCCGCTGATGCCAAAGGTCAGCACCGTGGAAGCGGCAACCAGCAAAAAAACCGGCACCAGCGCTCCCTGAATCAGCCCCCAGTTTTCCAGAATCCCCACAACCGGGGAGACGAACAAAACGGGCAGAATGGAAATCAGAAAGCTGCCAGCCCGGCGAATTTGCTCCAGCTTGACAATCTTCAGACACAGCGCCGCAAACAGCAGCACCAGTCCATAAACCGAGGCGGGAATGGGCAGGGGAATCCAACGCTGCAAGCATTCGCCAGCCAGAGAAAAGCCGAGAATAATCAAAAATTGGGATAAATACTCCATAAATGCTCCGAAAAATAAGAAATTGACAATTGTGGGATCGGCTTAAGCCGTGCCAGCTCTCCCGGGGGGAGAGCCAAGTGGGGTGGTTTATGTTCGTGGGTGCGTTTTGTTTTGGTGCATCCATTTCGGAAGGTTTCACCGTTCCTCATCCGTCTCGCCTGCGGCGAGCCACCTTCCCCCGGGGGAAGGTTTTTTGTCCACTGCCATGTATCGAACCCGGGGGGTAATTACACATGCATATCGGAAAGTGCAGAGGCGATGGCCTGGACGGATTGCTGACATTGGGCACGGTTGCGCTGGTAATATTCCTGGAACAGCACGTCCAGCACAACCAGCTGGGCAATACGGGCAGGGACGGAACCAAACTGGAACGGGCCTTCTGTGGAGCCGCAGCGCAGCACCACCTCCGCCAGTTTGGCTGCCGGAGATTTGTAGAATCTGGTGACCAAAACGGTATGAATTCCCCGAGATTTGGCGAAATCCAGAATTTGCAGGCCGGTTGTTGTAGCGCCGGAGTAAGAAAAGAGTATGACCACAGACCCTGGCTCCAAGGTGGCCACACAGGACATTTGCAGATGGGAGTCGGCCACGGCATAGAATTTTTGCGACACGGTGGAAAACAGGTGGGCGCATTCGTCCGCCATGATCATGGAACCGCCGGAACCCATGCAGATCACCCGAGGGGCTTGCTCAATGAGGGAGACGACCTGCATGGTCTTCTCCGGCTCAATCAGCTCCACGGTTTGGTTCACGGCATCCGCAGCGGAGCGTGCAACCTGGGCAGCGCAGCCGGTGACGGTTTCCGGTTCTTGGGTCAGAGGTTTGGCAGCAGTGCCGGCGCAGTGCCGGGCCAGCTCGATTTTGAAGGCGTTGAAGCCTTTCAGCTTGAGGGTGCGGCAGAAGCGGGAAATGCTGGCCTCAGCGGTACCGCATTCGTCCGCCAGTTGGGTGATGGACATGAACTGTACCTGCCCAGGCTGGGACAACACATAATCGGCCACTTTTCGCTCCGTGGTGGTAAGCTGAAAATAGGCGGCGTGTATCCGCTCAAGAATATCGATTTGTTCGTCCATGTCCAACCTCCGAAAAAGGAAATAGAATTTCAAAAAGCTAGGGCGGGTAAAAACCCGCCCTAGGCAGCGGCTGGGATCATTCGCCCAGAATTTCGTTCATCATCTGCTCCACCAGGATCAGGCAGCGGGGCACATGGAAGGGGCCCTTGAAGGTGGAACCCTTGCAGGCAGGCTGGGTGGGCTGGCCGTCCCGGCGCAGGTAGCCGTACCACTCGCCGTACTCGTCGGCAAAGTAACGCTGGCAGTAATCCAGAACCTGGTCGAAGATGGCCAGATACTTTTCCTCCTTGGTATCCCGGTAGATCATCAGGGAGGCAATCAGCGCCTCGTTGTGGGGCCACCACAGCTTCATGTCGTGCTCGTAAGCCTCCGGGGGATTGCCCAGGCAGTCCATGAAGTACAGAATGCCGCCGTACTCCTTGTCCCAGCCCATGTTGAAGGCCATGTCGAAGACGTTGATGGCCTTCTCATGGAGGGCCTTGTCGCCAACGCTGTTGGCGTAGTCCATCAGGAACCAGCTGCACTCGATGTCGTGGCCGGGGTTTACCATGCGGCCTTCGGTGACGTCCAGGCGGGGCGTGCCGTCGGGGGCCACATTTTCCAGGGTGCACTTGAGGTCGGGTTTGACATGGTAGTTGAAAATGTCGTCGATGCACTCCTTGGCCCGCTGGTCATACACTTCGGACATCTCCGGGTCTACCCGCTTCATCACGCCGGTGACGTTGAGGATGATCATGGGAATGCCCAGGCTGCGGCCGGTGCGGGTTTCGGCAATGGTCTTGGGGCCCATGCCGGTGGGGTCGGGCATGCCGTGGTTCAGATTCCAGTACATGTCATAGGCCCGGCGTGCCCGCTCCAGGTGCTCCTTCTCCCCGGTGAGGCCGTAATACTCGGCATTGGCCAGGCAGTAGAAGGCTTCGCTGAAGCAGTAGCGGCGCTGACGCAGGGGCTTGCCGTCGCCGGTGACGGTGAAGTACAGACGGCCGCCGGCTTCGTGGTTGACGCAATACTTTTCCAGGAAGTCAATGCAGCTCTTGGAAGCGGCCAGCCACTCCGGGCGCACGCCGTAGACGTGGCACAGGTAGGCATAGGTCCAGCCGCAGCGGCCCTGCATCCACACGCTCTTGTCGGTGGAGAAGACCTTGCCCTTCCGGTCCAGGCAGGTGTAGATGCCGCCGTTTACGGGGTCCATGCCGTTTTTCAGCCAGAAGTCGGCCACATTTGCCAGCTGATCTCGAATCCACTGGCGCTGCGCAAGCATTTTTTCACGATCCATGATGAGATTCCTCCTAGTAATATAAAGTAGGTGGTGTGCGGAGATCCGCCCCTCCTGGGCGGGGAATGTTGAAACTAGTGTAACACCGCAACAGCGGGAATGCAACCCCGGTATGAAAATATCGGTGACAATCGGCCTGCTGTGTGATAGAATGGAGAAAACGATTTTGGAGGCGCTAGTATGTTTCGTAATCTGTTCAATCCTGACAGCGGTCTGATGATTACCATGAGCAACATCACCGATGCCATTTTTCTCAGCCTGTTTTTCCTGCTGGGATGCCTGCCGGTGGTGGGCATCGGGGCAGCAGGTGCTGCGCTGTATGATGCATCCTTCCGGTCCATGCGCCAGGGAGACAAGCACAGCTGGAGTCGGTTTTGGCAGGTCTACCGCCGGAATTTCCTGCCGGGCATCGGGCCGGGGCTGGTATGCGTGGCGGTGGCGTACCTGGCGGTGAAGCTGGGGGTGCTGGCCTGGAACACAGTGGCGGCAGGGGGCAGCTGGGTGCTGCTGTCTCTGGCACTGGTGCTCCTGGCGATGATGCTGGGAACGCTGGGGGTGCTGCTGCCCATGCTGTCCCGGTTTGAAAACAGCTTTTTGGGGCTGCTGAAAAACACGGTGCTGCTGTCGGCCGCCAATCTGCCCCGGACACTGGTGGTGGGCATCCTTACCGGGGGAAGCCTGCTGCTGTGTGCCCGGCTGGTGGTGCCGCTGTTCTTCCTGCCGTCGGTAGCGGCGCTGCTGAGCAGCTTCCTGATTGAGCCCATGTTCAAGCCTTTCATGCCGCAGGAAGCGGAAGAATTGGAAATCGACGATTGACATATGGCAAAATTGACGCAAAGCCGCCCCGCCAGGGGCGGTTTTTTTTAATGCCCGCATCAGCCCGGAGCGGCGGCGTTTACCGTTCCAGCAGTTCCGGGACTTTCTCCGCCAAAGCGGCTGCCAACGCAGCGTGTCCCTTCTTGGTCAGGTGCATGAAATCGATCTGGTTAAATTCACAGCCCAGCTTGCCGGCATCCAGGAACGAAACACCCAGCAGGCGGCACTGCTCTTCATAGTACCGGGCCAGCTGCTCAGAGCGCTCCACGCAGCCGGTGCCCATGGTTTCGGCCACGGGACTTTGTAGCATGCCTTCGCCAATGGGAGGCGGCGCAATCACCAGAATGTTGGGCTTTTTGCCGCCCCAGCAGTCGGTGTCCATGGCCTTCTTCACCAGCCGGGCCATGCCGATGCCGATGCAGGCAGCGCTGGCATAGAAGCGGTCCTTGGTGTCGTTGGTGCCCAGCATGATGATGAGCAGGTCGATGAACTCGTGGCTTTTCAGACAGGGATAGATGCAATCCAGTCCGCATAGTCCCTCGTGGATGGGGTCCGGGAAACAGGTGGTCCGGCCGGACAGGCCCGCCTCCGTCACCAGGTAGTCATCCCCCAGGGCCGCTTGTAGGCGCATGGTCCAGCGCTCGCTTTCGTTAAAGCGGATACCGCCGTCGGCACAGTCGGCCGGATCGGCGCAGTAACCATGGGTGTTGGAGTCGCCAAAGCAGAGAATGTGTTTCTTCATAGCAGCAAACCTCGATAGATTGGTAATAAATGGGAAATATCCGACGAATCGAACGGTAACATTATACGCAAAGCGCTCGCCCTTTTCAAGGCTTGGCAGCGCCAGCGGCTTACTTTCGTCACAGTGCAAAAAATTGGAAACGTTTTCTTGTACATAATGGAAAATCTTTTCGGAAAACGGCGTTTCTAAAAATTATTTTCAAGTTACTTGTTGACATTGACCATCTGTTGATGTAATATGAGTGCTGTAAACGTTGTGTTGCACAAAAAACCATGCAAAAGCGTAATGCCTCTTTTGGGTTCATCATCATAGGGGCGAATCTCATTTGGCTCTATCGGCTCACGGCCGTAAAGCATAACAGATTATTTTTTATTGTAGGAGGAAACACAATGAAAAAGCTCATCGCACTTGCATTGGCTTTGGTCATGGTTCTGGGCCTGTGCGCCTGCTCCGTGGAGAAGGCTGAAGAGCCCACCAAGGCTCCTGAGACCCAGGCTCCCGCCGCTGCCGGCGAGACCCAGGCTGCCGAGACTCCCGCTGCCCCCGAGGCTGCTAAGGAAATCACCCTGTGGACCTACCCCATCGGTGGTTGGGGCACCCAGGCTACTGTGGACGAACTGATGGCCAAGTTTGAGGCCGAGACCGGCATCAAGGTCACTGTTGAGTACCTGACCTACGCCGACGGCGACGACAAGGTGAACACCGCCATCGAGGGCAACGCTGCTCCCGACCTGATCATGGAAGGACCCGAGCGTCTGGTTGCCAACTGGGGCGCCAAGGGCAAGATGGTCAACATCGCTGATCTGTTCGACGAGACCGACAAGGCTGAAATCAACCCCGCTGCTCTGGCCGCCTGCTTCGCTGACGATGCCACTGCTTACGAGTACCCCCTGGTCATGACTGCGCACTGCATGGCCATCAACAAGACCGTCTTCGAGGCTGCCGGCGCTATGCAGTACATCAACGAAGACACCCACACCT
Organism: uncultured Oscillospiraceae bacterium; assembly: GCA_963560135.1. Classification (GTDB taxonomy): domain Bacteria; phylum Bacillota; class Clostridia; order Oscillospirales; family Oscillospiraceae; genus Faecousia. The sequence continues at coordinate 19,324 of CAUWNA010000065.1, read as the reverse complement.
GGAAGTCTGTCGAGGACTTCGAGAAGGCCATCGCTGCTGTCCATGAGTACACCAAGGCTCAGGTCGGCGCTGTCTACTGCGTCGGTCAGGGCGGTGACCAGGGCACCCGCGCACTGGTGAACAACCTGTGCGGCGGCACCTTCACCAACCCCGAGCACACCGAGTACACCTGGGGCTCCGATGAGAACATCGCTGCTCTGAAGAAGCTGTACGACAACGAGGCCATCAAGTTTGACGCCGGTATCGCTGGCGGCGACGAGATCGCTCTGTTCTACAACGGCACTCTGAACGTGGCTTTCTGCTGGAACATTGCCCAGCAGCTGAACCCCAACACCGCTAACACCGGCGCTGGCCTGACCGCCAACGGCGACGAGATCATGTTCCTGGCCTTCCCCGCTGACGGCGAACCCAAGCTGCAGGGCGGCATCTGGGGCTTCGGTATCTTCGACAACGGCGATCCCGCCAAGATCGAGGCTGCTAAGACCTTCGTTAAGTACTTCTGCGACTCCGCTGCTACCGCTGACGCTGTCAAGGCTGCCAACTACTTCGCTGTCCGTGACACCGCTGAGGGCGCTGATCTGTCCAACATCTGGGCCGACAACGAGATCATGGCTGAGTACAACGTCCTGATGCCTCTGCTGGGCGACTACTACCAGGTCACCACCGGCTGGGCTGAGGCTCGTACCGCATGGTGGAACATGCTGCAGAAGGTCGGCGCTTCCGACGGCACCGTGGAAGCCATCACCGCTGCTGTTGAGGAGTATGTGAACCAGGCTAACGGCAAGTAATCCGCTTCGGATTCTGTGGTTTAACTGAACCAGCGCCCCTTCCCGGCAGGGGGAGGGGCGCTTTGGATAAGCAAGAGCAAGCAGTAAGAGGTAATCGTGAGACGTGAACAAGGAACAGAACAGCGTTCACCTCTCGCAATTACCTCTTACATCCACTGAGGGGGGAATATTCTTGGAAAACAAGAGAGTTGCCGTCAATAAAAATTCTCGGCGGCTTATGGTTCACGAAACGGTCACGTCCTACATCTTTTTGGCGCCGTTTCTGATTTTCTTCGTCATGTTCGTGGTCTACCCCATGATCATGTGCCTGTACACCAGCTTCTTCGATGCGACGATGGGCCGAGAGGATATCTTCGTCGGCTTCCAAAACTACAATACCCTGTTCCACGACCCGGTTTTCTGGAAGGCTCTGTGGAACACCATGATTATCGTCATTGTGTCTGTCCCTGTCACCTGTGCATTCTCTTTGTGGGTGGCCTCCGCCATCAGCAAGATGCACGTGGCAGCAACCTCCGCTTTCCGCTGCATTTTCTATCTGCCTGTGGTCACCGGCTCCGTGGCCGTCACCATGGTGTGGAAGTGGATGTTTAATAACTACTACGGTATTTTCAACTACATTGGTCAGTCTACCGGACTGCTGGACGGCCCCATCAACTGGCTGGGTGATCCCAAGTATGCTCTGGGCTGCATCATTCTGATTCTGCTGACCACTTCTGTGGGCCAGCCCATCGTGCTGTACGTGTCCGCTCTGGACAACGTGGACAAGTCCCTGGTCGAGGCTGCCGAAGTGGACGGCGCTACCCAGATGCAGGCATTCTGGAAGATCAAGTGGCCCCAGATGATGCCCACCACCCTGTACATCCTGGTCATTACCACCATCAACTCCTTCCAGTGCTTTGCGCTGATTCAGCTGCTGACTCTGGGTGGCCCCAACAACTCCACCATGACCATTATGTACTACATCTACTACAATGCCTTCAAGCTGTATAAGTACGGCTATGGCAATGCAATGGGTGTGATTCTGGCTATCATCATCGCCATCCTGTCCGCTGTCCAGTTTAAGCTGGGCAAGGAAAAGTAAGGGAGGATTGAGGATATGAATCATCAGAATCGACTGGGACAGAGCGCCTTCCGGGAGAAATTCTATCGGTATTTCTCCATCATCGCTGTGTCCATCATGGCCTTCCTGTTCGCTTTCCCTCTGTATTGGATCATCACCGGTGCATTCAAGACCGGCCGGGAAATCAACTCCACCACACCGGTGTGGTTCCCCTCGGAGTGGGACTTGGGCAACTTTGAGCGGCTGATGACCAAGCGTACAGCGCCGCTGTTTGACCTGAAGCTGTTTGGCTTCGTGATTACAGGCCCCACGGTTCCGGCACCTCTGCGCTGGCTGCTGAACACGGTGTTTATGTCCGTGGCCTCCATGCTGCTGACCTGCCTGACTGCCGCCATGGCCGGCTATGTGCTGGCAAAGAAGCGGTTCTGGGGCCGGGGACTGGTGTTCTCCCTGGTGGTCTGCGCCATGGCGCTGCCCAAGCAGGTCATCCTGATCCCCCTGCTGCGGGAAATGTCTTCTCTGAAGCTGTATGATACCATCTGGGCGGTGATTTTCCCCATCGTTGGCTGGCCCTTCGGCGTGTTCCTGCTGAAACAGTTTGCAGAGGGTATCCCCACGGAAATGGTGGAAGCCTGCCGCATTGACGGCGCTTCCGAGTGGCGTACCTTTACCGATGTCATGTTCCCCATGATCAAGCCCGGCGTTGGTGCCTGCGCCATCTTCACCTTCATCAACTCCTGGAATGACTACTTCATGCAGCTGATTATGCTGACCGCCAACAAGAACCTGACCATTGCCCTGGGTATTTCCACCATGCAGGGCGAAAGCTCCACCGACTATGGTCTGCTGATGGCCGGTTCTGCCCTGGCTTCCGTGCCCATTATCATTGTGTTCCTGATTTTCCAGAAGTACTTCACCAAGGGCATCACTATGGGCGCCGTCAAGGGCTAAGCTGCCGACGGCCCACCTGCTTTTGACGAAGCAAACTTGCCTCCCCCTCTGGGGGAGGTGCCCAGTGGGTACACTGGGCGGAGAGGGCTGTCTCCGTCACGGCTAAGCCACTGTTGTTTTCCTGTTTGAATTTCAAAAAAACGAGGTATTATCATGAAAGATACAACCAAATTCGAGGGTATTATCCCTGCGTTTTACGCCTGCTACGATGCAGAAGGCAAGATCAACCCCACCGCTGTCCGGGAGCTGACCCGGTACTTCATCGCCAAGGGCGTGAAGGGCCTGTACGTGGGCGGTTCCTCCGGCGAGTGCATTTACCAGAGCAAGGAAGAGCGGAAGCTGGTGCTGGAAAATGTCATGGCCGAAGCCAAGGGCAAGCTCACCGTCATCGCCCACGTGGCCTGCAACAACACCGCCGACTCCATGGAGCTGGCTGCACATGCGGAGTCTTTGGGTGTGGATGCCATCGCTGCCATTCCTCCCATCTATTTCAAGCTGCCCCCCTATGCCATTGCCAAGTACTGGAATGACATGAGCGCCGCCGCCCCCAACACCGATTTCATCATCTACAACATTCCCCAGCTGGCTGGCGTGGCCCTGAGCGTGCCCCTGCTGAAGGAAATGCTGAAAAATCCCCGGGTCATCGGCGTGAAGAACTCCTCCATGCCCACCCAGGACATCCAGATGTGGCGGGACGAGGGTGCCATCGTGTTCAACGGTCCCGACGAGCAGCTGATTTCCGGCCTGGTCATGGGCGCCACCGGCGGCATCGGCGGCACCTACGGCGCAATGCCGGAGCTGTACAACGAGCTGTTCCGCTGCGTTAAGGCTGGGGAGCTTGACAAGGCTCTGGAGATCCAGAACGACTGCTGCCGGATCATCTACAAGATGTGCTCTGCCCACGGCAACATGTACGCCGTGATCAAGGCTATTCTGCGCAAGCAGGGTGCGCCCGACTGCGGCAGTGTCCGAGCCCCGCTGGCAGAGCTGGTGGAGTCCGACATGGCCATCGTGGACGAGAGCGCTGCCATGATCGCCGCCGCCATCGCCAAGTATTGCTAAAAAACCATGCCGCCGGGGAAATGCCCCGGCGGCTGTTTTCTGGAGGGACTATGAACTATTTGCAACCGTTGCAGGTGCTGTGGGACTATCTGGGGATGCACCAAGCCCTGGAAGAAGCAGACTGCATTGTAAGCTTTGGCAATTTCAACACCAACATCGCCCGGCGGGCGGCCCAGCTGTATCTGCAAGGGTATGCCCCCCGGATTTTGTTCACCGGCGGCTTGGGCCGGAACACCAAGCGGCTGATGCAGGAGCCGGAGGCGGTGATTTTTGCCCGGACGGCCATGGAATGCGGCGTGCCGGAGGAGGCTATTTTGTTGGAGGACCGCTCCACCAATACGGCGGAAAACATCCTCTTTACCCGGGCAATGCTGGAAGAACAGGGGATTCCCCATGGCCGCATCCTGGGCGTGCACCAGCCCTTTATGGAGCGGCGGATTTGCGCCGCCATGGGCGTGTACTGGCCGGAGCAAAGCTTCCGGGTCACGTCGCCACAGGTGAGCGTGGAGCGCTATCTGGAGGATGCCCTGGCCCAGGGCATGACGGAAAATGCTGCCGTCAGTGTCATTGTGGGAGATTTCCAGCGGATGGATTTGTATGCCAAGAAGGGCTATCAGCTGCCCCAGCACATCCCGGAGGAAGCCTGGCAGGCGTTCCACACCCTGGTGGACATGGGCTTCGACACCCAGCTGGCGGCAAAATGAAGCTTGCTGGGATAGAAAATCACAACTAGCTGTGCAAAGCAGCAAAAAAGCGGCTCCCAATCTGGGGGCCGCTTTCTGCGTTTAAGATTGCGAGGTCTGCTGGGCTTTGTTCAGCTTGTCAGCTTTACTGAACAGGATGTAGCCGGCGGCAAACATGATGAGCAGGGCGGAGACGGCGATGTTTTCGTTCTGCAAAGTCAGGCCGAAGACATTCACCGTGACACCGGCGGTGAGCTGGCTCACGATCGACACCAGCAGCATGCCGATGAAGGAAGCACCCTTGCCGCAGATGTCCATCAGACCGAAGAATTCACCGCTGCGGTTGGCGGGAATGATTTTGCCCAGGTAGCTGCGGCTGAGGGCCTGAATGCCGCCCTGGAACATGCCCACCAGAATGGCCAGCACCCAGAACTGCCACTGGCTGGCCAGGAATACGGCAAACAGAGTGATGCCGGTGTAGGCGGCGATGCAGACCTTGATCAGCAGACCGGTATCATACTTGGCAGACAGCCGACCAAAGAGAATGGAGCAGGGGAAGGCCACGATTTGGGTCAACAGCAGTGCCAGCAGCAGACCGGTGGTGTCCAGTCCCAAGGCTGCGCCATAGGCAGTGGCCATATCGATGATGGTGTAAACGCCGTCGATAAAGAAGAAGAAGGACAGCAGGTACAGGAAGATGTGCTTATCCTTTCTGGCATCCCGGATGGTGCGGCGCAGCTGACGGAAGGACTCACCCATAGGGCTTTCGCCCCGGGAGACGAAGGCGGTTTGGCGGTAGCGCCGGAGCAGCGGCAGGGAGCACAGCACCCACCAGCCGGCAGTGACCAGGAAGGCGATGGCCATGGCGGTGCTCTGGCTCAGGCCGAAAGCGCCGTGGCCCAGCACCAGAATCAGGCAGATGACGAAGGGAATCACCGAACCGATGTAGCCGAAGGCATAACCCATGGAAGAAACCTTGTCCATCCGGCGGCTGTCGGTGATTTCCGGCAGCATGGAGTCGTAGAACACCAGGCTGGAGGAATAGCCCACCCGGGCCAGAACAAACACAGCCAAGAACAGCAGCCAATGCCCACTGAGACCCAAAGCGGCGCAGGCAATGGCGCCGACTGCCATACACAGCAGGAAAATGGGCTTTTTGAAGTTCCGGTCAGCCAGAGCGCCGCAGAGGGGGCCGATGATGGCCACCAAGATGGTAGCCAGAGAGCCGGCATAGCCCCAGTAGCTTAAGTACAGGTCCTCGTTCAGACCGTCGGCAGAGGCCAAGGCGTTGAAGTAGATGGGAATCAGTGTGGAAACCATCAGCACAAAGGCGGAGTTTCCAATGTCATAGAGCACCCAGCTGCGCTCCAGCGCCGTAAGTTTGAATTTGTCTTTCATCCGTATTTCCCCCCGTTTCCGTTTTGGTATTAGGTATTGCCGAAGGGCGGTGCAAAATCCTCGCCCAAGGCTTCGCCGGTGGCCATATGCGCTTGCAGCTGGGCCAGCATGGCGGGATATCCTTTTACAGCGCGGTTGAACCGGGCCAGCAGCTCGCTGTCCATCCGGGCGAAGGCTTCTACCGGATCTTCGGGAATCAGGCTGTCCCGCAGACTGGGCTTCACACCCAGAATCTGCCGGATGCGCTTGCGGTTTTTATTTGCCAGGAATTTCAGGGCAAAGGCCATGATCCGCACCGCTTGGAATACGTTGGCACCGGTGGCCGGGGGGTAAAACTGGGCCACCGTCATGCACTCGCCCCGGGTGAGCTTCAGCTTGGGGCCCAGGTGGAAGGTGTGGGGGCTTTCCACGCCGTCCATGGCCAGAAGATAGCGGTCAAATTCGGATTCCAAGGCCACGTGACCGGCTTCCCCGCTGGAATCCTTGGCTTCCACAAACGGATGGCAGGCGGAATCCAGGCAGTAGTGGCACAGCAGGCCATACAGATAAGCCTGTGCCGCCTCGCTGGAAGCGGCCTGGCAGGCCTTGGGGAAGAATATCTGGCCGCTCTGGGTGTGGAAATGAGAGCCGAGGCTGCCAATGGCGGTGGACATCACCGGGTTAAAATAAAAGAAAAAGTCTGGGCCCTGGGTGCCCAGGTCGAACATCCGGCGAAACCGGGTCACGCACTGCCGTGCCTCCGGGGGCAGCGCGGGCAGCACCTGCTTGCCGAAACGGTAGTGGGCATAGCTGGAAGGCATATCATCACCTCATATCATTTTCCTCTATTCTACACCGAAAATACAAAAAAGGCCAGCATTTTTTTGCAAAGTCTGCTGCAAGATTGTGTAAGCTCCAAGTCGGAAAGGAAACCGGCCTGCGGCAAGCGTGCAGCTGCTGTGGTACCGAGGCCGGGGCTGCGCATTGCAATCAAAGAGCCGATGTGGTATACTTTGAGTACTATTCTGATGGAGGCATGCCCCTATGTCCACACAAGCCCTTTACTATGAAGATTCCCACATGACCCAATTTGCCGCCCGGGTAGTCGGCTGCACGGGAGAAAAAGACCGCTATGCCGTTATCCTGGATGCCACGGCCTTCTATCCTGAGGGCGGCGGCCAGGCCGGGGACACCGGGCACCTTGGCTCCGTCCGGGTGCTGGACACCCAGGAGCGGGACGGGGTGGTGATCCACCTGTGCGACGGCCCCCTGGAGGTGGGAGCCGCCGTGGAAGGCACCATCGACTACGGCCCCCGGTTTGCCCGGATGCAGCAGCACTCCGGCGAGCACATTGTCTCCGGCATTCTCCACAGCCGTTACGGCTGCCACAACACTGGCTTTCACATGGGCGCCGACGTGACCACCATCGACTTTGACTGCGTGATTCCGGCGGAGGATTTGCCGGAGCTGGAAGCTTTGGCAAACCAGGCAGTGTGGGCGGATCTGCCGGTGAAATGCTGGATTCCCACCCCGCAGGAGCTGGAAAACGTGACCTACCGCACCAAGCGGGCGCTGCCCTGGCCGGTGCGGATCGTGGAGATTCCGGGCTACGACTGCTGCGCCTGCTGCGGCACCCATGTTGGGCGCACCGGGGAAATCGGCCTGATCAAGCTGCTCAGCGCCGTGAATTTCCGGGGCGGCACCCGGATGGAGATGGCCTGCGGCGGCCAGGCCCTGGCCCTGCTCAATACCAGCTATGCCCAGAACAAGCTGGTGAGCCAGGCGTTTTCCGCCCAGCTCCACCAGACCGGGGCGGCAGCCCAGCGGATGAACCAGGTGCTCTCGGAGCAGAAATACCGCTTAAACAGCTTGGAGCGGCGGATTTTCGGCTATATTGCCGCCGGATACCAAGGCCAGGGTGACACCCTCCACTTTGAGGAGGGGCTGGACGGCACGGCCCAGCGGCTGCTGGCGGAAGCCATTGCCCAAAGCTGCGGCGGCCGGGCGGCGGTGTTCAGCGGCAACGACGAGGAGGGCTACGGCTTCTGCCTGATGGGCCAGGGGGAGGACCTGCGGCCCTTGGGCAAGGCCATGACCCAGGCCCTTCAGGGCCGGGGCGGCGGCAAGCCCCAGTGCCAGCAGGGCCGCATCCAGGCGTCCCAGGCGGATATTCGGGCGTTTTTTGCCGCCCTATGATGCCTTAGCGGTTCGGCGGCGGAAAGCTGCTGTAAGTTTTTCCTGGGGTGAGGGACTTGTTTCGGACTTTGGCCAGCTGGGAGACGGTGACGATTTGATAGCCCCGCTCTAAGAGGGTGTCCACGATTTCCAGGGCGGCGGTGACGGAACTGGCAGATAGGTCGTGCAGCAGGACGATGTCTCCGTCCTGAATGTTATTCAGAACCCGTTCCTTCACCGGGCCGGGGTCTCGGCAGTCCCAGTCCTTGGGATCTACCGACCAGTGGAGCAGGGCCAGCCTCCGGGCCTGGGCAACCTGGCGGACACTGTCGCTGGCAAGACCGCCAGGCGGGCGGACGAACACCGGTTGGTAATCCGGCGGCAGCAGGGCCTGGGTGTCTGTCAGCTCGGCGGCGATATCCCGGCGGCTCATGTCCTTCATAGCCTTGTGAGAATAGCCGTGCAGGCCGATTTCGTGGCCCTCGTCCACCATCCGCTGGGCCAGCTCCGGGTAGTCCTTCAGCCGGTAGCCGCACAGCAGGAAGGTAGCGTGAACGCCCCGGTCATACAGCCCGTCCAGCAGCCGCCGGGTATACCGGCCGGAGGGGCCGTCGTCAAAGGTCAGCGCCACATAGGGCACGTTTTCGCTGGCCTGTGCAGGTGCCGCCAGGCCGGCGCAGAGGACCGCCCCCTGTACCAGCGCCAGCATTCCGGCGAGACGGCGGCGATGTTGCCAGAATTTCAAGAAAAACATCCCCTTTTTCCCGTCTGCTGGAAATTTCCCGGCAGACGGGGCTTTTTCAGTTTGACGTATCCTCAAAAATAGGATATACTAAAGAATGGAGGGTTGCGGCATGAATTTACGTTGTCCAATTTGCGGCCAGCCACTGACGGTTCAGGATCGGCAGTGGGTTTGCGCCGAGCATCATAGTTTCGACATTGCCCGCCAGGGCTATGTCAATCTGCTGAGCGTACAGCTGAAGCATTCCCGAAATCCGGGGGATACCCGGGAGCAGGTGCGCAGCCGCCGGGAATTTTTGCAGGCGGGCTTCTATGCCCCCATTGCCCAGACCCTGATGGATACGGCAAAGTCCCTGAACGCATCCGGTCCGGTGCTGGACGTGGGCTGCGGCGAGGGCTATTACGGCGTGCAGCTGGCCCAGGCTCTGGGGGCACCCCTGACCGGGCTGGATATTTCCAAGGAAGCGGTGCGCTGCGCTGCCGGAACCTATAAGCAGGCCCAGTGGCTGTGTGCCACCGCTGCCCATATCCCTGTGGAGGACGGCAGCGCCGGTTTGATTACCAGCCTGTTTGCCCTGACGGAAGCGGCGGAATTTCACCGGGTCTTGCGGCCGGGAGGCTATTTTTTCCAGGTGCTGGCTCAGCCGGACCACCTTCTGGGGCTGAAAGAGATCATCTATGACCAGGTCCTGCCCAAGCAGCCCCATCCCCAGAAGCCGCTGCCGGGATTTGAAGGGGTCTGCTCCGTGCCCATTCGCTTTACCTTTACGGTGGAGGGGCAGCAGGTGCAGAATCTGCTGGCCATGACGCCCCATGTGTTCCGCATCAGCAAGGCAGGGGCAGAGCGCTTGGCCAAAACCCAGACCCTGACGGACACCGCCAGCTGTGTGCTGCATGTGTTCCGGCGTTGTTAATTTGCCCGGAAAGCATGGGGCTATGTCTGGAAAAATGTCGAAAAACTGTGTAATTACCCTATGGAGATTGGAAAATGGTAGAAAAACTGGAAGCCATTTGCAACAAATATGAGGAGCTGTGTGCCCGTTCGGAGCAGCCGGATTTCTATGCTGACCCCCAGCGGGCGGCGAAGCTGCTGCGGGAGAAAAACGACTTGGAGCCAATCGTGGACTGCTACCGGGATTATCGCCAGGCCCAGCAGGACATGGACGAGGCCCAGGAGCTGATGGGCGATCCGGAGATGAAGGAGCTGTGCCAGGAGACGTACGCCCAGGCTAAGCAGAAGAAAGAGGAGCTGTTTGCCCAGCTGCAAATCCTGCTGCTGCCCAAGGACCCCAACGACGAAAAAAGCGTGATTGTGGAAATTCGTGGCGGCGTTGGCGGGGAGGAGAGCGCCCTGTTTGCCCACAGCCTGTTTCGGATGTACTCCATGTACGCCGCCAAAATGGGCTGGGGTCTGGAGCTGCTGAACTACAACGAAACGGAGCTTGGCGGCGTGAAGGAGGCGGACTTCATTCTGAACGGCCGTGGGGCCTATTCCCGGATGAAGTACGAGTCCGGCGTGCATCGTGTTCAGCGGGTGCCGGAGACAGAATCCGGCGGCCGGGTCCATACCTCCACCGCCACGGTGGCGGTGCTGCCGGAGATGGAGGAAGTGGACGTGCAGATCAATCCGGCGGACATCGAGATGCAGGTCTACCGGGCCAGCGGCGCCGGCGGCCAGCACGTGAACAAGACCAGCTCCGCCGTCCGGCTGATCCACAAGCCCACGGGCATTGTGGTGGCCTGCCAGGAGGAGCGGAGCCAGCTGCAAAACCGGGAGAAGTGTATGCGGATGCTGGCCAGCAAGCTCTATGAAATCGAGCAGGAAAAGCTCAGCAGCGAGGTCACCGGCCTGCGCCGCAGCCAGGTGGGCACCGGCATGCGCAACGAGCGCATCCGCACCTACAATTTCCCCCAGGGCCGGGTGACGGACCACCGGGTAAACCTGACCCTGTACCGCATCGACGCCGTTATGAACGGCGACCTGGACGAAATCATCAACGCCCTAGCCACCGCAGACCAGGCAGAAAAGCTGAAAAACGCACAGTAAGTCCTAAGGCTTCTCCTTGAGGAGAAGCTGCCGCCAGCGGCGGCTGATGAGGTGTGCAGAACGCACCGAATAGCAGCTGGCAGTTAGGCGAATAGGAGGCTGACCTATGAACCAGATATACAATCCGAAGCTTGCAGGAAATGCCCGAAATCTGCGCCGGAATATGACACCCCAGGAGCGGCATCTTTGGTACGACTGCCTGAAACAGCTGCCGGTTACGGTTCACCGGCAAAAAGTCCTTGGGTCATATATTGTGGATTTTTACATCGCCTCGGTGAAAATCGTGGTTGAGGTGGATGGTTCCCAACATTACGATGCAGCCAATCAGGAAAGAGACAGAAAACGGGACAGGGACTTGGAAAACCTGGGCTGCCTGGTTCTGCGCTATTCCAATCGGGATATTCAAATGCACTTTCAAAGGGTCTGCGATGATATCTGGAATCATATGACCAGCCGCCAGAGCGATTCGCCGGAGTGCACCGTTGACGGATAGGGTGCTGCCACCTCATCAGTCAAAAATCAAAGATTTTTGCCAGCTTCTCCTAAAGGAGAAGCCAAAAGGAAGTACACTATGGAATTTATCACAAACAGTCCGGAGCAGACGGAGGCCTTGGGGGCTTCTCTGGGGGCGGTGGTTGCCGCCGGGGCGGTGATCGCCTACCGGGGGGATCTGGGGGCGGGGAAAACCGCCTTTACCCGTGGTTTGGCCCGGGGGCTGGGCTATACCGACATGGTTACAAGCCCCACCTATACCATTGTCAACGAATACCTGGGCGGCCGCCTGCCCCTGTTCCACTTTGACATGTACCGGCTGCAAAGCTGTGAGGATTTGTGGGACATCGGCTGGGAGGACTACCTGGACCGGGGCGGCGTGTGCGCCGTGGAATGGAGCGAGAATGTGGCCCAGGCCATGGCCGGTGCCATCACCGTATCCATCGAAAAGCTGGACGACACCACCCGGCGCATTACCATAGAAGGAGGGGATTCCCTTGCGGATTTTAGCCTTTGAAACCAGTGCCAAGGCGGCCTCCGTGGCGCTGCTGCACGACGGCGTGCTGGAAGGGGCAGCCTACCAGAATACGGGGCTGACCCACAGCCAGACCCTGCTGGTGATGGCCCAGGATGTGCTGGCCCAGTGCGGCTGCACGGTTTCGGACGTAGATGCCGTGGCGGTGGCGGCCGGACCCGGTTCTTTTACCGGGGTGCGCATCGGCGTGGCGGCGGCCAAGGGATTTGCCTGGGGGGCGGAGCTGCCCTGCTATGGCGTGTCCACCCTGGAAGCCATGGCCCTGTCCCTGGGAGTCTGGGAGGGCACGGTCTGCGCCTGCATGGATGCCCGGCGTGCCCAGGTATATAATGCCCTGTTCCAAGCCAAGGCGGGGACATTGACCCGGCTGACCCCGGACCGGGCCATTGCGCTGGAGGAACTGGCCCAGGAGCTGGAAGCTGTCAGCGGTCCCGTTTTCCTGGTGGGCGATGGCAGCAGCCTGACCTACCGCACCTTGCAGGACAGAATTCCCGGCCTGGTTCTGCCCCCGGAGCACCGGCTCCACCAGCGGGCGGAGGGCGTTGCCCTGCTGGCGGCACAGAAAATCGCCGCCGGAGAGCCGGGCGACGGGGCGGCCCTAAGCCCCAACTATCTGCGCCTGAGCCAGGCCGAGCGAGAGCGGCTGGAACGGCAGCAGGGAACGACCTAAGCGGCATCGGCGGCACTGCCAGTCAGCCCTGCCGACACAATATACCCTTATTTACTATATAGAAACAAAGGAGAAAACGTATCATGGCAACTGTTCACGTAATGGACCATCCTCTGATTCACCACAAGCTGGCGATTCTGCGCAGCAAGGACACCCCGGTGAAGGAATTCCGGGAGCTGGTCGGCGAAATTGCCGGTCTGATGTGCTACGAAGCAACCCGGAACCTGCCCACGGAGGAGGTCACGGTGGAAACCCCCATGGCCATTGCCAAGTGCCGGATGCTCTCCGGCAAGAAGCTGGCCATTGTGCCGGTGCTGCGGGCCGGCCTGGGCATGGTGGACAATATGGTGGCGCTGATTCCCTCTGCCAAGATTGGCCACATCGGTCTGTACCGGGACCCGGAGACCCACAAGCCGGTGGAGTACTACTGCAAGCTGCCTGAGGATGTGGAAAACCGGGTGGTGTTCGTGGTGGACCCCATGCTGGCTACCGGCGGCAGCGCCGTTGCAGCCATTGACTTCCTGAAGCGCCACGGCTGCAAGAACATCATTATGATGAACATCATCGGCTGCCCCGAGGGTGTGGAGGCCGTGCAGAAGGCCCACCCGGATGTGGAGATCTACCTGGCGGCTCTGGACGAGAAGCTGAACGAGAACGCCTACATTCTGCCCGGCCTGGGCGACGCCGGCGACCGGATTTTCGGCACGAAGTAAAAGAAGAGAGATAAAAACAGCTGCAAGACGTTTGCCTTGCAGCTGTTTTTGCGTGTTGGTGAAAAAACCTCCGCTCAGAAAAATCCAAGCGGAGGGATCGTTGGGAACTTAGTGATGGTTGTGGGTGTTGAAGCTGCCCTCCATGCCGATGAGCATGCCGCCTTCTTCTGCGTAGAAGCTGCACAGGGCGGTGGTCGGCTCGACGGTGATCTGGGCGTTGGGGTAGCGGCGCAGCACGGCCTCTTTCATAGCCTGGGCCTGCTCCTGGGCGAAGCAGTGGGCAATGCGCAGACGGCCGCCATCCTGGAAGCCACGCTCCGTGACCATATCCAGCAGGACTTGAACTGCCTTCTTCATGCCCCGGGCCTTGTGAACCGGGGCAATCTGGGCGTCCTTGGCTTCGCCGCAGACCCGAATGCCCAGCACACCGGCCAGCTTGGCCACGGCGGGGTTGATGCGGCCGTTCCGGGCCAGGTTGTTCAGGGATTCCAGGCAGAACAGGGTGTGGGTGTGGGCATGGTAGTCCAGTGCCTGAGCATAGACCTCCTCCGGCTCCAGGCCGCTTTCGGCCAGCTGGCGGAGCTTGTCGCAGACCATGGCCTGCTCCGGGCCGGTGGACATGGAGTCCAGGATGAATACCTTCCGACCGGGGTGCTCCTCCATGTACGTCTCACCGGCGTGGCAGGCGGCGCTGTAGCTGCCGGAGAGGGTGCCGGAAATGGTGACACCGAAAATGACATCCGCATCCCCGAAGGCTTCCAGCCATTCGCCCACGTTGGGGCAGGAGGAGCCGGACTTGCCCTTGTGATTTTTCAGGTCCTGTACCATCTGGGCCACATCCAGACCAGGAGCATCCATATATTCCTTCTCGGCAATGATTTTCATGGGAACGCTGGCAAAAAAAGGATCTCCCTCGCCCAGAATGTTGCAAGAGGAGTCCGAAACAATCTTAAAATTCATGGTGATACCTCGATGTTTTGATCAATCGGTTTTTCAATAACCGATAACATTGTATCAGTATTGCTTCACAATGTCAAGAGAATCTTAAATTAAGTTTTCGACTATTGACATTTGGGACGGCATTTTGTATAATGCCCATGGTGATGATATGAAACAAGAAACCAAGCAGCGGATTGCTGCCTCTGTGGAAAATTTTCGCCTGCCCCGGTATGCGCAGATTCCCGATGTGGGACTGTATCTGGAGCAGGCGGCTAAATATGTGGCGGGATTTCTGGCACCGTTGGGAGAAGGGGCATTGACCTCCTCTATGATCAGCAACTATGTGAAAAAAGGCCTGATTCCCAGCCCGGTGAAAAAGCAGTATGGCCAGGAGCAGATTGCGTACCTGTTTTTTATTGCCGCATCCAAGAGCGTGCTGTCCCTGGATGCATTGGCCCGGTTTATCCGCTTGCAGCAGCAGACCTATCCCCTGGACAAGGCCTACGACTATTTTTGTGAGGAGTACGAAAATCTGCTGCGCTTTACCTTTGAGCTTCAGGATACCATCGAGCTGTCCGGGGAGGATTCCAGCGACGAAAAGCGGCTGCTGTACACCTGCGTGGTGGCCTCGGTCCAGAAAATCTACTTGGAAAAATGCCTGGAAGCGGTGGATGCCGAAATGCGGGAGTAACGTACGAGAATTCATCATAATAGCTGAAAATGACAGACAAAGGGCTGCTGCACCAAACGGTACAGCAGCCCTGTTTCGTTATTCCTGAGGGGTGCGGGGGGTCTTCCGCCGGGGGCGGCGAGGCTGGCGCTGGGGCAGGGGAATGTCTACCGTCAGCCATTTTTCCACGCTCATCCGGCGGGCTTTGGCATCCATGCTGTCCGCCGTGGCGGCCATCAGCTCGCCCCACTCCGGGGCGGTGTGCTTTCCGTGGACGGAGGTGATTAAGTAGGGACACTGGTCCATTTTTCGCCGGTCAAAGACGGCGGCAAAGGGCTTGATGATGCCCAGAGCCAGGGCATAGGGGGCCATGTTGAAGAAGTAATCCGGGTCGTTGGCCAGCAGACGGCCAATGTCTGCCCGGGGCAGCCGCTTCAGGTAAGCACGCAGGCCCAGAATCTGCCCGGCATCGTGGCGGCCCAGGTCGCTGCGGCGGCCGCCGTAAGCGGCAAAGTAGCCCAGCAGGAACTGGCCCACGCAGCTGCCGATGGGAATCCATACCTGGCCGCAGAGCAGTCCCAGCAGAATCCAAATCAGCAGACAGCCAAAGCCCAGGTATACCGGAACCTTACCCCGCAGATGGGTTCTGTAAGCCATATCCTGAATCATCCAAGCGCTGACGGCGCCGAAAACACCCAGAATAATCGCCAGGAGCACTTGCAGGAAAGGGATTTTGCTCATGTTCATGGCCACGCAAATGCCGCAGAATACTTGAGAGGCACAGCACAGCCAGCGGAAAATCTTCATATTGCCGGAGCTGCCATGGTACAGGGTGCGTTCATTGGGGATCATACCGGCCACCCGCTGGCACAGCGCGGCGTAGGCATTTCCCGTGGCATCCACCACCCGGCGGTTGCCGAAGAGCAGATGGAACACCCGGTTTTCAAACGCATCCCGTTCGTTGCCCATATCCATGCGCTTGTGGAGCATCACCCGGCCGTTGCCGTCCAGATGGATGAGCACATAGCCAAGCTGCGCCCAGGAAAAGACCATCATGGTCAAATCGCCGCCGGCCAGGGTGAGGCGGCAGCCCAGCTCTCCGGCAGCAATTCCCTCGGGGGCCGTGGCGGCCCGGGTGCGTACCAGGGGGGCGGTGCGCAGGAACAGCAGCCAGTACAGCAGCGCCAGTCCGGCGCAAATCAGCATGGGCACCAGCTCGGGGGTTCCCTCCCGGATGTAGGTGCTGACACTGGGGAACATCTCCTGGGGCACCTGCATGGTCATGGTCACGGCCTCGTGGTCGTTGAGGACGGTGGTGCTGGAACCGACGATCTGACTGCCGGAAATCTGGAAGGTCAGGTCGGACTCGATGCTGTCCTTGCGGTAGGTGCTGGAGAAGGTGGGCTTGCGGGTCATTTGGGCTGTGGGCATGGTGATGGTGAAGCTCATAGACTGCACCGGATAGTCAAATCCGCACACCAGAGGCAGCTGAAATTCCAGAAGCTTTTCCTTTTCCTTCTTATTCTTTTCTTCTTTCTTGACCGTGCCGTCAGGATTCAGCGGCGGGTTGTAGGTTACCGCCTTGGGCACGGTGTATTCCAACCGAATGGAAGCCGGGCCTACATAATCCCGGACGATCCGGCTGATGTCCACCAGGGTTGCGCCTTTGCTTTGGGTGGTGGAAACGCCGCTGCCATTGAGCCGAATATTTTTGGCGTTGGTTGGCACCGGGAAAAACATCTGGTCGGTGACACTCTCCAAATTCAGCACCACCGTGGCCACCACCATGCAGTCGCCGTCAGCATTGACGGTGCACAGCAGGTCCACCTTCGAGGCGCAGGTTTCCGCCGATGCCGGAACAACCACAAGGCACGCCGCCAGCAGGCAGGCACCCAATAATGCAAGCAATCGTCGCACGCAGACCGCTCCTTTCCATACCTTTTTCAGCATTTTACCATGAAAGCGGGAAAAAAGCAAGAGCGGCCGATTTTTTACCAGGTGCGGCGATTATAGGAAATTCTGCCAGCTGAGGGTGTGGGAATCGGCCATGGCTTCCACAAGGGCGGCGGTGCGGGCGCACAGGGCGGCGAATGCGGCGGCCTTCTGCTGCTGTCCCCAGACCGTCAGCTCGGAGAAGGCACTGTCGATTTCCTCACTGGGGGTGTGGTCGCTGACCATGGCCCGGAGGGTGCGGCCGCAGGCCCAGGCAGTGCGGGCTTGGGCGGCGGCTTGCTGCGCTTGCTCCATCTGCCCTTGCTGGGCCAGTGCGGATGCCTGATGCAGCTGCTGGGCTACAGGGCGGTGCAGCCGGGGCATGGCGCAGCTGACAGCCAGCGCCGCCGCCAGCATCCAGGCCAGCAGCCCAACGCCAATCCAACAACGTTTCATGGAGTATACTCCTTTCCTAACCAGTGTACTTTGCCGCCGGGACTGACACTGAGCAGCAGGGTCTGCTCCACGGTGGCCTGATGCTGCCGAAGCTCCCCCTCCAGCCAAGCCTGGTCCTTGCCGGCACGGAGCAAATCCTCTTGGGAGAGGTAGCCGTCTACAATGACTGTCACAGGCAGCGCCCGTGGGCTGGCCGCAATTCCGGCATCCTTGGCGCTGGCGGGCCGCTCCTTGGCGAAGGGAAATACGGAAAGCTTGCCGTCCGTCTCCAAAATGGCATACTGCACCGCCCGGATGTCCAGCACATCCTTCTGCCGCAGCTGCCCGGTCAGCTCCTCCAGGGTGATGCGGGTGCGGCGGAGATTTTCCTGGCACAGGTGGCCGTTGTCAATGAGAATCACCGGCTTGCCGCAGAGAAACCGCCGCAGCCGGACACTGCGCATGGTCAGCCCGGAGAGCACCAGCTCCACCGCCAGCACCGTCAGAATGGGTACCAGCCCGGAATACAGGGGAATGGCCCCGTCCTGCATGGGGATGGCAGCCAGATTCGCCACCAGCATGGTCACCACAAATTCCGCCGGTTCCAGCTCGCCGATCTGCCGCTTGCCCATAAGCCGCACGGCAAAAATCAGCACCAGGTACAGCACCACGGTGCGAACATAGGACAAAATCAAAAAAACCACCTCCTGGATACATTGCCCAGGAGGCGGCGGATTATGCACCGGGGGAAATGCAAAAACTGCGGCGTTGGCCGCAGTTTTTGCAACAAGAAAAGAGGAGAGGAAAAATGAAAAAGATGATAGGTATCAAATTTATAAGAACCGTCCGGTGCATCGGACTGAAGTTATCTTTGTTATGGCCTTATTATATCCGGAAAATATTAAGGGTTAAAGTGGGTAAATATTAAGTTCCTATGAAGTTATTTGAGAGGACTTGTCATCCTTTTTTAACCTTTTCCCCAGAGCGGCCTGAATCTGCCCCTCAGCCAAAGGGTATAGGGCCATGGCGGCCAGGCTCAGAGGCGCCCACAGCAGGGAAAACACCGGGCAAATCTGCCCCAGGAGATTGCCGGGCTGATCCCGATAGTCCCACACCTGGTACTGCCGGTTCACCAGCAGACCGGTGGACAGCTCCACCGCCGTAATGACGGCGCTGCCCGCCGCCGCCCGAAGCAGCAGGGGGAGCCGCTTTCGTTCCAACGCCCCCAGCAGCAGGAAGCAGGTACCGCCGGCGGCAAACATGCTGCTGTGGCTGAACCCCCGGTAGAGCAGTTCCATGGCCACGTATCCACCGCCACCCAGGCAGAACAGGGCGGCTTTTTCCAGAATTTTCATACAAAACACCTCAAGGGAAAGTCTTTCCAAAAATTCTTGAAAAAAACCAAAAAAATATCTTGACAAATGGGGCTTCGTTGGATATAATAAGGAAGCTGATTTCGGCGGTGCCCGAAATCCTTTGACCACACATGGCGGCATAACTCAGTTGGTAGAGTAGCCGGTTCATACCCGGTATGTCATCTGTTCGAATCAGATTGCCGCTACCAGGCCCGTTGGTCAAGCGGTTAAGACACCGCCCTTTCACGGCGGTAACATGGGTTCGATTCCCGTACGGGTCACCATGCAAAAACCCCTCCATCAAACGATGGAGGGGTTTTTCTTATCTTCCGAGAAAATAGCGAGAAACCACGGCGGCCTTGCACGGGGAAAGAACTGTGGCAAGCCTCTGTGGAATAAAAATGCACCCAGCCTGCGTTCTCGATGGAGAACAGAAAGCTGGGTGCGTATTTTGTTTGTCCGTGCAAGCCGGAATCGCTGGCATTACTTCCCCAAGCAGTTGCCGCAGGGGGCATATCCGGCATCCTGGGCCTGCTGGTAGGTTTCAAAGGATACCTGATTTTTGGGAGCGGGGAGGTTGGGGCAGGTGGGAGTGTGGAATTTTTTGGAGCTTACGTTGCCGATGAAGCCCTGGCCCTGGGGGATTTGATATGCTCCCCATAGAGTAGACACTCGAAAAAACAAAAGTTTCGAGACTAC
>CAUWNA010000064.1:0-26800 GCA_963560135.1 uncultured Oscillospiraceae bacterium | reverse complement strand
TTGTCAGCAGCCCGTTTCACGGTCTGCGTGTAGTTCCTTGTAAACTGACCTAAGACGGAGAATAAACAACAAAAAGCGGAAGAAATCACCGAAAACGTGGTTTCTTCCGCTTGTTTTTTACTTTTCTTGCAGCAGACGGCGCAGTAGGGCTTCGTCCGCCTGGTTGTAGAGGGTGCCATCGAAACGGAGGTTGGGGCCTTTGCCGCACTGGCGCATACAGGGTACCTGGCGGATGGTCACATCCGGGCCGCACAGCTTTTGGGCTAAGGTGTATAGATCCGCCCGCTTGCTGCAATTCGGCCCGCCGCACAGCTCCAGCTCGTGGCCGCCGGACAGGCGAAGCCGGGGAATCCGCTTAATAAGGGCCAGGAACAGCCCCTCCTTCACGCCGTAGACCCGGCAGGCTTCGGCAATGGCGGAGCGGGGAATGCTGCCGCCGTGCTCCTGCTGAATCTCCGTCAGCAGCGACAGCAGGGCGCTCTGATCCGTGGGTGCGCCCTGGCGGCGATAATAGTCCAGGGCTTCTTGTAAATTCCATGCCATGGCGTTACTCCCAATCACAGCACAGGACCTGCTCAAACTCGAACCAGTCCCGGGTCAAATCCAGCACCATATCCCAGGCGCCGTCTTCCAAGAAGCGGTGGCTGACACCGGGGAGAATCACCAGTTTGGAGCTGGGGTTCAGGTGGCGCAGCTGGCGGATGTCCTCCAGGCGGATGTAGGCATCCTGCTCTCCGTGGAGAATCAGCATGGGGATGGGGTAACTGGTGAGGGCTTCGTGGCTGAGAAGCTCCTGATAAAAATCATAGCTGACAGAAAAGCTCCGGGAGGCTTGCACCGTGTGCCGTCCCTCCTGGCGCAGCTGGTCAGCGGTGATGTGGAGCATGGACAGCAGGCTCTCCTGGAACCGCACCGAGGGGGTCTGCACCACCAGGCGGATGCTGCCGGGCAAATCCAACAGCTGCCGCAGGGCAATCAGGGTGACATATGCGCCGAAGCCGGTGGCAAAAATACACAAATCCTCCACCTGTGGGTACCGGGCTTTGGCCCACTGGGCCACGCTCAGCAGGGTCTGGATGCACTTTTCCAGCGTGAAGCCGGAATCGCCCATGGGATTGTCTCCGTGGGCGGGGAAATCAAAGCGCAGGGTTGCGCAGTGGAACAGCTCCATTTCCTCCGCCAGAGAGGATTGGATGGGGTCGGTAGCGCAGCCGCCAAGGCCGTGCACCCCCAGCACCACCCGGCGGATGTCGCCGTCATCCGGCTCGGTGAGGATGCAGCTGGTGCGCAGCAGCCACTGGGAAAGCTGAAAACGTTTCTCCATGGTAATCACCCGTTCTCGAGATATTTCTCTCATAATATCAGAAATAGCCACTCTTTTCAACTATTTTTCCGAAAAAAGCACATCTTTCCAAGTCTTTTGACAGAATGCAGGCCGGCTGGTGCATTATTCACAAAAGTTCCGGGGAAAGCTGCGGGAGTTTGTTGCATTTTGGCGCCGGCTTTGGTATAATCAAACCAAATGGAGAGGAGGAATCAGAGGATGAAAAACTGGATTGCCTGCGCCAACCGCTATTTGGCCGCACGGGACTGGAAAATGATGGCAGGGGTGAAGCTGTGCATGGGCGCCATAGGCGTGCTGCTGGGACTGTCCCTGCCGGGAAGGCACAAAAAGACGGGACTGTGGGTTGCGCTGGCAGTGTTTGCGGTGACCTACGTGCCGCTGATGACAGATTTCCTCTGGTTCGCCGGAAAAAGCAGCAAAAGACTTGGTGAAAAAAGCAACTGCGATGGTTGAAAACTTTTGCTGGTGTGGTATGATATAAAGAATCGTGAGTCCATTGCCCGGGGCAGGCAGTGTCTGCCTGCTCCGTGACAAATTTCCTGTATGGGAGGTCGCTATGCTGAATCAAACGGCAACCGATGAATATACCCAAGCGATGCGCTTGGGGCAAAAGGAATACCGGGAGGCGCTGATGGCGGGCCGGTCCCCCCATCCGGCGGTGCTGGACGAGCTGCTGCCGGAGGGCGGCACCGAGTCTGTGACAGATGTGGGGCTGGTGGAGATTCCCAGTGAGCGAATTGTGGGCGTCAAATCCAGCGGGCGCATCACCGCTTTTTCCCCCACCTTCCGGCCTTTGCTGGAAGCGAAATCCGAATTTGCCACCAAGTGGATCAACCTGTGTGCAGCCCATCTGGGGGATACGGGCATCACCGACCCCATTATGTGCTTTGAATACCTGGGTGATTTCTATGTCCAGGAGGGCAACAAGCGGGTGAGTGTGCTGCGCCACTTTGGTGCAGCCCGGATTCCCGGCAATGTCCGGCGGATTCTGCCGCCCATGTCGGACGATCCGAGAATTAAGGCATACTATGAATTTCTGGAGTTTTACCGCGCTTCCAAGGTGTATTCTGTCCAGTTCCGCCGCCCGGGAGACTATGCCAAGCTGCTGGCCTTCGTGGGCAAAAAACCGGGAGAGGCCTGGACGGAGGACGAGCGGCGAACCTTCAATGCCTATTTCCAGTATTTCCGGGAAGCCCTGAACGGGGTCAAGGACAAGACGGAGGATTTGCTGCCGGAGGAGGCGCTGCTGGCTTGGCTGGATTTGAATCCGTATACGGATTTGGGTGCCCTGTCGGCGACGGAGCTGAAAAAAAGCGTGTCCGCCCTGTGGGAGGATATGGTCACCACCAACAAAGAGGATGGTGTCAAGGTCCAGACCAAGGCGGAAGATGACAGCAAGAGCAGCTTCATGTCCCGGCTGCTGTCCGGGCTGGAAGTGCTGAATGTGGCCTTCATTCACCAGCTGACCCCGGCGAAAAGTGCCTGGGTTCTGGGCCATGAAGCAGGCCGGGAGTATTTGGAGCAGGTCTTTGGTGAGCGTATTCGGGTGCGCAGCTATTTTGGCGCCAACAACGCAGAGCTGGCCGAAAAGCGAATTGAGCAGGCGGTGGCAGAGGGTGCCCAGCTGGTGTTCACCACGGCGCCTCCGCTGACCCGGGCTACGGTGAAGGCAGCGGTGAAATACCCCAAAATCCGGTTCCTCAACTGCTCTGTGGACCAGCGCTATTCCAGTATCCGCACCTACTATGGCCGAATTTATGAGGCAAAATTCATCACCGGTGCCGTGGCAGGCGCCATGGCCGGAGATGACCGCATTGGCTATATCGCATCGTACCCCATTTTTGGCGTGCCGGCATCCATCAATGCCTTTGCTTTGGGCGCCCAGCTGACCAACCCCAGAGCCCAAATTGAGCTGCGGTGGTCCTGCGTAGAGGGCACGCCCCAGGCGGATTTCTTCGCCGATGGCATTCGGGTGATTTCCAACCGAGATGCCCCCACCCAGTCGAAAATGTATCTGGATTTCTGCAATTACGGAACTTATCTCATGGGTGACCGGGGAGACCTGGTGCCGCTGTGCTCGCCCACCTGGCTGTGGGGCAATTTCTATGAATTTGTCATCAACAGCATCCAGGCCGGCGGCTGGAAGCAGGAGAAGGGCCTGACCACCGCCATTAACTACTGGCTGGGTATGGACAGCGGCGTAATTGGCGTGAGCCTGTCGGATAAGCTGCCGGAGGGCGTGCGCCAGATGGCCAAGATCCTGCAAAGCGGCATGAGCGTGGGGGCGATTGACCCCTTCCAGCGGCGGATTGTGGCCCAGGACGGCACTGTGAAAAACGACGGCACCCGCCGGTTCAGTGCCGAGGAGGTGCTGCACATGGACTGGCTGTGCGACAATGTGCTGGGCGAAATTCCTCCCTACGAGCAAATCCTGCCTGTCTCCCAGGCCATGGTTCGGGAGCTGGGCATCTACCGAGACAGCATTCCCGCAGAAAAAGGAGGTCCGGCCTTGTGAAAATTCTCAGCGTATCTGATGAGGAATGCCCGGCCCTGTGGGATTATTACCAGCCGGGGCGGCTGCGGGAATACGACCTGATTCTCTCCTGCGGAGACTTGAATGCAAAATATCTCAGCTTCCTTGTGACTATGGCCCGGTGTCCGGTGCTGTATGTTCACGGGAATCACGATGGCGGCTATCAGGATAATCCGCCGGAGGGCTGTGACTGTATCGATGACCAGATGGTGCTCTACAATGGCCTGCGGATTCTGGGGCTGGGAGGCTGCCGGAAGTATCACCCCGGCCCGCATCAATATACCGACCAGCAGATGCGCATGCGGATTGCCAAGCTGCGCTGGCAGCTGTGGCGGCAGGGCGGTGTGGACATTGTGGTGACCCATGCAGCGCCGGAAGGCTTGGGCGATGCAGAGGACCCTGCCCACTGGGGCTTCCCCGCCCTGCGGGAGCTGCTGGATCAGTACCGTCCCCAGTATCTGGTTCATGGCCATGTCCATATGTCTTATGGCCATGATATCCCACGGGAGCTGCACTACAACGGGACCCGGGTCGTCAACGCCTGCCAGCGCTACAGCTTTGAGATTCCCGACCGGGAGGTAAAGCCCCAGCATCTGGGGCAGGTCATCTATAAAACAAAGCCCGCCAAATCAGACAACTGCCAATCTGGCGGAACATCCATGTTTTTTTAGAAAAGGGGGAAAGCCCATGTTCACCGGCTTCACCCCCCAGAGCATCGATTTCCTCTGGGGCATTCGCATGAACAACAACCGGGACTGGTTTCAGTCCCACAAGCAGGACTATGTCCAATATCTGTATGAACCCATGAAGGCCCTGGGCCAGGAGCTGTTTGCTCCCTTTGCCCAGTCGCCGGACATGGTGCTGAAGGTCAGTCGGATTTACCGGGATGCCCGGATGCACCCGCCGGAGCCGTATAAGCAGAGCCTGTGGCTGTGCATTCGCCAGGAGGTGCCCTGGTGGGGGGAGAATCCCTGCCTGTTCCTGGAAATGACCCCGGAAGGGGCCAGCTACGGCTTTTTCTTCTACCATCCCAAAACCGAGGCCATGGAGCGCTTCCGCAAGGACATCGCCGCCCAGCCCCGGGCCTTTCTGGAGCTGATGGAGAAGACCCAGCGCAGCGCCCAGATGTCGGTGACGGCCCGCTGCTACAAGCGGCCCAAGGCAGCGCCCCTGCCGGAGCTGGAGCCGTATTACGCCTGGCGGGACCAGATCAGCTGCATTCGCCAGGTCCCGCCGGGGCCGGAGCTGTTTGACCCCAAGCTAAAGGACCAGGCGGCGGAGCTGTTCGCCGGTCTGACGCCGATGTATCAGTATTTCACCCGTTACAGCGCCCGATAAGGCCGCTGCAACCACCGAAGGAGAAAGATACCACTATGAAAAATACGATTTTTAAGGGGATGGCCTCTGCCATCGTCACCCCTATGACCCCCACCGGCATTGACTATGAGGCCCTGGGCCGCTTCCTGGAATTTCAGATTGCCAGCGGCATCAACGGCATCGTGGTCATGGGAACCACCGGCGAAAACGCTACCATCGAGCCGGAGGACCAGAAGCGGATCATTGCCTACACCGTGGAGAAGGTGAACCACCGGGTACCGGTGATTGCCGGTACAGGCACCAACAACACCCAGCATGTGCTGGCCAACACCCGCAACGCCTGCCAGGTGGGCGCCGATGCCGTCCTGGTGGTGACCCCTTACTACAACAAGGCCACCCAAAACGGCCTGATTCAGCACTTTACCACGGTGGCGGATGCCTCCACCGTGCCCATGATCGTCTACAATGTCCCCGGGCGTACCGGCTGCAACCTGCTGCCCAAGACCCTGGCGAAGCTGGCGGAGCACCCCAACATTGTGGGTGTGAAGGAGGCCACCGGCAACATGGCCCAGATGGTGGAGATCATGCACCTGTGCGGCGACAAGCTGGATGTGTACTCCGGCGAGGATGCCCTGACGGTGCCCATGATGGCCATGGGCGCTGCCGGAACCATCAGCGTGCTGAGCAATGTGGTGCCCAAGCAGGCGGTGGCCATGTCCGATGCCTGCCTGGCTGGGGACTACCAGACCGCTGCCAAGCTTCAGTGCGACCTGCTGCCCCTGATTGATGCCCTGTTCAGCGAGGTCAACCCCATCCCCGCCAAGGCGGCGGTGTCCGCCATGGGCTATGGCCAGGAGGTACTGCGGCTGCCCCTGACTCCCATGGAGCCTGCCACCCGGGCAGTGCTGATGGAGCAGCTGCGCCGCTGGGGGGTATCCGTATGAGAGCGGTGGTCTGCGGCGCCAACGGCGCAGTGGGGCAGCTGCTGTGCCAGAAACTGGGGGAAGATTTGGCTGGCCGGGTGAGCTTGGACGGCCAGATGGGAGCGGCCAAAACCTTTGCCGACCTGCCCCCGGTGGAGGCGGATGTGGTGATCGACTTTTCCCACCACAGCGCCGTGGCGGATGTGCTGGCCTATGCCAAGGCCCATGGCCTGGGGGCGGTAATTGGCACCACCGGCCACACCCCGGAGGAAAAGACGCTGATTTATGAGACGGCCAAGGAGATCCCGGTGTTCTACTCCGGCAATATGAGCCTGGGCATTGCGGTGTTGTGCCGCCTGGCCCGGGAGGCGGCCGCCTTCTTCCCGGATGCGGACATTGAAATCGTGGAGACCCACCACAATCGGAAGGTGGATGCCCCCAGCGGAACGGCCTGGATGCTCTTTGATGCCGTGAAGCAGGTGCGCCCGGATGCGGTGGCCAACTGCGGCCGCTCCGGGGAGTGCAAGCGCACCAAGGAAGAAATTGGCATTTCCTCCCTGCGCATGGGCAGCGTGGTGGGCATCCACGAGGTGCACATCCACACCGGCACCCAGTGCCTGACCCTGCGCCACGAGGCGGCGAACCGGGGCATGTTTGCCGACGGGGCGGTGGAAGCCGCCAAGTTCCTGGCGGACAAAGGGCCGGGACTGTACAGCGTGGACATGCTGCTGGCATAAACCATATTCGGCGGCTGCCCGGGGATGCACCGGAGCAGCCGCCTTTTCAAGGAGGGCCTTATATGGACGTGACCTATATGAACGGAGCGGGCAACGACTTTATGGTGGTGGATGCCCGGGGAAAGCAGCTGGATTTTTCGGCGCTGGCGGTGGAGTTGTGCCGCCGCACCGGGGCCGACGGCTTCATGGCGGTGGATGATTCTGACCAGGCGGACTTTCGGCTGCACTTTTACAATGCCGACGGCTCCCGGGGGGAGATGTGCGGCAACGGCGCCCGGTGCATCTGCCGGTTTGCCTATGACCACGGCATTGCCGGGCCGCAGATGGTGGTGCAGACCGATGCCGGGCTGGTCCCCGGATGGCGGCTGGACGAAAATCAGTACCGGGTGCAGCTGAACAATCCCGGGGTGCTGGATGTGGCCCGGAAGCCGGATGCGGCCTATGTGGAGCTGGGAGATCCTGGTGTTCCCCATGCGGTGGCGGCCTATGCCGGGGACCTGTGGCACGACCGGGACAGCCTCCGGGAGCGGATGCGCACCCTGCGCTATGACCCGGCGTTTCCCAAGGGAGCCAACGTCAACTTCTACCAGGTGCTGAGACAGGGCCAGGTGCGGGTGCTCACCTTCGAGCGTGGGGTGGAGGACTTCACCCTGGCCTGCGGCACCGGCTGCGGCTCGGTGGCCAGCGTGCTGTGGAAGCAGGGGCAGCTGCCGGAGGGCGTGCTCACGGCCCACAACCAGGGCGGCACCCTGAAAGTCACCGTCACCGGCCGGGACGGCCAGGTGGAGCGCATCCTGCTGGAAGGCCCCACGGAAGTGGTCTGGACACAGACAATTTGAATAAAATCGGGAGGCTGCAACAGCAGTCTCCCGATTTTCAGACTGTCGAAAATCCCCCACGGGGCTTTTTGACAGGTTTTTGCAGTCTGCTGCGCGCATAATTTGTCCGCCCATGGCGAACAAATTCCACACTTGCAGCCTGATAAGTATTTTCGCCCAGGTACACGCCCCGGTCGAAAATGGATTTGACTTTATTCGCCGCTACGGCGGCGAACTCTGCGAGGCACTTTTTTGACAAGCTGAAAACCGGGAGGCTGCAACAGCAGTCTCCCGATTTTGCACATTAGGATACAGGCCGGTTAAGCCTCGCCCTTCATCATCTTGCGGAAGAACCGGAAGAACATGAAGGTGGTGACAGCAGCGGCCAGAATGTCGCTGATCGGCTCTGCCAGGAACACGGCCATGGCCTTGTTCTGGAAGAAGAAGGGCAGAATGAAAATCATGGGGATCAGCAGGATCAGCTTACGCAGGCAGGCCATAAACAGGCTGATTTTCGCCTGGCCCAGAGCCATGAAAGCTTGCTGGCAGCTGATTTGGAATCCGATGGAGAAAGCGCCGGCCAGGAAAATCCGCAGCGCCCAGCCGGTGTAGTCCACCAGGGCCATATCGCTGGTGAAAATACCGGCGAAGAAGCTGGGGAAGAACATCAGCAGCAGCCAGAAGCCGGTGGTGTAGGCGATGCACACAAAGAACTGGCAGAAGAAGGCTTCCTTCACCCGGTCCAGCTTTCTGGCACCGTAGTTGAAGCTGATCAGGGGCTGGCCGCCCTGGCAGATGCCCGTCAGGGGCATGGTCACCAGCTGGTTGATGGAGGTGAGCACCGTCATAGCGCCCACAGCCACGTCGCCGCCGAACCGGGCCAGGGAGGAGGTGAAGCTGATGGACAGAATGCTCTCGGTGGAGATCATAATGAAGCTGGACACGCCCAGGCTCAGGCAAGGGGTGATGATTTTGGGAACCAGCCGCAGATTCTTTGCCTTCAGCCGCAGGATGGTCTTCTTACCCATGAGGAATTTCAGAATCCAAATGGCGCTGACGGCCTGGCTCAGCACGGTGGCCACGGCGGCGCCGGTCACGCCCATGTCAAAGACGAAGATGAAGATGGGATCTAGGACAATGTTGATCACCGCACCGATAACGGTGGTGAGCATACTGGTCTTGGCAAAGCCCTGGGTGGTGATGAAGGTGTTCATGCCCATGACGATCAGCACGAACACGCTGCCCAGAATGTAAATGCGGCCGTATTCCAGGGCGTAGGGCAGGGTGCTGTCGCTGCCGCCGAAGAGCCGGATGAGGGGCGACAGGGTAACGTAAAAGACGGCGGTGAGCACCACGGCCAGAATCATCAGCACAGTGAAGCAGTTGCCCACGATCTGCTCGGCCTCGTCCTTCTGGCCCCGGCCCATGGCGATGGCAGCCCGGGGCGCACCGCCGGCACCGGCCAGCATGGCGAAGGCGGTGACCAGCATGAGAATGGGGGTGAACAGGCCCACGCCGGTGAGGGCCACGCCGCCAATGTCGGGAATGTGGCCAATGTAAATGCGGTCTACAATGTTGTACAGCAGGTTGATCACCTGACCCACCAGGGCAGGCACGGCCATGCGGACCATCAATTTTTTGACGGAGCCGGTGCCCATGTCCTGGGTTTGCTGGGATTCTTTTTTTGCCATAACGATTGCATACTCCTTTTTTCTTGAAATTTTTGGGGGTCAGGGCTTTTCCATGTGCTGGAGGTTGCGGTCGATTTTTTGCAGGATGCCCTGCCACAGGGCAAACTCCTCCGGGGTGATGCCGCTGTAGAGCTGCGCAAAAAAACGCCGCTGGGCGGCAACGCCCTCCTGGGCGATGGCCTGTCCGGCGGGGGTCAGGCGCAGACAAACAGCCCGCCGGTCAGCGGCGGCGCTGCGGTCCAGAAGTCCCCGGCTCTCCAAGGCGTTGACAGCCAGGGAAACATGGGATTTGGAGATGCCCCGCCAGGCCACAATGTCCGCCGCCCGGTTCAGGGTGGGATTGTTGTGGAGAAACAGCAGCACATCCAGCTCGTTCTGGGTAAGCGCCCAGGATTTGCTCACAGGTTCCAGCGCCAGGGCATACCACTTCCTCGCCCGGCCCATTCGGTGGAAATAATCAATGTAACCCATAGAGCGTCCTTTCAAATAGTTCGATTTTGAACAATTCCAGTATACCACCGGCGGCTGGGGATGTCAAGGGAAAACGGTTCTATTTTGAACAATTTGTGACGGCGAAAAAATTGCGCCAAAAGGGCTTGACTGTACAGCGACCGTACGGTGTAGGATAGGGCTGTAAAAACAAAACGACCATAGGAGGCAGCGGTTATGAAACAGAATACCCTGGACAAGGGACAGTGGACACAGGTGAAGGAAATTTACATGGAGGCGTTCCCCAAGCAGGAGCGCAAGCCCTTCGGCATTTTGAAGCGGAGTGTAAAGCGGGGAAAGGTAGAACTGTTCGCCGCATGGGAGGGGACGGACCTGCTGGGCTTTACGGCGGTGATTCCCTTTGAAAATATGGTGATGGTGGACTATCTAGCGGTGTCCGCCAAGGCCCGAGGCAAGGGCACCGGCAGCCAGCTGATGGAGGAGGTCTGCGGCCACTACACCGGCAAGAAGGTGGTGCTGCTGATTGAGCGGCTGGACGACCAGGCAGAAAATGCCGCCCAGCGCCAGGCCCGCCGCCGGTTCTATCTAAAGAACGGCTTTGCCTCCACAGACCTGTTCACCTCCGGTGCAGGCGGGGACATGGAGGTGCTGAGCTTCGACGGTCAGGTCCCTGGCAGCGACTATATGCGCCTGCAAAAGTACGCCCTGGGAAGCCTCCTGTTCCGGCTGTCCGGCATGAAACTGGTAAAGGCATAAACAAGGAGACCTGGCGAAAGCCAGTCTCCTTGTTGCTTTGGGGGAAGGAATGTTATTGTTTTTCGTAAAGCTTGGAATAGGTTTTTCTGTCCAGCAGCAGATAGACGGCATACAGCACCAGCACGGCCACGCCGATGGCGGCGATGATGCTCCACACGGCGGGGATGGGATAGTGGTCAATTAAAATGCCTACACCGTAGTTGCTACACACGCCAATCAAGCCCACACAGCTGCTGGAGATGCTCAAGAACCGGCCCCGATGGGTTTCGGGAATCCGCTTGGTGATGTAAGGTGTTTGGGAGATGGACAGGCAGATTTCGCCCGTGGTGAAAACCACCATACCCACAATGGCAATCCAGAAATGGCGGCCCAGGACGATGAAGCAGGCAAGCCCTGCCGATTCCAGGAACTGCCCCAGATACATCACCCGCAGATCGATCATCCGGGAGAGCAGCTTGGTCAAAATAGGGGTGCCCACCACCACGGTAATGGCGTTGACACTGGTGAGCATACCGAATTTCAAAGCGCCGGAGCCACGGAACGCCTGCTCCATATGCAGGGGCATGAGGAAATTGAACTGGCTGTAAATCAGGGAGGAAAGCCCCATAATCAAAAACAGCAGGAAAAACAGCTTGCGCTGGCGCAGCACCTGGAAAATGGAGCTGGACTGGCCCTGCTCATAGACATTTTCCGGGCGGCCCTCCTGGCGGACGGCCTTTAGATTGTGGATGAAGAACAAAATCAGCAGGGTGCTGGACAGGTCCGCCAGACCATTGATGAGGAAGGACAGGTTCAGGTGGTTGTTGAACAGAAGCCCGCCAATGGTGGGAGCCATCACCAGCCCCAGGTTGTAAGCCAGATAGTTCAGCGAATACGCCCGCTCCCGGTCGGTGTAGGGGGTCAGGTCGGCAATCAGGGCATCATAGGCCGGCTGCTCCATGGACTGAAACACCGAGGCAATGGCCAGCAGGTACAGGGTGTTCATGGACAGGGGCAGCATGGCGCAGACCAGATACAGGCTGTTTCCAATCAGGTCGAAGGTGACGATAATGGTTTTCTTGTTGTACTTATCCGCCAGCTTGCCCCCCAGCAGATAAAACGGCCCCATGAACAGCGACAGCAGCATGGTATAAAGGCCGATGGTTTGGCCGTTCATCCCCAGTTTTTCGCTCATAATCAGGGTCATCATGGGCCAGATCAAGGCACCCATGCTGGTCATGATCTTGCCGAAGGCCAGCACATAGATTTCCCGGGGCAGATGGGCGTACAGGGAAAAGTGTTTTTTGAGATAATTCAAGGAAAATACTTCTTTCTTATGTGAAAAAATCAATGTAACAGGTGGTTATTTGCGCAGAATTTTGGCCAGGGGCTTTCCTTTGGACAGTTCGTCGATGAGCTTGTCCAGGCAGCGGATGTCCCGCATCAGCGGCTCCTGGATTTGCTCCAGCTTTACCCCGCAGACAGAGCCGGTGATGGCGGTGCGCCTGGGGTTCATCTGGGGTGCGTTTCGGAAGAAGTCGCCGTATGAAATGGGGCTGCTCAGCAGCTGGTCCAGCTGCTCCGGGGTGTACCCGGTGAGCCAGGCAGTAACCTGGTAGACTTCCTCTTTTGTCCGGGATTTTCGCTGAGCCTTTGCCAGCAGCAGGGGAAATACGTCGGCAAAGGCCATGGCGTATACTTTTTCGTTTGTCATGCCGAATCCCTCCTTAGAAAGTCGGTCTTGAACAGTGCCCAGAGGGTGTCATCGTAGACGATGTCCCTGTAGGCCCGCACGGCGTGGCGCAAGAATCCCTCCTGCTGAAATCCCAGCCCCTTGAGCAGCTGTATGGAGGCGGTGTTTTCGGAAAAAACACGGGCGGACACCAAGGTCACATCCTCCGAAAAAACCACGGCCAGCGCCTGGTTCAAAGCCTGGGTCATATAGCCCTGACGGGCGCAGTCCTGGGACAGGTAGTAGGAAACGGACAGGGCATTCACGCCGAAACGCAGATCGTCCTGGGAAAAGTAGATGGCGCCGATCATGCGCCCGTGAAGGTCGATGTAAAAGCAGTGGGGATCGGCGGCATCCTGAGCCAGTGCCAGCCGGGCTTTTTCAGCCGTCAGGGGCTGCATGCAGTTGTAGCGCAGCACGAAATCGCTGTTGCGAATGGCGAGGAATGGGTCTAAGTCCGCCATATTGGCACGTCTCAGGGTGATTTCCATGGAAGTTCCTCCTTTTGTGGATACCAGTCCATGATATCACGGGAAAGGAAAAAAGTATAGGGGCAGTTTGGGATTGCCATGGGGAAGAATATTGAGCAGTATGCCGTCTTTCCAAATGGCCGGGACTGTGCTAAAATAAAAGTAGAATGCTTGGGAGATTGGGGGCAGGACAATGGAAACGCAGGAGTGGAGATTTTGCGCCGTAGGCAACGTCAAGGCGCAGCATACGGATGAAACCGGAAGGATTCTGTATGGCTCAAGAGCCTTTGCAGGGGGCACAAAAGTGTACATAGACGATAGGTCCTGGAACCAGGCTAGGGGGAGCGTAAGCGTTATCGGCATGAACCGCTTTGGGCAGTATACAACGGAAAATATTCCGACGGATTTGGTTGAGCATGTCCGAATGCAAAGGATCTATAAGCCCAAAGTGCTGAAAATTATGAGCTACGTGGAATGTATGGACAGATGGGTTTGGAGAGGCCGGACTGCAAAAGACAGGAAAGAAGTCCAGGCGTTTGTGAAAATGTGGAATCGTGTATAATCAAAAAGACAGCGGAAAAGCCATGTCCTTGCGAGGTGCGTGGCAATCCGCATTCCCCAATGGACATGCGTAAGCCCACACCGGATTTGGTGTGGGCTTGCTGCTTACCAGGCCGCATCCAGCATATTCTCAATAAAAATCCCATACCCCATGGCCGCATCGTTGACGAGGACGTGGGTGACGGCTCCGATCAGGCGGCCGTTTTGGATGATGGGGCTGCCGGACATGCCCTGGACGATGCCGCCGGTGGCTTGCAGCAGGGCGGGGTCTGTGACTTTCAGCAGGAAATTGCGGCCGTCCGGCCGGGTTTCGGGATAGATTTTCAAAATTTCCACAGAATATTCCTGACTTGGCCCCTGGGTGACCTGGCAGCGGATGACCGCCGGGCCGGTTTCGATGGCTTCATACTCCGCCAGGGGCAGGGGCTGGCCCTTCCAGCCCTGGCGGGTTTTGCCAAAGACACCCTGGGCGGTGTTGCGGTACAGTGCACCGCAGACCTGGCCGGCATCCCCCTTGAGCTGGCCCGGATGGCCGCTGGTGCCCTTTTTCACCGCCTGGATGCGGGCGGTGTAGGCCTGGCCCTGGGTCATGGGCAGAAGCTTCCCCTTGGCATCGCTGACCCCGTGGCCCAGGGTGCCGAACAGGCCGCTTTGGGGGTCGTAAAAGGTGACCGTGCCAATGCCCGCAATGCCCTGGCGCAGGTACACCCCCAGCCGGGGGCCGTCGCCGGTTTGGCACGGGGTCAGGTGCAGGGCGGTGAGCTTGCCGCCCCGCCGGATGGTCAGCTCCTGGGGCTTGGCCCCCAGGCGGCTGCGGACATCCTCGGCGCTGTGTACCGCAGTGCCGTCAATGCGAAGAATTTGGTCCCCGATTTTCAGCCCGGCCTCCCGGGCGGCGCTGCCCAGGACATCGTCATAGGCGGCAACCGTGACCGTGCCGCTGTCCAGCCGCAGGCCGATGACCTCCCCCACGGGAATGAGCACCCGGGCCGCCTGGACAGGCAGGGTGAGAAAGGGCAGCAGCGCTGCCGTCAGCGCAAATGTGCGCAAAAATCGTTTCATGGTCAGCCCTCCTTTTTTGCTGTGCCCTTTTAATATGGCTCAGCAGCTTCAAGATAACCGCTGAAAAAGTCGAAAAAAGAGGGAGAAGCTGGAAATTTCGCTGTCCCCACTTGCAAAGCAGGCGCGGAGCAGGTACAATCAGGACATCAAGGCTGCTGTACAGGAGGAAACGACATGGAAAAAGAAGTCAATTATGAAGCATTAACCAAGCAGGCCCGGGCGCTGGTGGAGGGCGTGCCTTATATGGTGGCGAACCTTGCCAATCTTTCGGCGCTGCTGTGGCAGAGTCTGCCCCAAATCAACTGGGTGGGCTTTTACAAAATGGAGCCGGAGGGGCTGGTGCTGTGGCCCTTTCAGGGAAAGCCCGCCTGCATTCGGATCCCCCAGGGCCGGGGCGTCTGCGGCCGGGCGGCTCAGGAGGGGAAAACCATTCTGGTGGCGGATGTCCACAGCTTCCCCGGCCACATCGCCTGCGACAGCGCCTCCCAGTCGGAAATCGTGGTGCCCTTGTGGAAAGACGGAAAAATCTGGGGCGTGCTGGATATCGACAGTCCCATCCAAAATCGGTTTACTCCCCAGGACCAGGCCGGGCTGGAACAGCTGGCGGCAGTGGTGGAAAGCGTTCTGTAACGGCGGCGGGGAAAGGCGGACTATTTGCCTATTGACAAAGTAGGTAGGTGGTGCTATATTACCTATGAAAACGATAGGTAATACCACAGGAGGTTTCCATATATGCAAGTTTATGCAGATAATGCAGCCACGACGGCGATGAGCCAAGTGGCGATTCAGGCTATGATGCCTTATTTTGATAAGATTTACGGCAACCCGTCCTCCCTCCACTCCGTGGGTCAGGAGGCCAAGGAAGCTCTGGATACGGCCCGTGCCACCGTGGCCAAGTGCTTGGGCTGCGAGCCGCGGGAGATCATCTTCACCTCCGGCGGCAGCGAGGCGGACAACCAGGCCATTGTCTCCGCCGCCCGCAACGGCGCCAGAAAGGGCAAAAAGCACATCATTTCCACCGCCTTCGAGCACCACGCCGTGCTGCACACCCTGGCCCGGCTGGAAAAAGAGGGCTTTGAGGTGACTTACCTGGATGTGCACAACAACCACAACATCACCGCCCAGCAGGTGAAGGAGGCCATCCGCCCGGACACCTGCCTGGTGACCACCATGTACGCCAACAACGAGATCGGCTCCATCCTGCCCATTGCAGAGATCGGCGCCGTGTGTAAGGAGGCCGGAGTGGTGTTCCACACCGATGCCGTCCAGGCGGTGGGCCATGTCCACATCAACGTGAAGGAAGAAAACATCGACATGCTGAGCCTGTCGGCGCACAAGTTCCACGGCCCCAAGGGCGTGGGTGCGCTGTACGTCCGCCGGGGCATCGCCCTGACCAACCTGATCGAGGGCGGCGCACAGGAGCGGGGCAAGCGGGCCGGCACGGAGAATCTGCCCGGTATCTGCGGCATGGCGGCGGCCATGGAGGATGCCTGCGCCCGGATCGACGAGAATATGCCCCGGGTGGCGGCCATGCGGGACCGGCTGATTAACGGCCTTTCCCAGATTCCCCACAGCGCCCTCAACGGCGACCCGGTGAACCGGCTGCCCGGCAACGTCAGCTTCTGCTTCGAGGGCATCGAGGGTGAGAGTCTGCTGCTGCTGCTGGATGCCAACGGTGTCTGCGCTTCCTCCGGCTCTGCCTGCACCTCCGGCTCCCTGGACCCCAGCCACGTGCTACTGGCCATCGGCCGGGTGCACGATGTGGCCCACGGCTCTTTGCGGCTGTCCATCAGCGAGTACAACACCGACGAGGAAATCGACCACATTTTGCAGGTGGTTCCCCAGGTGGTGGACTATCTGCGGGGCATGAGCCCGGTGTGGCGGGATCTGCAAAACGGCAAGCGGCAGTATATTCTGTAAAAATACAAACGACTACGTGATAGATAGAGGAGATTGATTCGTATGGCACTTTACAGCGAGAAGGTTATGGACCATTTTATGCACCCCCGGAACGTGGGCACCATCGACAACGCCAGCGGCGTAGGCGAGGTGGGCAATGCCAAGTGCGGCGACATTATGAAGATTTACCTGAAAATCGAAAACGACATCATTGAGGACGTGAAGTTTGAGACCTTTGGCTGCGGCAGCGCCATCGCCTCGTCCTCCATGGCTACCGAGATGATCAAGGGTAAGTCCATTTACGAGGCTATGGAGCTGACCAACAAGGCCGTGGCCGAGGCACTGGACGGCCTGCCCGCCCACAAGATGCACTGCTCCGTGCTGGCAGAGGAAGCCATCCACAATGCCCTGCGGGACTACTTCGACCGCAACAACATCCCCTACGACAAGAGCAAATTCCCCGACTGCGAGCATTGCGAGCACTGCGAGTAAGGCCATGATTGTATCGACCAAGGGGCGCTACGCCCTGCGGGTGATGGTATCCCTGGCCCGCCAGGACGGGGATGGGTATATGCCCCTGAAGGAAATTGCGGAGCAGGAGGGGATTTCCCAGAAGTACCTGGAGTCCATTATGGCGGCGCTGTCCAGGGCCGGATTTGTGGATGCCGTCCATGGCAAGGGCGGTGGCTACCGGCTGAACCGCACCCCGGAAAGCTACACCGTGGGCAGCATTCTCAAGCTCACCGAGGGCAGCCTCAGCGCTGTGTCCTGCACCACCCAGGGGGCGGCAGCCTGCTCCCGGTCGGAGTGCTGCAATGCGCTGCCCATGTGGGAGAAGCTGGACAAGATGATCGACGATTTTTTCGAGGGCATCACCCTGGCGGACCTTCTGAAAGATATGGCCACGCCCTGTCAAACTGGATAAGCACTGCCCGGTCTGGACCATGTGGTTCGGACCGGGCAATTTGCTGCAATTTTTTGAAAAATAGTGGAAATTTTTGCGGAATATGATATACTGGAGGAAACTGACCGGGAGGTGCATGTTATGAATTTCGTAGAAGAAAGAATCCTCGCTGACGGCGTGGTGAAGCCGGGCAATGTGCTGAAGGTGGACAGCTTCCTCAACCACCAGATGGACATTGACTTTCTGGAGCAGGTGGGCCAGGAAATCAAGCGGCGCTTTGCAGGGAAGCCTGTGACCAAGGTGCTGACCATTGAAACCTCCGGCATTGCAGTGGCTTGCTTCGTGGCCCGGGAGTTCGGCGTGCCCATGGTGTTTGCCAAAAAATCCCGGTCCATCAATATGGACGGCAAGGTGTACGTGGCCGATGTGGACTCCTACACCCGCCAGGGCACCAACCAGGTGGTGGTGGCCAAGAAATTCCTGTCGAATGAGGATCATGTGCTGATTGTGGACGATTTTCTGGCCAACGGCTGCGCCTTGCAGGGGCTGATCTCTATTGTGCTGGCTGCCGGGGCGACTGTGGAGGGCCTGGGTATCGTGGTGGAAAAGGGCTTCCAGGGCGGCGGCGACCTGCTCCGGGGGCTGGGCTACCAGCTGGAATCTTTGGCCATTGTGGAGTCCATGGACCCGGACACCGGCGCCATCACCTTCCGCAGCCAGGAAAACTAAACAAGTACGGGGCAGCCGCAGATTTTGCAGCTGCCCCGTGCGTTTTATAAATTTATTTGGTATGCCTTCGTGGATATGGATGCTGACGGTGCGCAGGAGATGATCGTGGATTTCCGCTTTGGGCAAAACGATACGGTGATGTGCCTGGTGCTGAAAGAGGATCTGGATTCGGTGTACGCTCAGCCCTTTTATTACCGGCAGATGTACCAAATCAGGGAGGACGGCACCTTTCGCTATTCCGGCGGCGGTACAGACGACGGCTGGGGAACGCTCCAATGGACCGGCAGCGGCTGGGAGACGATTCCGGCAGAAAATTCTGAGGAGAAGCCGGAGCTTACCTGGTACCGGGCAATCTGATTGGAAATAAAACATGCCGGGGCTGCATTTGCAGCCCCGGCTTCTGTGTATCCCCAAATCCCTATGTCATTCCGAAGGGGTCGTTTTTTGGGAAATTTGGTAAAATCGCAATGACAGCTTTGTGACGGTCTATGCTTCCTGGGTGATGTTTCTGGCTACGTAAACGCCACTGGCGGAGGCGTGGGACAGGGAGTGGGTAATGCCGCTGCCATCGCCGATGATGTACAGGCCCTTGTGCCGGGATTCCAGCTTGTGATCGACTTCCACTTCCATGTTGTAGAACTTGACTTCCACGCCATAGAGCAGGGTATCGTCGTTGGCTGTGCCGGGGGCAACCTTGTCCAGGGCGTAGATCATTTCGATGATGCCGTCCAGAATCCGCTTGGGCAGCACCAGGCTCAAGTCGCCGGGGGTGGCGTTCAGGGTGGGGGTGATGAACGCTTCCTCAATGCGGTTGGGGGTGGAGCGGCGGCCCCGGATCAAATCTCCGAACCGCTGGACAATGACACCGCCGCCCAGCATATTGCTCAGCCGGGCGATGGACTCGCCGTAGCCGTTGGAATCCTTGAACGGCTCCGAGAAGTGCTTGGCCACCAGCAGGGCAAAGTTGGTGTTCTCCGTCTGGCGGGCAGGGTCTTCGTAGCTGTGGCCGTTGACGGTGATGATGCCGTTGGTGTTCTCCGTCACCACGGCGCCCTTGGGATTCATGCAGAAGGTGCGCACCCGGTCGCCGTAGGTTTCCGTGCGGTAGACGATTTTGCTCTCATACAGCTCGTCGGTGAGATGGGCGAAGACAGCGGCGGGCAGCTCCACCCGCACGCCAATGTCCACCCGGTTGGATTTGGTGGGAATTTCCAAATCCCGGCAGACCTGCTCCATCCACTTGCTGCCGCTGCGGCCCACGGAGATGATGCACTGGCGGCACTGGAACGTGTCGCTCTGGCAGTGGATGCGGTAGCCGCTGTCCAGGGCTTCCACAGACTGCACCGGGGTGTCGAAGTAAAAGCTGACCTTGTCTTTCAGATAGGTATACAGATTTTCCAGCACCACATAGTTGATATCCGTGCCCAGGTGGCGGACGGAAGCGTCCAGCAGGTGCAGGTCGTGGCGGATGCACTCAGTTTTGAACCGGGAACCGGCGGTGGAGTAGAGCTTGGTGCCCTCGCCGCCGTAGCGCATGTTGATGGTATCCACATAGCGCATTAAGTCCAAAGCCTGCTTTTTCCCGATGTATTCATACAGCGTGCCGCCAAAATCGTTGGTGATGTTGTACTTGCCGTCGGAGAATGCGCCGGCACCGCCAAAGCCGCTCATAATGGAGCAGGTTTTGCAGCCGATGCAGCTTTTGACTTTTTCGCCGTCAATGGGACAGCGGCGGTGGTCCAGGGGATGCCCCGCTTCAAAGATGCCGATGCGCAGGGCGGGCTGGCGCTGGATCAGCTCGTAGGCGGAAAAAATACCACCTGGGCCAGCGCCGATGATGATTACGTCGTATTGCATAAGCTCCTCCATGATACAAGGGCGGGCGCAGTGCCGCACCACCCCATTTTAGTATGACAAATATAAGATACCATAGCGCTAGGAAAAATGCAACGGAAATACCGGGGATTTATGGCTTTTGCCGCAGCTGCTGGCGGTATTCTGTGGGGCTGAGGCCCTCGCTGCGGCGGAAGGATTGGGAGAAGTAACTGGGGGAAGAGAAGCCCAGAGCTTGGGAAATTTGGGACAGGGGCATGTCTGTTTCAGATAGCAGGTACTTGCTCTCGGCAATCCGTCGGGAGAGCATGTAGTTAATGGGGCTGATGCCGTATTCCCGCTTAAAAGCGTGAGCCAGATAGTACTTGTTGACAAAGGCCTCCCCGGCCAGCTGGTCCAGATTCAGCGGTTCCTTAAAGTGCATGTCGATATAGCGCCGAACAGCGGCGCACTGTCGGCTGGCAGCGGCAGCGGCCTGGGGGGCTGGGGTGCAGACGGCGGCCTGCCTTGCCAAACGCAGCACCAGGATCTCCATATAAGCTTGGCAAATGCGCTCATAGCCGGGCTGCTGGCTCTCTACCTCCCGCAGGATGCTGCGCATACAGCTGAGGATATCGTCGCTGCGCTGGCAATCCAAAATGCAGAAAGGGGCGGTTTCCTCCTCTTGCACAGCCAGTTCCAGACCCTCGATGCCCAATACAATGTATTCCAGGGGCGTGGACTCGTAGCTGACCTCTGTGTGGAGCACATGGGGGTTGACGATTACCAGCTGATTGACCTTCACAGGGTAGAGCCGGTCGTTGATCCGAAATTGTCCCCGGCCGCCGACGGTGTAGAACAGCTCGGCATAATTGTGGGCGTGGGGCACGCTGTGCCAGTCGCCGCCGAAGCGGGCAGTGCTGGCGCTGAGCAGCTTGGCGTTGCTGCGGATATCTTCCTGGGCATCCAGGTTGAGTGTATAGTGGCGGTTGCTCATGACGGTTCCTCCCGGAAGCATCGGGCAGTTTGCCCGCAGATGATTTAGCAATCTTGGGATACTGTAAGTATATTGCTTTTTTGACGGAAAAGCAAGAAAAATCCCAATACAGGCAGAAGGAATTTTTTGGAAAAAACAGGATAAATTACCTATTGTGGAAATGCACAAAAGGGATTTCTGATTTTTTGGCGATATGCTGAAAAAATCCTTGTGAGCAATATCTATAAAATAAAAAACAAGAATGCAGTTGAGAATTTATTAAGAAATTGTATACTTAATTTTAGCAGGGTTCCCTGCACAAAAAAATTAGGAGGATATTGAAATGAAGAAGATCATTGCACTTCTGCTGGCTTGCGTCATGGTTCTGGGCCTGGCTGCCTGCGGCGGCGATAAGCCCGCTGAGACCACTGCCGCACCTGCTGCTGAGACTCCCGCTACCGAAGCTCCCGCTGTGACCGAGGCTCCGGTTCAGGACGTGACCATCCGCGTGGCCGCTCTGGAATCCGGCTACGAGGTTGCTTACCCCGGCATGTGGCAGGAAGTCTGCGACGCCTTTACTGCCGAGACTGGCATCAAGGTGGAGCTGACCATCGACAAGAATCTGGAAGACGTTATCGGACCTGCTATGCAGGGCGGCGAATTCCCCGACGTGATTCACCTGGCTACCGGCCGTGAAAAGGGCCTGACCGAGCAGTTCATTAAGGACAACCTGATGGCTGACCTGACCGACGTGCTGAGCATGACTGTGCCCGGCGAGGACAAGAAGGTTTCCGAGAAGATTGCCGGCGGCTTCACCGACAACTCCATCACCAACCCCTACGGCGACGGCAAGACCTACCTGGCCCCCATGTTCTACGGCCCCTGCGGTCTGTTCTACAACGCTGGCCTGTTCGAGGAAAAGGGCTGGACCGTTCCCACCACTTGGGACGAGATGTGGGAGCTGGGCGAGACTGCCAAGGCTGAGGGCATCTCCCTGTTTACTTACCCCACCACCGGTTACTTCGACGCTTTCCTGTACGCCCTGCTGAACTGCGTGGGCGGCCCCGAGTTCTTCGACGCTGTTACCACCTACGCTGACGGCATCTGGGATACCGAAGAGGGCAAGACCACTCTGGACATCCTGGCTAAGCTGGCTTCCTACACCAACCCCGTGACCCCCGCTCAGGCCAACGATCAGGACTTCACCAAGAACCAGCAGCTGGTTCTGGACAACAAGGCCCTGTTCATGCCCAACGGCACCTGGATCGTGGGCGAGATGGCTGAGGCTCCCCGTGCTGAGGGCTTCAAGTGGGGCATGACCGCTCTGCCCGCTGTGACTGAGGGCGGCGATGCTTACTCCTACACCTGGTTCGAGCAGGCTTGGATTCCCGCCGGTGCTGAGAATGTGGATGCTGCCAAGCAGTTCGTGGCATTCCTGTACTCCGACAAGGCCTGCGAGATCTTCGCCAAGGGCGGCGCTATCCAGCCCGTGCTGGGCATCAGCGACAAGCTGGAAGGCGACAACGTGATGTTCTACTCCATCTACGACAACGGCGCTAAGGCTGCTATGGGCAACTTCGCTGCCTACAACTCCGTTGCTGGCTTGGGCACTGTCCGTGAAGTGTTCCTGGATCCCATGAATGCCATGGTTTCCGGCAACCTGACCGTGGAGCAGTACGCTGAGAGCATCAAGACTGCCAGCGCTGAGATGCGTGCCAACATGAAGTAATTTCACAATCAAAGCCTGAACCTGGCGGTGAGCGGTCTCCGCTCACCGCCTTTTCAGCCTGGTTTCCTCTGAAAAAAGAAAGGAGTTTGGGCAATATGCGAAAAAGCGCAGGCCGTACCGGCTTTATTGCGTTATGCGTGGTGCCTGCCACGCTGCTGTTCTTCATTTTTATGATTCTGCCGACCCTGAATGTGTTCCGCATGTCTCTATTTGAGCGGGGCGCATACTCTCCGACGGAGACGTTTGTGGGGTTGAGCAACTTCCAGGCCCTGTTCCGGGACCCCAAATTCATCACTGCCATGCAGAATACCATTTTGCTGATTGTGGTGGTGACGACGGTGACCTTCTTCTTTGCCATCGTCTTTGCGGCCATTCTGACCCGGGAGAAAATCAAGGGCCAGAACCTGTTCCGCATTATTTTCTACATCCCCAACATTTTGTCTGTTGTGGTCATTGCGGGTATTTTCTCCGCCATCTACCAGCCGGAAAATGGCATGCTCAACAGCATTCTGTCCTTCTTCTCCGGCAAGACTGTGATGATTCTGTGGAAGGACCAGCCTCTGGTGATCGTCAGCATCATCATCGCCATGGTCTGGCAGGCCATTGGCTATTACATGGTGATGTACATGGCTTCCATGTCGGCCATTCCCATGAGCCTGTATGAAAGCTCCGGCCTGGACGGCGCCGGTCGGATGACCCAGTTCTTCCAGATCACGCTGCCCCTGATTTGGACCAACATCCGCACCACGCTGACCTTCTTCATCATCTCCACCATCAATATGGCATTCCTGTTTGTCAAGGCCATGGTGGCCAAGGGTATGTCGGATGTGGCCCTGAGCTTTATGTATAACCAAAAGGATGCGGGACTGTACGGCTACTCCATGGCAGCCGGTGTTGTGATTTTCCTGTTCTCCTTTGCCCTGTCCGCTATGGTCAATTTTGCCACCAAGCGGGACGTGCTGGAAATGTAAGGAGGGTCCGATATGAACAACAAAACTGCTTCCCGCACCGGTGAGGGTCTGTACAAGGTCTTTATCTATGTGGTGCTGATTACCCTGGCCGTCACCATCGTGGTGCCGGTGGCTTGGGTGTTCCTGGCCTCCATCAAGCAGAACAGCGAATTTTACGGCAGCCCCTGGACGCTGCCTGCCGGATTCTACTGGCAGAACTTTGTCAACGCCTGGAATTCTGCCAAGATGGGCAGCTACATGCTCAACTCTGTCATTGTGACGGTGCTGGCGCTGGGCCTGCTGCTGATCATTGCGCTGCCGGCAGCTTACTGCCTGTCCCGGTTCCAGTTCCGGGGCCGGAAGATTCTGAACACCTGCTTCATGGCAGGCCTGTTCATCAACGTCAACTACATCGTGGTGCCCATTTTCCTGATGCTGAAGGACGGCGATTCCTGGCTTAAGAATGTTATGGGCCACGGCTTCCTGCTGAACAACGTGTTCGTGCTGGCGGTGGTGTATGCGGCCACGGCATTGCCCTTCACCATCTACCTGCTGTCGGGCTACTTTGCCACCCTGCCCCACGACTTTGAGGAGGCAGCCTACATCGACGGCGCCAGCTATGGCAAGACCATGGTGCAGATCATCTTCCCCATGGCCCAGCCCTCCATCATCACCATCATCCTGTTCAACTTCCTGTCCTTCTGGAATGAGTACATCATCTCCATGACCCTGATGAGCTCCTCCAAGGGTGCCAAAACCCTGCCGGTGGGTCTGCTGAACCTGATGCAGGCCCAGCAGTCCAAGGCGGAGTACGGCATTATGTACGCCGGCCTGGTGCTGGTGATGCTGCCCACCCTGATTTTGTACATCTGCGTGCAGAAGAAGCTGACCCAGGGCATGACCGTGGGCGGCCTGAAAGGTTAAGGTGTGTTTATGGGTAAATTTCTGAAAGAGCACGTGGCACTGCGCATTACCCTGATTGCCCTGTGCTTTGTTGTAGGCATGGCCCTGCTGGTAATCGGCTGGAAAATGACCGGCCAGATGAAGGGCCTGGTGCTGATGCTCGTGGGTGTGGCGGTGCTGCTGGCAAGCCTGTGGCTGTATAACCGCCCGTTCCAGGACTAACTTGTGAATTTCATGGATTAGGAGAACTGCAATGAGCAATATGAATCATTCTACTGGCCGGGTCACCATTCCCACCGACCTGGACGTTGTGCCGGAAACTCTGGAAATTATGAAGCGCTGGGGCGCCGATGCCATCCGTGACTGCGACGGCACCGATTTCCCCCAGGCTCTGAAGGACCAGGATGCCAAAATCTACTCCACTTACTACACCACCCGTAAGGATAACGCCTGGGCCAAGGCCAACCCGGACGAGGTGCAGCAGTGCTACATCATGACCGGCTTCTACACCGCTGCGGAGGAAAGCCTGTCCATCCCCCTGATGAAGGGCATCTCCCAGGAACTGATGCAGGTCAACACCCGGGACGATATCCGCCGCTGGTGGGAAGTCATGGACCGCACCAC
The DNA here is from genome assembly GCA_963560135.1 of uncultured Oscillospiraceae bacterium. Taxonomy (GTDB): domain Bacteria; phylum Bacillota; class Clostridia; order Oscillospirales; family Oscillospiraceae; genus Faecousia. Next base: position 1,900 of record CAUWNA010000064.1, on the reverse strand, counting down.
CGGCCAGCCAGTGAGCGTGGAAGATTGGCACTATGATGCCGAGAGCGGCTGCGTGGTCATCGACCGGGTGCAGCCCTACCACGAGTACACCGTCAGCTTCCTGGCTTACCTCATCTGGGACCCGGTGCACATGTACAACGCCGTCACCAACGGCTGGACCAATTTCGAACACCAGATCACCTTCGACGTGCGCCAGCCCAAGACCCACAAGTTCACCATGGAGCGGCTGCGCAAGTTCATTGCTGACCACCCCTATGTCAACGTCATCCGCTACACCACCTTCTTCCATCAGTTCACCCTGATGTTTGACGAGCTGAAGCGGGAAAAGTATGTGGACTGGTACGGCTATTCCGCTTCCGTGTCCCCCTACATCCTGGAGCAGTTCGAGAAGGAAGTGGGCTACAAGTTCCGCCCCGAGTTCGTCATCGACCAGGGCTACTACAACAACCAGTACCGGGTGCCCAGCAAGGAATTCAAGGACTTCATGGCCTTCCAGCGCCGGGAGGTTGCAGCCCTGGCCAAGGAGATGGTGGACATCACCCACGAGCTGGGCAAGGAAGCTATGATGTTCCTGGGCGACCACTTCATCGGCACCGAGCCGTTTATGGACGAGTTCAAGACCATCGGCCTGGATGCGGTGGTGGGCAGCGTGGGCAACGGCTCCACCCTGCGGCTGATTTCCGACATCCCCGGTGTCAAGTACACCGAGGGCCGGTTCCTGCCCTACTTCTTCCCCGACACCTTCCACGAGGGCGGCGACCCCGTTCGGGAGGCCAAGGAGAACTGGGTCACTGCCCGGCGGGCCATCCTGAGAAAGCCCATCGACCGCATTGGCTACGGCGGCTACCTGAAGCTGGCCTGCCAGTTCCCGGAGTTCATCGACTACGTGGAGAGCGTGTGCAACGAGTTCCGTGAGCTGTACGACAACATCAAGGGCACTACCCCCTACTGCGTCAAGACCGTGGCTGTGCTGAACAGCTGGGGCAAGGCCCGTTCCTGGGGCTGCCACATGGTGCACCATGCCCTGTATCAGAAGCAGAACTACTCCTACGCCGGCCCCATTGAGGCCCTGTCCGGCGCTCCCTTCGACGTGAAGTTCATCTCTTTCGACGACATCCGCCAGAATCCCCAGCTGCTGGACAGCATCGACGTGATTCTGAACGTGGGTGATGGCGACACTGCCCATACCGGCGGCGCAGAGTGGGAGGATCCCCAGGTTGCCAGCGCCATCCGTGGCTTTATCCACCGGGGCGGCGGCTTCATCGGCATTGGCGAGCCTTCCGGCCACCAGTACCAGGGCCACTACCTCCAGCTGGCCAGCGCCCTGGGTGTGGAGAAGGAAACCGGCTTCACCCTGAACTACGACAAGTACAACTGGGACGAGCATCGGGACCACTTCATCCTGGAAGATGTGAAGCAGGAAGTGAACTTCGGCGAGGGCAAGAAGAGCATCTACGCCCTGGAGGGCACCGAGATCCTGGTGCAGAAGGACAAGGAAGTGCAGATGGCGGTGAACAGCTGCGGCGACGGCCGGTGCGTGTACATCTCCGGCCTGCCCTACTCCTTCGAGAACAGCCGGGTGCTGTACCGGGCCATCCTGTGGGCGGCCCATGCAGAGGGCGAGCTGAACAAGTGGTTCTCCACCAACTACAACGTGGAAGTCCACGCCTTCGTGAAAAACGGCAAGTACTGCGTGGTAAACAACACCTATGAACCCCAGTCCACGGTGGTCTACACCGACAAGGGCTCCTTCCCCCTGGACCTGGAAGCCAACGAGATCAAGTGGTACGAGATTTGATAAATACCCAGAAGGGGCGCCGGGCTGCGGCGGGCCCGGGCGGGGGGGGAAAAAACCCCCCCGGCGGTTGGTCCCTTTTTTTTACGAGTGGTGGGTGGATAA
>CAUWNA010000063.1:0-27944 GCA_963560135.1 uncultured Oscillospiraceae bacterium | reverse complement strand
GGTAAAAAGATTTTTGTTTTTTCTCCTGTCTACTTGACAGGGAGCACTTCACTTTGCAGCAGGCGCTTTTTTGTTACTCCTCGACGGAGAAGTCTTCCTTGCCCACGCCGCACAGCTCGCAGACAAAATCCTCGGGCAGGTCTTCCCACTTTACGCCGGCTTCGTCCTCGTCATAGACCCAGCCGCAGACATTGCACACATATTTCATGGCAGATTCCTCCAAAATTAGAATGGTTGGCCCCGTTCAAAGGCCGAGACTAGTATACTAAAACAGAAACGAGAATTCAAGAAGAAATTGTAAATTTCCTTTGATAGACACGGTTTTCCCGGAAAAACCATTTCGCTTTCCGGGGGAATATGGTATACTGTATAGGTAAGAAAATCCAGCAAGAACCGGGCTGCTGCGGTCCGGAATCCATAGAGAACCAGGAGGGCTACCATGCTGAAAATATTGATTGTGGAGGATGACCGGGAGCTGCGGCAGCTGTTTTCCCATGTGCTGCTGAAAAACGGCTACACCGTCAAGGGGGTATCCAACGGCCAGGAGGGGCTGGATGCGTTGGAGGGCAGCTATTTTGATCTTATCATCTGTGACGTGATGATGCCGGTGATGGACGGCTTTGAGATGGTGCGCCAGCTGCGCCAGTCCGGCAGCGCCACCCCGGTGCTGATGGTGACGGCCAAGGATTCCTTTGACGATATGCGCCAGGGCTTTTTGTCTGGCAGCGATGATTACATGGTCAAGCCGGTGAATGTCAACGAAATGGTGCTGCGGGTGGGGGCGCTGCTGCGCCGTGCCCAGATGATCAACGAGCGGCGGCAGGTGATTGGCAGCACGGTGCTGGAATGCGACAGCCTTACCGTCAGCGTGGACGGGGAGAGCAGCATCCTGCCCCAGAAGGAATTTATGCTGCTGTACAAAATGGCCTCGTACCCTGGCCGGATTTTCACCCGGCAGCAGCTGATGGACGAGATCTGGGGCTACGACACTGAAAGCGACTCCCATACCGTGGATGTCCACATCGGGCGGCTGCGGGAGCGGTTCCGGGACAACCCGGATTTCAAAATCGTCACCATGCGGGGCGTAGGCTATAAGGTGGTGAAATTATGAGCAAGGAGAAAAAGCCGTTTCAGGTCCGTTTTTCCATGCGGGTGTTCTTTACCATATTTATTGTGGCAGAGCTGCTGGTTATTTACACGGTGGCCGGGCTGCTGGTGGCGCTGCTGGGGATTTTCGTTCCGGCGGTGCACCGCATCCCGGAGATGGTGTGGCTGCTGATTATCAGCATGGTGCTGGGCAGCGCCATTGCCCGGTTTATGTTCCGCTTTTTCTTCCAGCCGATTAAGGACTTGGGGCAGGCCATGGGAAAGGTGACCCAGGGCAATTTCAACGTGACTCTGGACAGCAAGCATACCTTCCCGGAGGTGTGCCAGATTTACCAGGATTTCAACACCATGACCCAGGAGCTGCGCTCCATTGAGATCCTAAAAACGGAATTTATCTCCAACGTCTCCCACGAATTCAAAACCCCCATCAATGCCATTGAGGGCTACGCAACCTTGCTGCAAGGGGAGCAGGATGAGCAGGACCGGGAGGCGTACATTCAGAAAATTCTCTACAATACCGGCCGGCTTTCCAAGCTGGTGGGCAACATCCTGCTGCTGTCCAAGGTGGACAACCAGGGCATCCGCACCCATGATTCTACCTATCGCCTGGATGAGCAGATTCGCCAGTGCCTGCTGGCGCTGGAACCCAAGTGGACCCAGACGGATAATGAATTTGAAGTCAACCTGGAGCCGGTGCAGTACACCGGCAACGAAAACCTGATGATCCATGTGTGGAGCAATTTGATGGAAAATGCCATCAAATATGGCCCACAGGGCGGTTTGATCTCCCTGAAGCTGGTGCAGCGGGAGCATACCATTACCTTTACCATTGATGATGAAGGCCCCGGCATTCCCCAGGAAGCGCTGCCCCATATTTTCGGCCGGTTTTATCAGGCGGACAGCTCCCGCAAGGCGGAGGGCCACGGCTTGGGGCTGGCGCTGGTGAAAAAAATCGTTACCCTGTCCGGCGGAACCATCCGGGCGGAAAATCTGCCCCAGGGCGGCGCCCGGTTTACGGTGCAGCTGCTCGTTAAGCAGGAATAAAAAGAACCGATTCTCAACAATTGTTGAGGTTTAATTGAGATTGAATTGTAAAACGGGTTGTATCCTATAAGTACAAAGACTTATAGGAGGACGACAATGCTGAAACTTCTGAGAAAAATGAAGCCCCGGCAGTGGTGCCTGATCGGCTTGAGCCTGGCGCTGATTTTGGGTCAGATTTTCTTTGATTTGACCATGCCGGAGTATATGAGCCAGCTGACCATCCTGGTGCAGACTCCCGGCTCGGCGGCAGGAGAGATCTGGAGCGTGGGCCTGCAAATGCTTGGCTGCGCCCTGGCCAGCCTGGCGCTGACGGTGATTTGCGGCTACTTCGTGGCCCAGGTGGCGGCAGGATTCAGCCAGACCCTGCGCAATGAATTGTTTGACAAAATTGCCGGCTTCGGCAAAGAGGAAATGGACCGCTTCTCCGTGCCCAGCCTGATCGTGCGCACCACCGAGGATGTGCGCCAGGTGCAGCTGCTGTTTGCCATGGGCTTGCAGATTTTGGTGAAGGCCCCCATTATGGCGGCATGGGCCGTGGTGAAAATCGTGGGCAAAAGCTGGGAGCTGTCGGTGGTGACGGCGAGCTTCGTGGTGGCGCTGCTTGCCATGATGGTGATTGTGCTGATTGTGCTGCTGCCCCGGTTCAAGCGGGTGCAGAAGCTGATGGATCAGATGAACACCATCGCCCGGGAGAACCTCAGCGGCATCAGCGTGGTTCACGCCTTCAACGCCGAGGACTACCAGAACGAAAAGTTCCGCCGGGCCAATGACGAGCTGACGAAGACCCAGATGTTCAACCAGCACACCTTCGCCCTGCTGCTGCCTGCCATGACGCTGGGCATGTCTGCGCTGGGACTGGTGATTTTCTGGCTGGGCGCTTACTTAATTGAGGATATCCCCGGCACGGCGGCACGGCTGGCGCTGTTCGGCGACATTATGGTATTCAGCAACTACGCCGGATTCGTGATGATGGCACTGATGATGATTGTAATGATTTTTATGTTCATCCCCGCCGCCCAGGTTTCGGCCAACCGCATTCAGGAGGTGCTGGACACCACCATCACCATCCGCAGCGGCGAAAAAACCCAGGGCAAGGAAGTGGGCACCATCGAATTCCGGGACGTGTCCTTCCGCTACCCCGGTGCGGCGGCGGATACCCTGTCCCACATCAGCTTCCGTGCAGAGCGGGGACAGACCATTGCCTTCATCGGCGCCACCGGCTGCGGCAAGACCACTTTGGTAGATTTGGCAGCCCGGATTTATGACGTGACCCAGGGCACTGTCCTGCTGGACGGGGAGGACATCCGCAGCTACAGCTTCGATGCGCTGTACGACAAGCTGGGCTACGTGATGCAGAAAGCCAACCTGTTCTCCGGCTCGGTGGAGGACAACGTAAACTTTGGCCAGAGCAGCGCCATCAAATCCCAGGAGCATACTTGGGAAGCCCTGTCCCTGGCAAAGGCCAGCGACTTTGTGGAGGAGATGCCCGGCCAGCTGAGCCACCGCATTGCCCGAGGAGGCGGCAATGTCTCCGGCGGTCAGAAGCAGCGGCTGTCCATCGCCCGTGCCCTGGCAAGAAATCCGGAAATTCTGATTTTCGACGACTCCTTCTCCGCACTGGACTACAAAACCGATGCCGAGCTGCGGGCCGGCCTGGAGCGGGAGCTGAAGGGGACCACCAAGCTCATTGTGGGCCAGCGCATTGGCACCATTCGCAATGCAGACAAAATTCTGATGCTGGACCACGGCACCATCGTGGGCCAGGGGCGGCACGAGGAGCTGCTGAAAACCTGCCCGGTGTATCAGCAGATTGCCCGCAGCCAGCTGTCGCCGGAGGAATTGGGAGAAGGAGGTGGCTGCAATGGCTAACAAGCAAGGCGTTTCCATTGGCAGCGTGTTCCGCAAGCTGCTGACCCATGCCAAAAACATGGTGCCCCGTATTGTGGCGGTGGTGCTGCTGGCCTCGGCCAGTGCCTTTTTGACCATCATCGGCCCCAGCTACGTTTCGCAAATCACCCAGTGCATCACCGACGGACTGACAACCAGCATTGACCTGGCAGCCATTGGCCGGGTGGGGTGCTTCCTGATGGGCATGTACCTGCTGGCGGCGGTCTTCGGGTTCTTTGAAAACCGGATGGCCTCCACGGTGACCCTGCGGGTGTCCAACCATCTGCGCAACGAGATTTCGGAAAAAATCAACCGGGTGCCCATGCCCCTGTTCCATCGGATGCCCTCCGGCGACATTCTCAGCCGGATGACCAACGATGTGCAGATGCTCTCCCAGACCCTGACCAACAGCCTGCCCACCATTGTGGCAGCAAGTGCGCAGTTTGTGGGGTGCCTCGTGATGATGTTCTCCACTGAGTGGCGGATGAGCCTGGTGGCCATCGGGGCCACGGTGCTGGGCTTTGCCCTGATGGGGCTGATCACCGCTTCTTCCCAGAAGTATTTTGTGGCCCAGCAGACGGCCTTGGGCAACCTGAACGGCTATGTGGAGGAGATGTACTCCGGCCACAGCGTCATCCGGGTGAGCCGGGCGGGCAGCACCATCCGCCAGGAATTCCAGCACTACAACGATGCCGTGTACGAGGCCAACCGCAAGGCCCAGTTCCTCTCCGGCATTATGCAGCCGCTGATGGGCTTTGTAGGCAACCTGGGTTATGTGGCGGTGTGCATCTATGGTGCGCTGCTGGCTATGCAGGGACGAATCGGCTTCGGCGTAATCGTGGCATTCATTATGTATGTGCGGCTGTTTACGTCGCCGCTGTCGGAGATCGCCCAGGGCGTGACCCAGCTGCAAACCGCAGCCGCATCCGGAAAGTGGATCTTCTCCTTCCTGGAGGAAGAGGAGCTGGAGCCGGAGCCGGACAAGCGCACCGCTTTGGAGCCGGTGCGTGGCCAGGTGGAATTCAGCCACGTCCGTTTCGCCTACCCCAGTGACCCGGATAAGACCATCATCCAGGATTTCAGCGCCAGCATTGCCCCCGGGCAGAAGGTGGCCATCGTCGGCCCCACCGGCGCAGGAAAGAGCACGCTGGTGAACCTACTGATGCGGTTCTTCGAGACCAACGGCGGCGAAATCAAAATCGACGGCATCCCCATCCGGGATATGACCCGGGGCTGCGTCCACGATTTGTTTGCCATGGTGCTTCAGGATACCTGGCTGTTCCAGGGGACCCTCCGGGAGAACCTGGTGTACAACAAGAAAGATGTGCCGGACGAGGTGTTGGAGCGGGCGTGCAGAGCCTGCGGCATCTGGGACTTTGTCCAGAGCCTGCCCCAGGGCTTTGACACCCAGCTTTCGGAACACCTGTCCATTTCGGCGGGCCAGAAGCAGCTGCTCACCATTGCCCGGGCGATGATACAGAACCGGCCCATGCTGATTCTGGACGAAGCCACTTCGTCGGTGGATACCCGGACAGAGCTGGTGACCCAGCAGGCCATGGACCAGCTGTGCCAGGACCGCACCAGCTTCGTCATCGCCCACCGGCTGTCCACCATCAAAAATGCGGATCTGATTCTGGTGCTCAAGGACGGCAACGTGATTGAGCAGGGAAGCCACCAGCAGCTGCTGGACCAGGGCGGATTCTATGCAAGCCTCTACAACAGCCAGTTTGAACACAGAGGAGGAATGGAAGATGGTTAAGTACATTGCCATTGAGCGGGAATACGGCAGCGGCGGCAGCATCGCCGCACGCCGCCTGGCACAGCGCAGCGGTATGGCCTGCTACGGGCGGGAAATTCTGGAGCGGGCCGGGGAAATTCTCTGTGTGCCGGTGGAGCAGCTGGAGCGCTATGAGGAGCGCACCACCAACAGCTTCCTCTATTCCGTGAATATGATGAGCAAGGCGCAGCTGGCAGACCCGGACATGCTGATGCGGGAGGGCCACCTGTTTGTGGCGGAGCATCAGGCCATACGGGAACTGGCATCCCAGGGGCCGGCCATTTTCATCGGCCATTGTGCCAGCCAGGCTCTGGCGGAGTACGATGGGGTTTTGCGGGTATTTATCCAGGCAAATCTCGGGCAGCGCAAGGCCCGAGCTGTGGAGGAGTACGGCATTCCCCGGGAGGAGGCGGAGGCAACGCTGCGCCGCTTCGACAAAAAACGGGGTGCCTATTATGGCATGAACACCGCCAGAAAGTGGCGCGATCCCCGCAATTATGACATGATCCTCGATTCGTCCACCCTGGGCATCGACGGCTGCGTGGCGGCCATGGATGCCCTGCTGAGAAAGGAGCAGCTCCTATGAAAAAACCTACCTGGAAGGAAATTTTTACCATTCCCAATATCATCTGCTATGTTCGTATTGCCCTGATTCCGGTGTTTTGCTGGATATATATCACCGCCCAAACCCCGGCGGACTATCTGTGGGCCACGGCAGTGGTGCTGTTTTCCAGCTTCACCGACCTGTTTGACGGCATGATTGCCCGGAAGTTCAACCAGGTCACCCAGTTGGGCAAGATCCTGGACCCGGTGGCGGATAAGCTGACCCACGCCGCCATGGCCATCTGCGTGGCCACCCGGTATCCGCTGATGTGGGCGCTGATTGCTCTGATGGCGGTGAAGGAAGGATACATGGCCATTATGGGCCTGCGGTTCCTGAAGAAGGGAAAGATGATGGACGGCGCTATGTGGTTTGGCAAGGTGTGCACGGCGACATTGTTTGCCGGTATGTGCTGCCTGTTCTTCCTGTACAGCCTGCCGAAGCTGGCGGTGAACATCATCATTGCCGTGATGATGGTGGTGATGGCGGTGACACTGTGTATGTACATCCCGGTGTACCGCAAAATGGGACAGGAAACCGAGGCACAGGGAAAATGACCCAGGAAAAAAAGCTGGTCTGGATTCACCGCCTTTCTCCCATCGCCTATGACCTGGCGCTGGGCGGGCTGTGCTTGTACATCTGGTTCCGGGGCAGGCAGTGGCTGAATCTGCTGCTGCCCCTGGACATGGGAGTGCTGCTGGCACTGGTGCTGGCGGGGTATTACCTGCTGAATCTGATGACCATACAGCGAAAAGACAATCGTAAATCGGTTACATATGTTACCAGCATAGGCACATTTTTGGTGATGTATCTGTCTATGACCATTGCTGCATCGGACTTGGTGCGGGGAATCATGGGCCTGTGCGGTGCCGCAGAGCGGGCACGGGGGATGGCATTCTTCTTTGGCGGCTGCGGCTGCCTGGTGCTGACGGCTGCGGCAGTAGCCGTGGGCATGGTCCATGCCCGGAAGCTGGTGACGGTGAACTATCAGGTCCCGGTGGCGCATCTGGGCAAGGAAGCCCGTCTGGTACTGCTGTCGGATCTGCACATCGGCCACTTTGTGGGCAAGAAGCATATCCAGAATCTGGTGGCCCAGGTCAACCGGCTGAAGCCGGATCTGGTGCTGATCAGCGGTGATCTCATCAATGCCGGGAATACCAACGAGTGCCCGGACATTGATCAGGTGGCCCGGGAGCTGGAAGGACTGCGGACGGAGCATGGCGTTTTCGCCGTCACCGGAAATCACGACCCGGCGCCGGAGGACCCGGACTTCCGCAGATTCCTGCGGCGTGCCCGGATTCACCTGCTGGAGGACAAGACCTGCGATGCAGGCCCGGTGCAGCTGGTGGGCCGCAAGAGCAAAATCCGGCCAAGAGCAGCGCTGACGGAACTGATGGCAGACTGCACCGGCGAAAAGCCTGTGGTGGTGCTGGACCACGACCCCATCGGCATTCAGGAGGCCCGGCAGGCCGGGGCTGACTGCGTGCTGTGCGGCCATACCCATCGGGGACAGGTGTTCCCTCTGGATCTGCTGGTGCGGCTGCTCTATCCCAAGGAGGAACTGTGGGGCATGGGCCGGAAGGGAAAGACGACTTCCATCGTCTCGGCAGGTGCCGGCTATTTCAGTATGCCCATGCGGCTTGGCTCTGACAGTGAAATCGTGTGCATCGATTTGATAAGCCAGGACGAAACCTAAGGGCGTAAAGACGAGGAGAAGCTGCGCAGTGCAGGAGATAGAAAAGGAGGCAGCGAGCCATGAAAATGATTCTGTTGATTATCTACATTCTGACCATTCTGGGCGTGATTTTCCTGGAACGGAAAAGTCCCACGGAGGCCATGCTCTGGGTGCTGGTGCTGATTTGCCTGCCCTATCTGGGCATGGTGCTGTATCTCATCTTCGGCAGCACCCTGGCCATCAAGCTCACTGCTTACGCACGGAAGAAGCGGCTGCACCGCCATTATCCGGCCCTGGCCCGGGAGGAACCGCTGAATCTGGAACAGCTGGCTCTGTCGGAGGAGGATAAGCAGGTCATTCGCTTTAACGCCTCCTACAACCAGAGCAAGCTCACCTGCTATGACGAGGCCCAGGTCTATACCACCGGAGAGAGCCACTACCGCCAGCTGTTTGCGGACATTGCCAATGCCAAGGAGTGCATCTACATTGAGTTTTACACCATTCACCCGGACGAGGTGGGCCAGGCGCTGGTAGATGCCTTGGCAAAGAAGGCGGCCCAGGGGCTTAAGGTGCTGGTGATGTGTGATTTTATCGCCAACGTCTCCACCCCCAACAAGATGTTCAAGCCTCTGCGGGAGGCCGGCGGCCAGGTGATGCGCATCAAGCCCTTCCTGACCCACTACCGCAGCCATCGGAAAATCGTGGTGATCGACCATGCCATCAGCTACATTGGCGGCATGAACATCGGCAAAAAGTACGCAAACCTGGACAAGGTGAAGACGCCCTGGCGGGATACCCAGGTGCGGATGGTCGGCCCCTGCGCCCAGGTGCTGGACGAGTATTTCCTCACCGACTGGCTGTGCGCCGTGCGCCGCCGGGACTGGGATGGGGCGGTGGCCTATGTGGACTCCATCCATCCCAGAACCGATGGGCAGAATGCCAACCTGTGCCAGTTTATCGTAGGCGGCGTGGATACCGATAAGGAATCGGTGAAGATGTGCTACCTGAGCATGATCCGTAGCGCCAAGAAGCGGATTCGCATTCAGACTCCCTATTTCATCCCCGATGCATCGATTTTGGACGCCCTCAAAACCGCAGCTGCCGCCGGGGTGGAGATCGAGCTGATGATTCCCGGCATCAAGGCCAGCTTCTTCCTGGACCCGGTGACCACTTATTACTGTGGTCAGCTGCTGGGCTACGGGGCAAAGATTTACAAGTACAGCGGCTATATCCATGCCAAGACCCTGGTGGTGGACGAGGAGCTGTGCTGTATTGGCTCGGTGAATATGGACGTGCGGAGCTTGAAGGTGGATGATGAAATCTGCGGCGTATTTTACGCAAACTCGATTGTCAACCGCTACTCGCAGCAGTATGATACGGATATCGGCCGGTGCCGGGTGTATCCGCTGGAGGAGTTTGTAAGCCGGAGCACGTGGGAACGGTTCATAGAGAGCTTTTTCCTGATGTTTGCGCCGCTGATGTAGGAGGAACGATATGATCAAACTTTTGGCTGTGGATATGGATGGCACTTGTCTGGATAGCCATAACCGGCTGCCCCAGAAGGTGCTGAAAGCCCTGACGGCGGCCCAGGAGGCCGGGATTCTGGTGGTGCCCACCACCGGGCGGACCCTGACCTGCCTGCCCCGTGCCCTGCGGCAGCGTGGCGGCTGGCACTACGTCATCAGCTCCAATGGTGCTGAACTGACGGATATGCAGAGCGGGCAGAGCCTGTTTCAGGCGCAGATTCCGGCCCAGCGGGCGGCCCAGGTGCTGCGGGCGGCGAAGCCCCTGCACTTGGGCATCTCCACCCACCAGAACCACGAATTTTTGCTGCAGGGCCGGGTGTTTTTCGCCCTGGGGCGGCTGCTCTATGGCAAGGATGCAGAGAATACCCGGTGCATCCGGGATATTGCGGCGGAGCTTGACCAGCAGGGCGGCCAGGTGGAGGAGATTCAGCTGTTTTTCTTCACCAAAGGCTCTCGGGAGAAGGCAAAGGCTATGCTGGCGGAGTTTCAGGATCTGGAAATGGCTTGGTCCGGGAGCTATGTGGAAATCTATTCCCGCCAGGCTACCAAGGGGACTGCCCTGGCAGCGCTGGGGCAGAAGCTGGGCCTTGAAAAAGAGGAAATTGCCTGCATTGGCGATGCCGCCAACGATTTGCCCATGTTTGCCCAGGCGGGGCTGCGCTTCGCCATGGGCAATGCCATCCAGGAGCTGAAAGACCAGGCGGATGTGATCGTGGCGAGCAACGACCAGGACGGCGTGGCCCAGGCGATTTATCAGCACCTGCTGGGCAGAGATGCAACTTAAGAAGCAAGCAGCGCCAGAGATGCTCCGGCGCTGCTTTTTTGGAGTGGGGATGTGTAGAAAATTGCCAAAATATGAAAAAAGGGGTTGTAATTTCCTGGTAAATCGAATAAAATAGACACAGAAATGCCCCGGCATCGGCCGGGGTGAACGGGGAAGGGGATATGCAAAATGCAGGGCAGAGCTTGGGTCAGGCGACTGGCTGCACTGGGCGCGGCGGTATGCCTGATGCCTAGTTTGGTGCTGGCAGCATCGGCTAAGAAATCAGCCAAGCCCGTCATGGTTGACGGCGGGCGGAAACACTCGGTGGTGCTTTACAGCGATGGGCATGTGGCGGCTTTGGGCGACGACAGCAAGGGCCAGTGCGGCACCTCTGACTGGGAGGATATTCTGCACATCAGCACTTATTATGACCACACCTTGGGACTAAAAGAGGATGGCACTGTGGTGGCGGCTGGGGAAAACGGAGACGGTCAGTGCGATGTGGCGGACTGGGAAGGCATGGTGGATGTGGCGGCGGGAAGCCGGCACTCCGTTGCCTTGCGGCGCAATGGTACGGTGGTGGCGGTGGGCGCCAACGAAAGCGGCCAGTGTGACGTGGAAAACTGGCAGAACATTGTGGCGGTGTATGCCAACAGCACCTCCACCTTTGGCCTGGATAACGAAGGCCGGGTGCATACCGCCGGCAGTTTCCACAGCGACTACTTAAGCAAATGGAATGATATCGTTGATCTATGTGTCGGCGATCAGCACGTGGTGGGGGTTCACTCCGACGGCAGCGTCGTGGGTGTGGGCACCAACAGCAAAGGGCAGCTGGACCGGCTGGGAAAGTGGGACGATACGCTGCAAATTGGAGCAGGTGCCGGCTTTACGGTAGGGCTGCGAAGCTGCGGCAGTTTGTGGGTCCATGGCTGCGACGAGCACAACGAGCATGCGGCGATGGGATATGACGACTGCGTGACCATTGGCACCGGGCTGGAGCATATTTTGGCAATCCAGAGCGATGGTACCCTGCTGGCCAAGGGGACCAATGACTGCGGCCAGTGCGATGTGGAAGCACTCAATGAAAAGCTGCGCTGATGTGCAGAGGCAAAAAGAAGAACGCAGAAATGCCCGCCGTTTTGCAACGGCGGGCATTTCTGTTTTGGAAAGAAGAGAGGTAGAAAAGAGGATCTATGTGTTGAAAGGTACGGCTCACGGCTTCCGTTGCCTTTCATGCTTATACTCTACCGCCGGTTTATGTCCCATGTATAAACCGTGGGAGAACAATCTTTGACAAAAAGGTGAACAAATCGGGAAATTCCCCGGGGATTTGGCAGGATATACAAAAAAGTGCTACTGCTCTTGGTGACAACGCTGCTGCCGGAGTACCCACTTGCTGTGGAGGTTGTGGAAGGGGGCGGAGCTGGTCAGGGCGCTGTCGTCGATGGTCATATCCGCCCGGATGGCACTTTCGTAAACACTCCAGCCCAGGAAAGGAACAGGAATCCGGGCGTACCAGGTGAGGAAGCGGGCGTGGTACTGCACTTCAGCGGCGAAGCTGGGGTAGCTGACGTCGGCGGTGTGGGTGGCGAGGATGGCCATGGCCTCCCAGGGGGTGGGGGCGCTGGGGTCTTTCAGGAAGATGCTGCGATGGTCGCAGACAGTGTGGCCTGCCAGGTGGTTGTTGGCGTTGAGAAACCGGGGCAGACGGCTGTGGGGCAGGTGGCGGTACAGCTGGGCATAGGCATCGGGAACGGCCAGGACACCGTCCACCGCAAGACCGGCCAGAAAATAGACATACCACTGGGCCACCAGATAGGCTCCCTGGGCCTCCACCGGCAGGAAATACGTTTTCAGCGCCGGATGGTGGGTCTGCTTGCGCAGCGCTACCACCCGATTGATCTCCCGGTTCAGGGCGGTGCGGTTCTGGGGCGTGGGGCTGAGCAGGCACTGGGTCAGCACTGGCGTGTCCAGGGCGATGAAGCTGATGGTGACACCGGGGGTATCGCCGTCGGCAATTTCGTGGTGCAGGGCGTTATACTCCTGCTCCCGCATTTTGAACAGGCTGTATACAAAGCTGCCCTGACTTTGGACGGCGTAGAGATACCAATCATCAAAAAATAAATCGCACCGGCGCTCCTGCCCGGCATCGTTTAAGAATGTAGCAATGTCCCGGCTTTGCAGGATGTCTGACATGGAGCGGGCGGCGGCGAAAAAGCCATCACCGGTGCTGCGCACTTCTTGGGCGGTGAGACAATCCCAGGCGATCAGCTGGGAGAACAGGGGCGGCATGGATTTGTCATCGGGGATAGAATAGGCGGGGGGCAGATTCCAGGGCATGAGGCTTCCTCCTAGCAGGTGAAAATGGAAAAAAGAGAGATTTTTCCGCACAAGGGGCAGAATTGACAAGCCCCGGCGGCATATGGTAGAATGAAACGAAAAAGGAGGGATGGTTATGACTCCCATTGAACAGCAAATCGAGGGCATTGTAGACAGCATCCTGGAGGACTATCGCCACGGTCGGGACATCGACAAGCTGGACCCCTTCCAGCACCCGGACAAGGCGGTGGTGCTGGACATGATCGGCAAGCTGCTGCGCATCGTCTATCCCGGCGCTTCCCGGGATCGGGACTACCGCATCTACAATGCCAAGCATAATCTTTCTATGCTCATTGAGGACGTGATGTACAATCTCAACAAGCAGATCGCCATTGTCCTCCAGGAGACGATGACGCCGGAACAGGCCCAGGAGCAGGCCCAGCTGCTGAGCCTGGAATTTTTCCGGGCCATTCCGGCCGTTCGGGCAGTGGCCCAGACCGACGTGGAAGCCTTCTATGACGGGGACCCGGCGGCATTCAGCATGGATGAAATCATCTTCTGCTATCCGGGGCTGTTCGCCATTACGGTGTACCGGCTGGCCCATGTGCTCTACACCCTGGGAGTGCCGATGATTCCCCGAATCATGACGGAGCACGCCCACTCCATCACCGGCATTGACATCAACCCGGGGGCTACCATCGGCAAGTATTTCTTCATCGACCACGGCACCGGCATCGTCATTGGAGAGACCACGGTGATTGGCGACCGGGTGAAAATCTACCAGGGCGTGACCCTGGGCGCACTGACCACCCGGGGCGGACAGAGCCTGCGGGGCAAGAAGCGGCACCCCACCATTGAGGACAATGTGACCATCTACGCCGGTGCATCCATTTTGGGCGGCGGCACGGTGATCGGCCGGGACAGCGTCATCGGCTCCAACGTGTTCATCACCCACTCCATCCCGCCCTGCACCACGGTGAGCGTGAAAAGCCAGGAGCTGCAATTCAAACCCAGAAACTGCTCCGGCGACTGCCAGAAGTGCACCAAGCCGGAACCGTTCTGGGAGGAACAGAAAAGAGAGCGGAAAGAATGATGTATAAAGATATCTATGTTAATGCACATATCAGTAATATTAGTTTTCCTACAACGATAGAAGAACTAGAGGTGTTTATAGACGACCATGGTATGTACAATGTAGAAGAAGTTTTGAACTATACAAGTGTTTGCTGGTCAGTTCCACGTAGTAGTCAAATAGGGGATATAGTTTTGTTCTATCACGCTAAAACGACAAGTGCAAGGATAAGTGCCCTAACTAGAAAGGTAAGAGAACTACCAGATGAATTATTATCGTATAAAGAGGAACTGCTTAGCTGGCTTGAGAGGGCACGTGTGTTATATAAAGCGTATGGTGGGAAAATATTTGCAGTAGCTCGAATTGTTGGAACACCTGAGTATAGCTCACTGAATGACGAGGAAGATGAGTTATACCATTGGAGAGGAAGGGTCTATGCTGAAGTATCTGATATAGTTCCTTTGGATATGCCAGTGGATATTAGTGAGTTTAGTTCCTTCCTTAAAATATCTAGACAAAGTGGAATAACACCGATTCCTGCGACGGAATTTAGGCAATTACGAAAAATTATAGCTTCAAAGAATTCAAATATGCCGAAGTATTATATGGAGGCTCAAATTGGTTCGGTGGAATTTTCTAGTATTAATCGGAAGAACTTTTTAGAGAAAAGCAAAGAACATCAGTTCCGCTTCATCTTGGAAATTGATTTTCGTTCGTATTATGTGGATTACTTATTGCAAGCCCTATTTGGGAAAAAAGTATGGAGCGAATGTAGATGTCAAGCTGATGGCAAAAATGATAGCTTCGTTGACAATGTGTTCTATTTCAATGGCCGATACTACCTGTTAGAGGTAAAGCTAAATGTCCACGTGGAAAGAGATTTGAATGGGCAATTGCAGCAATACATATCAGCAGATAGAATATTCTTGAAAAAGGAAGAAATTGTAGAAAATTTTGAGAAAGAGTATATGTTTGTAATAGATACAAAGACACTCTATCGGTATGACAGTAAGGAAAAATGCTTGACTGAACTTATAGAAATAGGACATGTAACGTCAGCAGAAGATGTTAGAAAAGCATTACAATTTTAGATTGTTAAAGAATGATGGATAACTAGCAACCCCAGACTTCTTCCAGACGCTGCCAGAGCAGGCCTTTGGCGTAGAACATGGTTTCGTATTTTAGATACATGCCGGCGTTTTCGTCCCAGGAAAAGCGCAGGGTTGGGGGGAAGTCCTCGTCGGAGAACCAGAATTGCAGGGCGATCTCCAAGCCGTCGAACAGCTCCACGGCGTAGGTGATGTCCCCCATGGGGAGCGCCCGGCCGCCCAGAGCCAGGCAGGCGTGGGAAAAGCCCTGTGGGTCCTGCTGGATGCGGTTTGCCCAGGGGTCCCGGGGATTTTCCAGGAGGTTTTGGTGGAACATAGCGCCGAAAGCGGCCATGTTCTTCCATCTGCCGGTGAGGAATCGGTCCGGTCGGCTGTCGCACAGCAAGTCCAGAAGGGTCATGATCTCGTCGAAGGTGTTGGCATCGGCCCAGGTATCCCCAGACCAGGACTCTAAATTCCCGGTGGCCCGGTCCAGCCGGTAGCGCCGGGAGAGCATGGTGGGGTAGAGATAATGGGCATCCCCCTCCAGGCGCAGCTTCTGCTGGATGGCCTGCTGATCGTAGGTCAGAAACCGCTGCTGGGCCTGGTGGGCCTGGATGGCATAGTTGTCGGTCATGGAATCACCTCCCGGTGTTTTCTCCATGATACCACGATTTCCCAGGCGGCGCAAGGCCGGATTTGGGGCTGCTTTCCGGGTTTACATTTGGCAGAGGCTGTGGTAAAATAAAACTTCAACACAGAATATAGGAGTTGAGAACCTTGGATTTTGACAATACCTGGGTTAGCATCGACTTGGATGCGATTCAGGCGAATTTTGATGCAGTCCAGGCCAAGGCCGGCGTCCAGGTGATGGCCATTATCAAGGCCGATGCCTACGGACACGGGGCGGTGCAGGTGGCCCGGCTTCTTCAGGACCAGTGCGCCTTCTTCGGTGTCAGCTCCATGCTGGAAGCGGTGGAGCTGCGGCAGGCCGGGGTGCAGACCCCCATTCTGATTCTGGGCTACACCCCGGCGGCGACCTTCTCGGCGGCGGTGGACCAGAACATCCGTCCGGCCATCTTCCGCTGGGAGGATGCGCTGGCCCTCTCCCAGACGGCCCAGGCCCTGGGGAAAACGGCCCCGTTCCACTTTGCCCTGGATACGGGGATGAGCCGGATTGGCGTGCAGGCGACGGAGGAAGCGGCGGACCTGTGCGCCAGGATCGCCGCCCTGCCTGGGCTGGAGGCGGAGGGGCTTTTCAGCCACTTTGCCACGGCGGACTGCGCTGACCTGACCCGGGCCAAGGCCCAGGCGGCGTGCTTCGACCGGTTTGATGCTATGCTCCGGCAGCGGGGCGTGGCGGTACCCATCCGGCATTTGAACAACTCCGCCGGCCTGATGAATTTTGACAGGCATTACGAAATGGTCCGTTCCGGCATTGTCACCTACGGTCTGTACCCCAGCGACCAGGTGGACCCGGGGCTGCTGGCGCTGAAGCCGGCCCTGGAGTGGTTCAGCCGGGTGAGCCATGTGAAAACCCTGCCCGCCGGACGGGAAATCAGTTACGGCGGCACCTACGTCACCGAGAAGCCCACGGTGGTGGCCACCGTTCCGGCAGGATACGCCGACGGCTACCGCCGGAGTCTCTCCGGGAAATTCCACGTGCTGATTCACGGGCAGAAGGCCCCGATTTTGGGCCGGGTGTGCATGGACCAGCTGATGGTGGATGTGACGGACATCCCGGATGTTGTGCCGGGGGACACCGTGACCCTCATCGGCCGGGACGGGGATGCCTGCATCACCGTGGAGGAAATCGCCGCGGCGGCGGACAGCTTCAACTATGAATTTGTATGCGGCATCAGCCGCCGTGTTCCCAGAATTTATCACCACAGCGGTCAGACCGTCCGCTCTGTTCACTATCTGCTGGACAACCAGCGGCTGTGACCGCATATATCCGATTCCATACAAAGGAGGAACCTCATGTCCCGAAATCCCAACCGCAGCGGCGGCCCGGCTAAGGTGCTGCTGATTGCGCTGATTGCACTTTTGATTGCAGCGACTGGGCTGATGATTTGGCTGTGCGTTGACCTGGTCAATGCGCCGACGCCCCAGGTATCCAAGCCGCAGCAGGAGATGACCCTGCCGACACAGCCCCCCACACTGCCTCCACCGCCGACAACAGAGCCGCCGACCACGGCCCCGCCGGAGCCGGAACGGGTGGTGGCAACGGCTACGGTGGCATCCCAGGGCGACCTGCTGATGCACAAGCCGGTGTTTGAAACCTGCCGCCAAAGCGACGGCAGCTACGATTTTTCGTCGATTTTCCGTTACAGCAAGGATCTGGTAGCCTCCTATGACTATGCGGTGGCAAACCTGGAAACCACTTTTGGCGGCGATAAGTATATCTACCAGGGCAATCCTGCCTTTAACTGCCCGGATGCGCTGGCGGACAGCGCCGTGGAGACTGGGTATGACATGCTGCTCACCGCCAACAACCACGCCGGCGACACCATGGGCGACGGCATCCTGCGCACCATTGAGCACATCCGCAGCAAGGGGATGCAGGCACTTGGCTCTCAGCTGAACAACGAGGAGCCGAAATATTCCGTTGTGGATATCAACGGCATCAAAATCGGCATGGTGTGCTACACCTGGGCCTTCAGCGGCAATGGCAGCACCTTCTCCCTGAACGGGTTGAACCCAGTGAAGGACGAAGGGCAGATGAACTATTTCACCAACAACAACCCGGACAAGCTCTACAAGGAAGCTCAGGCGGCGATGGAGCAGATGAAGGCTGCCGGTGCGGAGGCCACCATGCTGTTTATCCACTGGGGCCAGGAGTATCAGACCACGGAAAATGCCTTGCAGAACACCATGGCCCAGAAGCTGTGCGACATTGGCTACGACGTGATCGTTGGCGGTCATCCCCATGTGGTGCAGCCGGTGGAGCTGCTGCAAAGTACCCAGGACCCGAACCACAAGACCATCTGCATTTACTCCCTGGGCAATGCGGTGTCCAACCAACGCACCGGCATCAGCACCCAGTTCCCGGCGGGCTACACCGAGGACGGCGCGCTGTTTACGGTGACCTTTGAAAAGTATTCCGACGGCAAGGTGTATCTGGCAGGCACGGACGTGGTGCCGACTTGGGTGAACATGCACAGCAACAACGGCGTGAAGGAATACAACATCCTGCCCCTGATGCTAGACCAGCAGGACAGCTGGACGGAGCAGTTCGGCCTTACCAGCGGCCAGTTCTCCGCCGCTCAGAAGTCCTATGACCGGACCATGGGCATTGTGGGCGAGGGATTGGAGCAGTGCCAAAGCTGGCTGGAACAGGCAAAGCTGGACCGGGAAGCCTACTACGCCGACTTGGCGGCCAACCCGGCAAAATACCAGCAGCCGGTGCAGACCCAGCCTGAGCAGATGACGCAGCCCATGGATGCGGCGGCGTAAACTTACAAAAAAGCACGATGCAGGAAATGAACTGCATCGTGCTTTTTTCTTGGGTTACATCTGGAAGATGTTGCCTAGGACGGCGCCGGAGGTGGGGGCTTGTTGGGGGCGGAGGCTGTCGTAGGCCAGGGCGTAGGTGACTTCTACGTGGCTGCGCAGGAAGTAGTAAAGCGCAAATGTGCCGGCTAGGTACAGGACATAGAACAGGTAATAGGCGGCATCGGGGGAGAAGGGCAGAGAGATGCCAAACAGGCCCAGCAGCAGGTCGCCATAGGCCAGCAAGTTTACCAAGATCATAGCGGCATAGTACCACCACAGGTGCAAATCCAGCTTAAACAGGTTGAGGCGATTGCGGCGCATCATGTTGCGGCTCTCCCGCAGGACGGCCAGGGCACCCAGCTCCGGGTGGTCAATGAGCACATACTCGGCCATGCGGTACTGATAGAGAACCGGCATGGCGGCGGCGCAGAAAATCACGGCGCACAGCACGAATACAGGGGCCATGGCGGCGGTGAGCTGGCTGTAAAGGGCATCATCCAGGACAAAACCGGGATTGAGCATGGAGGCATCCTGCATCAGCGGCAGAAGCAGCTCCGTTACCCCACGGGACAGGGGGGTGATCATAAAAATCATTACGGACACATAGACACTGACGAAGCCGATGCCGGTGTAAATCAGCCCTTGGATCAGGGTCAGGCGCAGCAAAGGCCAGAAGCGGTCGAAGCCCAGCTTCAGGGTGTGGGGGGAGGCGTACTGCCCACGGGCCAGACGAAGCATAGCGGCCAGGTATCCCACAGTCAGGCAGCGCACCAGCAGGGTTTGCAGCATGGGCAGAATGGTTTGCACCGAGGAAAGGGTGGACCGGGTGCCCAGATTCCCCAGGCCGCCGGAGCGGGAAATCTGCAAAGACAGCAAATAGTTGACCAAGGTGACCAAGGCGGCACTGCCTAACGTGATGGCGGAAAAAATCAACACGATTTTTCCGGCATCCCTGGCATTTTCCAGGCGCTGGGAAGCAAAGGCGGTTAGTTTACGAGTTTCACGAATATCCATTCCTACAACTCCATTTCCATTATCAATACCACTGTTATAAACCAAACAGAAGAAAATAGCAAATGAATTTTTTGTAACAGTAGAAATTTGGGGAAGATTATGGTAAACTAACGGAAAGAAGCGGGGGAGGAGGCAGAATATGGAACTGGGGGAGAAGCTGCGGCAGGCCAGGCAGGAGGCGGGGCTGACACAGCAGCAGCTGTGCGGAACGGAAATTACCAGAAATATGCTTTCGCTGATTGAAAATGGCAGTGCATCGCCATCTATGAGAACCCTGCGGTATCTGGCAAGACGGCTGGGAAAGAACATAAGCTACTTTCTGGATGAGGACGCTGTGGTCTCTGCCAACCAGCAGGTGATGGAGACGGCACGGCGCAGCTGGGACAGCGCGGATTGGGCTGCTGTGGCGGCTGTGCTGGAAGGATACCAAGGGCCGGACCCGGTATATGACCGGGAGCAGCGGCTTTTGTGGGCGGTGTCCCACTTGCAGCTGGCCCGGCGGGCTATTGAGCAGGGAAAGCTGGTGTATGCCCAGGCGCTGCTGGAGCGGGTGGACTGTACAGGCTTATATGGTGCGCAAGCGCTGGAGCGGCAGCGGCTGCTGCTGTTGGGACAGCTGCCGGGGCAGCATGTAAGCCAAGGCTTGCCAAGCCTGGACGGGGAATTGCTGCTGCGGGCAAGAGAGGCGCTGGAGGATGGTAAGCCGGAACGGGCAGGAAAGCTGCTAGAAGCTGTGGAGGATGTCTCTGGTGAGCAGTGGGCGGCGCTGCGTGGGGAAGCGTATCTGGCCCAGAAGCAGTATGCCCAGGCGCTGGAATGGCTGCGGCAGACGGAAATAACGGAAAAGAGCCTGTCCCAAATCGAGCTGTGCTGCCGGGAACTGGGAGATTACCAGGGGGCTTACGAGGCGGCGTGCCGCCTGCGGGAGTGGAAGGAACGGAAAAGGTAAGAGATAAGGATGCTTTTTAGGGCTGCTGCGGATTTCGCAGCAGCCCCGAGACTGTCGGAAAACCCCTTCGGGCTTTTCCGACAAGTTTTTGCAGTCTGCTGCGCGCAGAATTTGTTCGCCGTTGGCGAACAAATTCCACACTTGCAGCCTGATATGTGTTTTCGCCCAGGTACACGCCCCGGTCGAAAACGGATTTAACTTGACTTGCCGCTTTCGGCGGCAAACTCTGCGAGGCTTTTTTGACAAGCTGAGGGCTGCTGCGGATTTTGCAGCAGCCCATTTCGCAGGAGGAAATGTTAGGATTTGCCTTGAGAAAGAAAGGCAGCAGGGTCCATGGGTTCATCTTGGCAGGTGACGCTGAAATGGACGTGGCTGCCCAGGGTGCTCTCCACCAGGGCGGTGGTTCCGGCGTGGCCGATGACGTCCCCCATGGCGACTTGGTCACCGGGCTTTACGGGAATGTCCTTGGCCAGGCTGGCATAGCAGGTGGTGTAGCCGTCCTGGTGGCGGATGACCACGGTGCTGCCCAGGGCTTCGTCTTCGTAGACGGTGTATACCTCACCGTCGGCAGCGGCGCACACCGGGGCACCGTCCTCGGCGGCCAGGTCAACGCCGTTGTGCACCCGCCAGTCCCGGGTGGTCTGGTTATAGCTCAGGGCTTCCATGGAATAGCCGCTGATGGCCTGGCCGGACACCGGGGATGTGGTTTGCAGGGGCTTTTTTGCCGGCGGCTGGGTGGTGGCCGGGGGAGCGGATGGGGTGGTGGCGGCGGGCTGGGGCTGGGTGGCGAGGACGGGGACGTCCTGGGTGCCGCCGACAGTGCCCACGGGGATATCCTGGGTTTCTTGGATGGAGACTTCCTCCGGTTTGTTTGCGCTGCGGTAATACCAATAGCCGGTGATTCCGATGGCGGCTGCACACACAATCAGGGCGATGTAGTAGCCCGTTCCGGCAAAACCACGGCTTGGCTGTTTGTTTTCACTCATGCGTTAAGCACCTCCGAAGCTGAGTATTTCCCTGAGAGTGGGAAAATAAACCGGGAATGGAAAAAATTTTTGGAAAGTTGCTCTATTTGGGGCAACTTTCTTTTGTTTTGCAGGCAGGGGTGAAAGGAGGAACGCCATGCAAAGCAGAAAAAAGACGCTCAAAGAGCGAATCAAGGCAGGGGAGGTGGGGAGACGAGACGTGGTGCGGCGGCTGGCAGAGTTGGCCTTCGGCCGGGTAAACGACTGTGTGAAGCTGGCTCTGGGTGAGACGGAGGAGTTGGACGGGCTGGATCTGAGCCTGCTCAGCGAGGTCAAGCGCAATGAGAAGGGGCTGGTGGAGGTGAAGCTGATCGATCGGTTGCAGGTGCTGCGGCAGCTGGCAGAGGCAGCCCAGGAGGAGCGGGACGGCGTGGAGGGGCTGCTCCAATTCCTGGGGGCAGGGAAGGAGGAGGCGTGAGATTCTCGGAAAAGCAGCGGCAGGTGCTGACCTGGTGGATGCCGGACAGCCCCCATGCCCAGCGGGAGGCCATCTTCTGCGATGGGGCGGTGCGCTCCGGCAAGACCCTGGCCATGGGGCTGGGATTTTTCCTGTGGGCCATGCACAGCTTTCGGGGGCAGATGTTTGGCCTGTGCGGCAAGACCATCGGCTCCCTGCGGCGTAATGTGGTGGCGGTGGTGGCCCCTATGGTGACGGCGCTGGGGATGCAGGTACAGGAAAAGCGCAGCGAGAATTTGCTGCTGGTGCGCTGGCAGGGACGGGAAAACCGATTCTACCTCTTTGGCGGACAGCATGAGGGTTCGGCTGGGCTGATTCAGGGTGTGACCTTCGCCGGGGTGCTGCTGGATGAGGCGGCGCTGATGCCCAGAAGCTTCGTCGAGCAGGCCTGCGCCCGGTGCTCGGTGCCGGGCAGCCGCCTGTGGTTTAACTGCAATCCTGCCGGGCCTACCCACTGGCTGTACACCCAGTGGGTACAGCAGGCGGCGGAAAAAAACTGCCTGCGGCTGCACTTTACCATGGCGGACAACCCTTCTCTGACGGAGAAGGTGCGCAGGCGCTATGAGCGGCTGTATGACGGGGTGTTCTACCAGCGATATGTGCTGGGGCTGTGGGTGCAGGCGGAGGGACGGGTATACGATTTCTTCACGGCGGATATGGCGGCGGCTGTGCCCCGGCAGTGCGACCGGTGGTACATCTCCTGCGACTACGGCACGGTGAATCCCACCTCCATGGGACTGTGGGGGCGCTGGGACGGGGTGTGGTACCGGGTGAAGGAATTTTACTTCGACTCCCGCAGGGAGGGCCGGCAGATGACCGACGGGGAATACGCCCAGGCTCTGGCGGAACTGGCAGGAGACAGGGCCATTCAGGCGGTGATCGTGGACCCGTCGGCGGCCAGCTTCCTGGAGGTGCTGCGCCGGAGCGGGTGGCGGGTGAAGAAAGCCCGCAACGATGTGCTGGGAGGTATCCGGCACACCAGCGAGCTGCTGAAACAGGGGAAAATCCGCATTTGCACCACCTGCGGCGACTGCCTGCGGGAAATGGAGGAATATGTATGGGATCTGCGCTGCGGCAGCCGGGACCAAGTGCGCAAGGAGCACGACCATGCTATGGACGATATGCGCTATTTCGTCTCCACCGTGCTGACCGGCGGCGGGCAAGGGCCGGTGGTGCTGGCGGTGGAGCGGCGGACGTGAGAAAGGAGCGAACGGATTGAAACGGAAGAAGAAAGAGGGCGGGGCGGTGGCGGCGGTGTGCCAGCTCCGGGGCGGGCAGGTGCATCCCTTTGGGGCCATGCGTACCTTTACGCCCCTGGGCGGCGGAGAGGAGCAGGTATACCGGCAGATGCGGGAGGCCATCCCGGTGCTGGATGCGGCAGTGGGGAAAATGGTGCGGCTGTGCGGCGGATTCGAGGCACGGTGCCGGGATGCCGATGCCCAGCAGCGACTCAACACATTTCTGCGGACCATGCCCTGCGGCCGGGGGCAGATGGGCATTGAGAGCTTCCTCAGCGGCTACTTGGACAGCCTGCTGACCTATGGCCGGGCTGTGGGAGAGCTGGTGGTGGCCGGTGGACACCTGCGGGCAGTGTGCTGGGGAGATGTGACCAGCCTGGAAGTGCAGGAGGGGGATAATCCCCTGGAAATGGTGCTGTGGGGCCGGGATGCCCATGGGGTAATGCGGCCGCTGCCGTATCAGCATCTGCTGCTGTTTACCACCATGCACCCGGAGCCGGGGCATCCGTATGGCGTGAGCATGTTCCGGGGGATGCCATTTCTGGCGGATATCCTGCTGAAAATCTACCACACCATTGGGGTGAACTGGGAGCGGGCGGGAAATATCCGATACAGCGTCACCTGCGGCGGGGAAAATCTGGATCCGGCGGCTGCTCAGGAGCGGGGACGGCTGGTGGCCCAGGAGTGGAGCAAGGCCATGGAGGACAGTCGCAGCGGAACGGTTCGGGACTTTGTAGCGGTGGGGGATGTGCAGATCAAAGTTATCGGCGGAGAGGCCCCCATTCTGGACTCCCAGGTGCCGGTACGGCAGATTTTGGAACAGCTGGTGGCAAAAACCGGGCTGCCGCCCTTCCTGCTGGGGCTGAATTGGAGCACCACGGAACGGATGAGCACCCAGCAGGCGGATCTGCTGACCTCGGAGCTGTGGGCGCTGCGGCGGATGGTGGAGCCGGCCATGGGGAAAATCTGCCGCACCTTCCTGGCCCTGGAAGGGCTGGACGACCAGGTGGAAATTGTGTGGGACGACATCAGCTTGCAGGACATCACCCAGGAGGCTCAGGCGGCGCTGTATCAGGCCCAGGCGGAAAAATGCCGGGCAGAAGCAAAGGAGGAATGAGATTTGGAAATTCGGAAGGAGGCCCAGGCCGGGGTTGGCGGTGCGCCCAGCGCCATGCAGCTGGAAAAAATCAATGCCCTGGCCAAGGCCCGGCTGAACGGGGAGCAGGTGTATGTGTTCTCCCTGCGGCTGTGCGACGACCAGATGGACCGGGATTTTGAGCGGTTCGACACCCAGGCTCTGCCGGAGCTGGCCCGGATGTTTCTGGGAAAAACCGGCATTGTGGACCACCAGTGGTCTACGGAAAAGCAGGTGGCCCGGATTTTTGAGACCCAGGTGGTAAAGGATGGCTCTGTCAGCTACATCAAAGCCTGGGCCTACATCCGCCGGGGTGGGGCCAACGAGGAAACCATTGCAGACATTGAAGCGGGTATCAAAAAGGAGGTGTCCGTGGGCTGCGCCATGGGCCAGGCGGTGTGCTCCGTCTGCGGCGGGGAATACGGCACCTGCGGCCACAGCAAGGGGCAGAGCTATGACGGCCAGGTGTGCTGCGCCATTTTGCGCCAGCCGGTGGATGCGTATGAATTTTCCTTTGTGGCGGTGCCGGCCCAGCGGGAGGCCGGGGTGCTGAAGGCCATGGGGGGCGGACAGAAGCGGCTGAAGGAGCTGGCGGAACAGTTCGGCGCCCAGGGAGAATACCAGGCGCTGAAGCAGCAGGCGGCGCTGGGGCAGCGCTACCGGAAGGAATTGGAGGATTCTGTGGTGCGGCTGGGGCTGAGCCTGGAGCTGGGCTTGCAGGAGCCGGTGCTGCGGCGGCTGGCCCAGTGCGCCGGGGCGGAGGACCTGACGGCGGTGAAGGCGGCCTGGCAGGAGCGGCTGGAACAGCTGATGCCGGTGGTGACCCAGCTGGGCGGCCAGCTGGAACGCAGCGCAGAAGTGGAAAGCGGATTTTTGATTTGAGAATTTAGGAGGTACAAACGATGGGTTATGAAAATCTGAAACTGGAAAAGGGCATGTATCGCCAGGAGGGTATGAGCTTTACCCAGGTGCTGGAATCTCTGGATCCCAGCGAAAACTACCGGGGCACGGCATTGGAGGGGACGGATGCCTTCCAGCGTCAGCTGAAACGCTTCGGCATTCGGGCCAAGGGTGCCGGGTCCTCCCCGGTGGAGAAGTTCTTCCGCACCATGGACTCGGCGGTGCTGTTCCCGGAGTACATCGCCCGGACGGTGCGCCAGGGTATGGAGGAGCAGGACATTCTGCCGGAGATCGTGGCGACTACCACGGTGATCGACTCCATGGACTACCGCTCCATTTACTCCAATCCCACCGACGACGACAAGGCGCTGAAGGATGTGGAGGAAGGTGCGGCCATCCCCGAAACCGAGGTGAAGACCAAGGAACACCTGGTGAAGCTGAGCAAGCGGGGCCGGATGCTGGTGGCTTCCTATGAAGCCCTGCGGTTCCAGAAGCTGGATCTGTTCGGCGTGATGCTGCGGCAGATCGGCAGCTACATCCAGAAGCAGCAGCTGGCCGATGCGGTGAAGGTGCTGCTCCAGGGTGACGGCAACGAAAATCCTGCGGTGCAGCTGACCGTGGGCACCAGCCCCATCTCCGGCACCAAGGGAAATCTGGGCTATGACCAGCTGGTGGAATTCTGGGGGCAGTTTGACCCCTACACCATGAACACCCTGCTGTGCTCCACGGCCACCATGACCAAAATGCTGAAAATTCCTGAGCTGCAAAACCCCATGACCGGCCTGAATTTCCAGGGTACTGGCAAGCTGACCACCCCGCTGGGTGCCCGGCTCCACCGCACCAGCGCCGTGGCGGATGGGGTGATCATCGGCCTGGACAACCGGTACGCACTGGAACTGGTGCGGGCGGGAGATGTGCTGGTGGAGTATGACAAGCTCATCGACCGCCAGCTGGAACGGGCGGCCATCAGCGCCATTTCCGGCTTCGGCAAAATCAGCGACGATGCGGCCAAGGTGCTGAATGTATGACGCTGACGGAGCAGGTGTATGACCGGGCGGCGGCCTTGGCGGGGATGATGACAGAGAGCCAGCAGGGGCTGATGCAGGTGCTGTGCGCCGGGGCGGTGAGCTACGTCACCGCCCGGCTGAAGCCGGAGGTGTCCCAGCAGAGCTGCCAGGAGGCCCTGGTGATGGCGGCGGCGCTGTACGCCCTGGCAGGCTATCAGGCGGCGGCCGGGACCGCAGATCTGCGGGAATTCCGGGCAGGTGACCTGACGGTGAAGCAGGGCGGCGCTGCCCAGAGCCGTCAGGCACTGCTGGAACAGGTGCAGGCACTGATGGCTCCCTACTGGCAGGATGGGCTTTGCTTTCTGGGGGTGTGACATGGAACAGACGGCGGCAGGAATTTTCAGCCGGTTCGGCACGGACCTGGTGATCTCCGGGCAGACGGGGCAGCGGCAGGTGCGGGGATTTTTTCGGGCGGTGAATGCCAAAAGTTGGCAGGGCATGGAAAGCCAGGCAACGCTGCTGGGCGAAATCTCCCGAGGGCAGTATCTCTATCTTGGTCCGGCGGCGGTGAGGGTGCAGGAAGGGGATGTGCTGACGTTGGATGGGCGGCAATATGTGTTTCGCCGGGTGGAGGCATATCACTATGGAAATCAGGTTGTGTACCGATGGGGGCTATGCGTGGAAAAGGGGGTGAACGACACATGGGGTACTCCATCCTAGAGCTGGTACTGCGGCAGCTGCGCCAGCAGGGATTTGCAGCAGATGCGGCCTATCCGGGGCAGAAGTTTCCCCAGGTGCAGGGGCCTGTGGCGGCAGTGCACATTGACCAAGTGGACCGGGCCAATTTGTCGGTGACGGTATCGGCCAGTGTGCTGTGCCCGGCGGCCCAAGGCGGCACAGCCTGTGAAATGGAGGCGCTGAAAGTGACGGAGGTGCTGCGCTGGATGGGCGCGGTGTGCGTGCAAAATGGCTGCCGCTACGATGGCATTGCCCAGGTGTATGTGGTAGAAGTGCTGGCTACCTTTACCGGTGTGACGGAGGAAACCGGCTGTCAGATTTGGCCGGGGCTGTATGTGTATGTCAACGAAACCATGCAGAAGTTTGCGGTGGCCTTCACGGAGGAGGTGGTGACCGGCGCAGAAGCGGCCTATGCCATGGGGGAGGCTGCGCCGGTGGGCATTCGCCAAGGACAGATGGTGCGCAAGTTGTATCTGGAAGAGCTGATTCCGGCGGGGTCTCCGGAGGAGCCGGAGCCGGAAGGCGAATTTCAGCTGCGACTGGTGAGCACGCTGAAAACCCAGCGCTATCTGGGCTGCCGATGGGTGCGGGTGCGCCGGGAGTTTACCCAGAAGGGGCTGCGCCGAATCCGGGAAGGAATTGCCCTGGGCCGGGAGGAGGTGACGGCGTAAGTGAAAGCGCTAAGCTACAAGAATTTTGTGTGGCCCCAAAATCCGGACACCTACCAGGAAATTTTGGAGCGGGAGCCAAAATACTTCACGCTGGACGGGGAGGTTTATTACGACGGGATGGGGCCGCTGCGGCGAAAGATAACAGGCAGCGGAGCATTCTATGGGCCGGAGGCCTATGCGCAGTTCAAAAAGCTGCTGGTGCTGGCAGAAAATGGCACGGCGGGAAATTTGGAGCACCCGGTTTGGGGCATCCGCTACTGCTATCTCACCGGGCTGGAAATGACCCAGGAGCCGGAGGCGGAATGCGTCCACTATCGCTTCCAGTTCACCGGGGCGCTGGAAAACGGCACGGTGCCGAAGTAGAGAACGTGAAAAGGGGCTGTTGCAGGAAGTGCAACAGCCCCTCAGACTGTCGAAAAAGCTCAACAAAGCTAGGCTTTTTCCATTATCTATGAT
>CAUWNA010000062.1:0-28768 GCA_963560135.1 uncultured Oscillospiraceae bacterium | reverse complement strand
AGCACAAGTCCTTGGAGAGGGACTCTAAAAACTACTACTCTATAATACAAGGAATTTACATTATGAACGATCTGAACAACTTTGACACCATTTCCAAATTGGATGACACCGTTACCCGTTTGGAGTGCGGCATTGGCAACTTGGCCTATATGCTGGAACTCATGGAAGGCAGAGATTATTCCCCTAGCATGAGCAATGCCCTGCACGGGAGCTTGTTCTACCTTGACACTGTGCAGGAGTCCCTCCGTAACCTCGTGGACAGCCTGTACCACGCCAGACGGGAGGTGACCCAATGAACGACTTGCAGATTTTCAACTCCCCGGAATTTGGGGAAGTCCGCACACTGGAAGAAGATGGGGCGGTGCTGTTCTGCGGGGCCGATGTGGCCCGGGCGCTGGGGTATTCAAAACCGCAAAACGCAATTTCCACCCATTGCAGGGGGGCCCTGAAACGGGGCATAGGGGTAGAGACAGGGAAAAGAGCAGACGGAACCCCGGCAATGCAGAGTGTAGAAATGCTGTTCATCCCAGAATCCGACCTTTACCGCCTTGTGTTCAGCTCTAAGCTGCCCAGTGCGGAGCGGTTCACCGACTGGGTCACGCAGGAGGTCTTGCCTTCCATCCGTAATCACGGGGCTTACATGACCCCGGAAACCCTGCAAGCGGCCATCCTCAACCCGGACTACCTGCTGCAAGTGGTGACGGCCCTGAAATCGGAAACGGACAAGCGCAAGGCTCTGGAAGCGGACAACTCCCGGTTGGTGGTGGAAAATCAGATCCTACAGCCGAAAGCGGCTTATTTCGACGATCTGGCCGACAGAAACGCCCTGACCAGCTTCCGGGAGACGGCAAAGCTGCTGGGAATCAAGCCAAAGCGGTTCACGGACTTCCTGCTGGATCGCAAGTATATCTACCGGGATAAAAAAAGGAAAGCTGATGCCGGTGGAAAGCCGGAACCGTGGCTACTTTGAAGTCAAGGAGACCATGAACGAGAAAACCCAGTGGAGCGGCACCCAGACCCTCGTCACCCTCAAGGGCCGGGAGTACTTCCTGAAGCTGGAGATTACATAAGCAGAAGCCCCCGGATTCCTCCGGGGGCTTTCCTCATTTCCCTGCCCATGCTACCACATCAATCTGCCCTTGGTATAGCCTGTACAGCTTGCTTGCCATTGTGTAGTCATAGCCCATAGCCTGGATTGCGGCGATTTTTTCATGCTTCTTAGCGTTTTCCAGGTACGCCCTGTAGGTGTCGGCATACTCCACTGGGGTCATACCCAGCTCCTGGCGGATGTAGTCATACTTAAGCTCTGTCTTCTCCTTCTTTTCGGCATCCGGGTCATAGTCTGGCATATAGGCTTTCATAATAATGTCCACCTGATGCTCCGTCAAGCCGGTAGTTTTGGCAATGGCTTCCCGCTTGTCAATGTCCTTGACCGTGTTTTTCTTCGTTTCCGAATTATATTTGCCGGTTCCCTTCACCGTCTCCACGTTTTTTGCAGCCGCCAGGAAATCCTTGTGGCTGATGCCGTTGCCCCGAGCTTCCAAATACTTTTTTGCCGTGCCGGTGGCAAAGGTTTCAATCTCCTTTTGGGCTTCCTTGCTCATGCTCTTGTACTCTGCATAGGCTTCATCCAGCGCCCGCTCCTTTGCCGTGGTGTTCCAGCTGTGATCCCATGCAGTATCAAGGTCTGTCATAGCCCGGTTCAGGTTGGTGCCAGCCACCCGCTGGACAATGTACTTTGCCGGGTCATCCGCTTCCGCCAGTTCCTCCATCCATGTAGCGCTGTACCCCAGATGGTTCTCAACAGCGGCCAGCTCGCCGGTTTCCTTGGCGTAGCTGTGTACAATCGCCAGCACATCGTCCTTCACCTCGTCGCTCATGGCCCGGAAATCATCAGAGTCCAGCAGTGCCGACAGAACTGCCTGCTCTGTCTGTCCCTGCTTTTCTGCCAGCTTCTGGAATTGCTCCTGACTGAGCCGCACATCCGTGTGCTTTTCGCCGTCGGTGTCCGTGTAGCTGATTGTCCGCTGGGGCAGAGGGATAGAAGCATTTTCCGCCCCCGCCTTCCGCAGCCGGGAAAGCTCCTGACTGATGGGGTCTGTTTTCTTCTGGCTCACATTGAATGGATTCAAGAACGCATTGAAGGCCCGTTCCAGCCCGTCTCCCTCATTTTTCACCACCTGCCCGAATTCATCCAGCCGGGGCGTTTGGAACAGGTCAATACCGGGAATTCGTCGGCTTGCATTGCCCAGCGCCTTCTTGATGACCTTTTCCACCTTGTTGTCGGTGTTCACATAGGTGCTGCTTTTCTCCGTTTCTGTCGCCTGCTCAGCCTGCCCGAAGATGGTCGGCAGACCCTGGGTAAAATAGGAGGTTGCAGAGTTCAAGAGAGCCGCAAGCAATCCCATTCCCGGATCATCTTCCTCAGCAAAGGCAGCGATTGCATCATTTAGGCTCGACAGCATGCTTAGCTCCAGCATGGGGCCAACTACGCCCGCACCCACTTCCATGAATGCCTGCGCCACACCCCAGCCGTCCATGCCGTTCTCTTCGCCCAGGGCTTGGAATTTGTCGTAGAGGTTTGCCCCGATAAACAGCGGGATCATCGTTGGAGACAGCCAGCTGACGCTGTAGTATTTATCTCCAACCCGCAGGGAGTATTCTGTAGCGCCGCTTTCCTTCTCGTCCTCGTCCTCAATTCTGCCCACCAGCTCCACATCCGGCGCAATGCCCGCCGCCAGAGCGGCCCCCAGTGCCATGGCGGCCGTTCCGGTCAGGGAGCTGGACACCTGATCAATCACCGTGGCAGCGTCGATATTTCCCTTTCGCACCTGATAGAAGGTCTCCGCCAGCTTCATGGGGCTGTAGTCCCACGCTCTGGCCACCACGTTGGCAGGGGTTCGCAGGAACGGCAGTGCGCCCTTGCTGATCACCTTGCCAATCACCGGAATCTTGTCCGCTCCCCGGCCCAGCTTTGCAATGGTGTCGGAAAAAGCGTTGCGGTCGTTAAACGTAGCTTTCTGGGCCTCCTGGATTGCCAGGGTGCGCCCTTCTTCCAGAACCCCCGCAGGTACCAGCCCGCCCTGAATATCCGTTTCCGAATAGCCCCTTGCCTTGAGGAAGGAAGCCAGCGACCTTGCATAGGTGATTCTCTTGAAGAAGCGGTCTTCCGCCTCCATTACTGCCATGTTCCCCTTGTACCGCTTGTCCATGATACCGGGCAGAATCTGCCGGTGCTCCTGGATCTTGCTTCTGGCGTTGTCCCCGGTGGTGCCGCTCTGGCCGAGCCGTTCAATGACCTTCGGCTTCTTTGCATCCTCCTTGGCCCATTTCAGCAGCGCCTTGCTGCGCTTGTCAGAGCCAAGCACCGCCTTGGTGCGCTGCTCCTCGTCCAGCAATGCCTTTTCCAAGGCCGCACCGATGACCCGCTTCACCTCTACAAAAGGCAGGAACGAACCAGTTGCCCCCATGTTTCGGATATGGGTCTTTGGGTTCAGCAGCATGGCCATATTCCGCCAGGCATCCCACTTCTCCCCCAGCGTAGCCGGGATGCGGGAAGCCACATCCTTGTAGATGTTGTCCAGCGCCGCCTCCTTTTCGTCGTCGGTTTTGGCATCCAGGTAAGCCTTGGCAAGCTCCGGTTCGATGTAGGTATCCTTGGTCTTCAGCCACTTCTCAGCGGCGGCCTGGTTAAACTCAGAATCGGCATCAAACGCCCCCAAATTCGCCAGCTCGTCAAAGATCTGGTCGGAGGTTTTCTGCTCTCTGGGCTTTCGCTCCTTGAAGGACTGCGCAAGGATTTTTTTGGATTTCTCTCTCACCATGCGCTGGTACTCTGCTTTGACAACGTCTGCTACATGGCTTGCATCCGCCTGGTCAAACCCGTACTTTTTCGTCAAAAGCTCCACGACCTGCTTCCCCGTGTCAACTTTTGTTTTTCCATCACTTCGAGCCAGTTTGTCCAGCGTTTTCTCAACATCTTGCAGGGCGGCACGGATTTTCCCCTCAACTATGCTGGATTCGCTGCGGCTTTTGGGGTCTTGCTCGATTCCTGCCTCGACTTGCGAAATGTAATCCCTTGCTGCTGCCCGGATTGTCTCCGCCGTATCCCCGGTTGCGCCAGTTTGAGAAATCAGCTTTTCCGCAACAGGATCGGCCATATTCCGAAACCCAAGCGCCTTCTGGGTCTCGATCATTCGCTTCGTCTCTCCGCTGGCAATGGCTGCCTCCGTGAGCGCTTTGGCAAAAATCTTGTTCTTCGCAGAATTATTGGCATCCACTCCAATGCCAGTATTCATAAATTCATCCAGCTTCTGGTTTTTGTTCCCGCTGTCTCTCAGATTCTGCTGGGCGTTCTCCCATGCCGCAATGTAGAAATCCTGGTTTTGGATATAGTCCCGCAGCAGTTCCGTTGCCGTGAGTGTTCGTTTCTGCTGTTTGGGCGTGTCTACCTTTTCATTGGCAAAGCGTTGCAAATTTTCAGCGATTTCTTGAAGAAACGTCTTTCCCTTCGGCCCCTTGGTTGCTCTGCGCTCAATTCCCTGCGCCAACGCTTCGCCAACCTTCTGAGCATACTCGAACACAAACGGCTCTCCATGCTGGTTTCCTTCAATGACGACCTTTCCTTTTTGGTAGCGTACCCGTTTTGCGGCAGTCTTTACCGCCTGCGCTGTCTGTTCTTTCGCCCGGTTGACCGCCTCCACAGCACGCTCAGCCTGTTCCTTTCTCCTGGGCACGGCCTTTTCCCTTGCGCTCCGCTTTTGGTTCAGGCTGTCCACCATGCTCCTTGCGCTTTTCTCGATATAGAGCAGCTGCCCCTCCGGGGTCATCCGCCGCAGCATACCAAGTATCTGCAAGTTTCGGCCAGTGATATTGGCCATCTTGCCCAGCTGTACCAGTATCTGGGCGGCGGCTTCCTGGTCCGCCTTGTCTTTGCTGTTGGCATTTTTGACATACAGCAGCATGGCTTTTTCAATGTCGCCGTCCTGTACCTTGTCGTTGGCCAGGTTCTCCGTAATCTGTGCTTTGACCCCCTCGGTGTTGCCCTCCAGGGCATCCGCAGCCCGCCGCAGGGATTCCTGATTGCTCCGGGTATCGAACCCCAGCTTCCCGTCCTGAATCAGGCTCTCAATTTCGTTGGCCATGTAATCCGGGGTTGCCTTTGCGCCATAGGCGTTCCCGGCGAGCTCCGTCACCCGGCGGCCCGCTCCGTCCTTCTTTGGCACTTCCACCGGCCGCACATCTCCGGGGCGGTCACGCTGCACATTCCCCTTCTGGAGTAGGTCAGCATACGCCGCCTTTCCCGTGAAGTTCTGCTCAGCGGCCCCGGTGCCCTTCATCCCCTCAGGGGCGGGCTGCTGACCGTTCAGCAAATTATCCGATGCCTGCGCAGGATTCTCGTTGACTTCTTGGGGCAACTGCGGTATAGTAGACACAGAAGAACCCGCCGGGATATTCATTGAGCTGTTCATATTGGTGGACTGTGTAGCCTCCTTGGAGGAACCCGCAGACTCCGCTTTGGGCGTTGCACCAGGGTGAACAGTTTTTTGACCCTGCGGGTCTTCAGAGACGGGAGCAGTCCCACCAGTCGCTACGGGCGTAAAGGAATCGGCTTGTACAGATTCCGGGGTGGCTATGCTCCCGCCTTTTTTGTTGATATATGCCGTTTGAACAAAGACATCCAAACGCTTATCCGACACAACCGCCACCACAGTAGTAAGCTCATTGCCATTCCTCTTTCGGAACTCAAGCGCAGGTTTTCCCTCATAGTCACTATCAGACCGCTTGATAGAATCCGCATTTTGTACAATATCCGGGATTACAAGATAATCCGCTTCGGTCACTGGCCTTTGTCCACGGGATGTTTCTGTTTTTTCATTTCCGTGGCTCTTTTTTATCTTTCTGATTTCATCTTCGCCAAGCGAAAGATTATAGCCCTCTACATTTACGCCTGTCGCATTCTTTATCTCGGTTGCAAGATTCTGCGTGATTGCACCAAAATACATTTTCTTGTGTGTCTGCTCCTTGGATGTGAGTGCATTACTGACAAACTGCCGAAAGTTTTCAATTCCATCGCACAAAACGATTCTCTTACTATACTTCCAGTTTTCTTTCTCGCTTTGTGTGTAACTGCGAAGTTTATTCCAAACGCCCCCGGTCTCAGGGGTGTTTATTTTCACGCCATCTTCCTCCTTCTTGCGCACCCCCTTCACCGCCTCCTGCACCCGCTGTTCCGGGGTAAGCTGCTGAGCCAGAGTAGGCTCCTGCTGGGCGTTCTGCACCGCCTCCCGGTTCTGCTGTGCCTGCTGTACCGCCTGGGTCACCACGTCAAGCTCTCTCGTCTCCGGGGCGCCGGCGGCCTCCTCCGGCATAACCGGGGCGCTTTCGGTCTCCTGCCCCACGGGGTCCTGCTGAACGCTCAGGGGGCTTTCCCCCTGCTGCTCACTCAGCTGGCTTTCCTCTGGCTGAATAACCTGCTCCAAATCCCCCTGGGCGTTTTCCTCAACCTTGTTGCCAATGTACGTGCCGGAAAGGCCGCCAAACGCACCGGCGAAGCCGGAAACAATAGCGGTTTCCGTCGCCTCGTTCAAAACCTCACGGTCCACCAGCTTTTTCGCTTCCTCCGGGGGTACGCCATCCAGGATATGTTTTGCGATCTTCTGTTGATAGCCGCTCTTTTCCCGGAGAATCCCCCACTCTGCCAAAATGCTGGCTGCATAACTCGCCACTTCTGTGGTGGCTTCTTCCCCGGCCTGGGCCGCCATGTTCCGAAGCAGGCTTTTCCCGCCGCCCTTGATAAGGTCTGTGAGCCTGTCCATGGGAATTTTTTCCGTGATGAACTCCACCATGGCCTTTGCCAGACCAATGCTCGTTGCCTGGCCCTGGGTCGCCCCACTGGCCATGGCTTCATTCACTCCGTCTACAAAGGTATCCGCTGCCGCAACAGCAGCACCGCCAGCCGAACCGCCAAACAGCAATGCCCGGACGGAACTTTCTGCCGCAGACATAAGGCCCTGATATCCCATGCTCAAGCCCTTGCGCAGCCACCCGCCATCTTCAATCAGGTTTCCTTCCTCGTCGTAGGTGTCCCCCCCAATCTTGTCTGCAACCGTTCCCTGCACGGTGCCGGCATAATTCCCAAGGAAGCTTCCCGCTCCATTGGGGTCCATCCCGTCATACCGTTCTGTCCCCAGGGCTTTGTCCTTGAGATAATCCAGCCCCTTGCCAATGCCAGAGGAAGCACCGGCAAGCACAGCCAGGGCAGAGTGCCCAACGGCATCCCAACCGCTGCCCCCGGCGGATGCCGCCGCATCTTGCAGCGCCTTTTCCGAAATATCCCGCTGGTTTTTCCGGGACTGGCTTTCGGCCAGTTCATCCAGCCGCTTCTTCCCGTACTTCTGCTCCAGGGGTGACACAACCGGCATTTGCGGCATCATCAGGTCGCTTTTCGTCGGGTCGAAGCCTCTGTAAAACTTCTGTTCCCGATTGAAGATGTATTCGTCCAGCTGCCGCCGCTCCTCCGGGGTCATGGTCTGGATTTCAGCAAGGTCAGCTTCCTCCGTTGAGGTCGTTTCTCTCGCCCGCTCCTGCGATGCCTGGGCGCTATCCAGTGCAGCCTGGGTCTTTCCGGCCTTGTCCGCCTCTTTGCGCAGCTGTGCCTCCTTCTCGTCCCGCAGCATCTGCGGCTGCATGATATCGGCATTCCCGCCCAGCAGCTGCTGGGTGAAGCGAGAAAGTTCCTGCTTCTTATGAGCCTCCTCTTTCTTCGTTCGCTCCTCAGACTGCATGTATGTCGAAAGCGCAGTTTTCGTCTCCTCCGCTTCCGTTTTCACCTGCTGCTTGGCCTGCGCTTTGCGCTCAGCCTCTTTCCTTGCAGCCTCTGCCCGCTGCTCTGCCTGCTTTTGTTCCCGTGTCGGAACAGGCTTGGCCCACGTGCCCTGCGCTTTCGCCTGCTCTCTTACCGCATCGCCCGCCTGCTTGGCTTTCTTGATAGCCTCCCGGTACTCCTTCGCCCGCCTTTTTGCGGCTTCTGCCTGTGCACTTGCCATTAGATACCCTCCTTTGCAATGTATTATATCTTCACTTTTTGCTGGGCTTCCTATTTACTTTATCCCAGTCCACGCCGCCAGAAGTCGTGCCGTTCACCTCGTTCCGAATCCAAATATCATCCGCTGCTTGGCTGTACCCCAGGTTTTTATCAGGGGATGGCGGCCTACGTGTCGGCTCCTCGTGGTGTACCGGCGCATACGCTCCCGTGCCCTGCAAGCGGTCGATCTGGTCTTGGGTCAGGCCCATGAGTTTGCCCAGCACGCTGTAATTGTTCTGCTTTGCCAGTTCGTTGCCCACAAACTGCTGGTTCTCAATCAGAGTCTGCTCCTCCTTCTCCGCAGCCTCATACAGAGCGCCCAGGCGCTTGGCCTCCACCTCAGCCTGGCTTTTCGCCAGGGCATCCCGGAACTTCTGCCCCAGGGCCGCCTGCTCAAGCCCCAGCTGGCCACCGGCCCCCATCTGTACGCCACGCAGCCGGGTCAGTTCCTTTTGCAGTGCCATATCCTGGGCCAGCTGTGCCCGCTGCTGTAAGCCTGTGCCCTGCCCATAGGCCGTCTGCACTTCGGCGTAATTCCTCGCCTTTCTCAGGCCATCCACGTAGGCATTGGTCAGGGCCTGGTCCGTCTGGGCGGTCTGCAACTGTCGCTTGGCTTCCATCTCGGCCAAGCCCTTCTCATACTCTGCCGCCAGCTCCTGCCGTTTGGCCTCCTCCTGGGCGGCGTAGATTTTGTTCAGATCCGCCTCATTCTTCAGCACACCCTCCCACGTCTCGCTGGTGGTGTCCCTGGCCGGAAGCTTCCCGGCGGCGATCTCCTCCAGGATGGAGTTATCTCCCTTTCCCGCCAACATGCTGGCCGCCTGTTTGCGCAGTTCCAGCAGCTGGGCATCTTCCTTCTTTGCTGCCTCATACAGCTGCTGTGCCCGCTGCATGTCGTTTTCCGCCTGAGCTTTCTTGATAGCCGCCTCGTACTGGGTAGCCAAGAGCTTGCGCTGGCGTTCGATTTCCGCATCCGCCGCCTGCTGTTTCCCTTGCAGGTTGGTTCTGTCCGCCGCCTGCTGATTCCACTGAGAAAGCCCTGCCTGGGCGCTGGCACCGCTGGAAAGCTGTGCACCGCCGGGCTGCTTGTGCTGCCCGCTCATCTTGTCCGCCTCCACCTGGGTGCGGTCAAGGTTCACCTGAGTCTGCTGCTGCACGTTCTGCTGTGCCTCGTTCAGCGCCCCGGCATTCTGGTCCCGGTGCTCTGTCAGCGTTCCCTGCTGCTTTTTAAGGGTCTCGTCGTACAGCTTGTTGATGTACTTGTCCTCATTCAGGGCACTGGTGGCCGCTGTGTCTTTGATCGTCGGCATGGTATCCCTCCTCAGAATAGGCCGTAGGGCGTGGAGATTCGCTCAAACTCCGCAGGCACCCGGTTCTTCAGGTCGTTAAAGCTCTCCCGAAACTGGTTCATGCACAGCGCCGAAAGTGTCTCATTTTCCGTGGCCATCCATTTGGCCGCCAAGAAATACGGGAGCAGAGTCACGCATAGGGCATCATCCAGAGGGATTCCCTGCTCGAAGTCCCCCTCCGGCAGCATCCCGGGGAAGGGCCGCCCGTTTGTGGTCGGCGCATATTCCCCAGAGTATGGGGCCAGGGCCGGGAGAATGGAGTTCAGAATGGAGATGGTGCGGAATTTGTACTCCTCGGTATCTTCCGTGCGGGTCGATCCGGTACTCTCGTTCTGCTCGTCGCAGATATGGATAGCCATATCAAAGATTTGCTGTACTGTAATCATAGTTCCTCCTTACTTTGCCTTGCTGGCAAATCGCACTTGCTGGTCGTAGCTCAGGATCGTGGCCCGGCTGCCCGGTACATCCACCCGGAAGATCAGCTTGTAATAAACAAATTTCTTGACTTTCAGCTTCACCCGCCGGATTTTGGGGGTGTCGTTGGTATCGAAGGTGAAATTCCCGAAATCCAGATTTTCAAAATCGAACAGATTTGCACCGAGTTTCTTTTCCGTGTACGTCTGCCGCTTGTCGGTCGCCGCTGTGATCGTCACCTGGGAGCTGCCCTCCGGGAGCATACTCACATAGATAATGCTGGAATACTTCCGCAGAAAATCAGCGCCAAAATCCATAAACCCAGATTCCCAGTTTGCACGGATTGGCAGCGTTTCCCCGCCGGGCGCTCCCGGTGCATCCATGCTGGCCGCAGCGGACAGCCGGAATGCCTGGGTGTCACTCAGGAATATCATCTCACTGCCGTGCATCATCGCCCAGCGGACACCCTTGAATCGCTCCCCACGGTAGATGCACCACACGCCGTTTTTCCCAAGACCATACCGATTGACCAGAACTGTTCCGGCATCATCGTTCAGGAACACATAGTAGGTTTTGGAAAAATCATCGTCGCAGGTAACCACCTTTCGGATATCCGCCCGGCCAAGAGACTTTTTCACCACGTCAGAAATCCGCACGGCGTAGCGTTCGTCCCGGTAGTAGCTGGACGTAACCCGCCACTCGTAAATGCCGTCCTTGGTGATACTCCGGGGATAGTTCTGCACCGTCTGCACCTGTCCCATAATGGCATTGCCATACTCCCGGTTCATACTGCGCAGGTAAAATCCGGCAACCGTGCTGCCATCCGTCAGGGTAACCGGCTCGTAGCTGATGGTATACGTGCCGTCCGTTTTGAACACGATCAGCTTGCTGTAATGGCGCACCAGCCCCGTCACCATCGCCCCGGAGATATCCACCGCAACCTCGTTCATGGCCGGAAAATACATAGCGCTCGGCTCTCCCGCCTGGGTTACCCCGGTGTAGTAGCACATATTCGAGCCGTTCCCACCGATGAACAGCCGGGTATCCGTAGCGCCGTTGTATTCCTCCGCCAGCTGGCAGGTGAGAACCTGCTGCCGGGCAGTCTCCGCCGCCTGGGGGTCGGAATCATAGGTAAATTCCACGTTGCCCACGCCCTTTACCGGGGCCTCGTTAAAATGGAACGTGTGGCTTTCCTGGTCCCAGCGCCCCGTGGATGGAATGTCCTTGTCCACATTGTCAACGGCGAGGGCTACAATCTTCACCGCCTCCCCCGGCAGGACGTAGGCCGTGCTGGTCCCGTCTGCGCTGTAATCGATCCGCCGAAGCCCCGTCAGCAGGTTGATATTTTCCAGCGCCGTGCCGCCGCCGGCAGGGGCAGCACCCACGATAACAAGCGGGACATAGGGGGCTTGCTCCACAAATTCACCGCCGACATAGGCCACGGTCTTCTGGGTACTGCGGACATATAGCCGCTGGGAAAAGGCAAAAATCTGGACATTTGCCCCCGTCTCCTTCGTCAGGCCCAGCGCCCCGGTCTGGCTGTGCCGCAGTTGGAACAGCCCCGCCTCGTCCAGGCTGTACAAGAGCAGCCTGTCAGCCCCATGGAAGAAATCGCACAGCACCAGGTACTCCGTATCCCAAACGAATCCAGACCATGCCCCCAGTATATGGGCATCTTCCTCTCTGCTGAGATCCACTTTCGTCACGCCGGGGCGCACTTCTAAGTTGTACCCATCTGTGACGAAGAAGTTTTCCATAGCCGATGCCTCCCCCATGCCAAGCTCCGTGAACCCGTCTGCCGCCTCGTTGATTCCCAGGAACTTGTCAACCGTATATGTTTTCTCGTTCCCCATCGCTTTCCACCTCCTCATAAATGTAAATTTCCGCCCGGGGGTTTTCTTTGTCATAATCCACCCGGCTCCCGTCCCGGTTTCGGATGTAGTGGATAGAATCATCCTTGATGATCCTCTCCGTCACCAGGATGTCATCCAGCGCCCCGTATAGGTTCAGATCATCCACCCGGCGGTGGGTCTGCATGTAGAGGCGGTACACAATGTGTATCTTTCCGTCAAAGGGCGCCGCCGGGCGTGGGTGCAGATACTGCGCCGCTCTGGCGGCATACTCCGTATTCGTACGCCCCTGCCGGATGTACTGCCGCTCACGTTTCCCGCACACCGGGCACCTTGGCCCTTTCCCTGCAATGGTCTGGTGGTTCTTCTTTGTCCTGGGGTCCAGGGGAATCACATATTTT
Organism: uncultured Oscillospiraceae bacterium; assembly: GCA_963560135.1. Classification (GTDB taxonomy): domain Bacteria; phylum Bacillota; class Clostridia; order Oscillospirales; family Oscillospiraceae; genus Faecousia. Next base: position 16,668 of record CAUWNA010000062.1, on the reverse strand, counting down.
GCCAGCAAATTCAATTTTTGCACCTCATTTCTACAAAAAGAGCCAGAACACTACTGCTGAGTGCTCTGGCTCATAGGCTCTGGCGATACTTCTATTATTACACATCTGCCGCAGGGAGGCAACCCGGAAGCCCCATATCCGTGGCTTTCCGAAGCCGCTTATTTTCCCTCGTATACGCTGTATATTCTGAGCATCCCTCCCCCGGCGGGCACGGGCGGGAATGCCCCACATCGAAAATGTAGTTGCAGCAGCGGTTGTTCTCGTATGCGCCGTAAAAGTGCAGGCAGCCCTCGCATGGGCCATCTCGGCGGCACATGGTTGCCCATCCTTTCAGTACGGGAAATTCGCATCATCTGCTTCAATCGGTGCGAACCCGCCATATCCACCGCCAAACTCCGGCGCAGGGGCTGCCGGCGGTGCATAGCTGCTCACTGGCGCATACCCTGCCTGCTGGCCGTCTGTCCGATCTCGCTTGCTCTCGCCGAAATACACATTGTCCGCCAGAACCTCAGCGCTGCGGCGCTTCTGCCCGTCCTTGTCTGTCCAGTTGCGGATTTGCAACCGCCCGGCCACAACTGCCATCTGCCCTTTGGTGAAGTACTTGCAGACAAACTCACCGGTCTTCCGCCAGGCCACGCAGTCAATGAAATCACATTCCCGCTTACCGGTAGCCTTGTCCGCCACATCCTGCTCCACGGCCAGCGTGAAGTTTACCACAGAGGTCGAGTTTCCCGTAACCCGCAGCTCCGGGTTCCGGACCATTCTCCCCATAACCACGACCTTATTCAGCATTTTGCTTCCTCCTTCATCCGTTCGTCTGGAAACTTGATTTTGGTTCCATAAGCTCTCGCACCTTGTCACCGATGCCGTAGGCCGTGGTCAAGTGTTCCAGCGAAACCAACAGGTTTACGGCCATTGCTGCCACGTAGTCGCCACGAGCCTTGGCCTGCACAGCTTTATTTAGAGCTTCCGTCGCTTCATGGGTCTGAACGTATGCAGCATCCCGGGCCAGGGCACGGATTTCCCCCGGCTCAAGGCCGGTGTCCTCATACTCTTTCAGTCGCTCCCAGACCTTCCGCTGGGTGCAGTAGCCGTCCTCGCAAAAGCTGCCGCCGGGAACATCCTGACACTGGGCGATGTCGCAGAAGTTTCCGTCAAATGTCAATCTTTCCAGCCTCATTGCCAATCCTCCTCTCCGGCACACCTGTGCGGCCTCTTTGGTATCCAAACCTGACCTCGGCACGCATAACAAATGCCGTCATTTTCCCACTTTCCACAGCCATATCCGCAATCCTTACACAATGGCATAGCCGTCATTTTTGCCCCGCACCTTGGGCAATAGTCTGTGATTTCCCTTGCGTTTGTCCCGTTCCCCTTCCTGTATCTCGCATATGGCATCTCAGCCCCACAGTGTGTGCATTGCGGCGTATCTTCTGAATCGTACGCTTTCCATTCAGCCATTCTCACCGCTCCTCATCATGAATAGTAATCCCAAGCTGTTGCCCTAGCCAGTCGAGACCTGTACGTGTTAGGCTGAATGTATAGTTGTGATGGTTCCCCGAACTCCTGGCCGGGTTACACGCAGCACATCCTCTTTCAGTCAGTCCCTTCCATGCAGGATAATCGGCCGATTTGTCATGGGTAGCGAAGAAATTTCGGTATGGCCTGTAGAAAAATTTCCCGTGCCGCCGATACGGCCGGTTGTTGTCCAACCCAATTGCATGGGCAGCCAACCGCACTTCCTTTGGCTGCTGGCTAAAGTTACTTGGCATTGTCGTCATTTCCCTCCTCAAAATTCAGCACAGTATATACCGCCCCCAGAATCGTCTCGTATCCGCAATCATCTCCGCTGTCTGTGCTGTAGAAGTCATCAATAATTGCTGCACACAGCTGCACCTTTGCCTTATCGTCCACGCTTGATCACCTCCATCAAAAGACTTTCCTAAAAATAACCACCATAGACGGGAACGGAGCTGCGTTTTGCCCCCCCCCGAATTTTAGCCGCCCACGAACAAACCGTATCTGTGCGAATTTATTCATGTAACAGTAGTCGTGAAACCATCTCGTGTCCGTTCTGGCTGGCAGCAGCATCACCACGCACTCTGCATCCTGGCTCACCACTGACTGATACGCTTTGCGTACCCACTCCCCGATTTTTCTGCCATACGGTGGATTGCACCACACCGTCCCCGTCCACCGCTGAGAAAGCCCGTCCTGCTCCGGGGTGTAGAATACTGCGCACTTGGCATTCTCCGGGATAGCGCAGGCATCCAGCGTAAAGTGAAACAGCCTGTCCAGGTCATCAAAAAACGGCTGCGGTGTCTCCCACATATCGGTCCGGCTTGAAAACATCACAGATTTATCCATCCCCAAACCTCCTTTTCGTCACAGCCATCGGAAATTCCTCTATCTCACTGGCCCATATGCAGCTGCCTTTCCCGTTGAGCTGTTCCCACAGAAGCGGAAATCCTCCAATGCCATCAAAGAGGCTCGCCATCGTGGCATCCCGCTCATACTGGGCGCACAGCCGTTTCAAGACCCATTTCCAGGGCGGCAGCGCAATGGAATTGCCAAGCGCTTTATATCTGGGCGTGTCTGCCGGCTTGTGTTTTTTTCCCTTGCTGTCCACCCACTCGCCAATGTCCGTCCATCCGTCCGGGAATCCTTGCAGCCGCTCACATTCCAACGGGGTCAGCCTGCGGACGATCATCCGGCGGTCACAGCACAGCTCCTGCATCCCGCCGCTCTGGTGGCTTTGCAGGGTTCCCGCTTTCTCGACATAGCCGTTTTTGTTGCTGCCCAGGCCGCAACACAGCATCGCCTGCTGGTCGTGCAAACAGGTCAGCGTACCGGCAATCTCTGAAACGGGTTGATTCACTTGCCCGTTTCCAATGCTTAACGCCACTGCCGGAATATTCCCGTGCATTTCCGCCCGAATCGTCGGCGATATGCCATCGGCTGAAACGCCCATCCGTTCCCCGCCCTGGTCATTCAGTACGATTCCCGTAAAATCCGTGACCCGGCTTTGATGGTCCCCGGTAATCGTTGGGGCAATCCGCCCATTCCCGTTTCCCCGGCAATCATATACCACCGCCGCATCGTGCCTGTTTGCCAGTAAAGAGGGGGCTTTTTCGGCCTCTTCGCCACAAGAGCCGGCTTTAGCACCCGCCTTTGCGGAGAAACCGACAACAGCAATTCCACCCTGATTGCAGGCCGGGTTGCAGCAGTTTCTGGAATCCAGTGTCCGGCTGGTGCCCGCTACATAAATTCCGCTGTGAGGGTTACTGGATTTCATGGCGTTGCTTGCATAGGAACTGATTCCGAATGCGACTGGTTTACCAGTGCGATTTCCAGTATCTCCGGCAGCTTCTTTCCTCTTTTCCGTGCCCTGTTCAGAATCCCCTGACAGGCCTTGGCGGACAAACAGTATTTCGGGTGCGGACATTCCTCCAAAATCTGCGACAAGTACGATTCTACGGCGACGCTGGGGGACTCCCCAAAGCTTAGCATCGAGAACTCTCCACGCAATGCTCCATCCTCTGTCCACTCCATGCAGACATCCGCTGGTGGGCCATCCTTTTTCAGGCACAGAAACAGGGGGAGCTTCCGGCTCGACGACTTTGACCGCTTCTTCAAGGACGGCGGCGAAGCCTGCTCCTTTGTTGCAGCTGAAGGCTCCGGGGACATTTTCCCAGACCATGTATCGGGGCCGAATAAACTGGCCTGTTCTTCCTCGTAATACATCGGATTCTCTCATCTCCTCTATGATCCTGATCTGCTGCATGTACAGCCCGGAACGCTTACCGGCAAGCCCGGCCCGCTTTCCAGCCATGGATAAATCCTGGCATGGGCTTCCCCCGATGATAACATCGACCACCGGGGCGGTGCGCCCGTCAATTTTTGTTATGTCACCAAGGTTGATCATAGGCCAAACCTCCTTCGGATCGCTGCCATGTGATTGTCCCAGTAGTCCAGTCGGGCCTGGCATGGGCGGCTGCACTGCGCTGCCAGCTCTGCACTGCACTCCCGGCATGGATGCCCCGGCGGAAATTCCAGGGTTCCAGGTGCCACCCAGTAGGAATTTTCCGGGCCATGGGGAAGCCGTTCGTCCAGCTTGCGCAAGTGCCCGTGTTTTACATACCCCGCTGTAGAACACCAGCGCAGGAACTCGTCAAAGTTTTTCCACCCTTGGCCAGCATATTTCTTGAAACGGGATTGCAAGGTCGATGTTTCGCATGCGGTAAACCCGTAACGGCCATTTGTGTAACCCAATGCTTACACCTCCCTCAGTGTCCGCTGAATAGCCTCCAGCTCCGCCTGCCCCAGCACACCGCTGGCACCCTGGGGCACAGTCTGTCCCCTGGTGCTCGGCGCAGGCGGGCACTCCCACCGGCGCTTACGCAGCCACTTGGCAGCGCAGGGTATGAACCGGCCGCCATCGTCCTGCCACTGGCCGGACTTCTTCCAGGCAGCTAACCCGGCCAGAATGTTCCTGACGGTCTGGGCATCCGGGTTAAGCTCCCGCCAGGCGTTCCAGGCATCCTCCCGGTCTGCCTTGTTGGGATATGCCTCCCAAAAGCTGGTAAATGCTTTGCCCTCAGCGCTCGCGCACATGGTACAGTCTTGGTTATTACGCTCACTTATAGAGTTAGTATGTATAGGTACGGTATGGTACTGTACGGTAGCGCAGGATTTTCCGTGGATGTCCGCATTTTGTCCGCACTCTGTCCGCTGGACTTCCGGCGGACAAGTGCCGAAATCAGGCGGGGCTTCCTGCGGCTTTCCGGCTGTTTTCCGGCTTCGTTCCTTGCGCTTTCTGTCGCTTTCCCTCCGCTCCATCAGCTTCCCGGCATAGTCATACCAATCATGGATGACCAGACAGTTCCGCTCATTATCCTCGTCCAGCCAGCCGGTCGTCCGCAGTGCATCCACCAACTTCCCGGCTTTTTTCTCCGGGAAGTCACACACCCGGGCAATCGTTCTGTCGGACACGCCTCCCAGTGCGCCGTCCTGGGCATTGTCCAGCGCCCAGAGCCACAGAGATACCAGCATCCCGATCATCTCAAGCCGGGACACGCCAAGGACTTCCGAGCAGGCATACACTTTCTTATGTTCTCTCAGGGACTGGTGCAGTTCTATCCATGCCATTGTTACACACCTCGTTTTCATCGATATGCCCGTGCAGGAATACGATTTTGCTTCGGAGCGGGTCAGCGTTTTCTGACAGCCATTGCAGCGCAGTCTCCATGCTCATATGAGACTCCATAACCCGTCCTTCGTAGGAAAATTCCCCTTTTGCGGCTTTCTGGGCAATACGCTGCTGCATATCTTCCTGCCGAAAATTTGCTTCCACCATGTACAAATCCAAGCCAGGCGCCGGGATGGGAATGTGGTGGGTATCTGTTGCATACATGGCGGTGCCGTCATCGTCACTGCCCTCTATGCGCACGATATAGCCAATATTTTCCACATCATGGATCAGGTGGAAAGGCGATACCCACACAGTTTCGTGAAATTCCGCACCGGGGATGCTTTTAGGTGCATCCTCCGGTGTTACGAGAATGATATTGTTCAGCGACACATTTGCCTTACAAACCAGATCCGTCAGCAGATTCTTTCCGCAGACAAACCGGATCATCGGTCTGCGGCGGTGCAGCTTGCGAATGGTTGGGAGATTGGAATGGTCGCAGTGCTTGTGCGTCAAAAACACAATGCTGATCTGTTTTAAGTAGGGGGAGAGCTTTTGAAACGATACTCCGCAGTCAAAAAGCAAGGAGCCGTTCAAAAGAACGGCGTTCCCATGCTTGCTTCCCGTAGAGATGATCTCACAGGTCATCGATGCTCACCTGTCTTGCGTTTTTGCCTCCGGTGGCTTTCTTCTCGTCTTTGCCGGAGGGAGTATCTTTTCCTTCAGGCTTTTTATCCGTTTCGGACGCTTTGGGGATTTTGAAGAAATCCTCCCGTTTCGCATTTCCTTCCCGGAGTGCATTATAGATTCCCGCCAAATCCTGCCAGTCCATCTCTGTGAAGCTGTCCAGAGGGTGGTCGTAGTAGCGTTCAATGCTTTCCAGCGGGACAGAGAAATATGTATCCAGAAGGTTGACCAGTTCCCGCAGCCGGTCAATCAGGGGAATCTTATTCTGCCCTGCCAGCGTCTTGTTGCACTCTTCTACAGCCTTATCCACAATGTCCCCGGGGATAATATTCAAGATGCAGGCACGCTTCCGCCGGGCACCCTGATTTGCCACCAGTTCATAGATTTCCCGAGGATCTGTCAGCACCTTCATACCATTCCTTGTGCTGATCTGGTGTTTTACCACAAAGGTCTTGATCTCCCGGGTGTTGGTTTCAATGTCCCAGCAAAATGCCATGCACTGGGACTCCCCTTCCCGCTGATCCAGTTCAATTACGCCGGACTGGATATTGCCCCATGCCTGAGCAATGGCTTCTGCCAGACGAACCGAAGGGCCTGTGACATTGGTTCCGCCCTTGGGATAGGAATACAGTGCTTTCTTAGCCAGTCCGGGGCGCTGGCAGCTTTTCAGGATCCGCATGAGGGAATAGTTTTCGTCACGGGGAAACTGCTTAGCCATGAACACTGCGGCCTGAACTTCCTGAACTTCCCGGTTGGTAACTGCCACAGCAGCCGGATGAGGGGCTGCCATACTCTGTGCCTGATACAAAGTCATTTCATTTTCCATTTATTTTTCCTCCATATCGATATTCTGGAATGTAATGCCCAGTGATAAAGCATACTTTTTCATAGCTTTCAGTGCATCCATAGATCCAGTTGCAAGAAAGGCCACGCAGACAAGCGGTTCTTCCTGGATGATCTCAGGAGCTGCGGCCAGCAATTCTTCCTTGTGCCGCTTTTCCAGCTCTCGCTGCTCCTTTTGTCTGGCAAGAAATATCTCCGCTTCTCTCTGCGCATCAACTTGCGCCTGTACAGTCCGTACAGCCTCACCAAGCACTGGGAATCTGCGATATTCTGCCATCACGGCCTCTGCATTCGGCATCCTGGCAATGGCATCCATCTCAGACCGGACGCTGCTGACAAAGGTGAAAATCTTCTCCATTGCCTTTTTAGGCTCTTTTTGCCGGGCCATTGCCATGTCCACCGTAATACCGCAACGGGAGAAGTCCAAAAAGTCAATCCCATTTGCCTGACACAGTTCGTTAAAATAGTCCATCAACTGGGAAAGACAAGCACTTTTCAGGCTGTTCTGGTACGAATCCACCCATGCTTTCAGATAGGCATCCGTCTGCTTGTAGGGATCCGAAATTGCTTCTTTGTACTTGGCATCCATCTGCTCATAGGGAGCCATGATTTCTGCCTTAACAGCTTTGCGCTGCTGCTCCAGAGCATCAAACTGTTTTGCCATGCTCGCACGAATTTCTTTGACACGCTTAAGGTTCCCATCGTTCTGAGCCAGGGTGCTTACCTCCTGCACCACAACTTCCAGATTCTGCTGAACAGCTTCCAGATTTTCAAAGATCACCGGCGGCTGATCGCACCGCAGAACAAGACGCTCTACTTCCATGCCGTCCTGCTGCTCCTTCTGACAGTCACACCGTTCACCGGGATCCAGAGCAGCACCACACTCGTCACAAATCCGAAGAGTCATAGTTATTTTCCTCCTGTTGTTCGCCCCGCAGCCTGCACCGCAGGCACCCGCCGGGGCCGTAGATTTCGCCGCCGCAGATGGGGCAGAACGCCACGGGGACTGCGGCCTGAAGATCGTCATAGAGCACTGACCTTCACCAGCTTTCCGTTTTCGTACAGACGGTATCCGTCCTTGTACATCTGCCGCAGGGTGTCCGGGGAATAGCCCAGAAGCGGGACTGTTCCCCGGCACTTCACCACTTTCCCCTGCCGCAGCTCATATTCAGCGCATAACTCGGTTTTCAGCAATGTACACCAAGATGGCGTGTTTGAACTCTTTGGCAGCAAATTCATCAATCTGCTTTATGCCATCGTAAATACCCTGTAAGATAATGCCGGTATCAGCCGCTAAATCTATTACAGGCCCTTCCAGTTCAACAGAGATCTCTCCTTTGGCGGTGTTAACTTTAATCATTGCGTTTCCTCCTAAAATGTGTTAGAATAATCTTGTCATATTTTCCTTTGCCGCCCATCGGAGTTGCCGCTCCGTGGGCGGCTTTTTGCTTACATGGAGATGACTGCCGCTCCGGCATCCACCTCGTCGCTCAAGGCATCCATCAGGTACTGCTTAACTGTGTTTCTGGCCGCCAGCTTCCACATTCCGCCATCCGCTTCCAGGAAGGTGATATTCCGTTCGTTCAGGCGGATCAGGAAATCGGATTCCGGCTGCTCCACCTCCTGGAAAGTGCGATAAGGCCGCAGCTTGATGATGGGCCGGATCGTCTCGTTGTTCTGCAGATCGATTCCACGCTTGGTCACGATGCTGGTCGCCACACCATTGTCGTTGTATGTAACCTTTCCGCCTGTGGTGATATTTGACAGCAGGCGCAGTGCGTACTCCGTATCGGTTGCGTGCTGGAACCGGGTGCGCAGCGCAATGAGGGCTTCCTCAAATCCCAAAGAAACCTTGCTTTCCCAGCCGGGAACATCTTGGGCCACAGCCTTGTACAGGTACTCACGATTCTTGCGCAAATCGTCGTTCAGGCCCGTAAAGCACTTCACAGTGAGATGATCCGGGATCGTGATGTAGACCTTCGGGTATCGCTTCAGCGCTTCCTCCTTGACGAACTGCACCAATGCTTCCAAAGAGGTCAGCTGGGTTTGCTCAGCAAAATCCAACTCCGGCCGGATTTGCTGAAAATGCCCTTTCCCATCCAGCAGGTAGGTGATGTCATCGACCGTCTCCGTTCTGGCCATGCACAGCTCCTGGATCTTTTCAATTGCTTCTTTCAACATAATGTTTTCCTCCTGTTAAGAAATTTTAATCAGTTTCAGAGACGCAGGAGCAGACTGCTCTTCTCCGTCCATACTCATCTGTCCCGGCACCTGCGGCACCATTTCCACCACCTGTGCTTCGCCAGTGCTGTTTGCACCGGCGACCCAGAGGTTTGTCCGAGCCGGAACCATTGGGGCCAGTGCGGGCTTGACCGTAAACCCGACAGCGATATTCTGCCGGTCATCATCCGGGAGAAATTCAATGGTCAGTGTCAGTTTCCGCTTGGCGGTGGCCTTGGTGTTGGGGTCCATAATGTTAGCAATGACCTTGGCCATTTCCAGGTCTACACGTTCCTGAAATGCACCTCTCGCCATTTGCAAAATGGATTTTTCATCTTTCACGGTATCATCCTCCTCTACTTATTTGTCAATCATCCGCCACTCCCCGGTCTGGCGGTTATGTACAACCAGCGATAGGGGCAGTTCTCTGGCAATCTCCCAGTAAAGCGGGTTAAGTCCGGCCTTTTTGAGAGCTGCTTGCTGTTCCTTGGTCGGGGCGGCATTCTTCTGGCGGCCCATATTACAGCACCGCCACGACGGCCGTCACGGCAATGGCGATTACGGCCACAGCGGTAAGCATCAGCTCCCGCAGGTTCATCTCCTGCCGCCGCTCCTGCTGCACCAGCTGCCGGGCCTGCTCCTCAGTGACGATGTAGCCGATGGTCTGGCACACCTCACTGCGGTGGTGGTTCTGCCGAACCATCTGCATAACTTCCAGGTTTTCCTTTTCAAAATTGCTCACGGGTATTTCTCCTTTATTTTTTATCTGTTCTTTGCATTTCCAGGCACTTCTCTGCCTTTCCTCTGCTACTCACATCGGTTCCACACGTCTCATCGCCCTACATTTCATCGCCCTTGCCAACCAAAGCTTCGCCCTGCTTCACTGCTCCTTCGCACTTCTTGGCTGTTCGATGCAAATCCTTTGCCTTTCTCCGCTATGCAAAGCTTGACCTTGCCGTTGCATCGCACACCCTTGCCTCGCCATTGCCATTGCAGGTCGTCGCAAGGCCGCTCCATCGCTTATTCGATTTCCTCCCAGGTGAACCGGCCCTTGCCGGAGTTGCGCCACTGGCCGATGCCGGAGAATCTGCCGTAATCCAGGCACTCCCTCACCAGCGCCTCGTGTTCATCGGACAGCATGGTGATGGTAAACTCTACCGTAGCACCAGCCGGGATGCTTTCGGAAATGGCCAGGCTTACTCGCTCGCCCTGCATGGTCTGCGCTCGCAGCGGGCGCTGGCATTCTGCGATGTTTCCGTCAAACAGAATCGGGATGCAGCGGGGTTCCGGGAAAATGAGCTTATCGATCTCCTTCTTATAGGCCTTGATCTTGCTGGACTGGGTGTTCTTTACCTTGCGCAGGCCGCCGACGGTGTCCTTCAGGAAGCCCTTGATCTGGTAGTCGTACAGGAATGGGGTGCCGTCATCCAGCCGGGGGAACACGGTCTTGCCCTTCTCCACCACGGCATCGGCCCCCAGGGCTGCCACTTCGTCATCCACCGTGGAAGCATCCGGCGCTTTGGACCCGATGAAATCCCGGTAGATATCCTCGTTCTGCGGGCAGGTGCCCAGAATCGGCTCCGTGAACGTCAGTTTTACTTTCAGCGTTTTCATACTATGTATCCTTTCTTTCCAGCGATTTAATCGCCTTTTTTCCGAACTTAAGAAATGTCAGGCAGATAACAGGGTCGGGGTTCAGCACCGCCACCATCTGCCGGAATACCTCCATCGGCATAATGCCGGGGTAGCGGAGGTATTTGCTCACTGTCGGCTGGGATAGCCCAATCATTCCGCCAAGCTCCTCCTGGGTCAGGCCGGCTCTGCTCATTTGAGCTGCAAGCTCCCCAACCAGGTCAGCAGTGGCATATTTGTCAGCATTCTGCCGGATTCTTGGCATATTCGCCACGCTCCTTTCTTTGTGCCCGCCGCCTATCCCGGCGGGCTTGTCAAAATGGAATTAGGAGGTAAATCGAGGGTAAAAGCGGGATAGGCGCTGCCCTGATGGTGGGGCGAGACGGAATCGAACCGCCTTGCCAGGAGGGAGAGGTATGACCCCCATTTTGCAAACCTGCCGCCCCATATGCGGCCCGGGGAGAAACGAGCCGTTTTTAGGAAAGTGAAAAATTATGTGCCAATGTCCCCGGGCCGTTGCCGAATGGAAACAAACTTAAATCATAGGCATCACTTGTTCCTTTCTTACATCCGCTGTGGTGCGGCGATTACCCTCACCGCCCAGGGGGCCACCTATTCGTAAGCACACAAACGTTTTGATTGCCACAAGGTCACGGGAATGCTATACTGGTTGTGGCTCTCCTTCTGGTAAGAGCCGAAAACAAACGGAAAGAAGTGATTTGTCTTGAAAGACTTTTTGCATCTTCCCGTGTTCCCTCGTTCCAAACCCCGGAACGGCTGCATTGACGTGCGAGCGAACCGCTAAATAATGCAGGCATTTGGCAGTCGGCCGTGCCTTGGCTTTCGGATGGTTGCGGTCTACCAGAACTGGAATCATCCGGGCCAATAAGAGGAACGGTGTTCGCATCGCCCATTCAGGAAGGCACCCTGGGTGGGCGATTTTCTGCTTATGTGCTTACGCATAGGCGGTTGAGGTTGTCTGACGTGTTCAGTCTTTTTCAATATGTAACGTTCTCAGCCACGCTTCCACCAGACACGCCTTCATCTCTTCGTAAGATAGAGGCGTGTCCTTCTTTTGCATGTAAAGAATCAACGCTAAGCAGCAGACAGTGCGGTTCAGCCAGCCAAACCCACAGATTCCGGCCAAAACAGATACCACAATGGTCAACATCCTTCTCACCCCCTTCCCTAATTTCCTCCAGGCATTAGGATTTTACTTGACGAATTCACGATAATTTGAGACACTAAATGTGAGATACGGCGCATGGAGAATTGGAGAAACCTTGGATAATCGTCCTTATAAAGAGATTGTGTATTGCCCCATAACCAACAGAAACGAAGAAGTATTCTTCTATGGAATCAAGCACGAAGGACAGGTGAAATTATGGTTTAGAGGTTGCGACCATCAATTTCACGAAACCAACGAAGAATGCCAGAGATGTCACAAAGAGGCATTCCAGAAACTGATTAACAGAACTTAAATGAGTACCCTGCGCCGCATCTCATTTCGGGATTTTTTCCTCCACGCAAGAAATGGCAAATTGAAGCCCTTTCTTCCAGCATTCCAATTCCGGGTAATTCTTGTTCATCATTACCCGCTCGTGGTAATTCAGCAGAGCACGGAGTACAAACCTTGCCCATTCCGCTTCTGATACCAGCTTGATTGTCCCATTATCAATGAGCCGCTGCACATTTTCTTGCGTGAGTTCAATGCAGTTTTCTTTGTTATCCATTCCACTCACCTCCTTTTAATGGTTGAAATACTCTCACGGTTGATGTATGATAGACATGAATAAAAAAAGAAAGAGGTATTGCTATGGAAAGAACGCTACTTTCCGTGCTACTGCTACTCGTTGCTGTTGTTTTGTGTGGTTGCGCTGATACTTACTCCGCTTCAGATATGGAACAGGCAAAAGAATATAGCTATAACAACGGGTACGATGCTGGGTATTCTGATGGCCTAGAACAAGGGAGAGAGGAAGCCTACGAGGAATGCCTTATAGACGGCCAGTCTATAAGATATGTACAAGATCAGTTCTATCGGGAATACGGTATGACACCATCCGAAGCCTTCTCTATCATCGATGAATACGAATATGATTCAAGCCACGGTGGCATTACATGGTCAGAATATCGGACCTCTATTGAATCTCTGTATTATCTAGCAGACATCTTCCCTGAAGAGTAATAACATCCCCCGCCCGGCTCAGCCCGGGCGGGGTTCCTTTTCTGCGCTGCCCACAATCTTAATAGTGCGGACCATAACGCCGATGTCGTGGGTAAGAGCCTGGGCCACATCCTCATGGAATTCCTCCGGGACTTCTCCCAGGGCCTCCTTGATTCCGTCCAGAATCTCCTTCTTCTTTTCCTCGCTCACGTTCTCACCTCCTTGATTGTTCTTACGCCGCATTCGCTTGTCGTATAACAACAGTATAGCACCATGCTTTTGTTTTGTCAATACAATTGTTTTGAGAATTTGCAACTTATTGTCTTGACGCGACAGTTCACTTGATATATAATATCCCTAGATTATATAAGGAGGTGAATACAATGGAATCAATAAATGACAGATTTAGGAAGGTTCTTAAAGATAGCGGATTGTCTCAAGAGAAGTTTGCAGAACGAATTACGAGAGGCCGTGGTGAAATTGCAAATATCGTTTACGACAAAACGGTATTGAAAGACGATATCCTTAGGGCCGTGTGCAAAGAGTTTTCGATAAACGAGGAATGGTTGCGAACAGGCCAAGGTGAAATGCGTGTGGAGCTGAATGAACGGCAGAAGATATCCCACTTCCTGGGTGACGTTCTTTCTACTGCCCCAGATGAGCGCAGTGCTTTTATCTCCGCACTGGCAGACCTCCCACCTGAGTTCTGGCCACTGGTGGCTGACCTTGCCCGCAACATCGCAGACAAATTAAAAAAGAAGGAGGGCTGACAAACGTCAGCTCTCCTTCTTTCGTTTCTTTCCCCGGAAATAGCTCTCCAGGAATATAAGAACCAGCTCCAATTCCTCTGCATCCGCTGCATCCAGTAGCTGCTCTATCTCTCCTCTAATTCCATCCACCCTAAATGCACCCCCTTATTTTAGAACATCTGTTCGTATTCTAACGCCTATTGTGTCCAATAAAACGGGTGCAATACAGAGGCTTCAAAGAACACATTTTGAAGCGTGGTCATTTTTCGTGGCCACTCCCGTGGCCATTTTATGGCCAAAATGCACCACAACTACTGGAATAAATGCAAAAATCACGGAATATTCCATAATTAAATTAAATTGCATAATTGTTCGATATATCTACAATTATATATTTATATGTCAAAATTGTATAAAAAAATGTTCCGAAACTTACATTTCGGAACATTTTACATTGGCGGAGAGAGTGGGATTCGAACCCACGGTGGGTTGCCCCATCACCAGTTTTCAAGACTGGCTCCTTAAACCGCTCGGACATCTCTCCATGTGAGCTAAACTATACCATTTCCCGGCAAAAATGTCAAGCGCACAGCAAATAGAAAACCAGAGATATCAAAAAAGACATCTCTGGTTTGGCGGAGTGAGAGGGATTTGAACCCTCGCGCGGCTTTTGACCGCCTACTCCCTTAGCAGGAGAGCGGAAACATATAAAACCAGAACTTTTTGTATCATTTTGCTATAATATTTCCATGATAGTAAATAGTATTTGCAACTTTTGTGAATATTGGTACGCAACGGGCACGCAACGCAAAAAACAGCTTTATGTTCTGTTTTCCCAATAAAAAAGTTCCAATATTCAGGGACACAAAAAAGCGGTGGGATTTCTCCCACCGCATTCTTTACCGCTTCAATCCAATTATTATTCTTTCAGCTGAGGAATCGTATCGTCCGTCTCCCCATCCATGGCCTGCTCTCCCGCCGCCTCTACCAGACTTGCACTGGCTTTCAAAATTTTCACCAGCCAGCCGGGCACATTCGCCCCCATTTTCACGGCGTTTTCCAGGATGCTGCCCAGTTCCGTCAGGATGTACCACGCCAGCACCAGCGGCATAATCAGGCCCGGCCACTGGATGCCGAGGGGGATATAGTGGGCAATCAGCACCATGATCCAGTCCGCAATGGCGGCGACCACCACCACGGCGATCATACCGCACTTGTGCCAGATGCCCTCCCGGGCCATGGAGCTTTGCCACTCGTGGTCCTTGCAGGCTGCCGCCGTGCCGGTGATGTAGTCGATGGCCATGACCAGCACCCACGCCAGCAGCATGACGCCCTTCCAGCCCAGAAACGCCCCCAGGGTGGTGCCAAAGGCCGCCAGGGCCGCCTTGATTGTCAACAGATTCTCATTCATTTGTGTTTCCTCCTCATTCGTAGATGATTTCCAGCCCGTAGGCAACGGCGGCTTCGTGCTCAATACGGCAGCCTCTGGCCTCCTGCCAGCCCTTGCAGAAGTAGGCAGCGTGGCACCGGCTCATGTTTTCCAGGGACTTCGCAAGGAAACAAAGCGGAATCTGAACCACGCCACGCTCCGCCATCTTCTCCTTGCTGTACCACTCGTCCGTGAACAGGGTGTTCACGATTTCATAGCCCTGCGCTTCCAGTGCCTTGACCGCCTTTTCTCTGGCAGCCACAATTTCTGCATCGGTCCTCCCTGCCATAGGCTGGGAAAGCATTGCCTTTTTCTGTTCCATGTGCTACTCCTCCTTTATTCATCCACATCAATGTGGACATATCCTGTTCCAGTCATCTCGTAGGTGTAATGGATGATGCCACGGGACTTGAGCTGCTGGGTGTAGGCCAGCACCTGGGCCGCCGGTACGCCCCGGACGGCAAAGTCCATTGCCAGCCCCCGCATATGCCGGGAAGTGGGCGAACTGCCGGGCAGCTCCGCATTGTGGGCCTGGCACCGCACCCCGGAGGACACGAGCACCGGCTTTCCACCGAAGTGCTCCCGGATCTGCACGGCCACCCGCACCAGCCGCTCAGCAGGCTCTACCGGGAATCCGCCGCACCGGGGGCAGGGGCAGGCGAACTCGTTTCGGGTGAAGCCCACGATTTCTGCCCAGAAGTCCCCGCCGGTTTCCGGCACCGTCGGCTCGTCCCGCTCCGGAATCCCATAGGCCACCGCATGGCGAAGTGCCTTTTCCGTAGCCTGACCGGGAATGCCGTCTACTGCCAGTCCGCCGAAGTGCTCCTGGAACTGCCGCACCGCCGCCTGCGTGCCCGGCCCGGTGATACCATCCACCGGGATGGTGTAGTAGCCCAGATAGGCCAGCAGGTGCTGAATCTGTTTAACCGTCACGTTATTACTTCCTCCCATCCATATGCGCCCGGCTCCCACACGTTGGCATCTACCGTAGACACCCAGGTCTTGCCCTTATGGGCCACCTTATCGCCCTTTTTGTAGGCATCGTGGCCGCCGGTGGGCTGCTTCCACGGCTGCGCTTCCGGCTGGGGTTCGGGCTGTGGCTCTGGGGCGGGTTCATCGGCTCGCCGCCAGCCCTGCGGATATGCAGATGGTGCGTGGACGTTGTTGTCAATGGCAGAGACATAGACTACACCGCCCTCCATACAGCAGTCTCCGGTCATGTAGGGGCTGGTGGAGAGCGCCACAAAGGGCTTAGCGTGGGCCGGGTCTTTGCTCCATACGAAGCCCCACTGGGCAGGCAGCTCCTCCGGCTCACCGGGGTAGGTATCACTGTCATAGACTTGCAGCAGCTTCACCACCCGTCCGGCTGTGGACTTGCAGACAAAGCCCACGGGGCGCTGTAGCATATTCATCGTCTTTTTCGCTGCCTGAAAGTCGGGAATTTTCTGGGCCTCCCCATTCAGCTGCGTGCCGTCCATGCTGGCAGCCTTGCCCTGCAACGCCTGCGCATCCGCACGGCCCTGATTATACATGGCTGCCAGTCGGGTTTTCTGGTCAATCATACGCTGTTTACCCCTTTCTGATAGGCGGCATCTAACTCCGCCAACTGCTGACTCCCGCCAGGGCTGGACTTAATTTCCTCTATTTTTGCAAGGATTGCTTTCATTCGTTCATCGATTGTCATGTTGCTACCCCCAGTGCGGTTTCGATTTTGGACAGGGCCGCCTCGTATGCGACGATTTGCGCCCGTTCA
>CAUWNA010000061.1:0-30207 GCA_963560135.1 uncultured Oscillospiraceae bacterium | reverse complement strand
AGCAGACTGCAAAAACCTGTCGAAAAGCCCCGTGGGGGATTTTCGACAGCCTGAGGGCGCTGCCCTGCGGCAGCGCCCCATTGTGTGAAATCCATCAGCTCAGCTTGGAAGCAACGTAATCGTCAACCAGTGCCAGGGCGTTGTCCACCTTGGTCACATCCTTGCCGCCGCCCATAGCGGAGTCCGGCTTGCCGCCGCCGCTGCCGCCGCAGCAGCAGCACACCTGCTTCACCAGCTCGCCGGCCTTGATGCCGCCGGCCACGGCCTCCTTGCCGCAGACTGCCAGGAACGTAGGCTTGTCGCCCTGGATGCTGGCCAGCACGGCCACCACCTTGGGGTCCTTCTCCCGGAGCAGGTCGCCCATCTGGCGCAGCTTCGCCGCATCCGCATTGGGAACGGTGACGGTGAGCACCTTGTAGCCGCCCATGTTGTGGGAACTGAACAGGAACCGCTCCACCTCGCCGGAGGCCTCCTTGGCCTTGTACTGCTCAATCACCCGGCGAAGCTCCTTCAGCTCGTCCAGGTGGGTCTGAATCTTCGCCGCCAGCTCCGCAGGCTTGGCCTTCAGCTTCATGGCGGCATCGATCAGCAGCCGCTCGCTGCGCTCCATCTTCTCCAGGCACACCTTGCCGGTGATGGCCTCGATCCGGCGCACGCCGGAGGAGACGCTGCCTTCGCTCTCCAGCTCGAAAGGACCGACCTTAGCCGTATTGTCCAGGTGGGTGCCGCCGCACAGCTCGATAGAGTAGTTGCCCATGTTCACCACACGGACGGTATCACCGTACTTTTCGCTGAACAGAGCGGTAGCGCCCATGGCCTTGGCATCCTCAATGGGCATCTCCCGGGTGTCGATGGTGTAGCCCTCCAAAATGGCGTTCTGCACCAGGGACTTGACCTTAGCCAGCTCCTCCGCCGTCAGGGCAGAATAGTGGGTGAAGTCGAAGCGCAGACGGTCCGGCTCCACGTAGGAACCAGCCTGGTGCACATGGTCACCCAGCACGCTTTGCAGGGCCTTTTGCAGCAGGTGGGTGGCAGAGTGGGCACGCATGATGGCCTTGCGCCGCTCCACGTCAATGGTTGCCAGCACCATATCATCTACCTTCACAGAGCCGCTGACCATGTTGCCGTAATGCAGGTACTTGCCGCCCTTGTCCTTCTGGACGTTGGTAACCTGGAAGCGGCTGCTGCCCATGAGAATCAGGCCTTGGTCGGCCACCTGGCCGCCCATTTCCGCATAGAAGGGGGTCTTATCCAGGACAATGATGCCGCTTTCGCCGCCGGCGATGGTGCCGGAGACTTCGTCGCCCACGCACACAGCCAGCACCCGTGCCTCGCAGTTGTTTTCGGTGTAGCCAACAAAGGTGGTGGGGGTGTTGTCCAGGCCCAGGTCGATGCCTGCCCAAGCCAGGTCGCCCAGTGCCTTCCGGGCCTCCCGGGCACGGACCTTCTGCTCCTGCATCAGCTTGGCAAACTCCTCCTGATTCAGGGTCATATCCTCGTCGGCCACCATTTCCAGAGTCAGATCAATGGGGAAGCCGAAGGTATCGTACAGCTTGAAGGCATCGGCGCCGGAGAACTCCGTCTCGCCCTTGGCCTTGTGCTCGGCGAGCATATTGGCAAAGATGGCCATGCCGCCGTCGATGGTCCGGGCGAAGTTCTCTTCCTCCACCTTCACCACCTTGGTGATGTACTCGCAGCGCTCCCGCAGGTAGGTGTAGTGGCCCTCGTTCTCCTGCACCACTGTCTGCACCACCTGGTACAGGAAGGGATGGTTCACCCCCAGCAGCTTGCCATGGCGGGCAGCCCGGCGCAGCAGACGGCGCAGCACATAGCCCCGGCCCTCGTTGCTGGGCTGGACACCATCGGCAATCATAAAGGTGGAAGCCCGGATGTGGTCGGTGATGACCCGCAGGGACACGTCCATTTTCACGCTCTGGCCATAGGAAGCGCCGGTCAGCTCCGTGACCTTGTTGGTAATGTTCATCACGGTGTCCACATCGAACAGGGAGTTCACGTCCTGGCACACCACTGCCAGGCGCTCCAGGCCCATGCCGGTGTCGATGTTCTTCTGGGCCAGCTCTGTGTAGTTGCCGTTTCCGTCGTTGTCGAACTGGGAGAAGACGTTGTTCCAGACCTCCATGTAGCGGTCGCACTCGCAGCCCACGGTGCAGCCAGGCTTGCCGCAGCCGTACTTTTCGCCACGGTCATAGTAGATTTCGGAGCAGGGGCCGCAGGGGCCGGAGCCGTGCTCCCAGAAGTTGTCCTCCTTGCCAAAGCGGAAAATCCGCTCCGCCGGAACGCCCACTTCCTTGTTCCAGATTTCAAAGGCTTCCTCGTCGTTTTCGTAAATGGAGGGGTACAGACGGTTTTCGTCCAGGCCCACCACCTTGGTCAAAAACTCCCAGCTCCAGGTGATGGCCTCCCGCTTGAAGTAGTCACCGAAGGAGAAGTTGCCCAGCATCTCGAAATAGGTGCCATGACGGGCAGTTTTGCCGATGTTCTCAATGTCGCCGGTGCGGATGCACTTCTGGCAGGTGCACACCCGATGCCGGGGCGGCTCCACCTCGCCGGTGAAGTAGGGCTTCATTGGGGCCATGCCGGAGTTGATCAGCAGCAGGGACGCATCGTTCTGGGGAATCAGAGAAAAGCTGGGCAGGCGGAGATGGCCCTTGCTCTCGAAGAAGCTCAGGAACATCTCACGCAGCTCGTTTACGCCGTAAGGCTTGGGATTCATAGATTGTTACCTCCAAATGAAATGATAATTCGTGTTTCCCAGGGGCAAAAAAACACCTCGCCCCGATCATAGGGGCGAGGGAAAGCTCGCGGTACCACCCTAATTCATTCCCCGAACGGGGAATCTCTT
Organism: uncultured Oscillospiraceae bacterium; assembly: GCA_963560135.1. GTDB lineage: Bacteria > Bacillota > Clostridia > Oscillospirales > Oscillospiraceae > Faecousia. Next base: position 27,344 of record CAUWNA010000061.1, on the reverse strand, counting down.
AGCTGCTCTGTAACGGGAGCACCCGTCCCGGTCATCCCGGGCGACGACGGAAGTGGCTTGCAGAGTCCGGCCGAGGGCTTCCACCGCTCCCCTCTCGCTTTGGGCGTTGTCTCTGCTTGGTTTCCGCAAAGTCTTTGCGTATCCTGGTTATTTTACCATATGATATGGAAAAGTCAATGGTTTTTCTCAATTATTTTGTAATTCCAAAAACCCGCCGCCCCGGAAGCAGCATCCACGCCAGGCCTAAACCGGACAGGACCATTCCCACCGCCGCAATCATCGGCCCGGGATGCTGGCCGGTGGCAGGAACCGGTTCCAGCACAATGGGCTGAATCAGCGGCTGAATCTCAATCTCCATATCCCCGTCCATGGGAACGGTGATGAGAAACGGCCGGAAGGGATGAAACCCGTCCATCCGCTGGGACTGCACCACCAGATACAGCCCCTTGGGAAGCTCCGAAAAGCTGGCCCGCCCGTCTGCATCCAACAGTCGGGTGATGCCGCCGTCCTGGGGCATCTGGGCCAGCCATTGGGCCAGGTGGCTGGCTCTGGCATCTGCCTCCCGGACAAAGCCGCCGCCAAAATTTTCCAGCAGCCGATAGCCGCCGTCACTTTCCTCCCCGGCCTTGTACAGATTTACCGCCCCGTTGGTCACCGCCAAGTCTCCGGCATCCAGCCACAGGTGCAGACTCCCCGTTTCCTCCGCCGCCTGTACCTGCAACCCAAGCGACAGAGAAATTGCTGCCGCCGCCAGCAGCTTTACAATGCGCATCCCCATAATCATGCCCCTTTCCTGATGCTGGTTTGCATTATACACGCTGCATGCCGGGGATGCCGTCGAAACCGGCTTTCCGCAGCAAATGCCAAGAGCTGCCCTTTCGGAGGGAAATACCCTCTAAAAAGGCAGCTCTGATATACAGATATTCTACTTTTCGACTTTGATGGATATAGCGCAGATTCCCAGCCGGTCCACCGTTTCCAAGTCCAGCTGGAGGACCTGTGCTTGTCTGCCAGCGAATGGATCACGCTGACGATACGTTCTCTGTATTTTCGTTATGCAAGAAGGCACCGCACGTTCTTATTCATTGACAGGATCCGGCTTGACCTGCATCACTTGGCGCTGGTAGACGGAGATACCCCGGGCCAGCACGTCCATGGCCCGTTCCAGATCCTGCTGCTTCAGGACATAAGCAATCCGTACCTCGTTGATGCCCTTGCCGGGGGTTTCATAGAAGGGCGCTCCCGGCGCAAACATGACGGTATCGCCATGGTCGTTGAACTTTTCCAGCAGCCACCGCTGGAAGCGGTCGGCATCGTCCACCGGCAGGCTGGCCATCACATAGAAGGCACCCATCGGCTCCTCCACCACCACGCCGGGAATCAGCCGCAGCTTGCGAATCACCGTATCCCGGCGGCGCTGGTACTCCGCCTTGCAGGTGCGGAAGAAATCAGAATCTGTACTGTAAAGCGCCGCAGCTCCCAGCTGGTCGATGGTAGCCACCGCCAGACGGGACTGGCAGAATTTCAGCAGCGCCTGCTGAAGCTCCTTATTCCGGGTGACCACGCAGCCCACCCGGGCACCGCAGGCGGAGAACCGCTTGGACACGGAGTCGATGATCACCAGATTCTCGTCAATGTCCCGGTAGCGGGCCATGGTAGGCACACCGAACTTGTCGTCATAGCAGAATTCCCGGTAGACCTCGTCGCAGATGAGGAACAGGTTGTGCTCCTTGGCAATGTCGGCAATCATCCGCATTTCCTGCTCATCCAGCACCACGCCGGTGGGATTTCCCGGATTGGTAATAAGGATAGCCCGGGTGTTCTTGGTAATCAGGCTTTCAATCCGCTCCCGCTTGGCATAGCGGTAGCCCTCCCAGGGGTTGGTGGGCAGCGCCCGGATGACACCGCCGGCAGCATGGACAAAGGTGGTGTAGTTGGGGTAGTACGGCTCCGGGATGATGACCTCCGTATAGGGATCCAGGATGCTCAGGCAGGTCAGAAGCAGGGCTTCGCTGCCGCCGGTGGTGATGAGCACATCCTCCGGTGCCAGCTCCACATCCAAAGACCGATAGTACTTGCGCACGGCATCGATCAGCACCGGCATACCGGGGGATGCCTCATAGGCCAGGGTCTTGGTGGAAAAATCCCGGATGGTATCGTAAAACGCCTGCGGGGTAGGCAGGTCCGGCTGGCCGATGTTCAGATGGTAGATTTTCTTTCCCTCCCGCTCTGCCGCTACGGCGAGGGGATGGAATTTCCGCATGGGAGAGGGTTCACAACGGTTGGCATTGATGGAAATCTGCATAGGATACCTCCACTGGCGCATTAGCCGCCAGCTTTCTTTTCTATATAATCTTTGGTAAGCCGCACCAATTCTGGGCTTAACGCCGCCAGGGCAAGCATATTGGGTATGGCCATCAGGCCGTTCATCGTATCGGACAGCTGCCAGACTGTGGCGGTATCCACCACGGCGCTGATGGCAACCACCGCCGTCTGGGCAGCGGCATAGCCCCGCCAGGCCCTATCCCCAAACAGGAACTGGGCGCACCGGCCGCCGTACAGCCCCCACCCCAGCACCGTGGCAAAGGCAAAGGCGCACAGGAACAGGGTCAGCAGCCCATTGGCCGCGCCGCCGTAAACACTGGAAAACGCCGCTAACGTCAAAGCGCCGCCTACGTCCTGGCCATAGGGGATGGGAACACCGCTGACCAGAATCACCAGCGCCGTCAATGTGCAAATGACAATGGTATCCAGAAATACCTCTACAATGCCCATCATCCCCTGCTCTGCCGGATGCTGTACATCGGCACCGGCGTGGGCAATGGCGGCAGTTCCCATGCCTGCCTCATTGGTAAATACCCCACGGCTGCAACCGATGCGCAAGGCCTGGAACGCCGAGCCAAGCATACCGCCGGTGGCGGCCCGTGGGGAAAACGCCCCCTGAAAAATGGCGGCAAAGGCACCGGCCAGAGCCTGCCGGCGAACCACCAAAATTCCGGCGCACAGCAGCAGATATCCTGCCGCCGCCAGGGGCACCAAACGCTGGGCCGCAGAACCGATTCGGCCGGCACCGCCCCACAGGACGCTGCCCACCACAGCCGCCATTGCCAGCCCCAGAAGAAAATCCCCCAGCCGGGTATGCGCCAAAGAAACCTCCGCCAGCAGGGTGTGCACCCCGGTGAGCACCGCATTGGTCTGGGCTGCATTGCCCACACCAAAGGATGCCGCCAAGCCCAGCAGGCAGTATAGCTTTGCCAAATGCTTGCTTCCCAGTCCCTGGGTCATCATGTACATGGGGCCGCCTACCCAGCTGCCGCCCTGGCGCACCCGATAGCGTACCGCCAACGCAGCCTCAGCAAATTTGGTAGCCATTCCCAGCAGGCCGCACACCCACATCCAGAAGATGGCGCCCGGGCCGCCCAGGCAGATAGCCCCTGCCACACCAACCAAATTTCCCGTCCCCACTGTGGCAGCCAGCGCTGTGCACACCGCCTGACCGGCAGAACCACGAACGGACCGGAAAAAGCGGCTCAGCGCCCGAGGCAGCAGCCGCAGCTGGACAAAACCAAGCCGCACGCTCAAGGAAAGGCCCAAGCCAAGCATCAGCGCCAGCATGGGCACGCCCCAAACCAAATTCTGAATACAGGAAAGGAAATTCGGCATTATGTCCTCCTAGAATACCACTTTTTTGTAAAAATCGCAAGACAAAACTTGCACAAAATTCAGCAAAGATGTGTAAGCGCAAGAAAGCAGTCTCCTTTCGGAAACTGCTTTCGTAGACTTTGGAATTTGCTTTTACTCCCAGCTCTGCCATACATCCGGGCAATATCCGGCAGTGGCCTGCTTGCCATTGCGGACGATGGGGGTTTTCATCAGTGTCGGCTGGTCGAACACCTTGTCCTCCTTGGCTCTGGGGTCGTCCATATAGCGCATGAGGGTAATTTCCTGGGATGTACCATCCCAGTCGATCAGCTTGTCAATGCCCCCGACGGCCCGCAGCACGCTGTCGAACTCCCGGCCGGACATGCCGAATTTGTTCAGGTCGATGTACTGGTATTTGATGCGGCGCTCCTTAAAGTAGCGCTCGGCTTTTTTCGTGTCGAAGCACTTGTTTTTCCCGAAAATTTGAATGTTCAATAGACTACCTCCTCCAGGCAAAGCCCCTGGGCCGGGGCCAGAAAGCCGGTTTGTGCTCTGGGTGCGCCGAATAAGTCCGGCATATTTTCCACCGGCCGATCTCCCCGTCCCACCTCAATCAACGTGCCCGCCAGGATGCGGACCATATTATATAGGAATCCGTCACCGGTAAATGACAGCACCAGCTCCGGCCCCTGGGGCTGGATGGTGATTTGATGCAGGGTACGCACCGTGGATTTTTTCATTTTGGAATTGGTGCAGAAGCCGCAAAAATCGTGCATTCCCACCAGCAGCGCCGCCGCCTGCTCCATGCGCTGGACATCCAGCGGCTGGGGCATCACCGCTACATAACGGCGCTGGAATACGCAGGGCTGGCTGCTGTTCCAAATTCGATAGACATAGGTTTTCCGCTGGGCATTCAGCCGGGCGTGAAACCGCTGGGAGACATCCTTGCAGGAGTATATGCCGATATCCTCCGGCAGATACCGCCGCAGCTGGGACAAAATCTCCTGGGCCGGCATTTGGCTGTTGCAGTGGAAGTTGGCCACCTGCTGCCGGGCGTGGACACCGGCATCGGTGCGGCCGCTGCCCACCACCTGAATCTCCTCTCCCAAAATCCGGGAAAGGGCCGTTTCCAGCTTTCCCTGGATGGTGTCCTCCCGTCCGGGCAAACGCTGCCAGCCCCGATAGCGGGTGCCGTCATAGCACAAATCAAGCCGCAGATTCCGCATAGCTTTCCCATTCCTCTCTGGCCTCCCGCTCGCTATCTGCCGAGAACAGGAAACGGCCGTTAAAATCATATACTTGAACATGTCCGCAGACATAACGCAGTTCATACATTGCAGTGGTCCTCCCTACTTGGATTGTAAGGATAGGATACCACAGCATTGGTCCAATAAAATGGACCTTTTATACAACTTCTTCGTTTTTTCAACAAAAATTGGTAAAACAGGCTATGGACACCGCTCCCGTTCCGTGTTAGAATACCGGGGAATTTGGAAAGGAAGGGATTTTTGTATGTCTCAGACCCTGGCAGCCCCCAGAATTACCGAAGGTGTCATCTGGAAGCAGCTGCTTAGCTTCTTCTTCCCCATTTTGCTGGGGACTTTTTTTCAGCAGCTGTACAACACCGTAGATGCCATTGTGGTAGGCCGGGCGGTGGGTACCCAGGCCCTGGCAGCCGTCGGTGCAACGTCAGCGCTAATCAACCTGTTCAACGGCTTTTTCATTGGCCTGAGCACCGGTGCCACGGTGCTGCTGTCCCAGCTGTATGGCGGTGACAATCTGCCCCGGAGCCGGGATGCCCTGCACACCGGCATGGCCCTGTCTGTGGTGCTGGGCCTGGCCGCCACGGCCCTCGGTGTCTTTACTGGCCCGGCGCTGCTGCGGCAGATGCACACCCCGGAAAACTGCCTGGCAGATGCCGAGATCTACATCCGCATTTATTTCCTCGGCGCACTGGCCTCCATGGTGTACAACATGGGTTCCGGCATTCTGCGGGCCATGGGCGACTCCCGGCGGCCGGTGGTGTTCCTGGCCGTGGCCTGCGGCGTGAACATTGTGCTGGACCTGGTGTGCGTGGTATGGCTAAAAATGGGCATTGCCGGCGCAGCCCTCGCCACCATCGGCTCTCAGCTCATCAGCGCCCTGCTGGTGCTGCGCTCTCTGCGCCGCCTGCCGGAGCAGCTGCGGCTGGAGTGGAAGATGATGCGCCTGGACATGAGCCTGCTGAAGCGCATCCTCTATGTGGGTATCCCCGCAGGACTGCAATTTATCACCTTCGACCTGGCCAACGTGCTGATTCAGTCCAGCATCAATTCCTTCGGCGATGTGGCCATGGCGGCCTGGACGGCCTATGCCAAAACCGATGCCATGACCTGGCAGATTTCCGGCGCTTTCGGCGTGTCCATCACCACCTTTGTGGGTCAGAACTTCGGTGCCCAGAAATACCAGCGTATCCGGCAGAGTGTCCGGGTGTGCATGGGTATGGGCCTGGCCATGGTAGCCGGCATGAGCGGCTTGGAGCTGGTCCTGCGCCGGTTCATTCTCGGCATCTACACCACCGACCCGGAGGTGATTGCCGCCGGAGCTTATGTGATGCTGTGCATCATCCCGTTCAACGTCGTTTTCACCCCGGTGGAGGTTTTCGCCGGAGCCATGCGGGGCACAGGCTACTCCATCATGCCCACGGTGATCACCTGCACCTGCGTGTGCCTGTTCCGGGTGGTCTGGATTTGGCTGGTGGTGGAGCGGTGGCATCATCTGGGCGTTCTCGCCATGGCCTACCCCTTGAGCTGGGTGCTGTGCGCCATCGTGTTCACCATCGCCTACCTGCGGGGTACTTGGCTGCACAAGCGCATTGCCCAAATCGGTCTGGAGCCGGAGCAGCCCCGGCATAAGCTCGGATAACACAAATCAACAACTCAACCGGGCGTGCCGCATTCTCTGCGGCACGCCCCTCAGCTTGTCAAAAAAGTGCCTCGCAGAGTTCGCCGCCGTAGCGGCGAATAAAGTCAAATCCATTTTCGACCGGGGCGTGTACCTGGGCGAAAATACTTATCAGGCTGCAAAAACCTGTCGGGCGTGCCGCATTCTCTGCGGCACGCCCCTTGCGTTATACGCCGATTTTCTCCTTGAGCCACTGGCCCACATCTTCAAAGATTTCCTCCCGGTTGATCTCGTTGAGGATCTCATGGCGGCACAGCGGATAGATCCGCAGGGATACATCCTGCATGCCCGCCTTTTGGAAAGCCTTGGCAGCCTTGCGCACGCCCTTGCCGTAGCTGCCCACCGGGTCATCGCCGCCGGCAATGAAGAACACGGGCACTTCCCGGTTCATGGCGTTCAGGTTCTCCTCTTTCTCGATGTAGCGCAGTCCACGCACCAGCTCCCGCAGCAATCCGGCGCTGGCGGTGAAGCCGCACATAGGATGGGCGATGTAAGCATCCACCATTTTGGCATCCCGGGTCAGCCAGTCAAACTCCGTTCTGGGGTGCTCCACCTTCTTGTTGTAGCCGCCGAATACCAGATTTTGCAGCTTCTCGCTGGGCGCGGTTTCGTCGGTTTTGGCGCAGACACCATCCATGATTTTCCCAAGCATCGGCAGCGCCAGCTCCGGCTGCCAGCCCGTGCCGCAGATGATGGCGCCACGGATGCCGCTGCCGGGGTACTTGCACAGAATGGTCCGGGCCATAAACGAGCCCATGGAGTGGCCGAACAGCACATAGGGAAGCTCCGGGAATTTTTCCTTGGTCATTTCCAACAGCCGGTAGCTATCCCCCACAGCCGCAAACCAGCCGCCGTGGAAATAACCCTGGATGCTGCCTCCCTGGACGGACTGGCCGTGGCCCATATGGTCCTCAGCCACCACCACATAGCCAAACCGGTTCAAAAAGCTGGCAAATTCATCGTAGCGCTCCACATATTCGGCAATACCATGGACGATTTGAAGCACTGCCTTCGGCTCTCCCTCCGGCAGCCAGCAGCAGCCGTGGAGCTTTCCCTGTCCCTGGGAATCAAACCAGAAATCGTGCCGCATTACGCCACCACCTCGTATCCTGCATCCACAATGGCCTGCTTCAGCGCAGACAGCTGAGCGCTGCCCGTGACGGTGACGGTCTTCTGTTCCAGGTCCACCACCGCATCCGTGGTGCCGGGGACAGCCTTGCAGGCCTTCTCCACGGCGGCCTTGCAGTGGGCGCACATCATGCCGTTTACATTGATGACTGTTGTATTCATAATGGGTTCCTCCTCAACCATGATTGGACAGGTTTGGGCTGTGCACCCGGGCGCAGCCTGGTTGTATTTGGGCTTGAACAGCCGCAGCCGCAGGGCGTTGCTCACCACGAACACGCTGCTCAGGCTCATGGCCGCAGCGCCCAACATGGGGCTTAGCTGCAAGCCGAAGGGGATAAACAGGACTCCGGCAGCCACGGGGATGCCCAGGGTGTTGTAGAAAAACGCCCAGAACAGATTTTCCCGGATGTTGCGGATGGTGGCCCGGCTCAGCTCGACGGCATTGGCCACCGCCTGCAGCGAGCCGCTCATCAGCACCACGTCCGCCGACTCGATGGCAATGTCCGTTCCGGCACCGATGGCCATGCCCACATCGGCACTGACCAGCGCCGGGGCATCGTTGATGCCGTCGCCCACCATCAGTACCCGACGGCCCTGGCCTTGCAGCCGGGTGACGGCACTGGCCTTGTCCGTGGGCAGCACATCGGAAATCACCTGTTGAATGCCGGCCTGGGCCGCAATGGCAGAGGCGGTGGCGGCATTGTCGCCGGTGAGCATCACCACATCCAGCCCCAGCTTTTGCAGGCTCTCCACCGCCTGTCTGGAATCCGGCTTCAGCACGTCCGCCGCCGCAACGGCTCCCAGGTACCGGCCACTTTCCTCGGCAAAGTACAGCGGGGTTTTGCCCAACTGGGCAAGCTCGGCAAAGTCCGGCACAGCAATGTTTCGCTCCTGCATCAGCCGCCGATTGCCGCCGAAGCAGCGCACGCCTCCCACCACACCGGCAACGCCCCGGCCGGGCATGGTTTCAAAATCCGTCGCCTCCGGGAAGGGCTTGCCCGCCATGTGCTGCAAAATGGCCTTGGCGAAGGGGTGCTCCGAGCGGCTTTCCAGGGCGGCAGCGACTTCCAGCAGCTCCTGCCGGGAGGCATCTCCCGGGAGCACGTCGGTCACTTCCGGCTTGCCGGTGGTGAGGGTGCCGGTTTTGTCCACCACCACGGCATCTACATGGTGCAGGTTTTCCAGGGCCTGGGCATTTTTGAACAGCACACCCATCTGTGCGCCCCGGCCGGTACCCACCATAATGGCCACCGGGGTTGCCAGCCCCAGCGCACAGGGGCAGGAAATCACCAGCACGGAAATGGCGCAGTTCAGGCTAAACTCCATGCCATAGCCTGCCAGCATCCAGGCAAGCCACGTCACTGCCGCAATGGCCATCACCACCGGCACGAAAATACCTGCAATTTTGTCCGCCAGCCGGGCAATGGGGGCCTTGGAGCCGCCGGCTTCTTCCACCATGCGAATCACCTGCGCCAGGGTGGTGTCCTGGCCCACCTTCTCTGCCCGGAATTCCAGGTAGCCCTCGGTATTGAGGGTGGCAGCGGCCACCGTGTCTCCGGGGCCTTTTTCCACCGGCACGCTTTCGCCGGTCAGGGCGCTCTGGTCCACGGCACCCCGGCCCTGCACCACAGTGCCGTCCACGGGGATGCTGCCGCCAGAGCGGACAATCACCGTATCCCCCACCACGACCTGCTCCACGGGAATCTCCAGGATCTGGCCGTCCCGGCGGACGGAGGCGGTTTTGGGGCTTAAATCCATCAGCGCCCGAATGGCATCGCCGGTGCGGCCCTTAGCCCGGGCTTCCAGGTATTTGCCCAGGGTAATCAGGGTCAGAATCATGGCAGCGGATTCAAAATACAGATTCTGCCGGTACTGCTCCACCACGTCCCAAGCCCCATGTCCCAAGGCCCAAGCCATACGGAACATAGCCGCTGCGCCATAAATCAGCGCAGCCAGGGACCCCACCGCAATCAGAGAGTCCATATTGGGAGCACGGTGCCACAAGGCCTTCAGGCCCCGGCTGTAGTAGACCCGGTTCAGATATACCGGCGGCAAGGTCAGGAAAAACTGCACCAACGCCGCAACCAGGGCATTTTCCCGCCCCATGTACCAGCTGGGCATGGGCAGATGAAGCATGTGTCCCATGGTAAAATACATCAATACCACCAGGGAGATGGCTGAACCAATGATGCGCACCTTCATTTCCCGCAATGTGGCATCCGCCGGATTTTCCCGGGATTGTTTGGGCGCGGCACCTGCCGGCTCGGCATGGTAGCCTGCCCGGTCCACGGCGGTCATAATGGCCTGGGCCGCATCCTGGCTGTCGGCCTCCACCTGCATGGTCCCTGCCAGCAGATTCACCTCCGCCTTGCGCACACCCGGCACCTGGGATGTGACTTTCTCCACCCGTGCAGAGCAGGCGGCGCAGGTCATGCCGGTGACACGGAATTTCAGTTTCATAGAAATACCTCCTTGTTCTATTATCCTCCAAACCCCGGCATAAATCAATCCCAAAAGGCAAGAAAATCTTTTTTCTTGCGCCATTTTTAAGAAAGTTTTCCATTGACTACCAGGGGCAACTGTGCTACTATTTTATCATGCAATGCGCAAAGTGCAAGTATGCACTATTTTGTACCATACTATCCTTTTGGATACTGTAAGGAGGTTGTGTCATGGACCATCCGCAGAATTGCCCTGTGGAGGCCACGCTGGAGCTGATTGGCGGCAAATACAAGGCCTTGATTCTATGGCATTTGTCTGAGCAGAAGCTGCGCTTTTCTCAGCTGCGCCGGGTTGTTGCCGCTACCCCCAAAATGCTCACCCAGCAGCTGCGGGAGCTGGAATCCCAGAACCTGATCCACCGGGAGGTCTATCCCGTCATCCCGCCGAAGGTGGAATATTCCCTGACGGAAATCGGCAGAAGTCTGATGCCCATTCTCGTAGCCATGCGGGACTGGGGCGCTCAGTATCTGCGCCGTCAAAACCAAGAGCCAAGCTGTTTTATGATGGGCAGCGACCCGTTTTGAGCCTGTACGCCCTGGCTGACTCTGCAAAAAATCTACATATTTTAGGAGCTTGCTATGAACATTAAAATTCTTTCCGACAGCACCTGCGATCTGTCCGCACAGCTTTTGCAGGAGCACAATATCACGCTGACCCCGCTGATTATTATGAAGGACGAGCAGGAGTATTTGGACGGCGTTACCATCACCCCCAGCGAAATTTTTGCCCATGTGGCCGCCGGCGGCAGCCTGTGCTCCACCGCCGCCCTGAGCGTGGGCACGTACCAGGAGATGTTTGCCAAGTATTCTGGCGAATATGACGGCGTGCTGCAAATCACCATCGGCTCCGGCTTTTCCAGCTGCTACCAAAATGCCTGCATCGCCGCCAGCGAGTTTGACAATGTCCGGGTTATCGACTCTCAGAACCTCTCCACCGGTCAGGGCCTGGTGGTGCTGAAGGCCTGCGAGCTTGCCAAAACTGCCGCTTCTCTGGACGAGTTGAAGCAGCAGCTGGATGAATTCACCAGCAAGGTGGAGGCCAGCTTCCTGCTGGACCGGCTGGAATACATGGCCAAGGGCGGCCGCTGCTCCATGGTCACGGCCCTGGGGGCGAACCTGCTGAATCTGAAGCCCTGCATCGAAGTTAAGGACGGCAAAATGATGGTGGTGAAGAAGTACCGTGGTCACTACGACAAGTGCCTGGCCAACTATGTCCGGGACCGTCTGGACGGCCGAGAGGATTTGGAGCGGGACATTCTGTTTATCACCAAGACCCCGGTCAGCGAACCGTGCTACCAAGCGGTGCTGGATGCCGTGCACACTTACGGCCACTTCCAGACGGTTTATGAGACCGATGCCGGCTGCACCGTCTCCTGCCACTGCGGCCCCGGCACTCTGGGCGTGCTGTTTGTCAGAAAGTAAGTTTTCAAATCTGAACAACAAAAGTTCTCCGAGGCAATCGGAGAACTTTTCAGACTGTCAAAAAAGTGCCTCGCAGAGTTCGCCGCCGTAGCGGCGAATAAAGCCAAATCCATTTTCGACCGGGGCGTGTACCTGGGCGAAAATACTTATCAGGCTGCAAGTGTGGAATTTGTTCGCCACAGGCGGACAAATTATGCGCGCAGCAGACTGCAAAAAAACTGTCGAAAAGCCCCGTGGGGGATTTTCGACAGCCTGAAAAGTTCTCCGAGGCAATCGGAGAACTTTTTGTCTTGCTTATCTTGTATTTCTGATAAAATATGCTATACTGATTCGCAAAGCAGTCGGCAATCGACTTTTCAGAGGGATTTCATGGACTACAATACACTATTAGATTTGGCCACCGACCTTGGCTATGAGCTGGCCATGTGCGGTGCGGAGACCTTCCGGGTGGAGGAAAGCGTCAGCCGGGTTTTGCTGGCCTACGGCATTGAGGCAGAGGTTTTTGCCATTCCCAACTACCTGGTCGTGAGCATCATCACCGACGACGGCCACCCCATCACCCGGATGCGCCGCATTGGCGCCCACGGCAACGATTTGGATGCCGTGGAAAAATTCAGCGGGCTGAGCCGTGCCCTGTGCAGCCGCAAGCCGGCGCCTGCTGAGGCTTTGACCTGGCTGGACAGCGCCCGGAACCATCGGGTGCGCTATGGGCTGGCAATGGAGTACCTGGGCTACTTCCTAGGAGCCTCCGGCTATGCCCTGTTCTTCGGCGGCAACGGCGTGGATGCCCTGTGCGCCGGAATCTGCGGTATGCTGGTGGGGCTTTGCCTGAACTTCTTTTCCACCCAGCGGGCCAGCCAGTTTTTCAGCACCATCACCGCCTCGTTCTTCATGGCCACGCTGGCCTATGCCCTGGGAGCGCTTAGAATCTCTCCCAACCCGGATGCGGTGACCATTGGTGCCCTGATGATCCTGGTTCCCGGTCTTCTGTTCACCAACGCCATGCGGGATATTATTTACGGAGACACCAATTCCGGTATTAACCGCATTGTTCAGGTGCTTTTGGTGGCAGTCGCCATTGCGCTTGGCACGGCCAGCGCCTGGAATCTGGCCAAAGTTCTGTGGGGTGTTCCCGTCTCGACCCCGGCCATCACCTATGCCCTGCCTCTGCAATGCCTGTTCGCTTGGCTGGGATGCATTGGCTTTTCCATTCTGTTCAACATTCATGGTCCCGGCGTGTTCCTGTGCGCCTTGGGCGGCGTGCTGGCCTGGGCCGTGTATGGCATCACCTTGAAGTTGGGGTACAGCGACATTATGGGCTATTTCTTTTCCGCCCTGTTTGCCTCCGTCTATTCGGAGCTGATGGCAAGAATCCGCAAATACCCCGCCATCTCCTATTTGGTTGTGTCCATCTTCCCGCTGATTCCCGGCGCCGGTGTTTACTACACCATGAACCACGCCGTCCGCCGAGAGATGGAGCTCTTCGCCAGCCAGGGCATGCACACCGCAGCCATCGCCGGCATCATGGCGGTAGGCATCCTGCTGGGCTCCACCATTTTCCGCATGTATTCCGACTGGAAAATACGCCGCCTGGCCCGTCAGAAATCCGCACAAAGGGATTGCTCTTAAATACACGAAACGCCAGAGAAGACCATCTTCTCTGGCGTTTTTATGGCGGAGAGAGTGGGATTCGAACCCAGATTAAAAATCACTATATACGTTGTCTCTGTAAGTATTTTTATTTTTCGTGGTCATTTTCGTGGTCATTTTTTTCTTGAAAAAAATTGCTGAACTGCTCAGCTCTTTCGGCTATATCGTCTTGGGATATATGCGTATATATTTTTCGCATAGTCCCGAAATCGGACCACCCCCCAATTTCCATTGCAGTTTTCTCTGGAATCCCAAGATGATACGCAAGTGATGCAAAACTATGTCTAAGGCCATGGTTTCCAACCTCTGGGAGGCCTGCATTTCTGCAAATTTTATCTATCCGATTTTTGATTGTCGTAATCTTCATAGTCACTACGTACTCGCTGGTATGCGGTGCTTTCTCAAGTGCTTCAAACAACGGAGGGATAATGGGCACAGTTCTTGTAGATGCGTTCGTTTTATTCTGCTTTCGATATTGTAACCCGTCCGATGTTTCCAGCATCGATCCCCGGACACGGATTATCCGTTTGGCCATGTCTACATCGTTCCAGGTAACCGCTAACATTTCTGAACGTCTCATACTGGTCAGCTCCATCAGCGCTGGTATTTCGACGGGGTCTCCCTTTACTGCCTCCACAAACACCTTTACCTGCTCTGCGGTTAAATATGGCCGCTTGTTTTGCTCTTTCGCCGGAAGCTTCACATCCGGCCTTCTACGTGTTTCCTCAAATATAGCCGCAGAAACAAGCCCCCATGCGTTTGCCACATATTTGGGCGACTTCCCCTTTGACTGGCGGCGGATGGCAGCTTGCCATTGCGTGTCCGTGGTCGTATATACATTTGTATCCATCATCTCTTGGAAGCAAACATTTTTATACTTTTCGTACCCATAGATTGTAGACGGAGATAGCGCCCCGGATGTTTTCCGCACTTCGATGTAGTTATTCAGCGCTTGCTCCAGCGTAACATTTTTTGACGAACTCTGTTTCCGAGCCTCTATAACACCATACTTCACAGCCATAGCCTCTGCCTCTGCCTCTTTGCGTGTCGGCTTGACTATCGATATGTCCTCGCCATTCATGCGCACACGGCACCGCCAAGCGCCTGACGGGAGCTGCCTTGCAACTGGTCTTTTAAATTCATCTTTTTTCATTGACAATCCTTTCCAGGATTGCTACTATAGATGAGTAGCTATCCCTATTCTCATGGTGGATATCCTACACAGCCGCTCCTGGTCCAGCAGGGGCGGCTATTCTTATCTGAATAATACCATTAAATCTGGAATAATTCAAGCGCCCAAACCTAACAAAATCCCCCACCTTTCGGATGGGGGATTTCAAATAAGTTATTCATCCAGCCGTTCGTTCTCAGTGCCGGCATCGTAGGGGTGGGTAAACTGCTCCGTCTCCCCATCCATGGCCTGCTCTCCCGCCGCCTCTACCAGACTTGCACTGGCTTTCAAAATTTTCACCAGCCAGCCGGGCACATTCGCCCCCATTTTCACGGCGTTTTCCAGGATGCTGCCCAGTTCCGTCAGGATGTACCACGCCAGCACCAGCGGCATAATCAGGCCCGGCCACTGGATGCCGAGGGGGATATAGTGGGCAATCAGCACCATGATCCAGTCCGCAATGGCGGCGACCACCACCACGGCGATCATACCGCACTTGTGCCAGATGCCCTCCCGGGCCATGGAGCTTTGCCACTCGTGGTCCTTGCAGGCTGCCGCCGTGCCGGTGATGTAGTCGATGGCCATGACCAGCACCCACGCCAGCAGCATGATGCCCTTCCAGCCCAGGAATGCCCCCAGGGTGGTGCCAAAGGCCGCCAGGGCCGCCTTGATCGTCAACAGATTCTCATTCATTTGTGTTTCCTCCTTATTCCTCACCGCACATCAATGCAGCGATTCTCCCACTTTTTGTAGGCATCCAGATACAGCTCCTGCTTGTCCCCGTTGTATGTCAGTTCATAGTACATACCATCAGAAACCGTGGTAGAGAGCAGCGCCTTGCTGTTCTGGAGGGTCTTGCACATCCAGACACAAAACACATCTTCCTCAGAAATGGTCTTGTGGTCGGTTTTGTCAAAATGCTCATTGGCATATTTGACAACCTCAGACTTGCACAGCTTCAGGAAATCTTTCTCGTTCATTTGGTTTACTACCTCCTTTTATTCATCCACATCAATGTGGACATATCCCGTTCCCTTCATCTCATATGTATACCGCACCACGCCCTGCGCCACCAGCTGCTGGGTGTAGGCCAGCACCTGGGCCGCCGGTACGCCCCGGACGGCAAAGTCCATTGCCAGCCCCCGCATATGCCGGGAAGTGGGCGAACTGCCGGGCAGCTCCGCATTGTGGGCCTGGCACCGCACCCCGGAGGACACGAGCACCGGCTTTCCGCCGAAGTGCTCCCGGATCTGCATGGCCACCCGCACCAGCCGCTCAGCAGGCTCTACCGGGAAGCCGCCGCACCGGGGACAGGGGCAGGCAAACTCATTTCGGGTAAAACCCACGATTTCTGCCCAGAAGTCCCCGCCGGTTTCCGGCACCTGCGGCTCGTCCCGCTCCGGCATTCCATAGGCCACAGCATGGCGAAGGGCCTTTTCCGTAGCCTGACCGGGAATGCCGTCTACTGCCAGCCCGCCGAAGCGGGCCTGGAACTGCCGCACCGCCGCCTGCGTGCCCGGCCCGGTGATACCATCCACCGGGATTGTGTAGTAGCCCAGATAGGCCAGCAGATGCTGGATCTGTTTAACCGTCACGTTATACCACCTCGATTCCATACTTCGCCAAAATCCCCAGAATCTCAGGGGTCAAAAACTTCTTCAACTGGCCGGGTGGCAGCTTTTTCATCTCCTCCGCCACCGCCATCATGTCCGATGCCGTGGCTTCGGTCTGCTGGATTACAATTTTTCGCTTTTTTGCACCTTTCTGCCATGCGTTTGCCATATTATGTCACCTCCGGCTGAACGTCCAGCAGCGCAAGGGCTGCCTTCATGTCATGGATATTTGCAACAACCGCATTCGCCCGGTCGGAAATGGAAGCACCTGGGACTGCATAGAACGGCGTGGTGGGGGCCGCTGCGGTTTCGATTTTGGAGAGCGCCGCCTCGTATGCGACGATTTGCGCCATCGCTTCTTCCAGCGGTGTCAGGATCTCCACGCCATCCCGATACCACTTCCCACCCCTGTAGGTATCGCCGATGCCCACGGGACGGTCAGCAGGGTTCTTCCAGGTGTCGGTTTCTGGCTGCATATCGCTGCACCAAATCATGTTGGTCACGATGCCGCCATCAATTACGGCCATGGTTTTTGCCATTACTGCGCCACCTCCCGTGCGTTGCGGATGATGACGATGCCGGAACCGCCGGAAGAACCGTTATTGGCTTTGTTTGAACCACCACCACCGCCACCACCAGTATTTGCGGGTGCGTTTGTTGCACGTTTTTCATCCGAAGGAGCACCTGCCGCACCGCCACCTGCACCGCCGTTATATGCACCGCCAGAACTCCACCCATAGCCGCGTCCACCGCCACCGGCATATAGTTTCCCAGACGGATCGCCAAATTCGCGAGTGGTTGCACCCTGGCCTTTTCCGCCTTTAGAACCAACGCCATTGCCGCCATCACTACCACCAACTCCGTCACCGCCGCCGCCAGCTGCATAACCATCACTCGGATTATGGCCACCATGACCGCCTCCTCCAACCAGAAATATGTCAACTTTCCCAGTAGCCATAAATCCGTGCATGTTTGTGATAGTAAAATCACCAGAAGTCAAGAACCGAATCTTCCAGTTTCCTTTCCACGATGCAAAATCTGCAATTGGGGTGTCGTCATCCTGGACTATTTCATAGTCGCCGGTATAGGTAAACTCCGGGGTCATGCGGTACGAAATGGGCTTTCTGTACACGCCGAATTGAGTGATATTGAACACTTCGGTAGCATTCTGCCCATCCAGCTCCGCCCGAATCGTCCACTCCCCGTTTTCCAGGTTTTTGAACCACCATTCGCCGTTTTTCTCCATTGCGGTTTTGGTGACGCTGCCCTTCGTCACTGTCACCGTAGACCCGGTGGGGGCCGTGACAATCAGGATGGATTTGGTCAGGCTGCCGCCGCCAGACTGCCCGCCGATATTGCCAATGATACTCATAGCTGCACCTCGATTCGCATAGGGACCGCCGCTGTGGGTTTGTCCTCGTCGCATGTAAACGCAATCGCCCCGGCGCTGGGCACGATCCGGGATACAGCGTTCCACGCCTCCCGCTGCTTCTCCCGGGTGGCCGCATCCGCCGCCCACTCCGGCCAGCAGGTCACTGCCTTGGCTTCTGCCGGGATGCCAGGCACAGAAACCGTCTGGGTATAGGGGCCGCTGCCGGTCCAGGATGTGCCCAGGGTGGCAGTGAGCCAGGTGCTGAGGGAATCTGCATATTCCTTGCCGGCCTTTAGCGAATCGTCCACATATTGCTTGTTTGCGGCATCGTCTGCCGCCGCAGGAATCTTCACGCCAAACAGCCGGTTGCTGTTCATGTTCAGTGCGCCAGACATGTTGCCGCCGGATAAGATGCCGCCGGATGCAGAAAGAAGGTTATTGATAGCCGTGATCACCCGGTTCAGATTCTTCTTGAGCAGGATGGGGCCTTTGTCAAATTCTTTCTTAAGTGCTTCTGGAGTCATCCCGTTGTCCGAACCGGGCCGCATACCCAGTTTTTCAATCAGGGCAACATCATCCTCCATCAGAGGAATTTTTTCCATTATGCTCCCTCCCTATTTAATGCTCGTTGAAGCTGCGTATTCCCAGGCCCGCCCTGAACGGGAATCTCGCTGGATGTGGTTTCCATGCTCATTCCTGTGCCCTGGGGGCCAAGTGCCGGGGGCATCTGCCGGGCTTTCAGCTCCTCAATCAGCTCCTGCTTTTTGGTGAGATACCCGTTGGGGACACGCTCCAGATACTGTACGGCATCAATGTGCCCATTCATAAACAGATTGTCCAGGGTCTGCATATTGGCCATCTCAGACCAATAGGAGCTGCCGCCAACGTCCAGCTTGATGTCCAGCTGTAAGCCTTTCAGCTGGCCGAAATCAAACGAGATCATGAAATTCTGCGGCGCAAGCTGCATTCCCAGGGGCTGCTCGCCCTGCTTGTCCATCTCCATGGAGACTTCCACCATGCGCTCGCCGTAGTAGGTCGCCATCATGTCCAGCCAGATTTTGGCCGAATCCTCCATGCACTGGTAGTCGTTCTGTTTGGTCAGCTCCATAGGCGTGTTCGCCGCTCGCTGCAATGCGATGATAGCGGACGTGTTGTCCGGGCGGCTGTCACCCATAGCCACATCGGAAGCGCCCAGCAAAGACCGGGTCTTATCGAAAGAAAGTTCGATAAACTGGGCAATCTGGGGCGATACGGAAGCCCCCTCGATCACCTTTGCCGCCCCATCCACAGCGCCCGTCACGCCGATTGCACTGCCCACATCGCCAGACCACCGGGTAATCTTGGTGCGGTCGTAGATGTATTTGGGGAAAGATGTGGTAAGCAGTGAGATGCCCACCAGGGCGAACATTTTATTGATAAACTTTTGGTTCGGGATCAGGCCGGTGATCATTGCCTGGCCGTGATAGCAGTCCCGGATATAGTCCCAGTTCAGCCAGACAATCGGGTACAGCGAAAGTCCAGTGTCATACGCTTCCCGAACCACCAGGGTCTGCGTGGATTCCATGCACCAGATCGTCTTCGTCTTGCGGTTGCGGAAATAATAGGTGAACACTGTCGCCTTGTCATCGGTATAGCTGTCATAGGCGTTTTCAAACTGCTCAGAATCCGCAGTGATTGCATCCAGGTCAGTCACCTTGGTCAGGGTCTCCCCCTCTTTGCGGCCCATTTCTTGAAGGTCCTCTACATACCAGCGCAAATCGTCCAGCGTGTCCCGCCGGGTGAGGATGATGTAAGGCTGCCGCTGCACGTCACGGCAATTCGGATTTCCGAAAATCACCCGCAGATTGTCCACCAGCTCAGCCCGAATCTCGCCCTTTACCTTTTGCCCATTTTCCACATCGGGGTCAAAAAAGTAATGGATGCACCCATCTCCCGTAACCGCTGCATTGCGCAGGAACTCCCGGTTTAGGGTCGTGATTTTGTTCCGCTCCATGATTGCCGAAATCTGCCGATTCACGATCTCGCAGACCTGCTCCATTTGCCGCATGGTGTACGGAGACAGCGCCGCCATCGGCGTAGACTGAATCGCCATGTTGTCAGACGTGATGGTGGATACCTGGAAGTTGATGACCTGCTTGAAGATGTTGTATGTAGGGGTCGGCAGGCCGTTGGCCTGAACGCCCTCCCATTGATTGCCGATGAAAAAATCCTCGTTCACTTTCACCTGGTCATACAGGCCGATGGAGCTGTTGAAACTGTGCCCCTTTTCAAAGCGCTGGAAGATTTCTTCGGCGGTAGGGATTTTCTGTGCTCTTGCCATTACGCATCCTCCAACTCTCTCATGGGATTCTCCCGCTTGTGCCGTGCATCGCCCAAGGGGTCAAAGTTCAAAATAGCGCTAAGGCCGGAATTGAAATCATCCACCGCTTTTGCCGCCTCCTTGGCAGCCTCATAGTCCGGGCAGATACCCTTTTCCAGCGCACCGACTTTCTCGCAGAGGCCATAGATAGAATCCGAAAGCGCCTGCGCCCGCTGACCCAAATTGCGGGTATCCTCGTCTATGCGCTCAAGGCGGTCCCACGCCTCTCCGAAGCCCTTTCGCACGCTGAACAGAATTTCCTTATCAGCAAACAGGTTGTTTTGGATGACGTTTGTATCTTCACGGATTTTCTTGAGAGTTCCGCCAATGGATTCTAGCGCTTTCTTATTTTCCTCCTCATGCCGGGAAATCCACTGGCCAAACTCCCGCACCTCATCTTCAATGCGGAAAATGTATTGCATCACAGCGGCGTTCCGCTTTTGGTTGCGCTTTTTCTCCGCAATTGAAAAAATTAGCGAAATGGCCGCAGCCAAAAGCGCAAGGCCGCTCAGGATATAAGGAATCATCAATATCTCTCCTTTTTGAAAAGGGGCGGCTTCCCGCCCCTTGCAATGTGGTTACGCCTTGCCAAGGCCCTCAGCCACGGCGGACATGAACTTGCCCTCTGCCAGGGCGCAGCAGCGGAACAGCTCGCCGGTCTTGACGTTGACCGGGGTGGAGTACACCTTCCGGCCAGGGCCCTCGTAGCGGGGGTCGCTGCCGTCCAGGGTGTAGTAGGCAGCACCCTCAGTTGCAGTCACAGTAGCCTTGTTGCCGGTGATGGACAGGCCGGGGGTGGCTGTGACAGTGCCCTTGGCACACGCCACAGCGGCACCGGCGCACTGGCTGGGCATGACGAAGGCATCGAACTTGCTGTGGTACTGGAGCCGGTCGCCGTCGATGTTCTCGGAGTCGGTGATGGCCCGGAAGGTGCTGATCTTCTCCGGGGAGATGATGGCATCCTTCACGAAGATGCCGAAGTAGAAACCTTCGGGGACGTGACGGGTGGGAATGGGCTGCACCACCAGGCCGTCATAGGTGCCATTCAGCGCACCCTTGGGAAGGGTCTTGCCGCCCAGGGCCTCCAGGCCGGTCCATTCGGGGGCCAGCTTCAGAGCCTTCACGTATTTCCGGGCGATGAACAGGGTTCCCTCATCATCGGGAACGCCCTCATCGATCATGTCGCTGTGCAGGTCGATGATGTTCTCCAGGATGGTGGTCTTGGTGGGTGCGGATGCCAGCTCCTTATGGATGCCAGCTTCCTGGGTCCACTTCTGGAGCCGGTACTTGTCCTTGTAGGGGCGGATCACCTTGTCCATGTAGGCTTTCATCACCTTGCCCACGGTCTTCACCAGCATCTGGGCGTTGTTGTTGCTCTTGTCGATCACCCGGTCGAGGGAAACGTCCTGGGTCATCTTGAAGGTGTACTGGTAATCGCCCACGTCGGAGACGGGGCCGAAGCGGCTGCCCTTGGAGGGGTCAACGGTCTTGTCGTAGTTGTTCAGACCGGTGGTTGCCACCTCGAACACGTGAACGGTGTCATTGCCGGAAAACTCCTGGTCAATGTCATGGTTATAGGCGTGCTCCGTCACACTTTTCAGGCCAAAATACTTGGCCAGGGAGGAACGGAACTTTTCGGAAAAATGAATGGTTTCGCTCATGATTTAGTCCTTTCTGCCCTTATCCAAACAGGGCCTTTTCAAAAATTGCCAGATCATCCGCAGCACTCTTGCCGCCGGAATCCCGCTGGCTTCTCGGGGAGGAAACACGGTTTCGGCGATTTTTCTCAGCGGCGGCCTCCTGCTTCTTCTGCGCTTCCAGCTCAGCCTGGAGGCGGGCGTTTTCCATCTTCAGGTATGCGTTTGTCAGAGTCATGCCAGACTGTACATCCGGCATCATCTTCTCAAGCTGTTCATCCGTCAGCCGAACGCCGGGGAACGCCTGCTGGAACTCGGTGATTTCCGTGTTGATTCTCTCCTGAGAGTCCTCCCCCTTCTGCTCGTTGGCCTCCTCCTGCTTCTGCTGGGCCGTGTTCTTTGCCTCGGCCCGCCGGGCACGAAGCTCCAGCTTCGCTTCCCGTTCGGAGTAGCCCTCCTGGGTCAGCAGGTTGACCTCAATCTGCTCCAGGAAATCTTCAAGAGAGACACCTGCTTTTTCAGCCGCAGCGGTGAGCACGTCCATATACGGCTGCTGCTTGTCCAGCTGCTCCCGCAGTCCCTGCGAGGTCTGGCGCTCCGCCTTCACCTGGTCTTTGACCCGGTCATAGTCAGCGCCCTTCTGGGCAAGCTCCGTCATCTCCTGCAACCCAACTTCTCGGGTCTGACTGTTCACTTTCAGGGTGAACTTTTGTTCCGGCTCCTGGCCCTCATCGCCCTCCTGCTCGCCGTCGTCGTGGACTTCCTCCGCTCCATCCTCTGTATCGTTTTCGGTAGTTTCCACGCTCTCAGGCTCGCCCTCGGTCTCCTGATCAAGCTCCTGCTCCTCGGTTTCGGGTTCATCCACGTCGCTTTCATCTTCGGTATGGTTGCCGTCAAACAGCTCCTGGTCGAACGCTTCCAGCTGGGTTTCGATTTCCATGTTTTGTTTCTCCTTCTCAAAAAAATCGGCTCTGGTAGGCCGTATATCAACGCCTATGGTGGGGCGCAGATTTCTAAGCGTATATGTATCCTCTGGATACGCCTGTCCCGCACATGGCGGTGTGGTAGTCCATGGCGGTGCTTTCTTCTTCCTCCTCGTATTCCTCGGTGATTGCCTCGCCGGGGAGCACGTAGGTGTGTGCAAAGTACCGCAGGGCATCCGGGCCGTGGGTGATACCGTGCGGCTCCTTGGATACGTCGTTCGGGTCTGTACTGCTGTGCTGCAATCCCTTGATGCAGTCAATCAGGCTTGTGCAGGTGTTGAAAATGATCAAGCCGGGCTTTCCATCCTCCCGCAGTTTGAAGAACTCCTTTAGCGCTGACCAGCCCTGCACTCGGCTATTGCTGGCTTTCAGAAGCGGAACGCCGTTCTCAGCGAAGGTGGCCGCCTGGGTCTTGCCGGTCTCCCGGTTTCGGGACCACATATCCGGCGGGGCGATGGTTGCTTCAATCAGTTCATCCGGCTTTGTCCGCTGAAGCTGTTCCTTTGCCGCCTCGGACACGTAGAGGTCGTCCTGTTCAAACTCCCTGTAAACGTAACAGCGCCCCGTCTCGTCCACTGCGATCCATAAGCAGAAGAACATATCAAGGCCATAGTCAAACGCCCGATAGCGTTTCCAGTTCTTGGGAATGATGAACGGCTCGCATGTATGGACATCGTCCTGAAACTCCTTGAAGAAAATACCCGCCAGGACATTCCAGTCACCGTAACGGTGCGCTCGCCGGATATCTTCCGGCAGGCCGTTCAAAACATCGACATAGTGGGGGTCCGCCTCCATCAGGTCCTTGTTGTCGTCCACGGTCGCCGGGATGAACACATAGTCCTTCGGGTTCTCGTTCTTCTTGAACTTTCGGTCGATGAAAAGCCGCTTTACCCAGGTATGGCCGGGGCCGCCGGGGTTACAGGTCAGGTAGATTCGTTTTGGAATCTTGTTGGCACCACGGACGATTGCATCCAGGCCCCGGAACTCTGTTTCCAGGAACTGAGTGGCTTCGTCGATGAACAGCCATTCATATTCCTGGCCCTGGTAT
Source organism: uncultured Oscillospiraceae bacterium (assembly GCA_963560135.1). Classification (GTDB taxonomy): domain Bacteria; phylum Bacillota; class Clostridia; order Oscillospirales; family Oscillospiraceae; genus Faecousia. The sequence goes on along the minus strand of CAUWNA010000061.1, from coordinate 3,875 downwards.
TTACCCTGAACCGCAGCGCTGTACCCTGGCATGTTGCCAAACTTGATTTTTGAGCCGTTGGAAAACGTGATCAAGTGCTCCGTCTTGTTGTAGGTTGCAATGTTCGGCGGCAGCAGCGCCAGAAGCGGGGCTATCAACGTGCCCTCCATGTCGCCATACTCCCGGCGAAGCACCAGGATTCTGATACCCGCATAATTCAGCGCTCCAAGCGCTGCCTTACGCACGACAGCCCACGACTTTCCGCCGCCTCTTGCTCCGCCGTAGCAGGTGTAGCGCACTGTGCTTGTGAAAAACTCCCACTGTGGTTCGGAGTTTGGACGGCCAAAGTCCACCGACACCACGTCCGTTTTTTCCTTTGTCGCCATCTCCTCACCTCCCGCTCAGGGCAACAAAAAAAGCCAGAACCAACACAAATACTGTGTGGCTCTGGCTTTATAGCTCTGGCTCGGTTATGGATATTCGATTATGGTTTCTTCCCGGCACCAATGGCAGAACAACGGGAATTTTTTGAGCATTGTTCCGGGCCATACTTTCACCCGGGTCTTCCTGCCGCACTTCGGGCACAGAAGAAATCCTTCCTTGCTTACTCGCATTGTTCCTCCTTTGGTTCGGGTTTGGAGGTGGCGGCGGGGATCGAACCCGCACCCGCTGGATTACAAATCCAGTGCTCCGCCTGTTGAGCTACACCACCATGTTTTTCCTGTTTTATTATTTTTGCCTCACCCCATTCAGAAAGGGGGTGGCCCTTTTTCCGCCCCCCGGGGGGTTCCCTGTTTTCTGCGCTTCTAATTGTAATATATAAATATATATATATATTATTATATAATCTCTAATGTTATAGATGTTTATAAGCTATTTAGAAGTTTAGAATATTAGAGATTTCTTAACGCTACACGCATTGATTTTTGTTTCGGGGCTTTATTGCCGCCCGCATGGATGTGTCGTATATATTATAATACTATACAAGAGACCCACCCGTTTTTCCGCTACCCCCTGGGGGTATCCTTCCCGTGATGGGGTCAGTGGTGGTCTGCATCCAGCCCCGCAGGCCGGGGGGGCTTATCGGCCCAGGCAGCCCAGCCCCGGGGGCATTGATTGGCCCAATCTGTCCGCCTGCCATGGAATCCGGGCACATTCTCCACATTCCCCGGCATATTGACCACAGACTACCACAAAATGGCCGTTTGAACGACACAAAATATTCTTTTTGTTGCGTTCGTCACTTCCCCGCCAGCTTTCCCCGTGAATCGCCGTCACCGAATGACACTTGAAGCTTGCTGGGGCCGGATGGGCCATCCTTGGCGGCCCGGTATGTATACCCGTCACCATAATCAGCTTCCAGCGCCACCCTTGCCAGGCCTGCGCCCTGCCCGCCCCATTTTGGGGAACTGAGAGTTTCGCCCCGAATCCAGGTAAATACCCCCTCCAGCGCCCTGGCTCTTGCATAATATGCACTATTCGGTGTATCCTTATACGCTTCCACAAACGCCGCCATATCCCGCTCTGTGGTCTCGATGAATGCGGCGAAATGGGACACAGACGGCCTATAATCAGACTCTTTGATGAACGCCTTATACTCCCGGATGCGGTCACTCAGCTTCCGCTCCGTCAGGTGAAAAATAGGCTTTCTTCCAGAGTTTTCATTACCTGCCACCGTTTACACCCCCTAAAATGTTTCAACTTTCCGATAAGCCTATTATTGCACATCTGTTCGTATTTGTCAACGGATTGCATAGTATTATAAATACAATATACGCCCGCCCGCATGAATCAATATAGGGCTTTCCTGGGTGCATCCGGCTGTATCCTGGGCGGTTCCGCTGGCCGATGGGCTGCCCGGGAAAAATGAAAACAAAAAAATTGAAAAAGGGCTTGACATTATGGGCTAACCCATGATATCATAAAGCCACGCAAGAGCTACAAGGCGAGGCGAAAGCCCCTACGAAAGGAAGTGAGGCAATGGAAGAAATGACCAACGCAGAACTTACCGTCCTGCTTGAAACCCTTGCTAAACTGGTCGAAGCAACCGCCAAGGATGCTGAAGATGCAGCAAGGATCATCCGGGAAGCAATCCCCAATAAATAAAAATTCCGCATGAGCCAGCCCTACCAGAAGCAACTCATGCGGAACAACAGAAGCGAGGGAGCCGGGAGCCTTGCCCGGTGACCTCTGGGGCTATAATACCACGAAAGCGAGGCAATTGTCAATGGCAGGAGATCACCCCAGCAAAACCCGCTGGGAGGCCGAGAATGTTATAAAAGTCGGCCTCAAGGTCAACCGCAACCAAGACCCGGAACTGTTCGAGTTGCTTGTCAAAGCAGAGAACAAAGCAGGGGTTATCCGTGAACTGCTGCGGTTAGGACTTACCACCCTACAGCAGCAGACCACCAGCAAATAAAACAATCCCCGGCAGGCAATGCAGCGCCCGCCGGGGATGAAAAAAATTTCAAAAAGGGGCTTGACAATCGGTTAAACCCACGCTATTATATCCATGCAAGGCGGCGGACAACCTCCACGAAAGGAGGACACGCCCATGAGCATTACAGAAACCATTGCACTACTTATGCTTGTGATTGCGGCTGTTTCTCTGGGTATCCAGATAAAGAAATAACCGCCCCCCGACCCTAGCGAGAAGCGGCAATTTCACCCAACATGTGTTGACCGCCTTCCCGTCTAGCCACGGGTGACAGCCTTGCCCCTTGGGGGGATCTGACACATCCCCTCAAGCGGTACTAAAAGTATACCACGAAAGGGGGCTGAAGTCAATAGCAGAAAGCCAAGCAAAAAAGGATTGGACGAAGGCAAACACTTCCTTCATCGGCTTAAAGCTCAATCATAACACAGATGCGGACATTCTGGAAGCCTTGCAGGGCAAACAGAAGCAGACCGAAATTAAAAGACTTTTACGGATCGCTTTGCAGAGCGAGAAAGAAAAGTAAAAGCTCCGGCAGTGTTGCAGCACCACCGGAGCCGGGAAAGAGGTTGCAGCCTCTCCCCTGTGCTCACCCACAGCCAAATCAAGGAGTAACAGAAAAAGCCCTCCCACTTCGGGAGGGCAAATTTTTTTGAAATTGGGGGTTGACTTATGCCTAGGCGTATGTTATATTACGCCTAGGCATAAAAGGAGGTGAAGCAGATGCCACCAAGAACAGGTCGGCCCATCGTTGGTGACGAACCAAAAAACAAGCAAGTTTCACTGCGAGCAACAGAAACAACAGTCAGGAAGTTTCAAGAGTGCGCAGACATCACCGGGAAAACCAAAACAGAATTGCTTGAAGAAATGGTTGAGAATCTCCATAGGGCATTGACAAAGAAGTAAAAGAAAGAAACAGCCTGCCACCCTGAGAAAGTTACAGACTGTTTCTTAACCCCGGAGGTCTCCCTCTGGATAAATCCATTCTATCACAGAGTGAGACTTCCTTCAAGTATTATTTTGGAGGAATTTTGTACTATATTCAAAAAAGTGCTTGACTTTTGGTGTACACGGATATATAATTAGTGTGTACACAGAAAGTAGGTGATGAAGTGTCGCCCCGTACAGGCAGACCAAAGGCCGAGAACCCGAAGGACATACAGCTGAAAATCAGAGCAGACAAACAAACCATGGACGATTTGGATTTCTGCTGTGAAAAGCTGAATAAGAACCGAAGCGATATAATCCGCTTGGGAATCCAGAAAGTTAAGGCCGAAGCTGAAAAAGAATAAAAAAGTCTCCCATGCTGCTCTAAGTCTTGCCGGACAGACAGCACAGGAGACGCACACCCTTTGGAGGGAGTATGAATATAGTACCATATTTCCTTCCAAAGGTCAACATTGACTTTAGAAAGATTAACTATTAAAAGTCAACCCCTAAAATGAGCGGAGGTGGTTTTCAC
>CAUWNA010000060.1:0-31185 GCA_963560135.1 uncultured Oscillospiraceae bacterium | reverse complement strand
CGGACAAATTATGCGCGCAGCAGACTGCAAAAACCTGTCGAAAAGCCCCGTGGGGATTTTCGACAGTCTAAAGCTGCTGCCGGGTTAATTCGGCAGCAGTTTTTTGTACTTAGGGGAGCAGTCCGGTAGATTGAGCGAACAAAACGGCCATGACCACCGGAGCGATGTAGCGAATGAGGAAGCTGTACAGCTTTTTCCGCCGGAAGGGATGCCCGCTGGATTCCATCTCCTGGGCAATCCACTGAGGCTTCAGCACCCAGCCCACAAAAATACAGGTCAGCAGGGAAATCAGGGGCATCAGGAAGGAGAAGGCATACTTGGTGACCCATCCGCCGATGACTGTATAGTACGTCATAATGATAGCGGGAACCAGAAAGGTAAGCTTTCCCAGAAATCCCCACTTAGGCCGGAGGCTTCCGAAGGCATATAGTGCATTTTTGCGGGTGCGGCGGCCGAGGGCAATGTCTGTGGTCAGCAGCGTAAAGCCGAAGGTCAGCACCAGAACCAAATAAACCACCAGAAAGACACCGCCGCCATCCTGGGCAGCCAGATAGGGGAAGCGCCAAATGTTGCCAACGCCAACGGCACTGCCGGCTGCGGCCAGAACAAAGCCCAGGGAGCTTGTGAATCCGCCTTGTTTCTTTTCCATGAGAATCGACCTCTTTCCTTTCCTCGATAGTTAAAATTATATGTAAGAAGGAGGGAAAAGGCAAATGAGCGAAAGTTTCTTTATAGTAGAATCTTGACAGGCTGTGTTTCACTGTGATAGAATTTGGGGGCGTTTTCCCGGTGGAGATGCCGGGGATTTTGAAAAAACGGGAAAAATGTATACTATTACGAAACAGGAGCAGAGCACGTGAATCAAATCAGTGAACATATTGGTGCCCGTATTCGCCAGCTGCGCCGGGGCCGAGGCTTGACCTTGCAGCAGCTGGCGGAGCAGATTCATAAAAGCCGGGCTACATTGAGCAAATATGAAAACGGGGAGATTGTGCTGGATGTACAGACTCTGTATGACCTGTCCCAAGCCCTGGGGGTAGATGTGAGCCGCCTGATGGATTATCGACCCCAGCGGCCGCCGGAGATTCCGGCAGTCCAGGGGCGGATTGGCAAAAGCCCGTTTTACCAGGCCAGCAAGCTGTATTTTTACTTTTACGATGGGCGGTATGAGCGATTGAAAGATGGCGTTATTGACATCTCCCAGCAGGGAAGTGAGTATGAGGCATCCTTGTCTATCAGTTCCGTCACGCCCACGGGCCGCAGCAGCGAGATTTACTATACCGGCAAAGTGGTTTACAGCGATATGCTGATTCGCTTTTCCTTTGTGAACCAGTGCAACACGCTGGAAGAGGATCTGCTGTATATTTTCAATCCCTTGGAACTGCGGGATTATACCGAGGGACTGCTGTGCGGCATTTCCAGCGCGGATCTAATGCCCTGCGCCTTTAAGTGCCTGGTAACCCTAACCCCCCAAGACCCCAGCCTGGAACTGAAAAGTCATCTGCTGTTCACCACACAGGAGCTGCGCCGCTGGCAAAAGATGAACATGCTGGTGGTGGATAATAGAGGGTAACAGCAGGCGAGGGGAAATATAAAAAGGCTTGTTTCTGTAACTGTAAAAGATGGTGAAGAAGGAATTCTTGGAGATGCTTGATTTGAGTGAGATGGTGGGTTCTCGGGGGAATTACGTCAGAATAGAAGAAAGCCCCTCCGGCAACTCAAAGTACGGAGTTACCGATGGGGCAGAAAATTCTGGCAGGGCCGGTAAGCCGATGGGGCCAGAGGGGCTTTCAGAAGGAGACAACCCTTTCGCTCATGCGAAGCCCACGCTCCTCCTTTCTAGTAGTATATCCAAAACTTCCTGTGAAGTCAATGGAGAAGCTAGTATGAGGGTAAGTTCGTATCCTTCCTTTTCAACGTAAAAAAGAGAGGGGACTCGATAGCACTATGGAGCGGGCGTCGTCCAGCCGCCGCCCGGCAGATGCCCACCGGGCATCTGCATTTTATGGGTTCGAGTCCCACGACTTACCAAAAAAGACACCCTTGAAAGGGTGTCTCTTTTTGGTGCGAGAGAGGGGACTCGAACCCCCACGGCATAACCACACGCACCTCAAACGTGCTTGTCTACCATTCCAACACTCTCGCAAGTGTGCCTCAATATTATATCCTTACCAGCGGGAAAAGTCAATAGCGGATTTTGAAATCCTGGTAGATTTTTTGTCTCCTCTTGCAAATTTTGCCGGAGACTGGTAAACTATAAAGGAATTTGAAATGCGGAGGAAACCAGAATGGTTCGTTTTTTTGTGACGCCTCAGGAGCTGCGGCAGGATACGGTGGTGCTGGAGGGAGAAAACGCCCAGCACGCCAAGGTCCTGCGGCTGAAAGCAGGAGAGCCGGTGCTGCTGTGCGATGGCGAGGGGCAGGAGGCTCTGTGCCGAATGGAAGAAAATGGGGCGCTGGCGGTGGAGCAGCGGCGCAGCAGCGAGAGCGAGGCGGCGGTGCAAGTCAGCGTGTACATGGCCTTTCCCAAGGCGGATAAGCTGGAGCACGTGATTCAGAAAGCCACGGAGCTGGGGGCTTATGAAATCGTGGCCTTCCCCAGCAGCCGGTGCGTCTCCCGGCCGGATGAAAAAAGCCTGAAAAGAAAGCTGGAACGCTGGCAGAAAATTGCAGCTTCCGGGGCTGAGCAGTCCGGCCGTGGCCGGATTCCCCAGGTGGTGGTGCTGGGCAGCTACCAGCAGGCCCTGGAACGGGCAGCCCAGGCGGACAAGGCCCTGCTGTTTTATGAGCAGGAGCAGTCGCTGACGTTGAAAGCCGCCCTGGAGGGGCCTTACCACAGTGTCAGCCTGCTCACCGGCCCGGAGGGCGGCCTGGAAGAACGGGAAGTGGAGCAGGCCAAGCAGGCTGGGCTTCAGGTGTGCACCCTGGGCAAGCGGATTCTCCGCTGCGAAACCGCCCCGCTGTGCGCCCTGTCTGCGGTGATGTTCGATGCTGGGGAGTTCTGACAGTGATTTTTGACCCAATTTTATGAAAAGCACCGCCTGGAGATCCTCCGGGCGGTGCGCTATTTTGGATTTACAGCTGGGATAGCAGGTGGCGGATGGGCAGATTCTGGGGGCAGATCTCCTCGCATTTTCCGCATTTCAGGCAGTCCTGGGGGGCGGTGCCGGAGACCGGGGCAGGGGACTGGCCCTGGCGGCGGGCATTGTCGGCAGCAAACAGCTCCGGGATGGGGATTTCCTGGGGGCAGACCTCGGTGCAGTAGCGGCAGGCGGTGCAGGGGATGGTGTCCTGGCAGCGCAGAATGCCCCGCACCTGGGCCACGGCCTGCTGCTCCGTCTGAGACAGGGACTGGAAGTGCTGCATAAAGCTGATGTTGTCTTCCAGCTGGGCCAGATTGCTCATACCGGACAGGACCATGGAAATGCCGGGGAAGCCGGCGGCGAAGCGGATGGCGTAGCTGGCGTTGGAGCCGCTGCCCACCTGGTCAAACACCGCCTGGGCGGCGGGCGGCAGATTCACCAGAGCGCCGCCCTTCACCGGCTCCATGACGATGATGGGCTTCTGGTATTTGCGGCAGACCTCGTAGCACAGCTGGGACTGCACCTTGCTGTCGGTGTAGTCCAGGTAGTTGAATTGGAGCTGCACCGCTTCGATCATGGGGTATTCCTGCAAAATTTCTTCCAGCACCTGGGCGCTGTCGTGGAAGGAGATGCCGATGTGGCGGATTTTGCCCTGCTCCTTCAGCATCTGGGCGGTTTCAAAGGCACGGGCCTGGCGGTAGTGGGGCATCCGGGCCTGACTCAGGGCGTGCATCAGGTAGAAGTCAAAGTATTCCACGCCGCAGGCTTCCAGCTGCTGCTGGAACAAGGGAAGGATATCCGCTTCTGTCTGAAAATAGTTGGCGGAAAGCTTGTTGGTGAGGAAAAAGCGCTCTCGGGGATACCGGCTGGCGAGACACTCCCGGATGGCCACCTCGCTCATGCCGCCCAGGTAGCCGTGGGCGGTATCAAAATAGGTAAAGCCTGCTTCCAGAAAGCGGTCCACCATCTGCATGGTCTGGGGGATGTCCACCTGGTCGCCGTTCATGGGCAGGCGCATAAATCCAAAACCAAAATTCTTAGAAAATGGGGCGAGCAATTGCATGATAAAACACCCTCCTGCGGTTTGTTTTTCTTTAGTATAGCACCAATGCACCGGACATTGTCAATAGGTATTTTATATGAAGATATGTGGCTGTTTTTGCGGGAATTGCTGAAAAAATTGCTATCTTGACAATATGAGGAAATATGATATGGTAAAGGTAAATATGGACGAAATGAGGTAGTGTATGAAAAAAGAGAAGATTGCAACGCTGCCGTGGCATATGGTTCCTACCATTGTGGCCTTGGCCGGGCCGACAATGCTGGAACAGCTGATGCAGACGGCGGTGCAGTATATCGATACGGCGATGGTGGGCACGCTGGGCACCTATGCCACGGCGGCAGTTGGTTCCACCAGCACGGTCAACTGGCTGATTGGCAGCACCATTTCCGCATTGGGCATTGGATTTTTGTCCTTTGTAGCCCGGGCCTGCGGAGCAGGGGACCGGGAGCGTGCAGGAAAAGCAGCTTCTCAGGCTGTGCTGGCTGTTTTGATAGTGGGTATTTTCTTCACCGTGCTGACCCTGGGACTGAGCGGCTATGTGCCGGGCTGGATGCAGGTCTCCCCGGAGATTCAGCCGCTGGCTTCTCAGTACTTCTTTATTCTATATAGTCCGATGCTGGCAAGAACCGCTATTTTGATTTTTGGTACACTGCTGCGCTCCGCCGGAGACAGCAAAACGCCCATGCAGGTGGGGTTGCTGGTGAACCTGATCAATGTGGTGCTGAATTTCCTGCTGATTTATCCGGCAATCCATCTTGGACCCATCACCATTCCCGGCGCCGGCATGGGAGTCATTGGTGCGGCGCTGGCCAGTGCTGTGGCCTTTGCGGTGGGCGGCATCTGCATCACGGTGGCGCTGTGGCATCATCCGGTGATTTCCCCCAAGGGGCAGGCTCTACGGCCGGACTGGTCGGTTTTGAAGCCCTGCCTGCGGGTGGCAATTCCCAATGCTGCCCAGCGGTTCTGTACCTCCCTGGGCTTTGTAGCCTTTGCTTCCATGATCAACTCCATCGGTGACGTGGCCACGGCGGCGCATACCATTGCCAATACCGTGGAGTCGGCGTTCTACATTCCGGGCTTTGGCATGCAGACGGCGGCGGCTACCCTGTCCGGCAATGCCCTGGGTGCCCGTGACAAGCGGAAAATCAAGGATTTGGGCAAGATGATTCTGATTTTGGAAACCGGGCTGATGATTCTGTCCGGGTCGCTGCTGTTCCTGTTTGCCCCCAATATGATGACATTGTTCTCCAAGGACCCGGAGGTGATTGCCCTGGGCGCTACGGTGCTGCGGATGGTGGCGGTCTCGGAGCCGTTCTACGGCGTGGCCATCATTCTCGAGGGCGTGATGCAGGGCGTGGGCAAGACCCTGGTGCCTTTTGTCTTCGGCGTCAGCGGTATGTGGGGCATTCGGATTTTGGGAACCTATGTGTGCACCCAGATCCTGGGCCTTGGCCTGGTGGCAGCCTGGGGCTGCATGATCGCCCACAATATGCTGCTGTTTGTGCTGTTTAGCCTCTACTACGCCAGCGGCCGGTGGAATCCGCTGGAGGAGCAAAAAAATCGGAAAAAACTTGAAAAAACCACTTGATTTTGCCTGCAAGCTGTGGTAAAATAAATCGGTCTGAAATCAAGGTGCGTCCTCTGCCACGACGAACGTGAGTATGAACGCCTAATATTTAAGGAGGACAACAACATGGATTTGGTAAAGGCATTGAACAGCCAGTACATGAAGCAGGAGCTGCCCGAGGTTACCGTGGGCGACACCGTTCGTGTGCATGTGCGCATTAAGGAAGGCTCCCGTGAGCGTATCCAGGTGTTTGAGGGCACCGTGATTGCCCGCAAGCACGGCGGCATTGGTGAGACCATCACCGTGCGCCGGGTTTCTTACGGCGTGGGCTGCGAGAAGGTCTTCCCCCTGCATTCCCCCAACGTGGCGATGATCGAGACTGTCCGTAAGGGCAAGATCCGCCGGGCTAAGCTGTACTACCTGCGTGACCGTGCTGGTAAGGCTGCTAAGGTTAAGGAGAAGGTCTAATCCAACTTCATAAAAAAGGAGGGCGCTGCCCTCTTTTTTTATTACCCTGGATTTTTTGGGTATTCCGGGGAAAATTTCAGGAATTTACACATTATTCTGGAAAAACCTTCCGGGGTGTGGTATACTGAACAGCAAAGCCCCGGAGAGCCGCCTGCCGGCGGAATGAGGAGGAAGCGTATGTCTGAAAAAACGGAGAAGAAACAGAATAAAAAGGAGAAAAAGGAAAAACTGGGATGGCGAAAGTCTACGGTTTTGTACCTGCATGACTGGCTGTTTCTGCTGATTGGAATTTTTCTGCTGTTTTTGCTGGTGTTTCGGGTGATCGTGGTGTCCGGGGACTCCATGTTTTCTACGTTGTGGGATGGGGATTACCTGCTGTTGCTGAGCAACGTGTTTTACCACCAGCCGGAGCAGGGGGACATTGTGGTGATCAGCAAGGACAGCTTCGACGATGGCGAGCCGATTATCAAACGGGTTATTGCCACCGAAGGGCAGACCGTAGATATTGATTTTGAAAGCGGCGCTGTGTATGTAGATGGGCAGGTGCTGACGGAGCCTTATATCTATACCCCTACCACCACCCCCCGGGGAATGGAGTTTCCGCTGACGGTGGAAGAAAACTGCATTTTCGTCCTGGGGGATAACCGGGCGGTGTCTCTGGACAGCCGTGCCCCGGAGATTGGACAGGTGGACCGGCGGGAAATTCTGGGCAAGGCCCTGTACCGCATGATTCCCGGCACCCATCACGGCCAGCTGCCGCTGGACTATGGCAGGATTGGAGGAATTGCATGAATCCCGGAGAACAGATGAACATTCAGTGGTATCCCGGCCACATGACCAAGACACGCCGCCAGATCGAGGCGGATTTGAAGCAGGTGGATGCGGTGTGCGAAATTGTAGACGCCCGCATTCCCATGTCCAGCCGCAACCCGGACATTGATGCCATTTGCGGCGCCAAGCCCCGGATTCTGGTGCTTAACCGCATGGACCTGGCAGACCCGGCTGCAACCAAGCGCTGGGCCGCCTATTTCCGCAGCAAGGGCATGACGGTGCTCGCTACGGACTGCAAAACCCGCCGGGGCATCGCCGACTTTACCCCGGCTGCCCGGACGGCCTGCGCCGAAAAGCTGGAGCGGGATGCCAGCCGTGGCATGAACCGGCCCCTGCGGGTGATGGTGGTGGGCATTCCCAACGTGGGAAAATCCACCATCATCAACCAGATTTCCGGCCGCAAGGGTGCCAAGGCGGAGAATCGCCCCGGTGTGACCCGGGGCAAGCAGTGGGTGACGGTGGACAGCGGCTTGCAGCTGCTGGATACCCCCGGCATCCTCTGGCCCAAGTTTGAAGACCCCCACGTGGGCATGATGCTGGCCTACACCGGTGCGGTGAAGGAAGGGGTCCTCGATGTGGAGGAGCTGGCGTGCTTCCTGATGGAGCTGCTGAACCGGCACTATCCCCAGACCCTGACGGAGCGCTACAAAGTGGAGGCCCAGCCGGACACCCCGGGCTGGGAGCTGCTGGAACTGGCCGGCCGGAAACGGGGATACCTGGTCAGCGGCGGCGAAGTACACACCGAACGGATGGCGAAAGTGCTGCTGGAAGAATTCCGCAGCGGAAAATTGGGGAAATTTACCCTGGAACACCCGGAGGATTGCCATGAGTGAGATCACCATGTGGGAAATTGAAGATGCCTTCCCCGATGCCCAGCTGATTTGCGGCGTGGACGAGGCGGGCCGGGGGCCGCTGGCGGGGCCGGTGTGCGCCGCAGCGGTGGTGCTGCCGAAGCACCTGTGCCTGCCGGGACTGACGGACAGCAAAAAGCTGACGGACAAAAAGCGGCGGGAGCTGTTTCCGCTGATTCAGCAGCAGGCCCTGGCCTATGGCATCGGCTTTGCCAGCGAGGCGGAAATCGACGAAATCAATATTTTGCAGGCCACCTTCCTGGCGATGAAGCGGGCGCTGGCCCAGCTGAACTGTCAGCCGGACTTGGCTTTGATTGACGGCAACCGGGAGACGGACTTTGGCCTTCCCGTGAAGACTGTGGTGAAGGGGGACAGCCTCAGCGCCAACATTGCCGCCGCCTCGGTGCTGGCGAAGGTCAGCCGGGATGACGTAATGGTGGAGCTGGCGAAGACTTATCCCCAGTACGGCTTTGACATTCACAAGGGCTACGGCACCAAGGCCCACTACCAGGCGCTGGAGGAATTCGGCCCCTGTCCTGCCCACCGCCGCAGCTTCCTGAAGAAATTCTATGCCCAGCGCTAAGCTCACCGGCGCCTGGGGAGAGGCCCTGGCGGCAGAGTATCTGCGGAAAAAGCGGTATCAGATCATAGCCTCCGGCTATCGATGCCGGTTCGGGGAGATTGACCTGATTGCGAAGAATCGGAAATTTCTGGTGTTCGTGGAGGTGAAGCTTCGGCGCAGCGCCGACTTTGCCCAGGCGATGGAATACGTGGACAGCCGCAAGCAGCAGCGCCTGCGCACCACCGCATCGCTGTATCTGAGCCAGCACCCCACCGAGCTGCCCTGCCGGTTTGACGTGATCGAGATTTACGCACCCCAGGGGACCCAGACCCAACATCCTGAGATTCATCATATGGAGGATGCCTTTCAATGAATGTTTCTGTATTTGACTTTCACTGCGATACCGCCGGAGCGCTGCTGGGGAAGGATTTGAACCAGCCGGGAAGCCTGGCGAAAAATCAGCTCCACATCGACCTGGAACGGGCGGGGCAGCTGGCGGGCTACGCCCAGTGCTTTGCCTGCTTTACAACGCCTATGATGGAGCAGTGGTACCATATTTCCCCGGTGGTGATTTTTGAGCGGGAGCTGGCCACCATCCAGCGGGAGGTGGCTGCCAACAGCAGCCGCATCGCCATTGCCTACAGCCCGGAGCAGGTGGAAAAGAACCGGGAAAAGGGAAAAATGTCGGCCATTCTGACCTTGGAGGGCACGGCGGGCTTTGGTCATGACCCGGCCCTGCTGGAAGATCTGCATGCCATCGGCTTTCGCATCACCAGCCTGGGCTGGAACGAGCAGAATCCCCTCACCGGCTCCCATGTTACGGGAGGCGGCCTGACGGACCAGGGTCGGGCCTACGTTCGGGAGGCTCAGCGGCTGGGCATGCTGGTGGATGTCAGCCACATCAGCGACGAGGGCTTCTGGGACATTGTGGAGATGACTCAAGGCCCGGTGGTGGCCACCCATTCCAACAGCCGGGCGGTTTGGGACAACAGCCGCAACCTCACCGACGACATGTTCCGGGCCATCTGCCAGACCGGCGGCGTGGCCGGATACAACGCCTGCCGGGAGTTTACCGGCGCACAGCCCAACCTGGATACCATCTGTGACCACATTTTCCACTTCCTGGACCTGGACCCCAGCGGCACCCACATCGCCCTGGGCGGCGACCTGGACGGGGTGGAGGCCCTGCCGGATGAATTTGAGGGTGTGCAGAGCTGGCCGAAGCTGGCCCAGCGGCTGCACCAGCGGGGCTTGGATGAGAAAACGATTCAAAACATCTTTTGGAACAACGCCATAGGAGTGATGAAGCGTGCTGTATGCCACCACACGTAATGCCCGGGAGGCCTATACGGCCCAGCGGGCTTTGACGGAAAACCGGGGGCCGGACGGAGGACTGTACGTGCCCTTCCGAGAGCCGAGCTTTTCTGAGGAAATGCTGGGATCTCTGCTGGAAATGCCTGCCAGAGACTGCACGGCCCAGGTGCTGAATCTGCTGTTTCGCAAGCAGCTCACCGGCTGGGACATTGAACTGGCAGTGGGCAAGCACCCGGTGCGGCTGGAGAGCCTGAATCAGAAGCTGCTGGTTGCGGAGCTTTGGCGAAATCTGGACTGGTGCTATGATGGGCTTGTGAAGCGGCTGGCCCAGTGTTTGGGGGTGGAAAACCCCGGAAACTGGACACAGACAGCCATTGGGGCGGCGATTGTGTTTGCGCTTTGCGCCCAGCTGCATCAGATGGGGTATGGGACAGTGGATTTTGCCATGGTGGCAGGGGAGATGACCTTGCCCATGAGCGCCTGGTACGCCCGCCGCTGGGGCGCACCCCTGGGCAATCTGGTGCTGTGCTGTAACGAAAACAGCGGCCTGTGGGAGCTGTTGAGCCACGGACAGTTCCACACCGATGCCCTGGCCGTGACCACAACTGTGCCGGAGGCGGATATCGCAGTGCCGGTGGGCCTGGAACGGCTGGTGGCCGGCTGCGGCGGCAGCCGGGAGGCAGAGCGCTACCTGGATGATTGCCGCCTGGGACAGACCTATGCACCGCCGGAGCCTGTCCTGAGCGCCATGCGCCAGGGGCTGTACGTCAGTGTAGTCAGCAGCCAGCGGCTGGAGTCGGTGATTCCCGGGGCAAAGCAAACCCATGGCTATGACCTGCCGCTGGCGGCGGCTCTGTGCTATGCCGGTGTCCAGGATTACCGAGCCAAAACTGGCCAGACCAACCCGGTGGTGATTCTTGCGGAAAATAACCGCAGCAACAAATGACAAAAGCGTACCGCAAACGGTACCAATTTGGATAACAGAGGGGGCTTATCATGGCACTGTACGCCATTGGAGATCTGCACCTATGCCTGGGCGCACCGAAGCCGATGGATGTGTTTGGCGGTGCCTGGGTGGGCTATATGGACAAGCTGCGCCAGGGCCTGGCGGGAATTGGCCCGGAGGATACCACGGTGCTGCTGGGGGATTTGAGCTGGGCACTGGACCTGCCGTCGGCCCAGGCGGACTTCGCCTGGATCAACGCCATCCCTGGCAGGAAAATCATCCTCAAGGGAAACCACGACTACTGGTGGAGCACCAGCGCCAAATTCCAGAAATTCTGCGCAGAAAACGGCTTTGAAAATCTGAATCTGTTGAACAACAACTGCTATTTCTATGAGGATTGGGCCATCTGCGGGACCCGGGGATGGTTTTTTGAGGAGCAGCGCTCCGGACAGCACGATGAGAAGGTGTTTAAGCGGGAGCTGATCCGCCTGGAAACTTCTCTAAAAGCGGCACAGGACCGGCAGAAAATGGTGTTCCTGCACTATCCGCCCCGCTACCGGGGCTACCTCTGCCAGGAAATCCTGGACCTGCTGAAAGCCTATGAGGTCCGCCGCTGCTTTTACGGCCACCTGCACGGCGGCAGCCATGCTCTGGCGATGGAAGGGCAGTGGGACGGGGTGGAATACCGGCTTGTTTCGGCGGACTACCTGAATTTTCGGCCTTTTCCAGTAATTTTATAAAAAGTTTTCAGAAAACTATGGACAAACGCCGGTTTTTCTGCTAGAATAAATCGGCTATGTAAAAATATAGAATGGTCCTGCCATGCAGACCAATTTAGGAGGATTCTTACCAATGAATGTTAAGAGCACTGAAAGAACCGGCAATGAAGCCACCGTCGTGGTGGAAATCGACAAGGACCTGATGGAGTCCGGCGTCAACAAGGCTTATCTGAAGGCCCGCAAGAGCATCCAGATTCCCGGCTTCCGTAAGGGCAAGGCTCCCCGGAAGATGATCGAGACTATGTACGGCGCTCACGTGTTCTACGAAGACGGCCTGGAGGAGATTTTCCCCGAGATTTATGATGCCGCCATTGCCAAGCAGGAAGGCTTCAAGGCCATCGGCCGTCCCACCCTGACCGACATGCAGATCAGCGAGGACAATGTGGTGACCCTGACCCTGACCACCGAGGTCTACCCCGAGGTCACTCTGGGCCAGTACAAGGGCCTGGAAGTGGAGAAGGCTGAGGTTTCCGTGTCCGACGAGCAGGTTCAGGCCGAGCTGGATCGGATGGCCCAGAATGTGGCTTCCACCGAGACCGTGGAGCGTGCTGCGCAGCTGGGCGACACTGCCAACATCGACTTCGAGGGCTTCGACAACGGCGTGGCTTTCGAGGGCGGCAAGGGCGAGAACTTCGACCTGAAGCTGGGCTCCGGTCAGTTCGTTCCCGGCTTTGAGGATCAGATCGTGGGCATGACCACCGGCGAGGAGAAGGACATCAACATCACCTTCCCCGAGGACTACCATGCGGAGCTGGCTGGAAAGGCTGTTGTGTTCCATGTGAAGCTGAACAAGCTCTCCGAGACCATCGTCCCCGAGCAGGACGACGAGTTTGCCAAGGACGTTTCCGAGTTCGACACTCTGGAGGCTCTGAAGGCTGACGTTCGTGCCAAGGCTCTGGAGCAGGCTCAGAAGCAGGCGGATTCCGCTTTTGAGAACGCCGCTGTGGAGAAGGCTGCTGAGAACACCACCGTGGATATGCCCAAGGCTCTGGTGGAAGCTGAGCTGGACACCCAGATGGAGCGCTTTGCTTACCAGCTGCAGATGAGCGGCTTCTCCGTGGAGCAGTACGCTAAGATGATGGGCGGCGACATGGCCACCATGCGGGAGGCTTTCCGTCCCGCCGCTGAGAAGCAGGCCAAAATCTCCGTCACCCTGGAGCAGATCGTGAAGGCCGAGGGCCTGACCGTCACCGACGAGGAGATCGAGGAGGAGTTCGCTTCTCTGGCTAAGCAGTACGAGCTGGAAGTGGAGAAGGTCAAGGAAATGGTTCCCATGGGCGAGCTGACCGGCAGCCTGACCACCCGCAAGGCTGTGAAGCTGATCGTGGACAGCGCTGTGGCTGTTGCTCCCAAGGCCGAGGAGAAGGCTGAGTAATTCTCCAATTTCCATACATCCAACATCCTTCCTCCGGGCTTTGCCCGGAGGAAGGATATGAATTTCCATACCCGCCAGGAATAATGGATTCCTGTTATGGTTAGAATGTTTCAAACCCTGAAAGGAGACATCACCATGAGTTTAGTACCCTATGTTGTGGAGCAGACCAGCCGCGGCGAGCGCAGCTATGATATTTTCTCCCGTCTGCTCAATGACCGCATCATCTTCCTGTCCGAGGAAGTCAACGACACCACCGCATCGCTGGTGGTTGCCCAGCTGCTGTACCTGGAAGCCCAGGACCCGGATAAGGACATTCAGTTCTATATCAACAGCCCCGGCGGCAGTGTTACGGCCGGTATGGCAATTTTTGACACCATGCGCTACATCAAGTGCGACGTGGCCACCATCTGCGTGGGCATGGCCGCCTCTATGGGTGCATTCCTGCTCAGCGCAGGCACGAAGGGCAAGCGGATGGCGCTGCCCAATGCGGAAATTATGATTCACCAGCCCTCCGCCGGCACCCAGGGCCAGATTACCGACATGGCCATTCACCTGAAGCGGCTGGAAACCATCAAGTCTCGGATGAATCGGATCCTGGCGGAAAACACCGGCCGCACGGTGGAGGAAGTTACGGCTGCCTGTGAGCGGGACAATTTCATGTCTGCCCAGGAGGCACTGGACTTCGGCCTCATCGACCGGGTGCTGGAGCGCCACTGAGCCACCATAAATTTTTAGAAACGAGGTACCAGGAGCATGGCAAAGAAACCTGAGCAGCCGACAATCCGCTGCAGCTTCTGCGGGAAGCGGGAGGACCAGGCGTCCCGGCTGATTGCCGGTCCTGGGGTGTATATTTGCAGCGACTGCGTAGCAGCCTGCAGTGATCTGCTCCGAGGGGAAACAGACATGGGCGGCGGCCTGGCAGATTCCGCACCGGAACATCTGCCCACCCCCATGGAGATGAAATCCTTCATGGATCACTATATCATCGGTCAGGAGGATGCCAAAGTGGCCCTGGCCGTTGCGGTGTACAACCACTATAAGCGCATCTATTTCGGGTCGGATGCCGATGTAGAGCTGCAAAAGAGCAACATTTTGCTGATTGGACCCACGGGAAGCGGCAAGACCCTCTTTGCCCAGACGCTGGCTAAGATCCTCAATGTACCTTTTGCCATTGCCGATGCCACCACGCTGACCGAAGCCGGCTATGTGGGCGACGACGTGGAGAATATTCTCCTGCGGCTGCTGCAGGCGGCAGACTTCGATGTGGAGCTGGCAGAGCACGGCATTATCTACATCGATGAAATGGATAAAATCGCCCGTAAGAGCGAGAATACGTCTATCACACGAGACGTCTCCGGCGAAGGCGTGCAGCAGGCCCTGCTGAAAATCCTGGAGGGCACCGTGGCCAATGTTCCGCCCCAGGGCGGCCGCAAGCATCCCCAGCAGGAGACCATCCCGGTGGATACTACCAACATTCTGTTCATCTGCGGCGGTGCCTTTGACGGCTTGGATAAGATCATCGAGAAGCGGACGGATAAGAGCGCCATCGGCTTCGATGCCCCGGTGCAGAGCAAGCATAGCCGGGATGTGGGCACCTTGCTGAGTCAGGTGGAGCCGCACGACCTGCTGAAATTCGGCATCATCCCGGAGCTGGTGGGCCGGATGCCCATGATCACCACTCTGCAAAATCTGACCCAGAATGACCTGGTTCGGATTTTGGTGGAGCCGAAAAATGCTCTGGTGCGGCAGTATCAGGCCATGCTGGGCATGGACGGCGTGGAGCTGGAGATTACCGACGAGGCCCTGCTGGCTGTGGCACAGAAGGCCATTGACCGCCAGATCGGCGCCCGTGGACTGCGGGCCATCCTGGAAAAGGTGATGACCGGCATTATGTTCCTGATCCCGTCGGATTTGACCATTCAAAAGGTCATTGTGACGCCGGAAGCGGTGGAGGGCGGTGCGCCTACCATCATTCGGGACAGTGCCCATCCCAGACAGAAGCTGGCTGGACAATAAGCGTTTGCCATTTGTCTGCGCCAATACACATCGATACACAAGAGGGGGTAGCGGGCTACCCCCTTTTTTGCAAAAAAGGAGGGATTTTCCCTTGACAGAAACCATTTACGCCGGAAAAATGCCGATTTTGGCGCTGCGTGGCCTGGCTGTTTTTCCGGAGCAGACGGTCCATTTTGAGGTGGGCCGCACCCGCTCGGTCCGGGCGCTGGAGGCTGCCATGGAAGCGGACCAGACCCTGCTTCTGATTCCCCAGAAGGATTTGATGCAGGATGACCCCCAGCTAAAGGATCTGTATCCCATTGGCACCATTGCCAAGGTCAAGCAGGTGCTCAAATCTCAAAACGAAACCCTGCGGATTTTGGTGACGGGTATCGGCCGTGCCAAAATTACGGAGCTACAGCAGACCAATCCCTATTTGGAGGGTATGGTGGAATCCGTAAGCAGCCTGGAGCATACAGACACCGTCCGTGCCCACGCCCTGCGGCGGGAGGCCAATGCCCTGTATGGGCTGTATGTGCAGCTGACGGAGCACAATCCCCAGGCGGTGCAGCTGCGGATGATGGCCAGCAACGACTGCGGCTTTCTGGCAGACTCCATTGCCCAGAACTCTGGCATTGACTTTCCGGACAAGGCAAAGCTGCTGTGCCAGCTCAGCCCGGTGCGCCGCCTGGAGCAGGCGCTGCGGCTGCTGAGCCAGGAGGTGGAGCTGCTGCGGCTGGAATCCGACATCCAGGAGAAAACCCGCTCCGCCATGGACCAGAACCAGAAGGACTACTATCTGCGCGAGCAGATCAAGGTACTTCGGGAGGAGCTGGGCGAGGATGACGAAGAAGGGGAGTTTGACGCTTACGCTGCATCCATCAAGGCACTTTCCCTGGAAAGTGAACAGGAACAAAAACTGCTGAAGGATTTGGAGCGGCTGAAAAAGCAGCCCTTCGGTTCTTCTGAGGGCGCTGTACTGCGTAACTACCTGGATACGGTGCTGGAACTGCCTTGGAATGCCTTCTCGAAGGAGCGGGTGGACGTGGCAGCGGCCCGAAAAATCCTGGACCGGGAGCACTTCGGCTTGGAAAAGGTGAAGGAGCGGATTCTGGAAACCATTGCCGTGCGGCAGATGGCACCCCAGATGCCGCCGCAAATCCTGTGCTTGGTTGGCCCTCCCGGCGTGGGCAAGACCAGCATTTCTTACTCCATTGCCAAAAGTCTCAATCGGAAAATGGCCCGGATTTCCCTGGGCGGAGTTCACGATGAGGCGGATATCCGGGGCCATCGCAAGACCTACGTGGGTGCCATGCCGGGCCGGATTATGACCGCTATGACCCAGGCCGGAACCCGCAATCCCGTGCTGCTGCTGGACGAAATTGACAAAATGGGCACGGATTACCGGGGGGACCCCAGTGCGGCCCTGCTGGAGGTGCTGGATGCGGAGCAGAACCGCACGTACCGGGACCACTATGTAGAAATCCCCTTTGATTTGTCGGAGGTTATGTTCATCACCACCGCCAACAGTCTGGATACCGTGCCTCGGCCGCTGCTGGACCGCATGGAGGTGATTGAGCTTGGCTCTTACACCGATGAAGAGAAGCTGATGATTGCGAAAAATCACCTCATTCCCAAGCAGCTGAAAAAGCACGGCCTGAAAAAATCCCAGCTGCGCATCAGTGACGATGCCATTCGGGAAATCATCAACTGCTACACCCGGGAGTCCGGCGTGCGGAGCTTGGAGCGGGCGATGGCAGACATCTGCCGAAAAACCGATATGTACCTGCTGAGCCAGGAGGATGCCAAGCGGGTCAGTGTCACAGGCAGCAATTTGGAGCAGTTCCTAGGCCCCCGGAAATTCCTGCCGGACCGGCTGCCCTGCACCGACCAGGTGGGTCTGGTCACCGGCCTGGCCTGGACCAGCGTGGGCGGCGAGACACTGGAAGTGGAGGTCAACGTAATGGAAGGCTCGGGCAAGCTGGAGCTGACGGGCAACCTGGGAGACGTAATGAAGGAATCTGCCCATGCGGCCCTGAGTTACATCCGGGCCAACGCAGAAAAGCTGGGGGTTGCATCCGACTTTTACAAGACCAAGGACATCCACGTGCATTTCCCCGAGGGCGCAGTACCCAAGGATGGGCCGTCTGCCGGTGTCACTGTGTGCACGGCCATGGTTTCGGCCCTGACTGGTGTTACCGTGCGGCGGGATGTGGCCATGACCGGCGAGATTTCTCTCCGGGGCCGGGTGATGCGGATTGGCGGCTTGAAGGAAAAAACCATGGCCGCTCTGCGCCACGGCATCCATACCGTGATTATCCCGGAGGCTAATGTATCCGATTTGGAGGAAATCGACCAGACGGTTCGCCGCCAGCTGCACTTCATCAGTGCCCAGACTGTGGATACGGTGCTGGAAGCGGCGCTGAATCGGCCGATGGAACCGGGCAGCGGCATTCTGGAAGAGCTGCCGGAAGTAAAAGCTTCGGCCCGGAAGCCGCAGCTGCAACAGTAATGCGAGAAAGCCCAAGGTGGCGCAGTGCGCCGGATAAGGAGGGGCTATGAATTTTCAAAATGTAGAATTTCTCATCTCAGCCGCTGCGCCCAAGGATTTTCCCAAGGCACGGCTGCCGGAGATTGCCTTTGCAGGAAAGTCCAATGTGGGCAAATCCTCGGTGATCAACCGGCTGCTTCAGCGGAAAAACTTCGCCAGAGTGGGGGATAAGCCGGGAAAAACCATCCATGTCAACTATTTCGTGCTGGATGGCCGGTGCTACCTGGTGGATTTGCCGGGATATGGCTTTGCCCAGGTGTCCCAGAAGGAAAAGGCCCGTTGGGGCAAGCTGATGGAGGATTATTTTGCCGCAGAACGCATCGATTTGGGTGTGCTGATTGTGGACTACCGCCATCCGCCTACGAACAATGACATCACCATGGCACGGCTGTTCCTGGATTTGGGCTGCCCCTTTGTGGTGGTTGCCAACAAAATGGACAAGCTGAAAAAAAGCGAGCTGGCGCCCAACCTGGAAATCATCCGCCGGGATTTGGAGCTGCCGGAGAGCTGTCCCATCATCCCGTTCTCTGCGGAGAAGGGGACCGGTCGGGAAGACCTGGTCCGCTGCATCCTGGATGCAGTGGAAAAGCGCTGAATACAAAACTGCCCTTGTCGGAATCACCGGCAAGGGCTTTTTTGCTGCTAGTTTGGCCCGGAAAGGGGTAGGTCTATCTGGGCGGCGGCGCCCTGGTCATTCCAGAATCGTACCTCGCCGTGGTGGGCTTTGACAATCTGCTGAACCAGGGAAAGGCCCAGAATGTGGGGCGGGTTTTCGAGGGTTTCCCCTTGGAGAGATTGGAGCACCTGGGGCGAATAGCCGCTGCCGGTGTCCTGAACCAGCAGGTGCAGCTGCGCATCATCGGCCCAGGCCCGAAGGGCTATGTGGCATCCCTGGGGATTGTGCCGCTGGGCATTCAGCAGCAGATTGTCCACGGCTCGGCTTAAAAGCGCCGAATCAGCCGGAAATTGGGCCGCCTCCGCCGATGGCTCTACCGTCAGGGTCAAAGCAAACGCACTGCCCAGGGCTTCGGAAAAGGCGGCAGCGCACTGGCGCAGCAGCCGTCCCGGTCGCACGGATTCTAGGCGCAGGGGATGGGCATTGTATTCCAGCTTGCTGGTCAGATTCAGGTCCTCAATGAGGCTGCGGATTTTTTGGCTTTGTCCGCAGATGACGCTGGCCTTCTCCCGGACAGCTGGGTCTGGGCTGACTTGCAGCTGCTCGGCGTAGCCCAGAATCAGCGACAGGGGCGTGCGGATATCGTGGGAGACACCGGCGATCCAGTTGGTGCGGGCGGTATCCCGCTGGGCGATTTGCTGGGCCTGCTGCTGCAAAAGCAGGCTGGTTCGGTTCAGCCGCTGGGCCAGCTCTGCGGCCGGGCCGGTTTCTTCCAGAGCCACCGGCTCACCCTGGGCCAGACTGTCAATCCCCTGGGCAGCCAGCCGCAGGGGCCGGGCGCCCCGCCAGCCAAGCAGCAGGCACACCAGCAGCACCAGCGCCCCATCCAGAAGCAGCAGGGGAACAAACCCCCGAAGCAGGGCTTCCAAAATCGGTGTTTCCATGTAGAAATCAAACCGGGTCATGCTGCCCCGGGGCCGGCCGGCCACCAGCAGGCCAAAATCGTTGCGGTAAACCAGCACCGGGTAATCCTCCAGATACCACCGGGAGAAGGCGGCCACCTGGGGCACGGTGTAGGGGTGGTTCAGCTCCTGAGGGAGATTTTCCGACCAGATAACCTCACCGCTGTTATCCAGCACCATGGCCCATTCAAATGTGGCCTGCCAGTTCAAATCCTGGGCGGGGGAGAGGGAGCCGTCCGGGGCTTGTGTGAAGCTCTCGGCCAATTGGCCGATGGGGAAGTAGCTGTTCTGATACTTGATAGCAAAATCTACCACCAGCCCCAAAAATATGGCCAGATTCACAAAAAGCACCAGCACCACCGTGGCAAAGGCCATGGTAATGTAGCGAAATACCATCCGGGAGACCGTTTTCATACGCCATCCTCCCGCCGTAGCTTGTAGCCCATGCCCCGGGCGGTGAGGAGCCAAACCGGCTGGGAGGGGTTGTCCTCCAGCTTTTCCCGGAGATGGCGCATGTGGACGTTGAGGGTGTTTTCGTAGCCGTAGTAGCCGTCGGACCACACCGCCTCGCACAGGGCATCGTAGGTGACGATGTGCCCCCGGTTATCCAGCAGCTTTTGCAGCAGCTGCCGCTCTGTGGCAGTTAAGTGGACACTGCCCTCCGGGCCGGTGACGATGGCATCCTGAAAATCCACCCGGCGGCTGCCCAGCACCAGCTGCTGGGGGCGCTGCAGCTCCTGGCGGTAGAACCGGCGGAGAATCAGCTGGATCCGCAGCAGCAGCTCCTGGATGAGGAAGGGCTTGGTCAGATAGTCGTCCGCCCCCAAGCCCAGGCCAAACAGCCGGTCGCTGTCGGCATCCCGGGCGGACAGAAAGAGAATCGGCCCGTCCCACCGGCTGCGAATCTGGGGAAACAGGGAAAATCCGTCTCCGTCCGGAAGGTTGACGTCCAAAATAATCAAATCCGGGGAAAATTCCTCCAAAATCTGCCTGGCCCCGGCGGCGCAGTCTGCCGTGCGGGGGGCGGGGTATCCGGCATCCGTCAGGGTCTGCCCCAGCAGCTCCAGCAGGGCTGGGTTGTCGTCCACCACCAGAATCCGGGCTTGATAAATGGATTCCATGCAGCGCTCCTCCTTTTGTTTTTTCTTATTATACCGTGGAAAAGCCGGGTTTTCCAGTGCTCCTAAGGAAAATTAAGGCAAAGTTAAGCGGCGATACAGGAAAAGCTAAGCTTCCGGGGATACCATAGGGGCATGAAAGGAGTTGTGCGTATGAACAACGTGATTGAAACCACCGAACTTACGAAAGCCTACAACGGGCATCCGGTGGTAGATCGGGTGAACCTGGCCGTGCCGGAGGGCAGTGTTTACGGCTTCATCGGCCCCAACGGGGCGGGCAAATCCACCACCATGAAAATGCTGCTGGGCCTGGTGCATCCCACCGGCGGCAGGGTGGAGATTTTGGGAAAGACCATGAATCCGGAAAACCGCCTGACCCTGCTGAAGCAAACCGGCTCTCTGATTGAATCCCCGGCCTGCTACGGCCATCTCACGGGGCAGGAAAATTTGGAAATCCTGGCCCAGCTGAAGGACGTGCCAAAAACGGACATTGACCGGGTGCTGGAAATCGTGGAGCTGACCCAGTGCCGCCACCGGAAGCTGAAAACCTATTCCCTGGGAATGCGCCAGCGCTTGGGAATTGCCCAGGCCCTGCTGGGAAATCCCAAGGTGCTGATTCTGGACGAGCCCACCAACGGCCTGGACCCGGCGGGCATCCAGCAGATGCGGGCCTTGATTCGGGATATGCCCCGCAGATGCGGCGCTTCCGTGCTGATTTCCAGCCACCTGCTCAGCGAGATGGAGCAGATGGCGGACCAGGTGGGCATCCTCAACCAGGGCAGGCTCCTGTTCCAGGGGCCGCTGTCCCGGCTTCGTGCGCACAGCCAGGGGGACATCACCCTGCGGCTGCTCCGCCCGGAGCTGGCAGGGCCGGTGCTGAAGCCGCTGGGGGTACAGGCCGCTCCCCAGGTGACCATCCCGGCTATGGAGGAGGAGCGGCTGGCGGCGCTGGTGGCCCAGCTGGTGCCTGCCGGGGTGGTGGAGCTGACCCGGCGCACCAAGACGTTGGAGGAAATCTTCCTGAGCCTGACCGAGGGGGGAATCCGATGAAGACCATTGCCGCAGAGCTGAAAAAAAGCCGCCGCCGGTATGACGGCCTGGTGGCTGTGGGGATTGCCGTGTTTGTGCTATTGTGGTGCTCCGTGGGCAAGGACACGGAGGAAACCCGGGCGACAGGTTACTCGGCACTGCTCTATGCCGTTCCGGTGATTCACAGCGTTGTGATGCCTCTGGGTATGGCGGTTCTTGCCAGCCGGTGCTGGGATTTGGAAAGCAAAGCCCAAAACTGCCGCATTCTGTTTACCATCCAAAGCCGCAGCGCCCTGTTCCGGGGCAAATGCGCCGTGGCGCTGCTGCACCTGCTGGCGCTTACCTTGGTGGAAGGCGTGGGTTTTTTGCTTATGGGCAGGCTCCATGCCTACACCGAACCGCTGGATATGGGGCAGTTTTGGTGGCTGATGGTGTGTACGCTGGCGGTAGACGCCATGCTGTTTTTCCAGGCGCTGCTGCTGAGCATTCGCTTTGACAGCCAGGTGCCTACCCTGGCGGCGGGGATGCTTGCCAGCCTCAGCGGGATTTTTGCCGGATTTATGCCCCCGGTGGTGAGCTATTTTCTCCCCTGGAGCTATTACATCCCTCTGACCGCTATGACCATGGATTGGACCTGTCAGACCCGGGTGGTGCGCTATATTCCCAGGGAGTTCCCCCTGGGGCTGCTGGCGGTGTGCCTGGTGCTGGGGGCGCTCAGCGCCTGGGCCGCCTGGCAAGCGCTGAAACGCAAGGAGGTGTGAGGATGCTGCTGCGCTGTATCCGTGCCGAACGGGAAAAACTCCGCCGCTCTGGGATTTGGCTGCTGTTTTTGGCCATTCCCGTGATTTCGGCGGTGTATGGTACATTTAATTACAATATGAATTTGGAAATTCTCACCCATGGCTGGTACGACCTGTGGACCCAGTATACCCTCTTTTACGCCACGTTTTTCTTCGGGCCGCTGATTGGGGTGTATGCGTCCTACCTGTGGCGCTTGGAGCATCGGGGCCACAACTGGAATGTGATTTTGGCAGCGCCGGTGCGGCCCATGTGCCTGTTTGCCGCCAAATTCTGGGTGGTGCTGCAAATGACCCTGCTGACCCAGCTGTGGCTGCTGGTGCTGTTCGTGCTGGGAGGAAAGCTGGGAGCAGGACTGCCGGGGCTGCCGCCTGTTCAAATCCTGGGGTGGCTTCTGCGGGGCGTGGTGGGCAGTGTGGCCATTGTGTCGCTGCAATTGCTGCTGTCTATGGTGATTTCCAATTTTGCCCTGCCGGTGCTGGTGGCTCTGGGAGGCAGCATTGGAGGGCTTCTGATGACCAGCCGGGGCTGGGGGCTGTGCTGGCCCTATGCGCTGATGCTCATGGGCATGAATTCCAACAAGACCGAGGATGCCATGGCGGGGCAGTTCGGGGCTCTGGTGCTCAGCTGCGGGGCATTCACCCTGGTTTTCTGGCTGGCAGCCTGGACCTATCTGCGCCGCAGGGATGTGAAGGCATAATCAGGAAGGAATAGCAGCTTGCACCTGTAAAATTTTCGGTTTTTTCTTCGACAATACTTGCTGCTTTTTCGGCAGAAACAGAGGAAAACCTGCACCTGCCTTTTCCCGGAAAAAACTGCCCATGCCATTGTCCGGCATGGGCAGCTTGGGCGTTTTTTCGTTTAAGGTCAGCACAGGGCGTGCTCTTTTCCTGCCGCAGAGCGGATGCCGGATAGAATCCGGTGCAGGGATACCTCGCGGAGACCTGCCTGGCGGGCGGCATCATCCAGCTGGGAAAACATGCAAAAAAGCGGGGGGATTTGTCGAACGGCGTCCGACAAACATCCGCCTGGACCTGTGCTAGAATGTCCCCACAAAAGGAGGGGATTTGATGCCTAAGAAAAAACAAAGTCATCCCGTTTGGTTTCGGATGTTTGGAAACCTATACCCTATGGTGAATGCAGTGCCGGATGCCGCAGCCGGGGCGGCCCTGAAGGCGGCCTTTGCCTACTTCGTGGATGGTACAGAGCCGGAGGGGCTGGATGTGCTGGCACAGGCCCTGTTTCTGGCGATGCGCCCGTCTATTGAGGATTCCGTCCGGGATTACCAGCAGGCAGTGGAGCGGGGCAGGAAGGCGGTGCAATCCCGCTGGGATACAAAGGCATACAAAGGGATACAGGGTGTATCCGGGTGTATACAGGGGCATACAGAAATAGAAGAAGAAAAAGAAATAGAAAAAGATATAGATATAGAAACAGAGGTAGAGCCGTCGCCTGCGCTGCTGCGGGAGCAGGACTTCAACCGCCGCCGGCAGCGGGCAATCCAGCAGCTGCGTGGCTATACAGGAGCCTGACCATCTTCCTACTGGATTTTTTTCCTGGGATGTGATACAATGAGGCCATCTTTTGCAGAAGCAAGGAAAGGAATCACATACCATGATCGATAAGGAAATCGGCGAGCTGCGGCGGCATCTGCGCCGGGATCGGAGCAATATCACGGCCATTTTCGGCTGTTTCGTCAATGACAACAAGGAAATTATCTGCCAGTTCCGGCAGTCCACCGGCATGATGCCGGAAAATGAGGGGGATAAGTATTTTGCCCTTCTGCGCCGGACCCTCTCCGGCGGGCTGGGCCGGAATCTGATTGACATTACCTTCAAGACCAGCCAGGTGGCCGACTCGCCGGAGCACAAGCTGCTCATGGGCCTGCGGGACAGCCAGCTGGAGGACGAGGAGCTGCGCCAGGAGCTGTTTCGCAAGATCATTGACTCCGTGGTGCTGGAAGGGAATTACCTCATTCTGGCGGCCTGTGACAGCTATGACGTGCCCTTCAAGAGCAAGGACGACTTTACCCAGAGCGACAAGTCCGAAGAGGTTTTCCGCTACATTCTGTGCACCATCTGCCCGGTGAAGCAGACCAAGGCCAACCTCCACTATGTGCCCCAGGAGCAGCTGTTCCACGACGGCGCCATGAATCAGATGGTGTCCGCCCCGGCATTGGGCTTCCTGTTCCCGGCCTTTGACAACCGCTCCACCAACATCTACAACGCTCTGTACTACACCCGGGATGTGAAGACCAGCCAGGATGCCCTGATTGAGGCCCTGTTCAATACCCCGGTGCCCCAGAGCGCCCTGGAGCAGAAGCAGACCTTCGAGGCCCTGCTGGCCAATTCCCTGGAGGATGAGTGCAGCCTGGATGTGGTGCAGAGCGTCCACGATCAGCTGTGCCAGCGCATGGAGCTGCACAAGGAAAGCAAGGTCCCGGAACCGCTGATGATTTCCAAGGAGGATGTGAAGGAGGTGCTCAATGCCTGCGGCGTCAGCCAGGAGCACGTGGCCAAGTTCAGCGTGGACTATGACCAGGCATTCGGCTTCGAGGCGGATCTGCATCCCAAGAACATCATCGACAATAAGCATTTTGAGCTGAAAACCCCGGACGTAGTCATTAAGGTTGACCCGGCCCACAGCGACCTGATTGAAACCCGGATTATTGGCGGTGTGAAGTATATCCTGGTCTGCGCCGATGAAAATGTGGAGGTCAACGGTGTGAACATTCACATCCAGGACCGGCAGGCGGAAGAGGCCACTGTTTGAGCAAGAAAATCAGCATGATAAAAGCGAGGCACCCTGGTTTGGGCGCCTCGCTTCTTTTTGAATGGGAAGCAGAAAAAGAAAAGAGACATCCAAATGGATGTCTCTTTTTGGTGGGCGAGGCGGGACTTGAACCCGCACGTCCGCAGTGAACACTAGAACCTGAATCTAGCGAGTCTACCAATTCCACCACTCGCCCATATGTGCGCCGTCTCGCTGACGACTTCGATATAGTACCATATGGGCGGGGATTTGTCAAGGGGGAATTTGTGTTTTTTTATTTTTTTATGGAGCAGTGAGGTATTGGCTTACGCAGTAGAGGGTTTGCCCATTGTAAACCACCCGAGACCAGCCCACATCTTTGTTGATGCCGGTGCGCTGGACGATTTCGCCATGCTTGAGCTTGACAACAACGATGGAATCCTCCCGCTCTACGCTGGGCAGCGTTCGCAGGTTGACTTCGTCCTTGGCGGTAACTTGGTCGTTAATGTCCTCAAATTGCGTTTGGATTTGAGGCGCAGGCTGGCTTTCCTGCGGGGCAGGGGATTGGGGTTCGGTCTGCTGGCCGGACTCCGTTTCCAGGTAATTGGTGACGGCGTACACCGTCTGGCCTTCGTAAGTCAGCTGGGACCAGCCGTTGTCGCTGATGCCGGTGCGTTGGAGATAGGTGCCGTTTTTCAGCTGTCCCAAAATCACCGAGTCCTCCCGCTCCACACTGGGCAGGCTGCGCAGGTTTACCTCCACTTTGGCGGTCACACGGTCCGACACCGGGGTGAACTGGGTTTGGATTTCCCCCTCAGCAGGCGGGGTTTCTGCCACAGGCTTTAGGTAATTGGTCAGCGCATACACGGTCTGACCATTGAAAATCAGCTTGGACCAGCCGTCAGCGCTGACAGCCAGCCGCTTGGCGGTTTCTCCGTTCATCAGGGTGTAAACCACTTGGCTGTCCTCGCCCAAGTTTGGCATGTTCCGCAGGTTGGTTTCCTCTTTGGCGGTGACCATTTCATCCACTTGCGTGAAGTTCATCAGGGCCTCTACATCCGGCTCCACCTCTTTTGGCGGTTCTTTGGACTTGGCAGGCTCGATGCCGTCGTAGCCAAAGTAGGCCACGTTCTGGTCCACGGGCTGGTCGATGCCGGGGACGGTGCCGCTCATGGTGTACTGCCACATTTGGTGCGGCCCCTCATAGCTGGACTGGGGGGTGGAGGGGTATGGCTCTAGGGGATACTGCGCCACCCAAATTTTGTACTTCTTCGCAATGCGTTCGGTGTCCCAATGGGTGCCGCCCTGCAAATCATTTTTGGAGGCGTAGAACATTCCCTCATAGCCCAGCACCTCAATGGTTCGCAGAAAGGCCAGAGCGATGTCTGTCCGCTCCTGGCTGCTCAGGCCGTGATGGCGGCTGTCCGGATCGGTGAAGCCCTCGCAGTCATAGGCGACGGGGTAGGTGATGGGGTAGTCCCGGAGCATAGCGGCGGCCCACTTGGCTTCCTCCACGGCTTCCTCCTTGGTGATGGCCGTGGAGAAGAAGTAAGCGCCTACAGGGATGCCGGCCTTGGCGGCCTCCTGGAGGTTGTAGCGGGCGTTGCAGTCGGCTACAATTTCGCCTTGGCTCATGCTGCGATATCCCAGGCGCACCATGGCAAAGTCCACATCGGACTGGGACACCGCCTGCCAGTCGATGGTGCCCTGGTACCGGGCCACGTCAATGCCCAGGGTCTGCTGCTCTGTTTCCTTGGTTTGCCGGCAGGCACAAAGGCCCAGCGCCATGGATGCGGCCAAAACCAGGGCGCAGATTCGTTTGGTATAGTTCATATCCGTTCTCTTTTCCTCAGGATTTTACAGGTTCAGCATATCACAAAACCGGCCCGATGTCCACAGCTTTTCTGGAAATCCGAAAGAAAGGGCTTGATTTTTCGAAACCTGACTGATATAATAACCGAGTTATGGAGATGTACCCAAGTGGCTGAAGGGTGCGGATTCGAAATCCGCTAGGCGCCGCAAGGCGTGCGGGGGTTCAAATCCCTCCATCTCCGCCAAAAAGAACAGGTCTCCAAAGGAGACCTGTTCTTTTTGGTTAAAATGTGCGGGAGGGATTTGAACCTGTTAAATAAAACAGTCCAGTGGACTGTTTTTCGCCGGGCAGGGCCCCGGCGACACTATAACATAATCAAATCCCTCCATCTCCGCCAGGATCACAGCACGCACCACGGGCCTTGAGTGCAAAGCCCTGCAAAATGATTTCCTTTAAGAACGTGTTTTGTGCTTGACAAATCCTAAATCCTATGCTAGAATATCTTGGCAATCAAGTGAACAACTTTTATTCGGAGTGATACCCAAGAGGCCGAAGGGGCTCCCCTGCTAAGGGAGTAGGCGGTCAAAAGCCGCGCGAGGGTTCAAATCCCTCTCACTCCGCCAAAAGTCCTGTTTTTAACCTTGAATGGTTGGAAACAGGGCTTTTTCTTTTTCCATTGTTCAAAAAATATCCACAGGAGGAACGCTGTTATTGTTGATAAAATGGGCATGAATTGATAGGAATTTAACTGCGTTGCGTATTCCGTTGCGTATCCTGGCGGCATTCTATTTTCCTTTGTTTCCCGAACTTTTTAGCCTATTTACTGCTTCACGCATCGGCTCCATATCTACGTGGATATATTTCTGTGTAGTTGCAAAATTTGCGTGCCTCATAATTTTTTGGATTACACTTGGCGGAATGTTTTCCAAGGCCAGGGACGTGGCTGCGGTATGGCGGCAGGAGTAGGGGGTCAAGCGCCGACATCCGGCACGGGACAAGGATTCATAGTAGGTTTCATAGAATTTGTCCTTGTTTATCCGAATCAGCTTTTCGCCTGGTGTATGCTCACACAGGTCATCCAGCACCGGGATAATGAAATCAGCCAGCACAATGGGCGTAGCCTTCCGTGCGGCGGTCTTTTTGCCTGCACCAAGTATCTGTTTACCCTCTCTGTCAATCTGCGATTTGCGGGCTTCCAGAAGCTCACCAGGCATCATGCCGGTGTAAATCATCAGCAGTATATAGCCTGTCCACCAATTACCGGCAGCATAGTCGTGCCACAGGCGCTGTATTTCATCGTCATGGAAGGGCTGCTGTTCTTTTGCGTTCAGCGGTGGCAGCTCGATGAACTTGGCTATATTTACCTGCACGAAGTTGTCCGGCATGGCAGCCTGATATAGCTTTGAAAACAGGTCTTTAATGTCACGTGCGGTATAGTAGGTATCGGCGTGGGAATCTACTGCATTCTGCAAGTCGAATGTGGTAAGCTGGTCGATTTGGCAGAACTGCATGGAATCTATTTTTTCCAGGCGATGTCGTACTTTTCTTTTCTGGAATCGGATAGGGCCTTATATTTCTGGCTTGCGCAGTAAGCCTGATACAGATCCAGGAGAGACGGCACTTTGCGGGTGGGGGCGCTGCGAAGCGTGGGAATGTATTCCATGGCTTCTTTTTTCGTCTTAAATCCTCGCTTTGTTTTGCGGACTGTTTTCACGGAGCCGTCAGGCTGGACAACATAGCCCAGTGTTACGGCGCATTCCCAGGATGCGCCACGGCGGTAGACAGAACCGCTCCCGTTTGGCCGTGAGGTGTTTTTCCGCTTGACAACCTGTTTCTTGCCGCAGTATGGGCAGAAGACAGAATCAGGCGGCAAAGCCTTGCTGCACTTTATGCAATTCATTTTTTTACCTTGCCTTTCCGGGGCAAATCTGCTATGATAAATAGGCAGACTGCCCCTATCGTGGTGGATGGGAGGTTTCTGTATTGCGCAGCTGGTGTTGGTAGCACCGCTGGGCACTTGAACCGCTTCGGTGTTGGTAGCACCGGGGCGGTTTTTTATTTCCGACGGATTATGCCTGATGCGCTGTGCAAGGTTAGATTCGATACAGATTTGAAGATAGGAAAGTGAAATATGATCATAGTGTCAGGTGAACCATGAGGAGGTATACACTGTTCCCATTGTGACAATTATGAAGTGTATCACAGAACCATCACTTGGCGGGCGCATTGTAGCAGATGCTGAATAATCTGTAACAGATTCCAAAAGAGATGACATATAGAACAATTCGGAATCAATAAAGAAATGAGTTTCGTCATCGTTATTAGAAATTGCATATATCAACATGCTATCGGATTCAAAGCACTGCGGTATAGTGAGAACCTTTGGTACAACTTCGATTGATAGAGAATTACTAGAATTTAGATATTTTATAGACATGGAAAAAGCGTCAGTATCCCATGTATCCCCAAGCGTTAGCGATTCTGCGTTGTTCGAATTGATTGATGCGGCCCATAGTGAATTAAAATTTGAGATAAAATATGCTTCCTTTACTTGCTCGGAATTGTATTGATTTTTTGCATTTTTTCCGGTATTGGTGCAGGCGGAAAGTGCTAAAGCTATAGTTAGAATTAGGGAAAAGGATTTGTACGATTTCATTTTGGTTCCTCCTTCGAGGCCTCTATATAGTCCTGCAGACGGATTAACCATGCAACTTGATCCCTTTTAGACAGCTGTGCTATTGCGCAGAGATACTGCTCTCTTATGCTTTCGTAATCAAAAGGATCGTTGGGATCGTTTGAAAACTCGTTGTTGATATATTGCACACCGACTGTAGCCCAATGGGACAAGTCATCTTCTGCCTGTTGCAGTGATGGATTCTTAAGGATTTTCCCATCTTCGGATTGTTTAGACTCAGCAATTCGGTTGACATATTCTTTTGTTTTTGAAAACAAGTCGGCGAGATATTCTTTCAGCCTGCTTTTCTGAATATCGGATAAACGGAAATCTTCAGACCATTTCTTAATACCTCGCATATACAGATCGATTTGCTCATCGGCAGAGTTTTCGTTTTCCCACCCCATTAAGAAAGCGGGAGTAGTGGACAATGCATCTGCAATGGGTATCAAACGGTCACCTGGTACTTTTTCGATGTCCCCATTTTCGTATCTGTACACAGTGGCCGGAGAAACACCAAGTTTGTCAGCAAGTGTTTCTGCAGAAATCCCAAGCTTTTTTCTTCGATCCTTTATTCTTTGTCCGGTAGTCATTAGAATCACCTCGCCATTACTATACACCATAAATTGCATAAACGCAAGATGAAAAAGAGGAAATAAAAAAATATTTTGCAAAAATGCAAAAATTGCGTTGACAAAGTGAGAGTACTGTGCTATTATCATTTTGCAACTCGCAGATATGCGAGAAAAGGAGGTGAAAGTATGAACACAAACATGGATAAGCTCAGAGGAAAGATGGCAGAAAGAAAGATTACTCAAGAGGAGCTTTCTGAACAATTAGGAATTGATCCCAGCACTTTTTCTCGGAAAATGAAAGCTGATGGGATAAATTTCACGGTAGGGCAGATACATAAAATATCCTCAATACTTGGATTATCACGAAAAGAGGCAGCATCTATTTTTTTGTTCTAAATCTCGCACAAATGCGAGATAAAATGGAGGGAAATGTATGACAACAGAAGTGAAGAATTTTAGCCACCCGGAATTCGGGAAGGTGCGGGCTATGTCCATCGACAACGAGCCTTGGTTCGTGGGCAAGGATGTGGCGGAAGTGCTTGGGTACAGCAATCCAAGTAAGGCTCTTGCAGACCATGTAGACGCAGAAGACAAACTCAATAACGAATCGTTACTGAGTTTGGGGCAGCGTGGAGGTTGGCTTATCAATGAATCTGGCTTATACAGTTTGATTCTGTCCAGTAAATTGCCGGGGGCGAAAAAATTTAAGCGGTGGGTCACATCCGAAGTCCTGCCAGCCATCCGCAAAACCGGCGGCTATATCGGCGGTCAGGAAACCATGACGGATGCGGAAATCATGGCGAAGGCTCTTGTTGTGGCTCAACGAACCATTGACAGCAAGGATGAGTTGATTTCTCAGATGCAGCCCAAGGCCCTATTTGCAGACAGCGTTTCTGCTTCTAGCTCCACGCAGCTGGTGGGGGAGCTTGCCAAGGTTCTGCGGCAGAACGGGGTGGACATGGGTGAGAAGCGGCTGTTTGCTTGGCTGCGGGACAATGGGTATCTTATTCGCCGCAAGGGCAGCGACTACAATATGCCCACCCAGAGAAGCATGGAGCTGGGGCTGTTCCGCATCAAGGAAACGGTGGTGACCCACTCCGGCGGAAACATCACGGTGAGCAAGACCCCGAAAATTACAGGTAAGGGGCAGCAGTATTTCATCAACTTGTTCCTTGGGAAGAAGGGGCAATAGAAAGGAGGCAATTTTTATGACGCTGGAAGAATTGATTGCCAGCGACAAGACGGTGTTATCGCCCGGGGATGTGGCGCAGGTGCTGAACTCGGATCCGCACACGGTACGATGCACCGCACGGCAGCGGCCGGAACTGCTGGGGTTCCAGTTCTTCTTCTCCGGCAACAGAATGAAAATTCCCAGAATTCCGTTTTTGCGGTTTCTGGGAGTAGATATTTGAAAGATTAACTATTAAAAGTCAACCCCTAAAATGAGCGGAGGTGGTTTTCACC
>CAUWNA010000059.1:0-32876 GCA_963560135.1 uncultured Oscillospiraceae bacterium | reverse complement strand
AGCACAAGTCCTTGGAGAGGGACTCTAAAAACTACTACTCTATAATACAAGGAGTTTACTTATGAGCAGATTTGAAAAAGAGAACAACGAGGTATTCCAGATGGTTCGGCAGAACCATCACCGGAGACAGGTGTGCCAGACCATCGGCTACATCGTCACGGAGGACGAGGCCCGGCAGCTGGTGATGCTGGGACAGAAGCAGGAGCTGAATCTGCGGGAGCTGGCCTTTGCGGCGCTGGCGGTTGTGGCCATTGCGATGACGGCAATCGTGGCGGTGCTGTAATATGGGCCGCCAGAAGAATGCAACCCCGACCAAGGAGCAGCAGAAGATTCTGCAAATGAATGGGCTGCTGACTCATGTATGGGTGGTGGTGAAGGAACTGCCCAACTCGATGATCGTGAAGCACCGTATCACCGGGTAGTTCAAGGTTATTGACAAGTAAAAAAGCCGCTCCCGATGCTGCAACATCGGAAACGGCAAAGGAAAATATATGACAGTGCTAGTATAGCACAAAAAGGAGAGTTTATCAATGCAGGAAATCAAAATTAACCGTCTTACGCTGGAAAATTTCAAGTGTCACAAGCACTTGGATCTGAACTTCGGCGGCAAGTCCATGAGCATCTACGGTGACAACGCCACCGGCAAGACCAGCATCTATGATGCGCTGACGTGGCTGCTCTTCGGCAAAGACAGCCTGGGCAACGGCGAGAAGAACATCGAAATCAAGCCCGTGAACGCTGCCGGAGAGGTGGAGGATCATCAGGCTATCACCAGCGTGGAAGCGGAGTTTGCTGTCAACGGCGTGGGCAAGACCTTCCGGCGGACCTATCGGGAGGTGTGGGCCACCAAGCGGGGAACCGGGGAGCCGGAGTACACCGGCAACACCAGCGACTACTTTGTAGACGGTGTACCCATGAAGAAGAATGCCTTCGACGATGCTATCCGGGAGATGGTGGGAGAAGATCGGTTCCGGATGCTCACCAGCGTGGCATGGTTCGCCAGCGGCATGAAATGGCAGGAGCGGCGGGCGGTGCTGTTCGAGCTGGCGGGGGCCATGTCGGACAGGGACATTATGGCGGGTAATCCCCAGTTCCAGAGCCTGCTGGACAGCGTGGGCAGCATGAGCCTGGCGGACTACAAGGCCAAGCTGCTCTACCAGAAGAAGGGGCTGACCGGCACCCGGGACGATGCCCCCACCCGGATCAGCGAGTGCGGCCGCACCCTGGACAGAATGCAGGGGCTGGACTTTGATGCAGCCAGAGCGCAGGAAGCAGAGCTGACAGAGCAGCGGGAGGCACTGGCGGCCCAGATCCGGGGCTTAGAACAGAGCACCACCATCCAGGGGAAACGGCTGGATCTGAAAAAGCTGCTGCTGGGAAAGGAAGGGCTGGTGCAGGAGAACATGGCCTTCCGCAGAAGCCAGGAGCAGGCCGGGCCGGATGTGGACAAGCTGGAACGGCAGCTTCGGCAGGAGAAGGCCCGGCTGGACAGCTGCCGGAACTTCCTGAATGTGAACCAGCGCAGTGTTCAGCGCTTCGAGGAGGAGATCCAGCACAGCCGGGAGGTCTATGTGCAGGTCAACGGGGAGAGCTTCGCCGGGGGCAAGTGCCCCACCTGCGGGCAGGATCTGCCCTTTGAGCAGCTGCAAAAGGCCACGGCCCAGTTTGAGCAGAAGAAGGCCCAGCGGCTGGAAGCCATCATGCGCCAGGCAGAGAGCATGAAAGAGCAGAAACAGGCCGCCCAGATGCGGGTGCAGGAGACTGAGGAAGAAATCCGGCAGCGGCAGGCGGCGGTGGAGGCACTGGAACAGGAGATTCAGGCGGCCAAAAGCCAGAGGGTGGAAGTCCGGGATATGGAGGATTACGCCCAGCGGATGGACAAGCTGAATGAACAGATTCAGGCCATGGAGCAGGAGATTTCTAATCTGGCTGCGGATGGGGAAGCCGCCCGGCGTGAACTGCGGGAGCAGCTGGACACCCTCGGTGCCAAGATTCGGGAGAACCAGCGTATCCTTGCCCAGGAGGCGGTGAAGGAGCAGACCTTGGCCCGGATCGATGAGCTGAAAGCCGATGCCAAGAACGCCTCTCAGGCACTGGAGGCCATCGAGCAGATGCTGTACCTGATGGAGGAGTTCACCCGGTACAAGGCCCGGTTTGTAGAGGAGAGCATCAACAGCCATTTCCGGCTGGCAAAGTTCCGGCTGTTCCGGGAGCAGGCCAACGGTGGCGTGGAGGAGCGGTGCGATGTGGTCTACGACGGCGTGCCGTTTATGGGCCTGAACAACGGTATGCGGGTGAATGTGGGCATTGACATCATCAACACCCTGAGCCGGCACTACGGCATCCATGTGCCGCTGTTTATTGACAACGCCGAGGCAGTGACCCGGCTGGAAGATAGCACCAGTCAGGTGATCCGGCTGGTGGTGAGCGAAGAAGATAAGGAGTTGAGAATCGTATGAAAATCAAAGATCGGGCAAAGCCCAAAGCCCCGCCGGTGGAACCGGGCGTGTACATGGCTGTCTGCGTGGGTGTGGTTGACCTGGGTGAACAGTACAGCGAGAAGTTCAAGACCTATTCCAACAAGGTGAAGTTCGTATGGGCCTTGCCTGGGGAGCTGATGGAGGTGGACGGCAAGCAGGAAGAGCGGCAGCTGTCCAAAGAGTTCACCGTATCCACCAGCAAGAAGAGCAATCTGCGGTCATTCCTGGAAGGGTGGAATGGGCAAACATACACCGATGAAGCGTTTGCACAGCTGGAGCTATTCGACCAGATCGGCAAGGCCTGCCAGCTTCAGGTGGTGCTGAATGACACCAAGGAATACGCCAATGTAGCAAACCTGATGCCCATTCCCAAGGGGCTTCCTGCCCCCACCAGCAAGACCGCTGCCTTTACATGGGACATGGACAGCTGGGACGATGCAGCCTTTGCGCAGCTGCCGCCTTGGTGTCAGGAGCAGA
This sequence comes from uncultured Oscillospiraceae bacterium, assembly GCA_963560135.1. Taxonomy (GTDB): domain Bacteria; phylum Bacillota; class Clostridia; order Oscillospirales; family Oscillospiraceae; genus Faecousia. Next base: position 29,919 of record CAUWNA010000059.1, on the reverse strand, counting down.
TTAAGAAGTCCACCCAGTACCAGAAAGACCATGTGCCGGTGACGGATGTGGCGGTGAACCCGGAAGGGGTGGTGCCGTTTTGAAATTCCAGTCATTGGCAAGCAGCTCAGAGGGGAATGCTTATGTGGTGTCGGATGGCACCACGGAGCTGTTGATTGAGTGCGGGCTGGGGCCGAGGAAGCTGGCCCAGGCTCTGGGCTTTCGCATGGCCCAGCTGGATGGGTGCTTGGTGAGCCACGAGCACAAGGACCACTGTAAGGCCGTGGAAGCGGTGATCAAGTCCGGGGTGCCGGTATATCTCAGCCAAGGGACGGCAGCGGCGCTGGAGCTGCCGGAGGCCCTGCTGGACATGGCAGCGGAGATGGAGGCGGGGGTGCAGTTTTCCGTGGGCAGCATGGAGGTGCTGCCCTTCCCGACCTACCACGATGCCCAGGAGCCGCTGGGCTTTGTGATTCAGAGCAGAGCGGACGAGGATGTGCTGGCCTTCATCACGGACACCGTCAATGTCCCTTACAATTTCCCCGGAGTGGGGATTCTGGCGGTGGAGGCCAACTTCCAACGGGATATTCTCGACAGATGCCAGAAGATGCCGGAGAAAACCAGACACCGGATCAGCAACACCCACATGGAGATCGACCGGCTGTGTGCGTGCCTGAAACGGATGGATCTGAGCCAGTGTCGGGAGCTTTATCTGCTCCATTTATCGTCGGCAACCAGCCACGAGGGGCAGTTCATCAACAAAGTGCGGCGGGTTGTGCCGAAGGGAATTCGCATAATGGCTTGTCAGAAGTAGCAGCACTTTTGTAATGCTAGGGTAGTGAACAAAATATGAACTAGCGAAGTTGCTGACTATTTTAGCATTGCTAGGCTAGTGAACAAACTATGAATAAACGAGTTTTCACAGTTTGTTTACAACTGTTCAAAAAATGTTCACATAAAAAACGAAGGAGGTGCAATGTGGCAACACGCAGATGCATCAGCAACAAAGTGGTGGAAAGCGACCCATTCTATGAGCTGCCAGAGACAGCGCAGGCCATCTATTTCCACCTGAATATGCTGGCGGATGATGATGGGTTTATCAACGCCGCAGGCAGTGTGGCGGGGCGGTTCAAGGGTGGCCCGGCGGCAATCAGAAAGTTGGTAGAAAAGCGATTTCTGCTGCAATATGGTGGCATTTATGTCATCAAGCATTGGCGAATGTCCAACAGCTTGAAAAACGACAGATTGAAACCGCTGGCCTATCCGGGGATCGCTGCCAAGATCTGGGTCAAGTCCAACAAGAGCTACACCGACCACCCGGCGCTGGGGTGTGTGACCCTTTATGAGACCAAGACGGGCAATGCGCCCATGGAATCCGAATGGAATCCAGATGGAACCCAATGGGAATCCAAAATGGATTCCCAACCGAATAGAAGAGAAGAGAATAGAATAGAAGAGAACCCAATAGAACCCGGAAATACGGAATTTGAGCGGCTGTGGGAGGCTTACCCTGAGGGACGCAGAGGTAGGAAAGAGGAAGCCTTTGAAGCCTTCGTCATGGCAAGAGAATTGGCAGCCAAGGATGGTGTTATTCAGGAGCGGCTGGAACTGTGGAAGCAGAGCGAACAGTGGAACAAGGCGGGTGGACAGTATATCCCAGCTATGAAGAACTGGCTGCTGCGGGCAACTTGGCAGGAGACCCCGGTCAAGATGGAGATTCCCCAGGGGGCCAGCGGCGTTCTTGGGCCAGCGGAGCTGGAAGCCATTCAGCGGGTACTGGCGATGCCGGATGACGGCTCGTTGTAAGGGCGGTGATGCGTGTGTCAAGTGGAAGCTACCGCCAGGCCCATGTAAACTGCCCGTTTTATCGAAGCGACGATGGCCGTGGAAAAATCATCTGCGAGGGAATCCTGGACGGGTCTACCCTGGCACTGCGGATGAAGTCAAAGGCAGACTTTGAGCTGCAAATTCGGGAGTACTGCGCAAAGCGGTATATCTGCTGCGAGATTTACAGAATGCTGATGGACAGCAAATACGAGGAGGAAAGTATATGACAGTTTATGACAACAGCATTATCCGGGCTATGAAGCAGGCCTATCGGGAAGAGGGCTATGATGTGGCTGCGGTGGGAGACTACATAGTGATCAGAACGCACGGTTGGGGCGTAATGATCGACAAGGACGATGTACCCAACGGGATCAAGAGCCTGATCGTGCTGCATAACGGGGCTATGCCGGAGGACGGGACTGCCGTTAACCTGGCGAAGCGTGAGTGCGCCAGTGTGATCCCGGAGGTGGTAACATCGGTCATGGACAATCTGCTGGATGCCACGCAAGCCGTGCCGATCAACCCCACTCGGCTGACGGTGGATGGTTTGCAGGTCTGACAGGAAACGAAAACTCTGGAAGTTAAACTGGTGCACCCGGATAACCAGCAGATCCTCGACTGCATTGACTGTGTGGGGATGATGCTGGTCAACGGCTATCTCTTCCAGCGGACACGGTTTGGCGGCGTGTATGTGCTGCCGGAAATGGTGATCCCGGAGAACAAGCCCCTGCTGAACCACATTGCCCAGATACAGCTGGTGGGCCTTGGCCGGGAGGCGTGACATGGAAATCAGCAATGCAGTGCGGATCATCGGCCCGGCGCCGGACAGCCAGTACCGGCTGCGGCAATGCAGCTGCGGCAGCGACACCGTGGCCTATGTGCAAGGCGAGGATGGTCACTGGCGGGTGAAATGTCTGGACTGCGGCCGGGAGACGGAAGGGTTTGCGGTGCGGCATGATGCGCAGGGGGCGTGGAATCAATGATTGGAGGAAACTGTATGACAAAAGAGAACAATATCCGGGTGGTCTATAAGGCCCCCGGTGCTGCGGCAGAGGTCCGGGAGGTGCCGAACACCCTGGCGGCTTTCCAGGAGGCGGTGGGCGGCTTCATCGAGACCGTCACCATGGAAGACGCAGTGGTGATCTGCAACGAGGATGGCCGGTGGATGAGGCTTGCCCATAACTGCAAGCTCTGCGGAGTGGAGTTTGTTGGCCCAATCCTGATTGCAGGGGTGGAAGAATGCGAGTTCGCCAGCTTGGACGAGGATGCCGCCGAATACTGGATGGGGGTGATCAAGCGTGGACGATAAGACAAAGGTGCAGCTGTGCAATGAAATTATTGACGATTTCTACGGATTACCCAATAGAGACGAGGGCGAATGCAGGGGGGTCTGAGTGCTGTATTTACTGTGCTGAATTTCGAGGAGGAAAATGACGATGGCTGAACTGAAGCCGTGTCCGTTCTGTGGTGGTGGGGCTGAAATGCACATTGGTGAATTTCCATCGAAGATTGCTCATCGGAAGAAAGATGTGCCAAGATGTGCAAGGTTAGTCAGATCTGTTAAATACCCCAGTTCAAATGTTTTTTATGAATACAGGCAGAAGGCGTTTATTCCAAGATGTAAGAAAACGAACTGTTTTGGGCGTGTTTATAAGTTATTTGAAACAGAGGTTGAAGCTACAGAAGCATGGAATCGCCGTGTCGGGGAGGTCGAGAAAGATGGCTGAATACATTGACCGGGAGAACTACTGCAAAAATATTTGCTTATGCTGGGGATTCGGCTGTGAAAAATCCAAGTGTCCAATATGGACGGCTCCTGCTGCCGATGTTGCCACGGTAGTACATGGGCGGTGGGAACAAGTGCAGAGGTGGGCAACCAAGGCAAAGTATCGTTGTTCCGTTTGTGGCAGAGAAATTATGTCTGCGACAAAGGTGAATATCGAAAAATATCCGTACTGCCATTGCGGTGCAAAGATGGATGGAGGGGAAGAAAATGCGCCTGATTGATGCGGATGCACTGCTTGATGAAGTGTGTGAAGATCTCGGGGAAGGGGAAGTCCTTTACAGTATCCCGCCAAGCTATATCGACGATGCCCCTACTGTGGATGCAGTGGAAGTGGTGCGGTGTAAGGATTGCAGATTTTATGAGACTGCCGAATATTACCCAGATGGCACAAAACAACTGTGCAGACTTTTGAAAAGGCAGATGTGCGAGGATGCTTTCTGTTCCTGCGGAGAAAGGAGACCTGAGTGAAAAGATTAACCTTTGAGGGCAACTTCTGCGACATTGCCCAGTGCCAGGATGTTCCCGGCGGCAGCTTTTGCGAGGACGGCTATTGCTCCCAGCGGAATGTCTGGGAGCGGCTGAAACGCTACGAGGACGCAGAAAAGGAAGGCCGACTATTTATCACCCCGGTGGCGGTAGGGCAAAGACTGTGGGAATTGGCACAAGATTTCCCGTCGATCTACCCGGAAACGAATGGCTGGTACATCAGCTCGTTGAAAATCACAGCGCTGTCCACGGAAGGATTTTGTTTGGGTGACGCAAGTCTTGATGACTATATTGGCTATGACGAAATTGGGAACGGCTATTATCTGACTGAGTCGGAAGCCCAAGAGGCGCTGAGAAAGGCGGTGGAGCATGGGACTGATTAACCCGTATGCCAGCCTGCTGGGGCTGGTTCTGCTGGCAGCACTGGTGGTGGCCTATGGATAAACCATGGCAGAATGCGGAAGGCTATCCGGACTTCACGGCCTATCAGGGGCAGAACGCCATTGCCAAGGAGGATCAGCGGGTGGCGGAGCTGATCAAGCACATCCGGTATGTGGTCAGGCTGGCGGGCTTTGAGATGCTGAACCGGGTGGAGCTGCGGGACACGAGGACACATAAGGTTTACAAGTGACAGGAGGACATAACCGTGAAGAAGAACAGACGCAAGATCAAGGGCAATGCTGCCACCACCACCGCACGGGACTGGGGCTTCGGCCCGGTGCCGGGGAAGGGCGGCAAGACAACCAACTATGACGATGGCAAGAAAGAGGCTAAGGGGGAATAGGCCGTGATGGAGTGGAAAACCTTGCTGAATGGGAAACTGCCGGCTGCGTATACCCTGAAAGAGACTTTCCCGGGAGAGGAAGCGGAAACTCTGGCACTGCTGGCCTATGAGAACAACTGCAAGATCGAGGATATTGCTGTGGCGGTTGAAATTGGAACGCCGGAATAATCACAAATGGGAGGGGCTTCGGCTCCTCCTTTTGCTGTTCGGAGGGATAGAGAAAGCGGGGACTGAGCTGATATGATGGGGCAAAGGATGATTGGAGGGAGGCGCTGTGGATTGGGAGCAGATTAGGACGGAGTACATCACAGGCGATGACAGCTACCGGCAGTTGGCGGAGAAATATGGGGTTAGCCTCTCCGATGTGGGGAGCCATGGGGCGCAGGAAGGGTGGGTTTCCCAGAGAAAACAGTATCGGGACAAAGTTAGAACAAAAACCATGGAAAAAATTGCGAACCGGGAGGCGGGACAAAACGCCAAGCGGGCAGCGAAAGTGGGCGAGCTGGCGGATGCGCTGCTGCTGAAGCTGGGAGAGGCCATTGAAAGCGGCGACCTAGACCCCAAGAGCATCCGGTCGCTGACGGCCAGCCTGCGGGACCTGCAAGAGATCAAGGGAGACAAGAGTGATCTGGATCGGCAGGAGCAGGAGGCGAGGATTGCGGCGCTGCGGGCCAAGAGCCAGACAGACGAGGACGACGATGAGACAGGTGTGATCCTGATGCCCATGCGGCGGGAGGCGACGGAGAATGGCTAATGTGATATGGCAGCCGCAGCCTAAACAGGTTCGGTTCATGGAGCGGTCGGAGTATGAGGCGCTGTATGGTGGGGCCGCCGGCGGCGGGAAATCGGATGCTCTGCTGGTGGAGGCATTGCGGCAGGTGGAGATCCCGGACTACCGGGGGATCATCTTCCGAAAAACCTACCCCCAGCTGTCGGAGTTGATCGACCGCAGCCGGGCGCTGTACACCCTGGCCTATCCCAAGGCCCGCTATAACGACAGCAAGCACTACTGGGCATTTCCCAGTGGGGCGAAAATCTATTTTGGCGCCATGCAGCACAGCAAAGACAAGACCAATTATCAGGGAAAACGGTATGATTTCGTCGGCTTCGACGAGCTGACCCACTTCACCTGGGAGGAATACAGCTACATGTTTTCCAGAAACCGGCCGTCAAAAAGCCCACGGAGCAGCCGCAGAACCATCTGCTATATCCGGGCTACCACAAACCCCGGCGGGGTTGGCCATGGTTGGGTGAAAAGTCGATTTATCGATGCAGCCGTGCCGGGAGAGACGGTGGTGGAGAATGTGGAGGTGCGGCTGCCGGACGGGTCTGTCACCACCATTCGGCGGGACCGGGTGTTTATCCCGGCTACGATTTTTGACAACCAGGCGCTGCTGGACGAAGACCCCAACTACCTGGGCTCTCTGGCCCTGCTGCCGGAGAAGGAGCGAAATGCGCTGTTGTATGGCGACTGGGATACGTTCGAGGGGCAGTATTTCACCGAGTTTCGGACGGCCCCGGACCCGGAGGTATGCAAGGCGCATGGCATTACGCCGGAGCAGGCCGTGCAGCGGCGGCAATGGACCCATGTTATCCCGGCATTTGACCTGTCGGCAGGCAGCTGTGCCGGGTGGAATATCTACCGCAGCTACGACTGGGGCTATGCTAAGCCGTTCTCCTGCGCCTGGTGGGCCATGGACTACGACGGCACCCTGTACCGCATTATGGAGTACTACGGCTGCACAAAGGTGCCAAACGAGGGCGTGAAAATGTCTACCGACGAACAGTTCCGAAACATTGCCGAAATCGAGCGGAGCCACCCATGGCTAAGAGGCAGGACCATCCAGGGGGTGGCAGACCCGGCCATTTGGGACGGCAGCCGGGGAGAATCCATTGCAGAGACGGCAATGAAGTACGGTGTGTATTTCACCCCCGGTGACCATCAGCGGATACCAGGATGGATGCAGTGTCACTACCGGCTGCAATTCGACCAGAACGGATACCCACGAATGTATGTTTTCGAAAACTGCAAGGCGTTTATCCGCACCATCCCGCTGATGATGTACGACACCCACAAGCCGGAGGACCTGGACACCAGCCTGGAGGACCATGTGGCAGACGAATGGCGGTACATCTGCATGTCCCGGCCGGTAAAGCCCCTGCGGCCGGTGGAGACACAGGTAGTCATGACAGACCCGCTGAACCAATTTACAAAACGTGGAGGATATCAAAATGGATATGGATACTGATTTGCAGGCATTGGAAAGCAGCCCGCAGCCAGCCATTGGGGAAAAGGATACCCGGCGCTTCATGAAGATACTCCGGGAGTATCACACTGGACTGGCGGCTACCAAGAGCCGCATTATTGCCACGGAGCAGTGGTGGAAGCTGCGCAACACGGCTCAGGAACAGGCGGAGGGCAGCCGGATCGGCACGGACGGCGGATTCGTCAGCCGCTCAGCCTGGCTGCACAACGTTATCGTCTCCAAACATGCCGATGCCATGGAGAGCTACCCGGAGCCGAAATTCCTGCCCCGGGAGGAATCGGACAGCGAGGAGGCTCAGCGGCTCAGCGATATCGTACCCTGTGTCCTGGAGCGCAACGGATTTGAGCAGGAGTACTCCGATGCCATGTGGCAGAAGGCGAAAACCGGCACAGCGGTCTATAAGGTCATCTGGGACAAGGAGATGCTCAACGGCATGGGAGACATCTCCGTCCAAAATGTGAACCTGCTGAATCTGTACTGGGAGCCGGGGGTAAAGGACATTCAGAAAAGTCCCTATTTCTTCCAGACGGAGCTGGTGAACCGGGAGCTGCTGGTGCAGCAGTACCCCCAGCTGGAGGGGCATATCAACGGACGAACCTTCCAGCCCTCTAAATTCCTGTATGACGATACGGTGGATACGGCGAACAAGTCCACGGTGGTGGAGGTTTACTATCACCGCTATGCCGGGAAAAAGCGGGTGCTGCATTACTGCAAGTTCGTCGATAACTATATCCTGGAATCCACCGAGAACGACCCGGAACTGGCAGAAAAGGGGCTATACGACCATGGGCTGTATCCGTATGTGTTTGACCCGCTGTACCCGGTGGAGGGCAGCCCCTGCGGATATGGATTCGTGGATGTTTGCCGGAATCCCCAGCAGGCCATTGACATGATCAAGACGGCCAGCATCAAAAACGTCATGGTGGGAGCCACGCCCCGGTACTTCATTCGCCAGGACAGCGGCATCAACGAGGCAGAGTTCCTGGACCTTAACAACCCCCTGGTTCACGTGAACAACCCGGACCAGCAGGCCCTGCGGCTCATTGAGCACACTCACCTGGATGGCAATTATCTGGCAGCCATTGACAGCTGCATTCAGGAACTGCGGGAGACCAGCGGAAACACCGAAACCTCCACCGGCAACATCCAGTCCGGCGTGACGGCGGCTTCGGCCATTGCGGCGCTTCAGGAGGCCAGCGGCAAAGGCAGCCGGGACAGCACCCGGGGGTCCTACCGGGGCATTCGCAGGCTTAGCAATTTGGTAGTGGAGCTGATACGCCAGTTCTATACACTGCCCAGGCAGTTCCGCATTTTGGGAGAAAACGGCGCCTACCAGTTTATCAGCTACACCAGCCAGGGCATTCAGGCCCAGCACCAGGGCAAGGATTTTGGTGTGGACATGGGGTATCGGCTGCCTGTGTTCGACATTGAGATCGTGGCCCAGAAGCAGACCGCCTATAACACCATGGCGCAAAACGAGCTGGCGATCCAGCTGTACAACCTTGGGATGTTCAACCCACAGATGGCCGACCAGGCGCTTATGTGTTTGGGGATGATGGACTTTAAGGGCATCCAGGATCTGCGGCAAAAGATTTCAGCAAATGGAATGCTGCTGCAAAAGCTGGCGCAGTATATGCAGATGGCCCTGGGAATGGCTCAGCTTGTATCGCCGGAGATGGTGGCCGGGATCCAGGCGGATATGGTGGAAGTGCTGGGGATGATGCCTTCTCCTGCGGGGCAGGGCGTGGGCCAACAGGTATTGCCCCAGGAAAATACCCTGGTACGCAACGCCAGACAGCGCAGCCAGCAGGCCGCCCAGCCTGACGATGGAGGCGGCGCATGATTGAGATACGATACACCCCGGACGACTACCGGGTGGAGGTGAGGGGCCACGCTGGGGCAGGAGCGCCGGGGCAGGACCCGGTGTGCGCTGCTGTGACGGCCCTGGTGCTCACCATGGCAGAAAATGCCCAGCGGGTGCAGCAGCTGGGCGGGGCTGAAATCCTGACATGTCAGGTAGAGCCGGGGTATTTTGCCCTGAGGTGTGCCCCGGCCCCTGGAATGGATGGGGTGCTGCGGCTTATGCTGGAATGTTTCTGCCTGGGCCTATACCGGCTTGCCCAGGCACACCCGGAGCACGTGCGGTATGGGGATAGAGATACAGGCACCGATTGTGATATGGTAGCACCATGAGGATTCGCCGCCCCAAAAGCGGCAGTAAAACAAGGAGGACAAGATATGGTCCTGACAAAATGGCGGCAGTTGCAGCTGTTTGCCGAAGGCGCTGGAGATGGCGCTGACGGCGGCAGCGGGAGTGCCCCGGAAACTGGTGTAGAGGCCGCTGATCCCGGGCGGCAGAGACTGCTGGACCTGGGGGTTCCGGCATCGAAAATTCGCAATAAGACGAGCAAAGCGGTGGCAGACATGGCTGCGCCCCGGCCGGAGCAGCCTGCGGACAAGCCAGCGACACCCCCCACAGAAGCCCCTGACAGCCCCCGAAAGCCCAGTTGGGAGGAGCTAATGCAGGACGAGGAATACAACCGGCGGATGCAGGAGACGGTGCAGAGCCGTCTGCGCAGTGCCAAATCCGCCCAGGCCGCTCTGGATGCCATGGCCCCGGCCATTGAGGTGCTGGCCCGGAGGTACGGTATGGATTCCGAAAATCCGGACTATGCGGCGCTGGCAAAGGCCATCAATGACGACGATGCCTACTACGAGGAGCGGGCCATGGAAATGGGCGTGAGTGTAGACCAGGCCAAGCAGATGGACCAGTCCGAGCGGGAAACCCTGCGCCAGCAGAGGCAGCAGGAAGCCACCGTGGAACAGATGCGGATCGAAAACCACATCCGCTCCCTGGAGCAGCAGGGCGAGCAGATGAAAGCGGTTTTCCCCAATTTTGACCTGCGGCAGGAGCTGCGCAACCCGGTGTTTGCCCGGATGACCTCGCCCAACGTGGGTATCAGTGTACAGGATGCCTACTATGCCGTGCACCGGCAGGAAATCCAGCAGGCATCCATGCAGGCGGCGGTCCATACCGCAGCGGAAAAGCTGTCCCGGGCCTATCAGGCCGGGTATCAGCGGCCGGCAGAATCCGGCAGCACCGTCGGGCCTGCTTCTGTGCCGAAAATGGATTACCGAACCGCCACCAAAGAAGAACGGGAGGCACTGAAAGCCCGGATTCGGCAGGCGGCGGCACGAGGGGAGAAGATTTATCCCGGCATGTAAATGCACTTCTCCTCTACTACACAGGAAGGAGAACATTATGGAAATTGTGAAAATTTGTTTTGTGAATCTCCAGCTGTTTGCGGAAGCGGGCACGCTGGTGAATGCTACAGGCAGCTATGTGAATGCCTATGACGGCTCCACCGAGAATTTTTCCGGCCCGAACTCCCTCAGCGGCGAGCTGAAAGTGTTCTACGACACGGAGCTTTTGGAAAATGCCCGAACGGAGATGTTCTACGCCCAGTTCGCCAAGAAGCAGAACCTGCCGGCGAACCGGGGCACGTCCGTGGAATGGCGGAAGTGGAACACCTTCGCCCGGGCCAAGGAGCTGAAAGAAGGCGTGATCCCCACCGGCCAGAAGTTCGGCGTGACCGTCAAGACCGGCTCTATCAAGCAGTACGGTACTTACACGGCCATTTCCGACCGGCTGGAACTGCGGGCATACGATGACACCATCCTGGGTGCCACCGAGGAGATGGGCGCTTCCGCAGCGGAAACCCAGGAGACTCTGATTCGGGATGCCCTGCTGACCAACACCAACGTGCTGTACTGCGACAATGTGACCCTGGCTACCGGGGAGATCGCCGGTACGCCCACGGCGCCCAACCAGATGGAGGCCACGGCAACGGTGCTGTGCAAAATGACCCCGGATGCCATCAACAAGGCTGTGACCATCATGAAGAAAAACCGGGTGCCCCGAATCAACGGCAAGTACTATGCTGTGATTCACCCCAGTGTGGCCTATGACCTGCGCAACAGCGAGGGCTGGGTGGAGGCCCACAAGTATGCGGCCACCAGCGAGATCTTCAACGGCGAAATCGGCGAGCTTCACGGCTGCCGGTTCATCGAGAATGTGTTTGCGCCGGTGCTCAAGGGCAGCTACGCCAATAAGGCCACCACGGCAACCTATGCCACCTATATGTTCGGCAAGGATTCCTTCGGTATCATCGACCCGGAGGGCGGCGCTCTGGAAATGATCGCCAAGGACAAGAGCCAGGTTGGCGGCCCGCTGAACCAGTTCAGCACGGTGGGCTATAAGCTGGAAACCAACGGGGCCACGGTGCTGTACCCTGAGCGGCTGCTGCGGATCATGAGCTGCTCCAGCTACTCCGACGTGGACGAACCCAACTAAGGAGGATGCACAATGCGCAAGGACAATGAGACTGTGAATGCAGAAACTGCGGCAAAGAATCTGGAAGCGGAAGCGCCGGTGATGAAGGAGCCGGAGAAGGTGGAGCTGTTTGTTCCCAGGGGCCAGGCAGGGGACGAACCGAACCTGTTTATCGGTGTCAACGGTGTGGGATACCTTCTGCCCAGAGGCGTTACCTCCATGGTCCCGCCCTGGGTGGCCAAGGAGTACCGCCTGAGCCAGTATGCCCAGAACATCCAGGACGAAAACAGCAGCCAGATGCAGCAGGCAGCTGAATAAACACAAATGAGGGGAGCCGGGTGCTCCCCTTTTTTGGAACAAAGGAGGAAGGTCTATGACCATCATTGAGGCAATCAACCGCACGGACAATATGAGGCCGAATGTCTATGACCAGATGACGAAAATAGAATGGCTCAGCCAGCTGGACGGCCAGGTCAAGGCTCTCTACGACGGCTACCAGGGTGCAGAGGGAAGTGCATTCCAAGGGTACGGTCCACAGACACCGATGGAAACGGTGCTGCTGATCCAGCCACCGTACGACGGTATCTACCTTAAATGGCTGGAAGCCCAGATAGAGCGCAGCAACGGGGAAATCGAACGATACAACGAGGCGATAACCCTGTACAACACGGAGTTTCAGGCGTTTGCCAATGCCTATAGCCGCAGTCACATGGCCAAAGGGGCTGGAAGACGCTTTTTGTTTTAAGGGGGAGTTTGCATGTACTATCCAACCCTGCCGCCCAGGCAGACCCAGCGGGATGTGGTGGGTACGTTCTTGGGCTATAACCATAATATGCGCATTGGTTCGGGGGAATTTTACGATATGGAGAATATGTCCTCCAATCTGTTTCCACTGCTGTCTCCCAGAGGTCAGCGTGGATTTTACACCGGCGGCAGCGCCATTCGGGCCATGGTAGCCAAGGACCAGTTGTGCTATGTGGATGGAAGCTATTTCGTGATTGGCAGCAGCCGCTACAACATGGGCCTGTCCCCGGCGGATAAGCAGCTGATTTCCATGGGGGCCTATGTCATTATCCTGCCTGACCGCAAGTACATCAACACGGTGCAGCCGGAGGAGCGTGGGGACATCGATGCAAAAATGACCACAACCGGCCCTGTAACCTTCTCCCTGTGTCAGATCAATGGCAGCCCCTACGACATTACCCACACGTCCGACAAAGAGCCGGAGGACCTGAAAAGCGCCAAGTACTGGCTGGACACCGGCTCGAAGCCCAATGCCCTGAAGAAATACTCCACGGCCAGCGGCATGTGGGTGAGCATCGCCACTACGTACATCAAGATTACCGCCCAGGGCATTGGCAAGCAGTTCCAGGAGGGAGACGGCGTGGAAATCTCCGGGCTGAAGGACACGCCACTTATAAACCATGACGGTGGCGGCCAGATAGAAGATGCAGACATCCAGGCCATTGACGGAAACTTTCTGATTCGCCAGAAGGGCGATGACTACATCATCATAACCGGCATGCTGGGGACGAGCCGAACCCTGGATAACCCTGTGACGGTTTCCAGGCAGATGCCGCTGATGGACCTGTGTGTGGAGTCCGGGAATCGGCTGTGGGGATGCCGGTATGGCCAAAACGCCAAGGGAGAAACGGTCAACGAGCTGTACGCCTCCAAGCTGGGGGACTTCAAAAACTGGAATTGTTTTGCCGGGGTATCTACCGACAGCTACATTGCCTCCTGCGGAACGGACGGCCCCTTCACCGGGGCGATTACCCATCTGGGCATGCCGCTATTCTTCAAGGAAGAGTGCCTGCACAAGGTCTATGGCTCCATGCCGGCCAACTTCACCATTCAGTCCACGGCATGCCGTGGGGTGCAGCGGGGCAGCGAGAAAAGCCTGGCGATCGTGGGCGAAACCCTGTTCTATAAATCCCGGATGGGGGTTTGCGCCTATGACGGCTCCCTGCCGGTGGAGATCAGCCAGGCCCTGGGAGAAAATCTATACAGCCAGGCTGTGGGCGGCTCCCATGGCAGCAAGTACTACATCTGTATGCGGGATTCCGGCGGGAAGCCCCATCTGTTTGTGTACGATGCCAGCAGGAATCTGTGGCACAAGGAAGACAATCTGGATGCGGCGGCCTTTTGCAGCTACGGAAACGATATGTATGTGCTGGACCGGGCAGACGGGCAAATCAAAACCCTGTGCGGCTCCGGGGCGCTGGACAACAGCCCTGTACACTGGATGGTGGAAACGGGTATTCTGGGGGCGGATTTGCCGGACCGAAAGTATATCTCCCGGATTCAGTTTCGGGTGCAGCTGGAGCTGGAAAGCACAGTCCATGTGTATATCGACTACGACAGCGAGCAGGCATGGCACTTTGTATGCACCATGCGGGGCACCCGCCTGGGCAGCTTCGATATCCCCATCCAGCCGAAACGCTGCGACCATTTCCGGCTCAGGATTCAGGGGGAGGGCATGGCCAAGATCTTCTCGTACAGCAAAACCATCAGTCAAGGAAGTGGGAACAGATGAACTATCGACTGCCAAACATCAATGCCCCGGATACCAAGGGGCAAATCGTGCAAATGCACTCGTACCTGCGCCAGCTGGTGCAGGATATGAATATGAACCTCCAAACCCAGGAAGAAGAATCGCAGCGGCAGCAGGAGCAGCAGGTGCAGAACCAGGAGGAGCCGTTTTCCCCCATACGCTGCTACCCGGTTGGCTCGATCTACATCAGCGTTTCGGGAACAGACCCGGAAGCGCTGTTCGGGGGAAGGTGGGAGCAGCTGAAGGACAGATTCCTGCTGGCCGGTGGCGACAAATACATGCCGGGAAGTATTGGCGGCGAGGCAGAAGTCCGGCTGAGCCTGGACCAGATGCCGGTGCACGGCCATTCGTTAAACCATGGATATGCCTATGCAGCAAAGGGCGGGGAGGAAACCATGACAGGCTCCGGCGGCAGCTTGAAGCAGACCACCACCGCCGGCGGCGGGCAGGCCCACAACAACATGCCGCCATACCTGGCGGTATACGTGTGGAAACGGATCGCATAAGGAGATGTGCACAATGAATGAACTGGAAAAGAAAAAACTGGAATCGGGGCAGAAGGCAGAGCAGGGGCAGGCATCCGCCCCCGAACAAAAGCCCCAGGTAAGCTACAGCCCCCTGGGGCCGTATAAGTCCCAGTGGAGCGACCAGATCAACGCTGCCTTTGGCAAGCTTCAGAACAGGGACCCATTTAAATTTGACGTGAATTCGGATGCCCTGTATGAGCAGTACAAAAATCAGTATATCGAGCTGGGAAATCTGGCGATGGAGGACACCATGGGCCAGGCGGCGGCACTGACCGGGGGATACGGAAACAGCTATGCCCAGTCCGTGGGCCAACAGACGTACCAGGGATACTTGGACAGGCTGAACGATGTGGTGCCCCAGCTGTATCAGATGGCACTGGACAGGTACACCCAGGAGGGAGATGCGCTGATGAAGGAATACGCTATGCTACTGGACCGGGACAACCAGGATTATGGCCGGTACCAGGATTATGGCCGGTACAAGGATGCAGCGGCACTGGCCAAGTCCCAGGTGGAGAACATGCTGGCTATGGGCGTGATGCCGCCTAAGGACCTGATTGAACAGTCCGGCCTTAGCCCAGAATATATTGCATCCAGATTGCAGCCGGCGGCTGGCGGTGGCGGAGGCGGCGGCAGCGGCTCCCGGGGCGGAGGACGCAGAAACCCAAATTCTCAAAATGAGAATAACGACAAAAAGGGAAGCTACCAGCTGAGTGCAGCGGATTTGATTTGGAAGCGGAACGATAAGAATAAGACAACTGCCGGTTACAAAGGCGGGTGGGATGCTTACAAGAAAAACAAGAAGTAACTTGTGAGGTGTGATTATGGCCAAGATTACGTTAAAGCAGCTGCAAGATATCGACAGGTCCATTGAGGCAGCGTATAACCGAGGAGAAAAAGTCCGACAGGATGCCATTGCCAAAGGTACATGGAACAAAGCCGCTCAGGAGCGGACACAGCGCAAAAGCCTTGCGCTGGAACTGGATGCCTATGACCAGCAGACCCAGAAGATGGAGCAGGAGCTGGACAATTACACCTATGACTGGACGGATTCCAGTCAGCGGCAGGAGGCGGCTTCCTACACCCAAAAGATGGTAGAGGAAATCCAGAGACGGAAAGCTTACTCCGCCAGACAGCACCGGACTTTGCAGCGGGGTAGGCTGGAAGAAGTATCGGATGCGTATGCGGACGGATATGACCCGGAGTTTCAAAAGCGCAGCGAATATCGCAGCACCAAGACGGACACCCCCTGGGAGAAGTTTGTCAGCCAGTATGGTATGGGCTATGGCGATCTGGAATACGAGTACATCAACCAGAAGGGTCTGCGTACCGCCATCAACCAGAACCATATTTTGAAAAAGCAGGAATATGAAGCGGAAGAATCTCCCTTCCAGGAAAAGGGCTATGATTATCTGACAGACCGGGAAATCGGCATCTACAACTACTACTATTCCCAGGGCGGAAAGGAGATGGCCAAGAAATACCTGGACAGCTTGCAGGAGGAACTGAATTACAGAAAGGCTGCTGCCCTGTATGCCAATATGGAGGGCAAAACAGGACAGGAAATGCTCTATGGTGTGGGCGCTGGATTTGACCAGTTCCAAAGCGGCATGAAGGGATTTGTCAGCGGCCTTCTGGGGGATGAATCCTACACGCCGCCTACGGCCACCCAGTTTGCATCTGGCATGGTGCGGCAGGATCTGGAGGACACCGGCTGGAAGCTGCCCCAGGCCCTGGGCGGGGCATCCCTGGGGCAGGTGGGCTATGATGCCATTACCACTACCACCAACATGGTGCCGTCTATTCTGGGCGCTACGCTGGCAAATGCCGTGGCCCCTGGTTCCGGCGCATTTGTCGGTAATGCCCTGATGGGGGCCTCTGCGGCAGGCAACGCTTACACCGAAGCTATCCAGCAGGGACACAGCAAGGACCAGGCCAGGGCTTATGCAGCAGCCATGGGCGGATCGGAAGCTGCCATGCAGTACGTACTGGGTGGTATCAGCAAGCTGGGCGGCATTGTGAGCAACCACGCCATTTCCAAAGCACTGGCCGGTGTGGAAAACGGTGTGTGCAAGGCGGCGCTGGAACTGGGCGGCAGCATGGCTTCGGAAGCCCTGGAAGAAGGCGTTCAGGAAGTCCTGACCCCGGTGTTTCAGAATCTGTTTCTCCATGCGGATGCAGACGTGGACTGGTCTGAGGTTGCCTATTCTGCTATCTTGGGCGGTCTGACAGCCGGTGTGCTGGAAGGGCCAAGTGTGGTCGGCAATGCCATGGCAGACAGCGGGCATCCGGCAGAACCTGGACAGGCACAGCAGCCCCGCCAGGACGGCGGCATGAGCACGGCGGAAAAGCCGGAAACGCCCCAGGCAGCGCCTACGGTTACAGCCCCCCAGGATACGTCCCAGCAGGAACTTGCCAAGGAGGAATCTCCGGCGGCCGGGGGCGATATCCAGAAGGTGGCCGCCAAATTTGGCAAGCAAGCCAAGGCAGTAGAACAGATATACCGCCTTGGCGGCGCAGGGCAGGATGTAGACAGCTTCGAGCGGGCCTTCTCCCTGGCCCACGAGATGGGCAGAAGCGGGGTATCGGAAGACTACACCATCCACTCCCCGGCAACCCAAACCCTGACGGAACAGCAGCGGCGCTTCGCATGGCAAACCGGCCAGGCGGCACAACGTCAGGTGGGTAGCACTCCCGTCCGGGCGGTGGACAAAAGCACAGGGCGGCCGGTAGAGGTTGCGCAGGTAATCGAAGCCACAGAGCCTGGCCAGTTACAGCTACAGCTGGCGGATGGAAAAACGGCGAGTACCCAAGACATCCAATTCCTGGACGAAGGGGAAGCGGCGCTTTATGATGCGGTAGCTGAGCTGGGAGTCAGCGCCAACATGGCGAACACCCTGGTGGATACGTGGAGAAAAGCGCCGGACGGCGTGAGCGCAGAAGCCTATGCGGCCGGTATGGCGGAAGTATTTGCCTACGGACAACACCACATCCCCAAGGGAGAAATGGCAAAGGACAGCGCCGCCAGCGGCCTGACAAAGGCGCAGAGGGAGGCAATCTACGCTCAGGGTGCGGCTTTTGGAAAAGAAGTGGTACAGCAGCAGGAGAACTATGCCCAGCGGGCAAGGATGGCTCACGGCACTGAGACGGCAAAGCAACGTACTGAGACTATGGCGGCTTCCTACCGGGAGACTGCGGCCGGAGAAACCGGACGGAAGGGCCGGGTGGTGTTTGACCGCAAGGGAAGGACGCTGACCAATGTGCAGGAGGCGGGAATCAAAACCATGGAGCTGCTTTCTGAGGTGGTAGGGGCAGAGTTCCATGTGTTTGAATCCTACGAAAAAGAAGGAAAGCGGCTTTATCGGGATGAAAACGGCGTGGAGCGGGCAGCCCCCAATGGCTGGTATGAGCCGGACACCGGAAGAATTTATGTTGACCTGAATGCCGGTGACACCGGGGCCGGAACTATGCTCTTTACGGTGGCCCACGAACTGACCCACTTTATCCGGCAGTGGTCTCCTGCCAAGTTTGATGCGCTGGCCGAGGCGGTGATCAAGCTGGTTTACGAGGAAAAGGGGATCAGTGTTGTCAAGCTGGTGCGCAGCCAGCAGGCCAAGGCAGAGCGCAACGGCAGAACCATTGACTTTGACACGGCCTATGAAGAAGTGGTGGCCAATTCCATGGAATCCATACTGACCTCCGGCCGGGTTGCCGAGATGATGGCCCAAATCCAGCAGGAGGATCAGACCCTGTGGCAGAAGATCCGGCAGTGGTTCCAGAAGTTGGCCCAAGACATCCGACAAGCAGTACAGGCCTACGCCGGGTACAAGCCGGACAGCGCCGAGGGCCGGGCTGTGGCCCAGATGGAGCAGCTGCTGCCCATACTGGAAGGGTTCTATCAGGATGCCTTGCAGGAGGCCGGCGAAAACTACCGGGCAGCGGAAGGACAAAAAAATACCACCGAGGACGGTGGCGTGAAGATGCTCTCTATTCGGAATACATTCCGAATGACCTTAGAAGAACAGCTGAAAAAATATTATAAAGGGGAACTGAAAACCAGCGACAGTCTGTATTTTGGAGAAACACCGGATAGCGTTCTTCAATCTGGGCTTGAACCGCTTCCACTGGCATTTCCTACGGCAAACTTCAAAAAATCAACGCAGGATAAACACAATGTGCCTCGCCGTGCAATCAAGGGGCTTCGCAGCAGCTTGGAAAAAGCTCTGTTCTCCTTCGGCAAAGACGGCAGATTTGGCTTCGTCGTTCCTGATATTGATGCAGATGGAAAGCCACTGCTGATTGGCATTGAAACAAATGTGGAGATGGATCGGCAGAAAGTGAATGTGATTCGGAGCGTGTATGGGCTAGATAATCCGAAAGCGTGGATTCAGAATCAGATTCAGGCGGGGAAAGAGATTGCTGTTTACGACAAAAAAAGAGCCGATTCCTGGCTCCAGACCTACGGCTACTTGGCCTCGGTGGGAGATGGAATCGAGCTCTTTGAACTGAGTGTATCACAGCATGAAAGCAATGTCAACAAAGAAATAGAGCCGTCGTCACCCGAAGGCTCGCAATTAAGCGTCCGAAGTAGGGTACCCAACAGCTCTATTCCTGATTCCAGTATAGATAATTCTCTGGAAAATGTCAACAAAAAACTTTCCGCACGGCAAGAAAAGGTGGATGCTGATGGAAATGCGCTGAGTGCAGAGCAGGCAGCGTTCTTTCAGGAGTCCAAGGTTCGGGACGAGGATGGGAAGCTGCTGGTTATGTACCACGGAACTCCCAGCGGAGACTTCACGGTATTCCGGGACGGCAGCTATTTCACCAGCGATAAGGCATATGCGGACGGCTACCAGAATCCAAACGCAAGTATGCTACGGCCTAACAAACCGGTAAGCTCTCCCAAAACCTTTGCAGTGTACCTGAATATCAAAAAGCCGTTCGACCTGAGAGACCCGGAGACAAAGCGGATCTACATTGAGGAATATATCAAAGGCGGAAACGCTGTGGGCATCAATCCGTATCTGCCGGATGGGGAATACCAAAAAATCCAAACGGTGGACTGGACGGAGGGGGAGGACTTAAGGGACTTCCTTCAGGACAACGAGTATGATTACGATGGCCTGATACTAGACGAAGGCGGTACTGGCGGTTACGGAGACAGTGTCAAGAGTCGGGGAATGAGTTATGTGGTATTTTCCCCAGAGCAGGTTAAGGACGTGGACAACACCAAGCCGACGGAGAACCCGGACATTCGGTACTCTGACCGAGACCCCTTGCAGAAAAAGACCTTGGAGGAACTGGAAAAGGAGAATTCGGCACTGCGGGAGGACATGAAGCAGCTGAAAGAATGGAACAAGCTGCAAAAGCAGGTGACTGGGGGGAAGATGCTGACACCCAGAAGCGTAGAGGCGGCGGCTCGGTACTTAAAAAAGCTATTCTATGCCGGTGGGGATGCCAAGGAGCTGGCCCAGAAGCTCAGCGGCGTGTACGAGTACATCCTGAACGACCCGGAATCTACATGGGAGGGCGTTCGGGAGGCGGCAGAACCTGCCATTCGATGGCTGCAAGGTAACGAAAAGACCAGAAAGAGCCAGTACGCTCAGGATATTCTGGCCACGCTGAAAGGAAGGAACTTCCGTCTGGACGAGGTGCAGCTGGGAGAGGTTCGGCACCGGTATGGCGGCCTGAAAGAATACCGGCGGGCGGTCAAAAACATGGCCAGCAGCAAGGCAAACATGAGTCTGGATGAACTGTGGCAGGAGATGGCCAGCCAATACCCGGATATTTTCGACGCAGAAGTGCGTGCAGCGGATATGCCGGAGGCTTTTGCTCAGGTGCTGGAACGGCTGGAAAGCATGGAGGATTCGGAGTCTGCCATGGAGCAGAGGGTGAAGGACCAGGCTATGCTTCGGGAAATCTACGACAGCTACTGGCGGGTGACAGTGCTGGAAACCAGGGCGGACAAGCACAAAAAGGAGCTTGACGCCCTTCGGGACAAGCACACTGTAAAAATGGCAGAGCTTCGCCAAAAGCGAGATGCGGCGCTGGAGGAACTGCGGGAAGAAAAGAAGGCTTCCGTGGAAGGCGTTCGGGACACCCGAAATAAGGCGGATATGCGCAAAAAGATCCGCCGGAAAATCATGGAGCTGCAAAAGCTGCTGCTGCGGGGGAACAAAAAGCAGAATGTGAAAGAGGAAATGCAGGACTTTGCGGCCACGGCCTTGGCCTCAGCGGAAATTCTGTTCATGGACAACTACAGCAATGAGGACATGGTGCGCAATGGCGTTGGCGTAGAGGTGGATGCCGCAGAAAGCCGCCTGATCGATGAGACCCAGAAGCTGCTGAATATGCGTAAGGACCTATACAACGAGGGACTTATCCGGCAGGAGGCGGAGGAAGTCATGGTGTATGGGAAAAGCGGCAGTTATGAAAAGCGTATGGAGAAGTCCGCAAAATTGGACAAAATGATTTCTGAGAATATGCGCAAGCTCAAGGGTGTGTTTGAGCGGGAACGAAATCGGCTGAACAAGGCAACTGTTGCGGGGATCCTGGGGGAATTGGCCAGTAGCTACCGCAAGCTAGCATCTTCGGATATGGTGTATATTCGAGGCGCTTTTGACGAAAATGTATACCAGCATTTGAACCAGCTCCAAGAGAATATGGGTGGAGCTACGGTGCGGGACATGAGCCTGAGACAGCTGAAAGAGCTGGCGGACGCCTACACCATGGTTCTGAGTACGGTGCGCAACGCCAACAGGCTTTTCAATGAAAAGCTGAACATGAGCCGGGACGAGGCGGCTGGAAAGGTGATCCGGGAGATTCGCAGCAGCGGAAAACAGCACAGCAAAGCTCGCCTGCCGGGAAAGCAGAGTGCCGAGACCTTCAGCTGGAACAACGAAAAGCCGGTGTATGCCTTTGAGCGGCTGGGAAGCGAAACCATGATGGCCCAGTATCAGGCCATTCGGGACGGGCAGGACACCTATGCTGAGGATATGCAGGCAGCAAAAGCCTACCGGCAGGAGCAGGAGGAAACCTATCACAGAAAAGACTGGGATATGGACAAGCTGTATGCGTTCCAGCTGGAATCCGGGAATGTGCAGCTGAATGTAGAGCAGATGATGAGCATTTACGCCCTGTCCCGAAGAAAAGAGGGACTGGCCCATCTGCTGGGCGGCGGCTTCGTGTTCGGAAAGGATGCAAAGCGGATCATCAGCAAAGCCGGTGTACCCATGACCTACCTTGTGGAGGATGCCACTGCCTACCGGCTGACAGTGGAGGAAATCAACCAAATCGCCAATGCCCTGACGAAGGAACAGCGGGCCTTTGCGGATGCCATGCAGAAGTATCTGGCGGATGTGATGGGCGGCAAGGGCAACGAGGTTTCCATGGCGCTGTACGGCGTGAAATCCTTCAACGATGAACACTATTTCCCTATCCGTTCTTCCGGGCAGTATATGGAGCGGGCAAAGCTACAGGCCATGCAGAAGTCTCAGGGGCAGATCAATCTGGTAAACTCCGGGTTTACCAAGTCCACGGTTCCCAACGCCAAGAACCCGGTGGCTCTGGATGGTTTTCTGGATGTATGGGCAGACCATGTGCAGGAAATGAGTATGTACCACGGGCTGGCCCTTCCTTTAGAGGACTTCCGGCGGGTGTACAACTATGCCCCCACAGTACAGGAAGGACAGATGGCCGTTTCTGTGAATGCGGTGATTGAAAACGCCTACGGCAGGGCGGCGACTGGGTATCTTGACCAGCTGTACAAAGACCTGAATGCGGATGTGGTGGTGGACAACCGGGAGACCATCGGCAAGAAGATGGTAGGCAAATTCAAAGCGGCGGCGGTGATGGCATCGGCATCGGTGGTGATCCAGCAGTTTTCCGCACTGCCCCGGGCCTTTGCACTGATCGACCCCAAGTACTTTATCGGACGGAAACTGGACAAGAAAAAACACGACCAGCTGTGGGCGGAGCTTAAGAAATATGCACCGGTGGCCTTCATCAAAGAAATGGGCTACTTCGACACCGGCGTAGGCATGAGCGGAAAGCAGTACCTGCTGCAACAGGATTACGGCAGCATCCGGGAAAAACTGGCAGGTCTCATTCAGGACGAAAACTATCGGGATGAGGTGCTGGGCAAACTGCCGGCACTGGCGGACGAAATGACATGGTGCGGTATCTGGGAGGCAGTAAAGCGGGAGACCCTCGAAAGAAACCCCAAGATGGATGTTCGCAGTGGGCCGTTCCTGAAACTGGCAGGAAAGCGATTTTCGGAGATCATCGACAAGACGCAGGTATACGACAGTGTGTTGTCCCGGTCTGCCAATATGCGCTCGAAAGCATGGTACATGAATGTAATCACCAGCTTTATGGCAGAACCTACCACTACCATCAACATGGTGGAAGATGCGATCCGCAAAGGGGACAAGAAAAAGATTGCCAGAACCCTCGGCTCGGTGCTGCTGAGCCAGACCATGAATGCGCTGCTGGTGAGTATGGTGTATGCTGCCAGAGACGATGACGAGGACAAGACATGGCTTGAAAAGTATCTGTCTACCGTGACGGTGGAGATGCTGGAAGGGTTCAACCCCCTTGGCTACTATCCTCTGCTGAAAGATGTATGGTCACTGATGCAGGGCTACGATGTAGAACGGCCGGACATGACGCTGGTGAGCGAAATGGTGAAGGCAGCGAATCGGCTGACCGATGCCCAGGAAAAGCTCTCTAAGGCGGAGACAGAGGAAGAACGGGCGGAAGCGCAAAAGACTTTGCAGAACGCCATGTGGAGCATTGCGGACGCTGTGGCTTCCCTGCTGGGCCTGCCTCTTAAGAATATCCGTCGGGATGTGAAAGGCGCTGTAAGCCTTGCCAGAACGGTGTGGGCGGATGTGAACCAACGGGACACCACAGCGCTGAGCTTGCAGGATGAAATCTGGAACGATGTGATGCAGAGCATCCCCTTCTTCGGAAGCCGCTACTACAAGGATAGAAGGGACAAGCTGTACGGGGCTATGGCAGCAGATGACCGGGAATACACCCGGCGGCTGGAAAAGACCTACGCTTCGGAAAGCACCTTCCATGGAGCAGTGCGGACGGCCCTGCGGGAGCATGACAGCCGCATTTGGGAGGCTGCGGTGGTATGGAACGAGGGAAAGCTGGAAGAGTACCTGAAAATCGCCAAGGAAATTCTGGGGGAAAGCCACTTTGAACAGGATGACATTGTGCTGGCCATCCGGGCAGAGGCAGAAAGTATGCTGGAAAAGAAGGCACCCGGCGAGGAAAAGGCCATTGGCATCTTCAACGCCGAAAAGCTGGGCGTTGCTCTGGCACAGGACAATGGTGAAATGGTGAAAATCATCTGCCAAGACCTGATTGACACAGACATGGCCAACGGAAAGACGGAAGATGAAGCCAAGGACGCACTGGAAAGCGATGTTCGGCGGGAACTGAAGCGGCGGTATCTGGAAGGCGACCTGAACAGAAACCTTACTGTGCGGCAGCTGGCCCGGCACGGTGGAATGACTCAGGAGGAGGCAAGTGCCAAGGTGGAGGGCTGGGACTGGTTCAAGGCGAACCCGGGCAGCGATGCCACGGAGGCAGATGTGACCGGATACCTGAAAACGCTGCCGGATCTGGGCCGAAGCATGAAGGACTACGGCCTTTCTATGGACACCTACCGAAAGAAAAAGAAGGTGATCGGGGCATTTGAAGCCGACAAGGATGAAAAGGGAGAGTCTATCCCATACTCTAAAATCAACAAGGCGTTTCCCTACATCCGGGATCTTCCTCTGAGCGCTGAGCAGAAAACCGCACTGGCGGTGGCCTGTGGGTGGAGCCTGAAAACGGTGGAAAAGAATAAGTTGTGGTGAGCAGAAAAAGCCCCTGGGGATTCCCGGGGGCTTTGAGTCTTTGTGATAATATGTTGACATTGTACATAAAATAGTATACAATAAATACACAAACACAAGGAAATGAGGTGCTGTTATTATGGCAAATACAAGTATCAACATTCGTATGGATGCAACACTCAAGCAGCAGTTTGAAGCTTTCTGCGCTGACATGGGTATGTCGATGTCTACCGCTTTCAATATTTTCGCCAAAAAGGCCGTACGGGAGTATCGCATTCCCTTTGAGATCGGCGGCGAAGTTCCCAACGCTGAAACCATTGCGGCGATGGAAGAAGTGAAACGGATGAAGGCCGACCCGAAGCTGGGAAAGACCTATTCCGATGTAGACCAGATGATGGAGGAGCTGCTGGCTGATGTATAGCGTTAGACCGACCACAAAATTCCAGAAGGATTTGAAACGGGTAAAGAAGCGTGGATACGATATTTCTTTGCTGACGGATATTATTAAAATGCTGGCAGCAGGAGAACCGCTGCCCCAGAAGAACAAAGACCACCAACTTTCCGGGGACTACGCTGATTGCCGGGAATGCCACATCACCCCGGACTGGCTGCTGATTTATGAGCTGTCAGAGACCGAACTGTTCCTATACCTGACCCGCACAGGCAGCCATAGCGACTTGTTTTGAAAGAAAAAGCCCTCCCACTTTGGGAGTAGCATTGCAATCTTGGTGGTAAAACAAAGGTTTCATGTTTATTATGGACTGGAATAGTGGAGAAAGTTTGGTAAAAATGCCACTATCACAGAGATATAGGGGATGGTATACTTATCATGTAGGGTGCATTGCTATCAAAGCAAGGAGGTGTTAGCCATTGAAAGCCATGTCTACAGATTTGTGTAATAATATTATTTTGCGCGGTAAAAAAGAGAACATAGAAATCTCCCCAATGAAATTACAGAAACTGATGTACTATGTTTGCCGTGACTATGTCAAGCAAACTAACCACCTACCGATCAGTGAAACTTTTGAGGTTTGGCAATATGGCCCGGTACTACCTTCTATATATGCAGAGTTTAAGTCATTTGGATCCAAGCCAATCACATCCTTTGCAAAAGACGCTGCTGGTCGCTCCTATAAGGTCAATGAGGAAGAAAACCCTGTCCTAGCCAGAACATTGGATGTTGTCTGGGCCAAATATAAGCGAATGAGCGGGGTTGAGCTGTCCCAAAAAACACATAAATCAACTTCTGGATGGTATCGGGCTTATATGGCACATAGAAACCAGATTTCCGTGGAGGATATGCTGAATGACAACTCATGATAACGGTTTGCAGGATATGTGCAATGAAGCGTGCGATGTTCGCACCGTGCCAGAAATTGAATGCGAGGAAGATGTGCCGTTTCCTGTGGGGATGGAGCTTCCATCGCACTCTGCATCTAATCCGTCGAGGCCTTTGGATCAAAAGTTGGGAGAAACGGATGATTTGGACAAGGAAATTACAAGGTTTCGCTTTTTTACCGGAAGAACAGTGCTGTTTATAGCTATGGGTGCGATGGCTATTATGGTATTGCTGGATATTTTTGTATCGCATTCGTTGGAAGAAACGAGCGATTTGATTGAAAATGCGTTTGAAGCATTTAAGCTGATAACAATGACTGTTCTAGGGTATATGTTTGGCTCAAATTCATCAAAATAGAGCCAAATACGCTTGAACATAACAGCAAAAGCCCTCCCGCTCCGGGAGGGCAAATTTTTTGAAATTGGAGATTATTTCCTATAGTTGTTGTAAACATCCCATGTACAGCAAGTCATGCAGGGGTCATAGCCTCTGCTGCGGGCATCTTCTGGGGTGTAGACATAGTAGCCGCTATATCGATCAGGACTATTACGGAAGGCAAGGCAAGCGGACTTGTGGTACTGACGGGGGCCGGAGGCCATAACGAACACGGCCCTGCTCTGAATGAATTCCAACTCGGATTGTAGGCCGATAATGTCCAGCTGCATATCGGTGATTTTTCGGCTTTTTTCAGAAAGCGCTTCCTCTGTATCTGAAAGCTTTTGCTCCAGGTCAGCAACAGTAGACTGACAGGAGGCCAGATCAGACTGGCGGGAGGAAAGCTGCTGTTGAAGATCGGCTGCTTGCTTCTTGGATTCCGTCAGGTCTCCGGCACAGAAAAACAGAGCTGCACCCAACAGCAAGGAAATAACGAAAAATAAGGAGGCAAAGACAATTCCGACTTTTGATTTCATAATTACTCCGTCACATCCTCTGATAAGATTTCTATATACTCCATGAGCAGCCGCTCCACTTCCTCGTCCAATGGAATCTGGTCTTGCTGGGCAAGGGAATGAATGGTGCGCAGGAGGTCTGAGTCAATATCCAATTCCAGATGAGCGTCTTTTTTAGATGGCCGTGGCTGTATCTTATCCCGGATTTTGAAGCCGATCCCCAATAGCGAACTGGCAGGGATACCAAGGGCGGCGGCTATTTTGGATAGGGTTTCGTATTTTGGTTCTCTTTTACCAGATTCGTATTGACGGATTGTAATTGTGGCAACTTCGCATTTTGATGCGAGTTGATCTTGCGTCATACCGGCCTTTTTGCGGGCTTCTTTAAGTCTAGAAGAAAAATCCATAGGGACACCTCCTTGCTACTTATATAATATCATACAAATTAAAATATTCAATATGAATATTTTACACTTGACAGATTCAAATTGAATCGCTATAATATGATTCAGATTGAATCGCAAAGGAGGTGACACCATGATGCTGGATACATTCAAGATCAAGCTGATAATGGCAGAGAAAGAGATGGACATCGCAGAGATGGCAAAGCGATGCGAGATCACCCGGCAGAACTTAGGCCGGGTGATCAACCACGGAAGCTGCCGCCCGAAAACTGCGGGCATACTGGCAAGGGCCCTTGGCGTGGATGTGCGTGAGATCGTAAAGGAGGCGTGAAAATGCACAGCGCAAAGATTAAAAAAAGAGAAACAGTCTGCCACCCTGAGAAAGTACAGACTGTTTCAAAAAACACCAGCCCGAAGGATGGTAAATCCATTCTATCATTTCTCCGGGCTGAAATCAAGGAGGAATTTACGTCATGAACGATCTGAACAACTTTGACACCATTTCCGAATTTGAAAGCATCGCCGTCCGGCTTAAATGTGGAATCAGTACCTTGTGCTATATGGTGGAAGCTCTTGAGGGAAGAGAATCCTCCGGCACCCTGACCGATGCGTTCCACGGGAACTTGTTCTATCTCGAATCGGTACAGGAATCTCTGCGCACCGCCGTGGATGGCCTGTATCATGCAAGACGGGAGGCGGCAAGATGACAGAATATAACAAGCTGCCGCTGAGCTTCCTGTCGGAAATGAGCAACCTGAAAGACGATCTGGTTCGAGGCGTTGACACGCTTTTGGTAATCTCCGATGCGGTGGATAACGGCGTAATCACGGATGCGGCGTCGGTCGGGAGTGCTCTGGCATTCGTTTGGAGCGGCTTATATGATATTCGCAAGGCCATGGAAGAAAAGGTGGATGAGGCGTATGCCTATGTGAGGGGGGAATCGAGATGAACGACTTACAGATTTTCAACTCCCCGGAATTTGGGGAAGTCCGCACGCTGGAAGAAGATGGAGCCGTCCTGTTCTGTGGGGCAGATGTGGCCCGGGCGTTGGGGTATCAGAATCCAAGCCGAGATGTTCAACGGCATTGCAAAAATCCTGTGTCGAGATGCACTACCGATTTGGTAGGCCGTCAGCAGAATATGCTTTTCATCCCAGAATCCGACCTTTACCGCCTCGTGTTCAGCTCTAAGCTGCCCAGTGCGGAGCGGTTCACCGACTGGGTCACGCAGGAGGTCTTGCCTTCCATCCGTAATCACGGGGCTTACATGACCCCGGAAACCCTGCAAGCGGCCATCCTCAACCCGGACTACCTGCTGCAAGTGGTGACGGCCCTGAAATCGGAAACGGACAAGCGCAAGGCTCTGGAAGCGGACAACTCCCGGTTGGTGGTGGAAAATCAGATCCTACAGCCGAAAGCGGCTTATTTCGACGATCTGGCCGACAGAAACGCCCTGACCAGCTTCCGGGAGACGGCAAAGCTGCTGGGAATCAAGCCAAAGCGGTTCACGGACTTCCTGCTGGATCGCAAGTATATCTACCGGGATAAAAAAAGGAAAGCTGATGCCGGTGGAAAGCCGGAACCGTGGCTACTTTGAAGTCAAGGAGACCATGAACGAGAAAACCCAGTGGAGCGGCACTCAGACCCTCGTCACCCTCAAGGGCCGGGAGTACTTCTTGAAGCTGGATATTACATAGTCATAGAAGTCAGTGCAACTGGCGGCGCCTGGGATAGAAACCGGGCGCCGCTTTTGTTATGATGCGCTTAAAAGGAGGCGGTGCTATGACCAGTGCGGAAACCAGAATCAGCCTGGATATGCAGGAGGTCAGCTCCCAGGCGTGCGTGGCGGTACGCAGATGGGATACGGGGCGAACCCTGGTGATCACCCTGACCCTGCATGGACAGCCGTATTCCATTGCGGCGGAATGCAGTGCAGAATTTGTATGCCGGCGGCCCAATGGCAGCATTTTGCGAAACCCCTGTGAAATCGTGGGGAACAGCATTCACTATGGGTTTACGCAGCTCACCACGTCGCTGTCCGGGGCGATGGACTGCGAGGTGCGGCTGCTGGATGCGGCCGGGGATTTGATTACGTCCCCCAAGTTTCAAACTATTGTATATGCCACTATCTATGACTACGGGGATGCATCGGAAAGTGAGATCGCCAATGCCAACACGGTGAAGTCCGCAAATCCGGCCTATGCAGAGGTATTCATGTGGTCAGACGGCAATCCCAACCGGGAGGACCGGGTGGGCTACTTCGTGGGTGCGGACACCAGCCGGTCCGGGGCGATGGTGAAGAAGGCCACGTCCACATCGGATATCCGGGGCGTGTGCATGGCAGCGCCTGGCTTTGCATCCAATGCGCCAGGCAGCCGGTTCGACGAAAACAGCAACCTGCTGAGCCAATACTGCTATGTGGGCATGATGGGGTTTGCCCCGGTGATTGACAACGGCACCTGCGCTGTCAACGACCGATGCCGCCCGGCAGACGACGGCACGGCGGTTCGGGACACATCCGGGGGTGGATACCTGGTGGTAGAGCGGGTGGACAAGAACCATGTGCTCATCATGCTGGACAATGAGGGAGATCTGCTGCTCCAAATGGAGAAATACGTAAACTCCCGCACCACATGGCTATCGGCTACGCTGCCTACAGCATGGTTTGGCAGCGGCCCCTACACTCAGACGGTGTCTGTGCCTGGCATCCCGGCGGATGCCAAGGCGGTGACCTGCTGGCCGGAGTGGGCGGCGGATGCGGCCACTCGGGAGCGGCAGCGAGAGGCATGGAACGCTGTATCCCGGATCGTGCCCAGCGCCGGGGCGATTGCATTTACCTGCGACGAGGACAAACCCACAGCGGCGGTCCCTATGCGAATCGAGGTGCAGCTAT